>JBLNBZ010000028.1:0-50882 GCA_050260355.1 Bacteroidota bacterium | reverse complement strand
CACGGACCGGTTCTGCAAGTGCGGCGCTCCCGGGTCGTTCGCCTGCGCCTCGAACAGCTTTGCGAGCCCCACCGGGTCGCCCCGGAACTCCTGCGCCCACATGAGCTGCGCCGTCTGCTCTCCCGGACGGAAGCGCAGCGGCAGGATGCTGGCGGGCTGATCCAGCATGTCCAGCGTGCGGGCCACGTCGTGGTGCACGAGCTCGCCGAACACGTTGTCCTTCGCCGATGTGGTCAGCAGCGGGCCGATCGGGAACGGGCGGTAGGACAGCTCCTCCGGGTGCTCCTCGTCGTAGGCCGGCGCGCTGACCCAGCCGCTACCCCAGCCGAAGCGGCCGCCGGGCTCAGACCCGGTACCCGCGCGCGGATCGATCGCCGCCATGCGCCTGCCCTCGCTCGCCTCCGTATCGCGCGCGAGCAGGCTGGCGATGCTCGGCATCGGATCGCCGGTGAGGCTCGCCAACGTGTTGCTCGGACGGCGGCGCGAAACCGGCACGGGACCGGAGATCAGCTTCGGCTCCAGGCTGGCCAATGCCGCAAGCTCCGTCAGGCGCTCGCGCTCGCTGGCCGATGGCGTTGCAACTCCGGGAAGGCGCGGATCGACCGCGGGCCGAGGACGCTCCACAAGGGCTGTGGGCAAAGACGGGGCGAGCGAGGCGACTTGCGACGACGTTCCCGTCTTGCTCGAGCTGCCGGCAGCCTCGGCCACGGCGTAGGGTACCTTGGGCTGATGGCGCCAGTTGCGGAACTCGGCGATCTGCATCGCCAAGTCCCGATGCTGCTCGCGAGCGATGCGCACATCCTCCTTCGAGATGGGACTGCCGTCGATCGGCATGTGCTGCGTGCGGCCTTGCGGGAACAGCAGCGCCAACTCGTAGCGCGGCAGGCGCGGCCATGCGCGCACGCGGTCCGTATCGACGTGGACAAACGGAACTGCCGAGGTCGGATAGTAGCCGACGCCACCCCTCTCGCGGATCAGCGCCGAATATCGAAGGTTCTTCAGCGGCACGTCAGGAAACTGGACGTCGGCTGCCTTGCCGAGGATGTGCCGGCTCTGGCTCGCCTGGCCGCCGACCGTCCTGCGCAGCATCTCGTTGGTATTGCGCGAGCGATAGCCGGAGATGATGTGGATCGGCTCCTTGGAGCCTAGCTCGGTATGCATTTCCCAGAGCAGATCGACGAGCTCCGGGTCCATCTTCGTTGTCTCGTTGCGGCGCCAGTCGCGCAGCATCCAATTGACCTTCTCGAGGCCCGAGGCAACGTATTTGTCTCCCCTCTTATAGAGGATCGAGGCGGTTTCACCGGTATGGATGTTGTAAAGCGCGATGACGCGGTCGCCGTCCGAGTATGCGACGATGCTCGACGCACTCATCGTAAGCGAGACGCCGAGAATGGTGGCTCCCGCGAGGAGCCATCGGATACGCGACACCAGCTGCATCCCCCGTCGCTCGTCGAATCCGCGCCGGTTGCTCCGGCCTTCCCCTCCGGCCCGATGCGCACACCCCTGCGTGCACCGGCGGAAAATCCCGGAACCTCAACGTGATATGGTTAAGGTCCCGAGATTAACGGTTGGTAACCTGGGTCTGCGGCAATATCGGGGCAGCAGGCGGTTTCTCAGAGCCATGGTGGGGCGAACCGGTCGTAGCTGTCCGCTCCCGCGCGTCGGGTCCGCGCTACCCGCGCGTTACCAGTTGAACAGGCTGCGCATCCACGCTGGCGTATCGGATTTCGCGTACCCGTACGATGCTTCCCTGCGCGCAGGCGCCTTCGGCTCGGGCACCTTGGCAATGAGGTTCATCTTGCCCTCGAGGCCCAGTGCGATCCGCTCCTCGTGACCGTAGATGTCGTTCCGGTAGCTGACCTGGCCCTGATCGTCGACCATGGCTGTGAAGTACGTGATGTGCACCGGAATCTTGTGCGTGAGATTGACCTGATTGTCTTTCGGCGCGCCGGAGGAGGCGAGCCCGCGAACACGATCGCTTGCCATGTTCTTGTCGTGGCCGAGGATCAGCTCGGCCAGCCGCACAGGGTTCTGGACGCGCATGCAGCCATGGCTGAAGGCGCGAACCGAAGCCTGGAACAGATGCTTCTGCGGCGTATCGTGGAAATACACGTCGTGCTTGTTCGGGAAGCGGAACTTGACGACGCCGAGCACATTGCTCGGGCCGGGCGGCTGATAGATGTGCACGTTCCGCATGTCGATGGCGCGCCAGTCGACGGACTCCGGGTCGACGTCGCGGCCGCGGTACTGCACGCGCAGGCCTTGGCGGGCGAGAATGGATCCGCCGGCAGCCAGGTTCGGCTGCAGCTCGTTCTTTTTGATCGAGTCGGGCACGCCCCAGAACGGGTGGAAAATCACCTGCTCCATCTGATCGGAGAAGATCGGCGTCTGCGAGTCCACCTTGCCGACGACGATACGCTCGCCATGGATCACCCGGCCGTTCTCGACGACGCGTATCGTGAACTCGGGGATGTTGACCCAGACGTAGTAGTCGCCGAGGTCCTCGGGCATCCAGCGCCACTGCTCCATGTTGGACAGGATGCGCCTGGCGCTGCCTCGCTCGACGGCATTCAACGCCTGACGTGTCGGCGCATTGATGACGCCGTTGGTCTGCTTCAGGCCATGCTTTGCCTGGAACTCCGAGACCGCCCTGGCCAAAGCGTCGTCGTAGAAGTTCTCGTCCTCGAGCGTCGGGGTGATGCCAAGACGCTGGCGCACCAGCGCAATATGCCGATGGCGTGCGCCGAGCTCGAGCTTGGGACCGTCCGGTATTCTGGGCGCGTTGACCACCACTCCCGATGACTTGCGCATC
Source organism: Bacteroidota bacterium (assembly GCA_050260355.1). Lineage (GTDB taxonomy): Bacteria > Pseudomonadota > Alphaproteobacteria > Rhizobiales > Hyphomicrobiaceae > CADEFX01. The sequence continues at coordinate 48,070 of JBLNBZ010000028.1, read as the reverse complement.
GTCAGGTACACCTGGCGCAGGCGCTCGAACTGCGGATGCTTTGGATGCAGGCCGCGCAGATACGCGTCGGGTGCCTCGGCGGCAGCAATCTGCTCGAGCACGAGTTTAGGCTCGAGCAGCGGCGGCGTGCGATCCAGGTACTTGGTCAGCGCGGCAGGGTCCAGCCGGCCGCCGCGCGCAAAGCGTGCATACTTGAGCACGGCCACCCCGAGCTTGACCTCGGCATCGGCGAGCTCGTCTTGCGTCGCCGATGCTGCAACCGTCGGCAGCACGAAGTCCGACGCTTTGAGGCCCCAGTCGTCGGCGGCGTTGATCTCGTTGATGGCGGCCTGCGCCTTCGGCGTTAGCGATGCCGAAGCGACCCACAGCGGCTGATATTGCCGGGCGGCATAGAACTCCGAAAGCGCTGCCCGCTCGGCCTTGTCGCGGGCGCCCGATTGCGTCGGTGTCGCCGCCAGCTTGGCCTTCATCGCGACCGTGAACGGGTCCTCGAAGACGGGCTTGGCTTCGCTCTGCGGTGTCGGGTTCGCGTCAGCCTGTGTAGCCCCGCTGTTGCCGGAAAGCGTGTCGCTTTTGATCTCGTTTGCGACGACCTGATCGGATGCGTCCTTTTCAGCTGCGAAGGCGGGAGGTGAAAGGGCGAGAGCCGCAGCTACCGTGACGGCCGCACGCAATGTTGTACGCATCCGATTTTTTTCCTTTGAGCAAAGCGCGCAAGTTATCTCACCGGCCTGCCGCTTGACTACTCGCACCTACCCTAACGTGGGACAGCACTCAAGCTTTCCCGCATCTGTGGCGAATTTGCAATGACGCGTTACAATGTTACGTGATCAGTTCGGCCGCTCCTCCAGACCGTAGTCGCGCATCTTGCGGTACAGCGTCGACCGGCCGATCTTGAGGCGCTTGGCGACCTCGGTCATGTGCCCGCGATAGCGGCCGAGCGCTAGGCGGATCATGTCCGCTTCCATGGCCTCGAGCGTGCGGATCTCTCCCGCCTCGTCGACCGCAGGAATGCCGAGCGAGCCTTTGCCGCCGCCGCTGCCGCCGCCGACCTCCAGCGTGCGCGGGACCGTGTTCTCGGCTCCGAGCAGTGCAGGGCCGGTGTAGGCCGGCCTCGTTGCCACCGGTGCCGGGGCCTTCGGGACCTCCGCCTCGAAGCCTTCGACGTGTGCGGCAATCTGCGGAAACTCGGCGATCGTCAGCTCGGTGCTGTCGGCAAGGACGACCGCACGGAACACGGCATTCTCGAGCTGGCGCACGTTGCCCGGCCACGAGTATCGGCGCAGCAGCTCGATGGTGTTCTCGCGCAGCGATGTGATGCGCTTGCCTTCCTCCGCCGCGAAGCGGGCGAGGAAGTGGCGTGCGAGCTCAGGGATGTCCTCGACGCGCTCGCGCAGCGGCGGCACCCAGATCGGGAAGACGTTGAGCCGATAGTATAGATCCTCGCGGAACTTGCCTTCCTTGACGAGCTGGATCATGTCCCGGTTGGTCGCCGAGATCAGGCGGAAGTTGACCTTGACGGGCCGCTTGGCGCCGATCGGGTCGATCTCGCCCTCTTGCAGCGCGCGCAGCAGCTTGACCTGGGCGTCGAGCGGGAGCTCGCCCACCTCATCGAGGAAAAGTGTGCCGCCGTCGGCCTCCTGGAATTTGCCGATGCGCTTGTCCGCGGCCCCGGTGAACGATCCCTTCTCGTGTCCGAACAGAATGCTTTCGACGAGGTTCTCGGGGATGGCGCCGCAGTTGACGGTGATGAAGGGCTTTCCGGCGCGATCGCTCTCACCCTGGATGGCGCGGGCGATCAGCTCTTTGCCGACCCCCGACTCGCCCTCGATGAGGACCGGGATATGCGATGCCGCGGCGCGACGGCCGAGCGCGATGACGCGCTGCATGGACTCGCCGCGCAGCACCAGATCGGCGAACGTCAGCGTGCCTTCGGCCTGCTTCTTGATGCGCGTGATCTCGACCGCCAGCGCCTCGATCTTGAGAGCGCTTTTGATGGAGACGTCGAGGCGCTCGGCACTCGCCGGCTTGACGACGAAGTCGACGGCGCCAGCGCGCATGGCATTGATGGCAGCATCGATGGAGCCATGCGCCGTCTGGACGATGATGGGCGGCATGCCGGGTTTGGTCCCGATGCGCTCGAGCACGGCCATGCCGTCGAGGCCTGGCATCACGAGGTCCAGCAGGACGAGTGAAACGGCACCGTGGTCGGGTCCTTCCAGAATGTGCAAGGCCTGTTCGCCGCCTTGCGCCGTCTTGGTCTCGTAACCGAGACGCTTGATCGTCTCTTCGAGAATGCGGCGCTGGGCCGGATCATCGTCGACAATGAGGACGCGCTTGGGCATCTGCTCTACTCACGCAACTGAAACTGTTTGAACTGACTCAACGAAAACCGATTGTGCCGGGGCCGATTCTGGGCTTGACCCTGGATCGGACAGGCGGCCACACACGGGTCTCAACCCGGGACAGACTGCCGCAGACCGGTAAATGTTTCGTTTCGGCACGATCCGGGCTGGCGCTTTTCGGCGGCATGTGCGTTGAAGCGCAGGATTGCCGTGTGCCCGCCTTGAACGGTTCGCAACGGATATGTACGCCGCAAGCCTGATCGAGGATTGGCCAGGAGATCATGATGATTGGCAAACGATTGGCGGATCGCGGAGCCCCCGGCTCGGCCGAGATCGCTGGAGCGTCGATGTCTCCTCAGCTCGGGCCTATGCCTGAATGGGACCTGTCGGACCTGTATCCGGGGCCGAGATCCAAGGCCGTCGCCAGCGACCTGGAGCGCGCCAAGCGTTTGGCCAAAGAGTTGAATGCGCGATACCAGGGTCGCCTCGTCGCGCTCGGCCGCAACGGGACCGCGCTGGCCGAGGCGGTGGCTGCCTACGAGAGCCTGAGCGACCTCGTGGGGCGCCTCGGCTCCTACGCCGGGCTGCTGTACGCCGCCAACACGTCCGATCCCGAGCGCGCCAAGTTCTATGGCGACGTGCAGGAGCAACTGACGGCGATCTCCTCGGATCTGCTGTTCTTCGAGCTCGAGCTCAACAAGATCGAGGACGGCGATCTGGCCGTGGCGCTCGGCACACCAGAGCTCGCCAAGTACAAGCCCTGGCTCGAGGATCTGCGCCGGGAGAAGCCCTATCAGCTCGACGAGACGCTCGAGAAGCTGTTCCTGGAAAAGGCGATGACCTCCCGGTCGGCGTTCGACCGGCTGTTCAATGAGACGATGACTGCGCTTCGCTTCGAGGTCGCCGGCGAGCCCGCACCGCTGCCGCTGGAGCCGACGCTCAACTTCCTCGTCAACGCCGACCGTAAGAAGCGCCAGGCAGGCGCCGAAGCTCTGGCGAAGGTCTTCAAGGACAACATCCGCCTTTTTACGCTCATCACCAACACGCTGGCCAAGGACAAGGAGATCTCCGACCGCTGGCGCGGCTTCAAGGATGTGGCCGACAGCCGCCATCTGGCGAACCGCGTCGAGCCCGAGGTGGTGGAGGCGCTGGTGGCTGCCGTGCGCCAGGCCTACCCGCGCATCGCGCACCGCTACTACCGGCTCAAGGCCAAGTGGCTTGGCCTCGAGCGCCTGGCCTATTGGGATCGCAACGCGCCCCTGCCGGAGCGGTCTGAGCGGGTCATCAGCTGGAGCGACGCGGAACAGCTCGTGCTGCGTGCGTACGGTGGTTTCGCACCGCAGATGGCCGACATCGCCAAGCGCTTCTTTGCCAATTCATGGATCGATGCGCCGGTGCGCGAAGGCAAGTCTCCCGGCGCCTTCTCGCACCCGACGGTGCCCTCGGCCCACCCCTACATCCTCATGAACTACCAGGGCAAACCTCGGGACGTCATGACGCTCGCACACGAGCTCGGGCACGGCGTGCATCAGGTGCTGGCTGCGCCGCAAGGACCGCTTCTGGCGCCCACGCCGCTGACCCTTGCCGAGACGGCATCCGTGTTCGGCGAGATGCTGGCCTTCAAGGCTCTGCTCGAGGAGACGACCGATCCGCGCGAGCGCAAGGCGCTGATGGCGGGCAAGGTCGAGGACATGATCAACACGGTCGTCCGGCAGATCGCCTTTTACACGTTCGAGCGCAAGGTTCACGAGGAGCGCCGCAAGGGCGAGCTCACCTCGGAGCAGCTCAATGCCATCTGGCTCGACGTGCAGCAGGAAAGCCTCGGCGACGGCATCGAGCTCAATGCCGGCTACGAGACGTTCTGGGCCTACATCCCGCACTTCATCCACTCGCCGTTCTATGTCTATGCCTATGCCTTCGGCGACTGTCTGGTGAACTCCCTTTATGGGCTCTACCAGAAGGCGCATCCGGGGTTCGTTGCCAAGTACTTCGAGATGCTCAAGGCAGGCGGCTCCAAGCACCATTCGGAACTCTTGCGCCCGTTCGGGCTTGATGCATCGCAGCCCGAGTTCTGGCAGATGGGGCTGAACGTCCTCGATGGCATGATCAGCGAGCTCGAGGCGATGTAGGCGCAATGCCGCGTCTCCCGCGTGGCCTTGAAGCCGGCTCATTTGCTCCCGACATTGGCGTATCCGGTCGAATCTATGTGCCTGGAGTTCCTTGGATTGAGGTGGCGGAGGGGAAGCTGTCACCACGGGGGAAGCACAACGTTAACTGAAGCTGCAAGTTGCGGGCGGACTGCCGTGCGCGCTGCGGCCGGCCTGTGCCGGGCGATCGGGTTGGTTTTGAATGGGCTTCCGCTTCCCTGGCGACCGGCGTATAAGCCGCCCCCGCATGCTGCTGCGCAGCAACCCTGCGCGCGAGGAGCCTGATGGCCCAACTATACGCGATGGCGCCTAGCGCCGAGATCGACGACGAGACCCGGCCGCAAAAGATATGGGCGCTGGCATTGGCCTCCCTGGGAGTCGCCTACGGCGATATCGGGACGAGCCCCCTTTATGCTTTGCGCGAGGCGGTTCAGCACGCGGTCAAGGACGGTATCGGCGTGCCCGAGGCCGTAATCGGCGTGCTGTCGCTGATTCTCTGGGCCCTCCTTCTCATCGTCACTTTGAAATACGTGACCGTGCTGCTGCGCGCCGACAACAAGGGCGAAGGCGGGACCTTTGCGCTCATGGCACTCGGCCAGTCCGTCGCGCAACGTTCTGCGCCGCTCATTGCCGTTCTGGGCGTCATGGGCGCCTCCTTCTTCTATGGCGACGCGGTGCTCACGCCGGCAATCTCGGTGCTCTCCGCCGTCGAAGGCTTGAAGCTGGTCGCCCCGGCGCTCGATCCCTTCGTGGTTCCCGTGACTCTGGTGATCCTTGTCGGGCTCTTTGCCGTCCAGGCGCATGGCACGGCGAACGTGGCGGCGCTGTTCGGACCGATCATGCTCTTGTGGTTCGCGACGCTTGCTCTCGGCGGCCTGATCCACATCGTCGACGACCCGCATATCTTTCTCGCGTTCAACCCGTACTATGGAGCGCGCTTCCTCGCGTCCCACGGCATCATCGGATTGACGGTTCTCGGTCTCGTGTTTCTGGCCGTGACCGGCGCCGAGGCGCTCTACGCCGATTTGGGTCACTTCGGGCGCAAGCCGATACAGCGGGCCTGGACCTGCCTCGTGCTCCCTGCGCTCACGCTCAACTACCTGGGCCAGGGCGCCCTGCTGCTTGCGCGCCCGGAGGCGATCGAGAGCCCCTTCTACAAGCTGTATCCGGCCTGGGCGCTGATCCCGATGGTGTGTCTGGCGACCGTGGCAACCGTGATCGCCAGCCAGGCCGTCATCACGGGTGCATTCTCGATCACGCGTCAGGCCATGCAGCTCGGGCTTCTGCCCCGCTTCACGATCCAGCACACCTCCGAGAGCGTCGAGGGTCAGATCTACCTGCCGCGCGTCAACCAGCTTCTCCTTATTGGCGTCGTCGTCGTCGTCATCCTGTTCCGCAGCTCGAGCGACCTGGCCGCAGCCTATGGCGTGTCGGTGACGGCAACCATGGTCATCGACTCGGCCATGGCGTTCTTCGTCATCTGGCGGTGCTGGAAGTGGCCGTTGTGGCGGGCGCTGGCACTGATCGTGCCGCTGATGCTGCTGGAGCAGGTCTTTTTCCTAGCCAACATGCTCAAGGTGCTCGATGGCGGCTGGTTCCCGCTGGTCGTGGGCGCCGCCGTCGGCCTCACCATGCTGACCTGGGTGCAAGGCGTGGAGGTGCTCCGGCGCGCAACCCGCAAGAACGAGGCCGAACTCGACTGGCTGATCCGCAAGCTCGAGGCCAAGCCGCCGCACCGCGTTTCCGGAACGGCCGTGTTCCTGACCGCAGACCCGACGCTTGCTCCCACCTCGCTCATGCACAACCTGAAGCACAACCGCGTGCTGCACGAGCGCAATATCATCCTCTCGATCAAGACGGTGGACACGCCGCGCGTACCGCGGCACGAGCGCGTGCAGATCGAGAAGGTGGCGGACGGCTTCACGCGCATCGTCGCGCGCTACGGCTTCATGGAGACGCCGAGCGTGCCGAAGATTTTCGACCACTGCCGCAGGAAGGACCTCAACGTCGATTTCTCATCGACGTCCTTCTTCCTGTCGCGCCGCTCGCTCAAGAAGACGATGAAGTCGGAGATGCCGGGCTGGCAGGAGCGGCTCTTCATCTGGCTCGCGCGCAGATCCGAGGACGCCACCGAATATTTCCAGATCCCGACCGATCGGGTGGTCGAGGTCGGCACGCAAGTCGCCGTCTGATCGCCCGCAGTTCGAAGCCACGGGTCGCTATCGCTGCCGGTTTCGATACCACCAGGCCGTCGCCTCCATGGCGAGCGCCGCAAGCAGCGAGCATACGAGCAGCACCATCTCGCCGACCCTGTTGCCCCACGTGTCGATGATCAGCGCGTATCCAGGCGGCGAGAGTGCATTGACGAGCAGGATCGGCGTGGCGATGAGGCCCAGCACCGCGCCGTAGCCTTTGGCCCCGAACAGCGCCAGCGGCACCGCGCCGCGAACGATGGTGATGATGCCCTGCGACGCCCCCATGATCAGGGTAAAGGCCAGCGCCGTCTCGAACGATCCTCCGCCGGCGAGGAGAAGCGCCAGCGACAGCGGCAGCAATGCCAGCGCGATGCGGCCGACCGTCAGCGGATGCAGATTGTGCCATATGGTCATCTCGACGATGCGTCCTCCGACCTGGGCAACGCCCTTCAACGATGCGAGCCAGACGGCCGCCGCCGCAGCAAGGCCTGTCGCCTGCAGCACCGGAACGAGATGGATCGACAAGGCGCTGAAGACGAAGCCGTTGAGCGACATGATGCCGGCGAACAGCACGATAGCGGCGGTCCGCGCCGCTCCTTCGAGCGGGGCCTCGGCCGGAACAGCGTGAGGCTTGGGCTCATTCGGCATCTCGGGAGCCCGCGCCGTCTCGCGATGCGAGAGCCCGAACCAGTGCAGCGGCAGACAGACCGCAAGATTGAGGGCAGCATAGATGAGAAACGCGTTGCGCCAGCCCACCCCGCCCGCCAGATAATGGCCGATCGGCCAGAACACGCTCGAAGCGAACCCGCCGAACAGCGTCAGGTAGGAGATCGCCCGCCGCCCGCGCGATGGCGCCACCTGCACGAGCGCCGCAAAGGCTGCATCATACAGGTTCATGCGCATGGCGACGCCGAGCAAAGCCCAGGCAGCCAGATACGTGGTCTCGCTCTGGACCAGGGCGAGGGCGACAAGCCCGATCGAGGTCAGGATCGACCCGATCGACATCACCAGTCGCCCGCCCCTGACATCGATCAGCCGTCCGATCGTGGTTGAAACCGCGCTCATCACGAGGAGGCCGATCGAGAAGCCCAGGAACACGATGCTGCGGGACCAGCCCATACCTTCGATGATGGGTGTCGCCAGCACGCCCAGAGCGTAGTAGGTGGTGCCCCATGCCGTGATCTGCGTGATCCCGAGCGAAAGCACCGCGCGCAGCATTGGATCGTGGCGATCGAGCCGCCAGCCACCGGTCCGCGCCTGCTCTTGCATGCTCATGTCCCCTCGCGTGCTATCGAAGCATATTGCCGGCGCTACTGTAGCAAGCCGTGGGATGGGTAGGCCTGAGCACATGCCTGGACGAATATGCGACCCAGCACAATATTCATTCCGAAGAGGAGTGCATCCCAATTGAGCGATGACGAACAGAACCGGTTCTCGGCTCGGGCTGCCCGCTATGTGCGCGTGGGCACAAATATCGGGGTGGTTGCAGCTCGGGTTGCCGGCAGCCGGCTGCTGGGGCTCGACCTCGATCGCTCGAAGAATGCGGCGGAGCTCGCCGCTGCCCTAGGCGGCCTCAAGGGGCCGATCATGAAGGCGGCACAGCTCCTCTCCACCATTCCCGAGGCTCTGCCGGCCGAATACGCGACCGAGCTGGCGCAGCTCCAGTCGCAGGCTCCGCCCATGGGCCCTGCATTTGTGCGCCGCCGCATGGTGGCTGAGCTCGGCCCGGACTGGCGCGCACGCTTCGCGAGCTTCGAGAGCGAGGCTGCAGCCTCCGCTTCGCTCGGTCAGGTGCACCGCGCCGTCGCGCACGACGGCCGGGCTCTGGCCGTCAAGCTGCAGTACCCCGATATGCAGTCGGCGGTGGAGGCCGACGTCAACCAGCTCAAGGTCGTGTTCGCGATCCACGCGCGCATGGACCCGGCGGTCGAGACCGGCGAGATCCTGCAGGAGATAGCGGCGCGCCTGCGGGAGGAGCTCGACTATGAGCTCGAGGCCCGGCACATGGCGCTCTATAGCGAGATCTTCCGCGACGATGCGCTCATCCGCGTGCCGCAGGTGCTGCCCGAGCTGTCGACCAAGCGCCTGCTCACCATGACCTGGCTCGGAGGGCGGCGGCTCCTCGAGTACCGCAACGCGCCGATCGAGCACCGCAACCAGATTGCCCGCGCCATGTTCCGCGCCTGGTGGTTCCCCTTCAGCCATCACGGGGTCATCCACGGCGATCCGCATCTCGGCAACTACAACGTGTTCGAGCACGACGGGCATCCGGCCGGCATCAACCTGCTCGACTACGGCTGCATGCGCACATTCGCGCCGAAGTTCGTCGGCGGCGTCATCGATCTCTATCGCGGCCTGCTTACCGGCAACCGCGAGCTGATCGTCAACGCCTACGAGACGTGGGGTTTCCGAGGCCTCTCCAACGAGCTGATCGACGTGCTCAACATCTGGGCGCGGTTCATCTACGGGCCCCTGCTCGACGACCGCGAGCGCTCCATCGCGGAAGGCACGACGCCCGGCGAGTACGGTCGCAAGGAGGCCTTCACCGTGCACAAGGCGCTGAAGGAGAAGGGTCCGGTGAAGGTGCCGCGCGAGTTCGTGTTCATGGATCGCGCCGCCATCGGGCTCGGCGGCGTGTTCCTGCACCTCGACGCCCGCCTCAACTACTACCGCATCTTCAACGAGACCATCGAGGGCTTCGACCTTGCCGACGTCGGCGAGCGCCAGCGCAAAGCGTTCACCGCGGCCGGCGTGCCTCTGCCGGACAGTGCCTGAGAGATTCCTCGCTATCCGAGGCGCGGCATCACGGTGCCGGCAACGCTGACCAGCCGCTCACCGGCCCGCGGCAACCGTCGGGCACTTCTCAGCGATGAACGTGTTGATGCCCTTGGTCAGGTCCTTCTGGAACAGGCCGATGCTGTCCTCGAGCCTGGCAACGGTCATGGCGAGCCCCTTGATGACTCCGGGCCCTTCGACATCCTTCAGATTGACCCACACCTTCTTCGCCCGCCCATCCTTGAACAGGACCTTGGGACCGAGCGTAAACCGGACCTTGGTGACCTCCTTCTCGCGCTCGATCTCGCAGTCGACCGTATGCAGCGGCAACTCGACCTTGATCTCGGGCTGCTTCAGGGCATCCACAATGATGCTGCGCGGAACCTTGAGGTCGACGAAGCAGCGCGCGTCACCGAAGCCCCAGGAGATTTTCTTGGCTTCGGACGTGTCCTTGATCGATTTGCGCGCCCAGGTCTTCGACAGCTGGCAATTGACGTGGCCGGTGGCCGGCGCTTTTTTGACGACCATCTCGCACATGCGCCGTTCGCACAGCTTGAGCTTTTCCTTCTCGTCCTTCTTCTCGTCGAGCGCCGCAGCCGGCAGTGCCCACACGGTCGCCGCAAGCGCTATCGTCAAGAGGCACGCTCCAAGCCTCATCGTCGTGAGCATTCCTGCACCCTATCGCTCGATCCTCAGGGTCGCCCGCGCGGATCTCCGCGCGTAACGCGACCGCAAACCTTCTCGGCCCTCAAGACCACGCGATGGTGGCGAGATTGAGCTTTTCTGCACCATTCTGACACCTCTTGCGCTCCCGCCCGGACAGGTCCACGATGCCTATGCCGCGCGCCCAAATCTCAGGCGCGGGGCGCGCGGCGCCGCTCCCTCGTGCCTGAGTGAAAGGGAGTAACGCCATGGGGCAATCCGACGGCAGTGCGGGCCGTAGCGCCCGCTGCATCGCAATTGTCGGCCCGTACCTCTCCGGCAAAACCACACTATTGGAATCGATACTCGCGCGCTGCGGGGTGATCACGCGGCAGGGCAAGATCGCGGACAAGAATACGATCGGCGATGCCGTGCCGGAAGCGCGCGACCACGGCATGAGCGTCGAGGTCAACGTGGCGGACGTGCAGTTCCTCGGCGACAATTTCACGTTCATCGACTGCCCGGGATCCATCGAGTTTCAAAGCGAGGCTGCTGCCGTCCTCACCACATGCGATGCTGCCATCGTCGTCTGCGAGCCGGATCAGAAGCGCGTTCCAGCACTTCAGCTCATCCTCAAGCAGCTCGAGGACCGCGGCGTTCCCCACATGCTCTTCCTCAACAAGATCGACAGCTTCGACGCGCGTGTGCGCGAGGTCCTGCCGATCCTCCAGCCGGCGAGCAGCAAGCCGCTGGTGCTGCGCCAGGTGCCGATCTGGGAGAACGGCATCGCCACGGGCTTTGTCGACCTCGCGCTCGAGCGCGCCTTCGTCTACCGCGAGCATGCTCCGTCCAAGATCGTCGAGCTGCCGGACGGCATGAAGGACCGTCAGAAGGAAGCGCGGTTCCAGATGCTGGAGCAGCTTGCCGACTTCGACGACGAGTTGATGGAGCAGTTGCTCGAGGATCTGCAGCCGCCGCGCGACAAGGTGTTCGATGATCTGGCCAGGGAGCTCCGCGAGGGCGTGATCTGTCCTGTGCTGCTCGGCTCGGCGGAGCATGGCAATGGCATCCTGCGCCTCATGAAGGCACTGCGCCACGAGGCACCGTTCGTGGAGCGGACGGCAAAGCGCCTCAAGCTCGAGAATGCCAAGTCCGCCGCGCAGATTATGAAGACGGTCTATACGCCGCACGGCGGAAAGCTCTCGATCGCACGCGTGCTCGCAGGTGAGTTCGCCGACAGCTCCACGGTCATGGGGCCGAATGGGGAGGAGCGCATCGCCGGCATCTTTTCGCTGCTCGGACAGGAGGCCAGGAAGCGCGCCGTCGGCAAGGCGGGCGACACCGTCGCCTTCGGCCGGCTCGAGAAGGCCGCCACGGGCCACACCCTCACGGCGGAGAAGGGCGGCATCACGCAAATCAAGGGTCCCGACAATCCGCGGCCCGTCTATGGCGTCGCCATCGAGCTCAAGGACCGCAAGGACGAGGTCAAGCTCAGCAGCGCGCTGTCCAAGCTCATCGAGGAGGACCCGACGCTGATCCTCGAGCACGCGCAGGATACGCACCAGCTCGTGCTCTGGGGGCAGGGCGAGATGCACATCCGCGTCGCCCTCGAACGGCTCAAACGCAAGTACGGTATCGAGGCCACGACGAAGCCGCGCCAGGTGCCCTACAAGGAGACGATCCGCAAGTCCATCGAGATCAGGGGGCGGCACAAGAAGCAGTCGGGCGGCCACGGCCAGTTCGGCGACGTCGTGCTCTCGATCAAGCCACTGCCGCGCGGCTCGGGTTTCCAGTTCGACGAGACGATCGTCGGCGGTGTCGTGCCGCGACAGTTCATTCCATCGGTTGAGATCGGTGTGCGCGATTACTTGTCGCGCGGGCCGTTCGGCTTTCCGGTGGTCGACGTTGCGGTGACGTTGACGGACGGCTCCTATCACTCGGTCGACAGCTCGGACATGGCATTCCGCCAGGCCGGCCGCCTGGCCATGTCGGAAGGGATGCCGAAGTGCAACCCGGTGCTGCTGGAGCCGGTGATGCTCGTCGAGATCGTGGTTCCCTCCGACGCCACGTCGCGGGTGAATGCCATGATCTCGCAGCGCCGTGGGCAGATCCTCGGCTTCAATGCCCGCCCTGGCTGGCCCGGCTGGGATGTCGTCCAAGCCAAGCTGCCTGAAACCGAGATCAGCGACCTTATTGTCGAGTTGCGCTCGGCCACCGCCGGCGTCGGCACCTTCACCGCCGACTTCGATCATCTGGCCGAGCTGACCGGCAAGCTTGCCGATCAAGTGCTGGCGAGCCAGAAGCAGGCCGCGGAATAGTCCTCGGCCCGCCACGCTCGAGCAAAGCCCTCTCCCGCGCGGGGAGGGGGCGGACAAGCTCAGCCGCCGGCTACTGTGTCGGCGGAGGCGATGGCTTGCCCCAGAGCTGCTCGAGGCGCGCAGCGCGGCCGCATCCAAACTTGTAGTACTGGTACCGCACGGGAGTCTTCTTGTAATAGTCCTGATGATAGTCCTCGGCCTGATAGAACGGCCCTGCAGCCGTGATCTCGGTGACGATCGGCTGCTTGAGCTTGCCGGACGCCTGCAGCTTGTCCTTTGAGGCTTGCGCGATCCGCTTCTGCTCCTCCGTGTGGTAGAAGATCGCGCTGCGGTATTGCGAGCCCTTGTCGCAGAACTGCCCGCTTGCATCGACCGGGTCGATGTTGACCCAGAACCATTCGACAAGCTTCTCGTAGCTGACCTTGGCCGGATCGTAGGTCACCTGCACGACCTCGGCGTGGCCCGTCCTGCCACCGGAGACCTGCTGGTAGGACGGGTTCGCAACCGTTCCGCCCATGTACCCGGAGACGGCCGCCGTGACGCCGCTGACCTTCTCGAAAGCCTCCTCCACGCACCAGAAGCAGCCGCCGGCGAACGTGGCAACCTCTGTGGCCGGCGCCGTGGTCTGAGCCGTTGCGATGCCCGCGCACGCGAGTGCTGCGAGCATAATCAAACTCTGTGTGATGCGATGCAGCATGCCGTTTCCCCGCCGTGGGCTGGTCCGCTCGTTACGCATTGCGGGCTGGTTACGACCTGGGCGCGGCAGCGGCCGCATCCTTCGGCACGAACTTCAGCGCCACGCCATTCATGCAGTAGCGCAGGCCCGTGGGCCGCGGGCCATCCTCGAAAACATGGCCCAGATGCCCGCCGCAGCGGCGGCAATGCACCTCCGTGCGCGTCACGAAGAAGCTCTTGTCGACCGACGTGCCGACTGCGTTCTCGAGCGGCTTGAAGAAGCTCGGCCAGCCGGTGCCGCTATCGAACTTGGTCTCTGAGGAGAAGAGCGGCAGGTCGCAGCCCGCGCAATGATACGTGCCCGGCGCATACAGCTTGTCGAGCGGGCTCGTGCCCGCCCGTTCCGTGCCGTGGTCGCGCAGCACGTAATACTGCTCCTTGGTCAGGACTTTCTTCCATTCGTCGGGAGACTTGGAAACTTCGAAGGTCTTGCCTTCGCTTGCGGCCTCTATCGTGTCCGAGCGGGCAACGAGCGCCGCGGCGGTTGTGGAAAGCAAGGCGGCTAAACTGAAAGTGCGGCGCGTTACCATCGGGGTCTCCCTTTGCCGCCTGACATGTTGCGGGGAAGCGGCTCGTTGTTCTCGTGAAGAACCGATATAGACCCCTGCTGTTGCGGCTGGGAAATCACAACTCCTCACGTTCCGACGAGGGCTGCATGCCCGGCTTCGCGCTGGCGTCGTATCTCGACCAGCGCCCACTCGTAGGCCTTGCGCATCAGTTCCGTATGCCGCGCCCACTGCAGGATGCCCATGTCCGGCGGCAGCGGGGGAACCATGAGCAGGTCCCGCTCGGTCAGGTGGCGCTCGAATCCCTGCCGGTTCGCCATCAGGCTGCGCATTAAAACCGAGCCGAGGCTCGGCGCGGGCGGCATCGGGGCTCGGCGGAACGGCACGAGCGCGCGCCGGAATAGATCCTTGCGCGAGGGAAGCGCGCGGTAATCCACCGAGAAGCGTTCAAGGTGCGGGACCTCGAACGACACGACGATGTTGGGTCCCCGCTTGATTTCCTGCATGATCCGGATCGGCACGTTGTCGAGCAGGCAGCCGTCAACCAGCATCTGGCCGTCCTCGGTATAGTACGGGGGCAAAAGCGCCGGAATGGAGCCGGACGCGCGGATCGCGGACCAGAGATTGCCGGACGTGTGCTTGTGCACGCAGTGCCGGGACAGGTTGGTCGATACGGCGAAATACGGGACCCAAAGATCCTCGATGTCGACGCCGCCGAAGTTTGCGGCGAGCAGGCTGTCGAAGTGGGTGTGATCGAGCAGGCTGTAGCGCGGCCAGGTATAGCGCCTCAGCGCCTTGCGCCTGACGAAGATCTCATGCGTTGCGGCATCGACGTCCTCGGGTGACTTGCCCATGGCGAATGCGCCCATCATGGCGCTGCCGCCCGACGTGCCGCCCAGAATATCGAATGTGAGGCCGCTCTCGGTGAATGCCTTGTAGAGGCCGACGTGCGCTGCACAGAACGCGCCACCCCCGCAAGCCACCAGCCCCAAGGCCCGACCCGTTATGAAGCGCGCGACGCGCTCGACGTCGCCGCGGTCGGCAAGCGACACATGATGATGCATGCCGACCTTGCGCGTCGCGAGCCAATGCGACGTGCCCGACACCTTGCCACGGCTCTCGTGCGCGAGCACGAGCCGCTGAGCAGTCGGCCGCAGCAAGGCGGCCGCGAACTGCTCCAGCCGGTTCTCCGCCACATGGGCGCGCGTATTGCGCTGGGCCGTGCCGACCCGCAGCACGAGATCGGCCTGGCGGATGGCCTTTTCCGACCAGGTGGTCAGCTCTGCGTCGGCGACATAGAGGACGAAGTCGCACGTGCTTTCGAGCGCGTTCAGCGCCTGCATGGCGGCGCGGCTGTTGAGGTCCGTCTGGCCGGCGAGCGTGCGACGCAGGTTGGCGGAGCGCACGAGCTCGACCGATCCGTACGCCCGCAACGCCGCTTCCAGCATCGACAGGAAGCGTGTGGGTATGGGTTGGGGGCCGGCGGCAATGACGGCTATCGTGCGCGGAATGGGATCGGCCGCGATGGCGCGGCCGGCGGTCTGGGCCGCCAGCCGGCCGGCAAGAGCCGCCGTCAGCGCGCGCCAGATGGCGGGCATTCGCGCGCACAGCCGCTCGAACTGCTCGCGACCGAGCTTCAGCACGAGACTGTCGCGTACCGCCGTTACCGTGGCCGTGCGTGTGCCGCCGGCGAGAAATGCGATCTCCCCGATGGGGGAGCCGGGCCCGATCTCGGCGATCGGAGCGTCCCGACCCGCGACCGTGACGTCGAAACGTCCCGACACGACGATGAAAAGCGCGTCGGCAGGCTCGCCCTGGCGGACCAGGCACTGGCCCCGCTCGAGGGTCAGCGTCTCGAGCTCGCTCTCGAGAGCGGCGCGCTCGGCCGGTAGCAGATCACCGAAAACGGCGGCTACCGACAGCCCAGGTCCGGTTCGTCTTGAGGCCATTGGCCCGGTCGTTCCTCGACGTTGCGAGCGGCCACTATGCGCGCGCCGACGGGTGATGCAACACAGCAGTGGGCAGCATTGTGAATGGGGCAGACACTCGAGGCCTGCGTCGCCCTTCAGCGGGTCAGCGGGCTCGGTTTCAGGTCGGCGGGCAGCTTGGTCCAGCTCCCTCCAGCCGACCCCATCTCGTAGCCGATCTTGTACAGCGCCCGCTGATATTCCGGGTCGAAGGCCTGCTTGGCCTTTACATCGAACCTTGCTGGTATCGCGGCGAGATTGAAGTCGGCGCCACTGTCGCGGGCCATGCGCCAGATGCGGTAGATGTCCCCCTCGCCGTGGATCTTGGACAGCGTGGTGATGCTGCGCGCCGCGATCGAGATCGCCGTCGGCTTCACCGGCTCGAACTCGGGCGACACTTTGCCGTTGTTGATGACAAAGATGCGCCGCACCGGCTTGAGGTCCCCGTAAAGCGCGTCGAACTCCTTGAGCCGGACCTGCACGGGAGCGATGAAGACCTGGCGGGTCACGCCGCCGTCGACGTGCATCTCATCGAAGGTCTGGCCGTTGCTCTCCACGGCAAAATGCACCGGAGGGAACGCGCCTGGAATTGCCGCCGAGGCCATGATGACCTTGCGGAAAAGCTCGACCGCCCCCGGATGCGAGCTCGCGGCGATCTCGCCCATGTTCCAGATGACGGGACGCTGGGCGTCGATATTCGTCGTACCGATCAGCAGCAGCCGGCCGCGCCGATACTCGGCCGCAATCGCGCGGAGCAGCCGACGATCGACGTAGCGGGCTACCAGGTTGGCAAGCGGCGTCGTGTCGGCAAACGAAGGGCCGCCGAACAACGCCGGCAGGATCTGCGCCGTCAGCAGCTCGGACGTCTCGTACTGAGTCCAGATCTCCTCGAGCTGCTTGTCGTAGCGCGGCCCCAGGAAGGCGAACGGCGCGATGATGGAGCCTGCGCTGATGCCGGTGACGACCTCGAACTCCGGCCGCCCGCCGTGGCGGGTCCAGCCGGCAAGCAAGCCAGCGCCGAAGGCGCCATCGGGCCCCCCGCCGGACAGCGCCAGATACTCGATGATCGGCCGACCGTCGGCGGTCCGAGTGAAGGAGGACGACCGGGGGAGGTGGGGCAGCCGCTTGCGGAGCTCGTCGACCAGCGGTCCAGTCGGGATTTCGTCGCCCCAGAACCGCACTGTCTCCAGTCCCGGAACGATCGCCTTCTCTGCGACGAACGCATCGGGCGGTGTCTGGCGTGGAACAACGGTCCCGCAGGCCGGCAGCATGGCCGCCACGGCAACGACTGCCGCCCGGCACGCGGACGTGACGCCACGCATGACGATGTACCTGACCCCCGGACTGATGCGATGGTCTTATTGCTCGACGTTCCCGGCTGCAAGGCGGCGCCGCCACCTCGGCGCAAGCTTCTGGGGACCACCGAGGATTTTGGGCAACGACGGGCCGGGCCAAAAATAAAAAGGCGGGCCGCTTTCGCTCCCGCCTTGATGACAACTCTAATGTGAAGCGGCGCCTACTTCGCCTTGTCCAGCATCTGCTCGACATATTCCCAGTTGACGAGGTTGTCGAACCACGCCTCGAGGTACTTGGGCCGCGCGTTGCGGTAGTCGATGTAGTAGCTGTGCTCCCACACGTCGACGCCGAGGATCGGCTGCGCGCCGTGCATCAGCGGGTTCTCGCCGTTAGGCGTCTTCTGCACCTCGAGCTTGCCGTTCTTGACGGCGAGCCAGGCCCAGCCCGACCCGAATTGCGTCACACCGGCGTTGATGAAGTCGGCCCGCACCTTGTCGAAGCCGCCAATCTCGGTGACCAGCTTCTCGAGCTTGCCCGGCAGCTTCTTGCCGCCGCCGCCCTTCTTCATCCAGTTCCAGAAGTGGATGTGATTGTAGTGCTGGCCGATGTTGTTGACGACCGGAGCGTCCTTGGCCGCAAACGCCTCCTTGCAGATGTCCTCGATGCTCTTGCCATCGTACTTGGTGCCCGGACCGGCAAACTTGTTGCCGTTGTCCACGTAGGCGAGATGGTGCTTGTCGTGATGGAACTGCAGCGTCTCCGCCGACATGTGCGGCGCGAGCGCGTCATACGCATAGGGAAGTTCTGGAAGCTTGAACGTCACGGGGCATCTCCGTCGCGTTGATCAGTTGGGGGATGAGCGACGGTACCGGCTTGCCGGGCCCAAGACAAGCCGCTTCGACGTGCGAGTCGACCCTCCCTTCGTCACAGCAGGGACCGCTAATTGAGAACGCTTGCAACCGCTGCGCTGCCTGGCGGCTCCAGATACCGGCTATGGACCTGATCCCCGGTCCCGAGCACGTCCTTCATGTCGTGCAGCGTCACGTTGCCGGGCAGCGCCGACCGGTTCGCCGGTCCGTCTCGCCCCAGCCGCCGGATGCGGCTTTTGATCTGCGAAAGCCGGAGAATGTCATCGTTGGCGGAAAAGAAGACGTGCACCTGATCGACGCGGCGGATCGCCTCGCTCAGCTTTGGCGACTCCAGAGCGTCGTGCGGCAGATCCGGCGCCAGAAGAAGAAGCCTGCGCAGGCCGGCGAAGCTTTCGGGCGCCCTCGATGCCGCCTCGATCACCACCAGCGAGCCCATGCTGTGCGCCACCAGGTTGATGCGCTGCGGGTCCACGCGTGCCTTCATTGCGTCGAGAAGCGCAATCAATCCGGCCGCGCCCGCGGTCCGCGCCGCCTCGAGATCGGCGTTGTAGGCATTTGCTTCCCAGTTGATGCCGCCGAACCAATTCGAGCCCTGACCGGGTGCGCCGACCGGGGGTGAGAGCCAGTCTCTGCGCTGCTCGATGGTCAGGTCTTCAAATCGCCGTGCGGTGCTGGGCCAGTCGTACACGATGAAGGTGGAAGACGTGTCGGTGCCCGCGCGCAGCTGCTCGATCAGCGGCGCGAAGTAGCTTCCCATCTTGTGCTCGGGGGCGCTGTAGCCGTGCACCAGGACGGTGACCGGGCTCGTCGATGGAACGGCGCCGAGCGGCGATTGCTCGGCAATGCCCACGCCGCTGTCTGTGCTGACAAGCCATTTCAGGACGACCGGCCGTCGCAGCGTGACGGACGGCGCCTCCACACTGTACCAGGTGCGCTTGGGCCATGCGCGCGAGGTGACATAGTGCACGCCGCGCTGCAGCTCGACTCCCTGGTAGGGAACCGTTTCGGGTATCGCAGGGGGTGCATAGATCCAATAGAGCGCGCCGCCCACGACGGCGAAGAACAGCAGGGAAAGCAGGCCTTCTCCCGCCTTCTTCCATACGCCGGGCATTGCTGCCTCCGACCGGCCCCCTGCGGCGGGCCTCTTTCGCAGCCTCTACTGTGGTGCCGGTTCCGACCGCGGCGGCACCGCGTCTGCGCTGCGCCAGGCCGCGATCTGCCGCAGCAGTGTCGGCACCGACATCGCCAAACCGATAAGCGTTGCGGTGCGGCTCGGCGAGATCACGAGGATCGAGGCCGCGCCGAGCCACAGGCGCTCCCACCTGGGCAGATGCGCCAGTCCATAACCGGTCAGCGCAACGGCCAGCATGACGACTCCGATGACGCAGCCGCCCGTGGTCTCGATGAAGACCGGCCAGGTGAACTCCTTGGTCACGATCAGCATGGCCGGCGAGTAGACGAACACGAACGGCACGAGGGCCTTGGCGAGGCCCAGCCGGAACGAGGTATTTCCCGTCTTGAAGGGATCTGCGCCCGCCATGCTGGCCCCGGCATAGGCTGCGAGCGCGACCGGCGGCGTGATGTCGGCGAGAACGCCGTAATAGAACACGAAGAAATGCGACACGAGCTGCGGCACGCCCAGCATCGCGAGCGCCGGGGCCGCGATGGCCACCATGATCAGATAGTTTGCCGTCGTTGGGATGCCGCAGCCCAACGCTATGCAGACGATCGCGGTCATGACCAGCGTGAAGAACAGCGTCATGGCCTTGGCGTCGAACCAGGCGGCCGGAACGAAGCCGCCGAGCAGCGATGCCAGATCCCCTGCGGTTCCCGTTATGATGCTCGACAGCTTGAAGCCGACGCCCGTCAGTGTGACGACGCCGATGATGACGCCGACGGTGGCGGCGGCAGCCCCAACGCTGATGGCATACTTGGCGCCGACGACGAAGGCATCGAGAATATCGAGCAGCCGCGCCTTGCCGGCGTCGTCCTTCAAAACATACCAGGCCGCAGCAGCGATCGAAGCCGCGAGGATCGGGATGAGGCCGGTCCATTCGGTCAGAATCTCGGTTTGGACGCAGAAGGCGATCGCGGCGAGAAAGGCTACGGCGACGACCGGATTGCGGTTCGTGAGGCCGATGACGATGCAGCCCGTGATGCCCCAGTACGCCGCCAGATAGGGCGTGAAGCCTGAGAACAGCACGATCAGCAGCACACACAACGGCATCGCCGTCGGCCAGTCGCGCCGGATCACGGCAACGGCCGAAGGCAGCTCGGAGCGCGGCAAGCCGCGCAGCCCGTTCTTCTTGGCCTCGAAGTGGATTTGGCAGAACACGCCGAAGAAATGCATGAAGGCCGGCACGATGGCGGCAAGAATGATGGTCTGGTAGGAGACCGCCAGGTACTCGACCATCAGGAACGCCGCAGCGCCCATGATCGGCGGCGTGATCTGGCCGCCGGTGGCCGCCGCCGCTTCGACCGCACCCGCGAAATGCCGCGGGTAGCCGATGCGGATCATGGCCGGGATGGTCAACGAGCCGACCGTCACCGTGTTGGCGATCGAGGATCCTGAGATCATTCCGAACAGGGCCGAGCCGAAAATCGAAACCTTGGCGGGGCCGCCCGAGAAGCGCCCCGTGAGCGCCGTCGCAAGGTCGATGAAGAAGCGTCCCAGCCCGACTCGTGTCGCCAGCACGCCGAACAACACGTAGTGGAACACGTATGTCGCGACCACGCCGAGCGCGACGCCGAAGATTCCCTGGCTCGTCAGGTAGAGGTGATTGACGACGCTTTTCCAGGTGTTGCCGGGGTGGGCGAAAATACCAGGAAAATATGGGCCGTAGACCGCGTAGACCATCAATACGGTGGCGATGATCGGCAGAGGCCAGCCGACGCTGCGCCTGGTCGCCTCGAGCATCAGCACGATCATGATCGTGCCCATCACCCAGTCGATGGTGAGCGGGTTGCCGACGCGGAACTGCAGGTCATGGAAGACCCAGGGCACGTACAGGCTGGAGATCGCCGCCCCGATCGCGCACACCCAATCGACGACGCTGATGCCGAGCGGTCTCAGCGGCCCTGATACGGGCGCAGCCGCGTTGCCCTTCTGGTTCCAGGAGAAAACGAGGAAGATGAGGCCCAGCACGCAGGCGATGTGGATGCCGCGGTGCGTCGTCTCCGGCAGCAGGCCGAAGCCAGCGGTGTAATAGTGAAAGCAGGACAAGCCGAACAGTAGGAGCGAGACGATCCATGTCGCCGCCGGCAGCAGCGGCCGGAAGCGCATTTCCGGATCGAGCTCGGCCTCGAGCTTCTGGACTTCAGCCTCGTTGAGCTGCCCCGCGCTCACGGTCGCCATGCGCATAGTTCCCCGGTAAAAGCAGGCCTGGGGCCGGAGCCAACCACGGCCGAGCAAAAAAAGCGAGCCGCCCGGAGGCGGCTCGCCGCGGTCGTGCCCCGAGGCTTCCTACTTCAGGAGGCCCGCTTCCTTGTAGAATTTCTCAGCGCCCGGATGCAGCGGTATGCCGATGCCCTGCAGCGCCGTTGCCAGCACGATGACCTTGCCCTTGGCGTGCCCCCCATCGAGCGCCGCGCGGGTCTTGCTGCTCCACAGCCCCTTGGTGATCTCGTAGACCAAGTCCTCGGGCTGCTTGGATGACGTGATCCACTGGGCCCCGACGGCAATCGTCTCGACGCCCTTGACGTCCTTGTAGACGCCGTCGGGAATCTTGTCCTTGGCGAAGAACTTGTACTGCGCCAGGATCTTGTCGCGACTTGCGCCCTCGATCGGCAGCAAATCGAAGCCGTTGGTGGTGGCGAGCTCGGTGAGCGTGCCCTGCGGATAGCCCGTGGTCTGGAAGTAGCCATCGAGCGAGCCGTCCTTCAGCTTCTCGGCGCACTGCTGCTGCTTCAGGTACTCGGGCTTGATGTCCTTTTCCGTGAGCCCGTAGGCGCCGAGAATCGCGCGCGCGTTGACGAGCGTTCCCGAGCCTGGCTCATCGAGCGACACCCGCTTGCCCTTCAGGTCGGCAACGGTCTTGATGCCGGAGTTCTTCTTGACGACGATGTGCACGCTCTCGGGATAGAGATTGGCGATGGCGCGCAGCTCCTCGATCTTCGGCTTGCCTTCGTAGATGCCGGTGCCGGTAAACGCCCAGGCGTTGACGTCCGCCTGGCTGAAACCCGACTCCATCGAGCCGCCGACGATCCCGTTGACGTTGGCAACCGAGCCGTTGGTGGCGACGGCGCTGACGTTGATCTTGTCCGTCGAGATGGCGTTGGCGATGATGCCGCCCAAGGGATAATAGGTCCCGCCCGTGCCGCCGGTTCCGATACGGAAGAACCGTTGCTGCGCCAGCGCCGGCAGGCCCGAGAGCCCGAGCGCACCCAAGCCGGCGCCCAGCGCGAGGGCTTCGCGACGGGTAATCTGTCCTGTCATTTCAAACTCCTCCTCCAAGGCCGGCGGTCTGCGCCGGCGGCCGTCGAGAAACTGCACCAAAAAGCGGCGCTTTGTCGATCACTCGATCAGCATCAGATCGGTGTCTTCCGGCTTGGCCCCGAGGCGGGTGAGCATGGCGTGCACCTGCCCCCGGTGATGCGTCTGATGATTGAAGAAGTGCGCCACGAGCTTCCACTTCGGTCGGCTGATCTCGCGCCCCACGGCACCGGAGAACCAGATCAGATCGCTATCGAGCCACGCCTGGTCGAGCTTCTCCGTCCAACCCACGATGACCTCGTCGAACGCCACGCGCTCGCGCGCGAGGTCTTGCCACTGCTCGAACATGGCCGTCGAATCTTTCGGCCGCTTGGGCCCGGGGGCCGGGGTGCCGGCAAAGCGGTGCAGCCACATCTGGTCGGCCCAAAGCAGGTGATTGAGCGTGGCGTGGATCGAGCCGAAGAAGGCACCTTGGTCACGTCGGCGCTCGGCATCCGCCACCCGATCCGCGGCCGCGTAAATGGACCGGTTCTGCCAGCGATTGTAGCGCGCCATAAGCTGCGCGTGGGCAGGGCTGATCATGTTTGCCTCCTTACGTCCGTCGCTTGGCCGTCACCTCGATCTCGATCTTGATGTCCTCGTTGACGAGACCCGCCACGATCATGGTTGCCGCGGGCCTGACCTCCCCGAAATGCTTGCGGATCACCGGACAGCAGGCAGGCCAGTCGGCGCGATCCCGCAGGATATACTGTACACGCACTACGTCAGCGAGGCCTGCGCCGGCCTCCCTCAGCGCCGTCTCGATATTTCGAAACGCCTGCTCGCACTGCGCCACGACGTCGCTCGACATCGTCATGGTCGCGTAGTCGTATCCGGTGCAGCCGGAGACGAACACGAAGTCCCCGTCGACGACGGCGCGCGAGTAGCCGACCTCGGCCTCGAAGCGCGATCCCGACGAGATCAGCTTGCGGGGCATGTTTGCGGCCTCCCCCCAGCGCGCCCGACCGACGGACGCGGCGATTTTCAGCCGACGATCTCGTCGGGGCTGAAGTTGAGCGCGATCTCGCGCGCCGCGCTTGCAGGGCTATCCGACCCGTGCGTCGAGTTCTCGCCCTTGGACAAGGCGAACGTTTTGCGGATGGTCCCCTCCGCCGCCTCCTTGGGGTCGGTGGCTCCCATCACATCCCGATACTTCTTGATCGCGTTCTCGCCCTCGAGCACCTGCACGACGATTGGTCCCGAGGTCATGAACGTGCACAGCTCGTCATAGAACGGCCTGCCCTTGTGCTCCTCGTAGAACTTCTCGGCTTGCGCCCTGGTCCAGCGGACCCGCTTCTGGCCCACGATGCGCAGGCCCGCGGTCTCGATGACGGCGTTGATGGCGCCCGTCAGGTTGCGCCGGGTGGCGTCGGGCTTGATGATGGAGAACGTGCGCTCGATCGCCATGCGGCGGCTCCTTCAGACCTATGGGATTTTATCGGAGAGGTCGCGCGGGTTATAGCTGCGGCCCCAGCACGCTTCAAGAGAGGATACCCGGCATGAAGGCGATCGATCCGAAGAAGGCCAGTGACGAGGTCCGCGCCGTCTTCGACGACATCAAGGCTACGCGCAAAGTCAAGCAGATCAACAACTTCTGGAAGTACCTGGCAAATGAGCCGAGGATGCTCAAGCACGTCTGGGAAAGCCTCAAGAGCATCATGGGGCCCGGCCACCTCGATCCCCTGACGAAGGAACTGATCTATGTCGCGGTCTCCGTGACCAACAATTGTGAGTACTGCATGGCGAGCCATACCGCCGCGGCCCGTGCCAAAGGGGCGACCGAGGAGCAGATCAACGAGCTCTACGCGGTGGTCGGTCTCGCCAACATGACCAATCGGCTGGCCAACGCATACCGGGTGCCGGTCGATCCGCAGTTTAAGACGCCATGATCCTGCAAAGTTTCCATCTGCCCAAGGTTTGCCTCGGTTCGGGGTTTTGATCGGCGATGTGGCGCGAGCTGCGGGTGCACAGTTCGAAGACGGCCCAGTGCCCGTTTGAATCCGAAGTCCGCAAGTGTGTTTGTGGCGGGGCGACGCGGCGCTTCGGGTTCCGGACGCTAGTCCGCGAGCGCATGATTTGTGGTAAAGTTGAGTGGAAGGCCTCGGGCGAGGCGCGGACATCGAGGATTGCGGGCAGGCATGTCCGAGAGTGAACATCCCATCGAATGGTATCTGGCCCGCGAGGGTCAGCAGTTCGGGCCATTGAGCGATGTGGAGCTCAGGAAGTTCATCGAGCTCGGGCATTTGCGTTCCGGCGACCTTCTGTGGCGGCAGGGATTTGCCGAATGGCAGCCTGCGACGAACGTTTTTCCGCCGCAGCGCGCCGCGCCCGCGCCTCAACCTCAGCCCCAACCCCAGCCTCAAGCCCAAGCGCAGCCCCAGCCTCAGCCCGCGCGGCGGCCCCAGGAAGGGGAGCCTGCAGCAGCGGCGGATCCGAAGACCGCGCCAGGCAGGAACCAGGGCGTTGAGCGCAGCGCCACTGCGCACGCCACCGCCGCCCCCAGCGGTCCGGGCGAGCGCGGTGCGCCCTCGCAGGCTGCTGCCGCCCAACAAGCGATGGAGCGGAGCGCACCGGTACGCACCGCAGCCCCTGTGCGGCCTGGCGGACAGCCGGCGGCAGCCGAAATGCGTGCACGCCGCGCGCCTGCATCGAGGACGCCGCTGCACGCCCCGGCCGATACAAGCTCGAGCAGAGCGCCTGCGCGTCGGCCTCGGCGCTTTCCATGGGCCGGCGCAATCTTCTCTCTCGGCTTCGCCGCGCTGGCCGGTGGCGCACTTGCACTGCATCAGAATGGCAGCCTGTCGGTTCTGATGGCCGATTTCGGGCTGAACGACATTGCCGATCTGGCCAAGGGAACGGGTGCAGCGCAGGGCGGCAGATCGGCAGCCCCGACGACGCAGTCGATTCAGGTGGCCAACAACGAGGAAATGAAGCGCTCTCCTCTCCAGGGCTTCAGCAGCTCGCCAGAGGAGATCGACGCGAACTTTCAGAAGTCGCCCCTTTGGCGGCTGATCAAGGCGGAGTTTCCCGACTGGTATGCCGATCAGGTGAAGGAAGTGGTGCGGCTGCGCGGGGAGCAGAAGGACGACAAGGCGATTGCCCAGCATCTGGCCGGGGCGCTGGTGGCGCTGCGCCGCAAGCATGTGGCAGAGGCGCTTTCGGCCAGTGCACCGCGCTTGAGGTCTGTTGCATCGTCGTTTCTGGACAACCTTGGCCGGCTGGCGACAAACAGCATTGACGCTTGCTACGCCTTCATTTCGCAGGGCGAGACGAGCCCTGCCATGGTCGAGCTGCTTCGCGACTCGGACTATACCCCGCACCTGCAGGCCCAGGTGGTCGCCGTGTTCCAGGCCATCGCCGAGGGCCGCAAATCGCCGCGCCAGCAGACGGCCCCTCGGCGGGAGGACTACGATGCACTGGCCTCGCAGTTGGCCAAGCGAGGCTGGACCGCAGCAGATCTGCAGCTCTTTTCCGACGCGCGCGCACTGTCGCATGCGACGCCGCAGAAGGTCTGCCAGATGGTGCAGGACTGGTTTGCCGCGCAGCTCTCGGTCAACGACGAGGACGTGCAGATACGCCTGCTCGTCGAAGCCTTGAAGCCGGTCGTGGCGGGCTGAGACGCGCCCGGCCGACAGGTCCCCAGTGACAAGCGCGTGCCAGGCGGCTATTCCGGCCGCGCCATGCTGCACATCAACGATCTGACCTACCGTATCGAGGGTAGGCCGATTTTCGAGGGGGCCACGGCCGCCATTCCCACGGGCCACAAGGTTGGGCTCGTCGGACGCAACGGCGCCGGCAAGACCACGCTCCTGCGCCTGATCACGGGCGAGCTCAGCCCCGACGGCGGCACCATCACCGTGCCGCGTCATGCCAGCATCGGCCATGTGGCGCAGGAGGCTCCGGGAGGCGACGACAGCCTGATCGACTGGGTGCTCGCCGCAGACCGTGAGCGCGCACGCCTGCTGCTGGAGGCGGAGAGCGCACGCGAGCCTGAGCGCATCGCCGAGATCCAACTCCGCCTGGCCGACATCGGTGCGCACGCCGCGCCCGCACGCGCGGCGCAGATCCTCGCCGGTCTCGGCTTCGATGAGCAGGCCCAGCAGCGTCCCTGTCGGGAGTTCTCCGGCGGCTGGCGCATGCGCGTCGCTCTGGCCTCCGTGCTGTTCCTCGAGCCTGAGGTGCTCCTGCTCGACGAGCCGACCAACTATCTCGATCTGGAGGGCACGATCTGGCTCGAGAGCTACCTCAAGACTTATCCCCATACCGTCGTCATCGTCAGCCATGATCGAGATCTGCTGAACCGCGCCGTCGGCGCCATCCTGCACCTGGATCGCGGCTCGCTGACGCTTTACTCGGGCGGCTACGATGATTTCGAGGAGGCGCGGCGCGAGCGCCAGCGCTTGGTGCTGAAGCTCAAGAAGAAGCAGGACGAGCAGCGGCGCCACATCGAGGCATTCGTGACCCGCTTCAAGGCGCAGGCGAGCAAGGCGCGCCAGGCGCAGAGCCGCATCAAGGCGCTCGCGCGCATGCAGCCGATCGCGGCCGAGGTTGACGACCGTGTCGTGCCTTTCACATTCCCGCAGCCTGCCAAGATGCTGGCGAGCCCGCTGCTGCGCTTCGAGGACGCTGCAGCCGGATACACGCCTGACCGGCCGGTCCTGTCGCGGCTCAATTTGCGCCTCGACCACGATGATCGCATAGCGCTGCTCGGGCAAAACGGCAACGGCAAGAGCACGTTCGCCAAGCTCGTCGCCGGCCGTCTCGCCCCGCTTGCAGGCCAGGTGCTCGGCGCCGGCCGCGTCACCGTCGGTTACTTCGCGCAGCATCAGCTCGACGAGCTTAATCCTCTCGAGTCGCCGTATGACTGCTTTGCGGGGTTGATGCCCGAGGCCACCGAGGCGCAAAGGCGCGCGAGGCTCGGTGCGTGCGGCTTTGGTGCCGACAAGGCCGATACCAGGTCAGGCAACCTGTCGGGCGGCGAAAAGGCGCGTCTGCTGCTGGCTCTCGCGACGTTTCACGCGCCGCACCTGCTCATTCTCGACGAGCCGACCAACCATCTCGACGTGGATTCGCGCGAAGCCTTGATCCATGCGCTCAACGATTATTCCGGCGCCGTGCTTCTGATCAGCCACGATCGGCACCTGATCGAGGCCTGCGCCGAGCGGCTGTGGGTCGTCGCCAACGGCACGGTGTCGCCTTACGACGGTGACCTCGGCGACTACCGAAGCGAGCTTCTTGCCGCGCGCGGCCAGAAAACGCAGCGGCGCAGCGCGAAGGAAAACGGCGAGCCTCGCCTCGGACGCGCGGAGCAGCGCCGCGATGCAGCTCAACGGCGCGCCGAGCTCGCGCCTTTGCGCCGCGCCGTGCAATCGGCGGAAAAAACGGTGAGCGAGATCGCTGCCGACATTGCCAGGATCGATGGAGCGCTGGCCACTCCCGATATCTACACGCGCGATCCAGCCGCGGCGCAGAAGCTTTCGATCGAGCGCGCGCAAAAAGCGAGGGAGCTCGCGGCAGCCGAAGACGCGTGGCTTGCAGCCAGCGAGGCATATGAGGCCGCCGCTGCAACGTCCGATGGCTGACGCTGACGTTCAAGTCAGCTGCAGCGTGTCGGCAACACATTCGCGGGGACGGCTTTCGCCATCGCGGATCCGCCGCAATCCCGACACGTTTCGGTCATCCCTGACCCGCCCGCGCGGAATTGTCCGGGCGGCGTGCGGCAGCGGGGGTGCCGCCCGGCGGCGGGCCACATGCTGAGGCCCTCGCCATTCCGTGCGAGGGGGGGAGGCGCGTAGCGGTGAGGGCCCGCACGCGCCTCTTTTGCCGCGCGAGGAGCTGGCGCGCTCGCTATGCCCGGAGTCTGCGTGAAGGGGTGGCGCGCCTGCCGGAGCAGGCGGCAGCTTGGCAAGCGCTCGATGGTTGTCTTCCCCAGTTTCCTCAGTTGGCGGCACGAAAGCAATTCTGCGCGCGCGGATGGTGGACCGCAGGTGTAAGACGAATGAACGGGAGCCGGCGAGCACAAGCTGTGGCGGGGGGCTGACGAGCGCGCCGATATGCATTCGTCACCGGCCGGCTCCCGCGCCGGATGGGCGGCATGCGCCGTCGCTACAGCTCTCGTCCGCTTTTCCGTTGCAGGCGGTCCGCCTGCTCGTGCACGATCGGCACTTGAGCTGGAACCCATTGCATACCGGAGGACCGCCCACATGATGTTGCTACTGTCGTCGCCATCTTCGCCCTACGTCCGCAAGGTCAGGGTGACAGCCGGCGTGAAGGGCCTGCTCGACAAGATCGAGATGCGGCCGACTGACTCCACGGCCGGTGACGACAAGCTGTTCAGCAGCAATCCGCTCGGCAAGATTCCGTGCCTAATTCCTGAAGGCGGGGAGCCGATCTACGACAGCGCCGTGATCTGCGAATACCTGGACAGCCTTTCACCGCGCCCGGTCCTGTTTCCCGCGAGTGGGCCGGCACGCTGGAAGACGCTGACGTTGGCCGGGCTTGCCGACGGCATCCTCGATGCCGCCCTCCTGCTCGTCTACGAGAAGCGCTTCCGCGCGGAGGGCATGCGGGTGCAGGCCTGGATCGATCGTCAGCAAGCGAAAATCGATCGCGCCGTCGACCACCTGGAGAAGGCGCCGCCCGCATGGAGCGGCAATCCGGACTACGGGCATATCACGCTCGCATGTGCGCTCGGCTATCTCGACTTCCGCCACGAGGGCAAGTGGCGCGCCAGGCATCCCAAGCTCGTTCAGTGGCTCGACACGTTCGACAAGTCGGTGCCCGACTTCGCCAAGACGAAGCCGGTGGGCTGAGCTACCCGCGCATGCGCTTCCCCGCGCTCGTCCCCCAGCGCGAGCGCGGGAGCGGCGCTACTTCACCCGCGTCCACGTGAGCGTCTTGCACAAGATGAAGGCGGTGCAACCCGACAGATCGAGCGCGTCCTTGTTCTTGACCGTGATCGTGCCGGCGTAGGTGCCGCCGTCCGCGCGATTATAGACGGAGCCCTTCCAACTGCTGGGGCCTGTCTTTTTCGCATCGTTGATGATGACGAGGCCGACGATCGGCCGGTTGCGCTTGGCCGGATCCGGGTTCTTATCGTCGTTTTTTTGCCCATCGATGATCTTCACGATCTTGGCGCACAGGTTGTCACCGCACTTGTACATCTCGACATGCGAGCCGTTTTCAGGATGACGCCACACGCCGATCGCGTCTTCCGCTGTTTGCGCCATAGCAACGGTGGTCGACAAAAGCGTGGCACCTGCGAGCGAGGCAAGAGCAAGACGCATCATGCGGGCAATCCTCCTGTCGTGCCGAGGCCGCGCGGCTGCCCTCCGCTGCTTAGCGGCAGGCGGTCGCATCCGTCGCCATCGGACGTACTGCACCAATGTAGACGGCGACTGGCCACGGCCGCTAGACTCGGCGGCTATTCAGCCTGCCGGCCGCGAGAGGCTGTCACGTCCGACGAGGCCTTCAAGGAGCTAGCGCTTTGATCGAGAAGGCTCAGTCCGCGCTTGTCGACGCCATTTATCCCTCGCCGAACATCGAGCCGCGCAAGGATGACGCGACGCCCGACATCTTGCTCCTGCACTACACGGGCATGATGAGCGCCGAGAAGGCGATCGAATGGCTTGCACATCCGGCGAGCGGCGTCTCCTGCCACTATGTCGTCGATCGTTCCGGCAAGATCACGCAGATGGTGACAGAGGAGATGCGGGCCTGGCATGCGGGTGTGTCGTACTGGGGCGGCGCCACGGACATCAATTCGCGCTCCATCGGCATCGAGATCGACAATCCTGGTCATGAGCTCGGCTATCCTGATTTCCCCGAGCCGCAGATGCGCGCTGTCGAGGCCCTGGCGCGCGATATTGTCGAGCGGTGGGCCATTCGTCCGGAGCGGGTGCTTGCGCATTCCGATGTTGCGCCGAGCCGCAAAATCGATCCGGGCGAGAAGTTCGATTGGGCGCGGCTCGCGCGCCATGGCGTCGGGCATTGGGTCGAGCCTGCGCCGCTCGATGCGCAATGCGACCTGTCGGGCGACCGCCTTCGGATCGCGGAGGCGCAGGACATGCTTCGCCGCTACGGTTACGAGGTGACCGTGTGCGGCGACTTCGACAGGCCGACCGAGCTTGCGGTGCGCGCGTTCCAGCGGCATTTTAGGCCGGCGCGTGTCGACGGGCGGCTTGATCAGTCGACGCTCGTTACGCTGCAACGCCTTCTCGCCGCGCTCGACGCCCGGGCATCCGCTTAAGCACCGCTCAAGGACCCCATGCAGAAGAGGGAACACGCGACGGCCCGCAGCCTCGATGCGCGCGCCGTCGTCCTGCTGCTCGCGTGCTGTGCCGCCTGGGGCCTCAATCAGGTGGCCATCAAGGTCGCCAATCAAGGCATCTCGCCCATGCTGCAGGCGGGACTGAGGTCCGTGCTGGCCAGCGTTCTGGTGTTCGCTTGGGCGATGCTGCGCGGCATTCCGCTGTTCCAGCGCGATCGTACACTCATTGCCGGCATTCTCGCCGGTTTGCTGTTCGCGGGCGAGTTCGTGCTGCTCTACATCGGCCTCGATTACACGACGGCCTCGCGCGGCATCATCTTCCTCTACCTGGCGCCGTTCGTTGTCGCAGTGGGTGCGCATTTTCTCATCCCCGGCGACCGCATGACATGGATGAAGACGTTTGGGCTGCTGGCTGCCCTTGTGGGACTCGCTGCAGCGTTGGGCGAGGGGCTGACGGCGCCGGGCAGGCCGACGCTCGTCGGTGATCTGCTGTGCCTCGCCGCGGCTGTCATGTGGGGAGCGACGACCGTGCTCGTACGTGCCAGCACGCTACGCCTCGCCTCGACCGAGAAGACGCTGATCTACCAGCTCGCGGTCTCTGCCGTGGTGTTGCCGCTCGCGTCGTTCGCGGTCGGAGAGCCCGGAATCGTCGCGCTCTCGCCGCGCGTACTTGCCGCATTCGCTTACACGGTTCTGGTCGTCGCCGTGCTCAGCTACCTGGCATGGTTCTGGCTGGTGCGGACCTATCCGCCCTCGCGTCTTGCCGCGTTCACCTTCCTGTCGCCCGTATTCGGCGTCCTGGCCGGGCTGGTGGTGCTCGGCGAGCAGCCGACGGTGAGCCTCGGCATCGCGCTCGTGCTGATTGCCGTCGGCATCTGGCTCGTCAATCGCCAGCCCGCAAAATGAGGGCACCCGCGCTGAGGTAGCGCGGGTGTCCGTCCGCCTGATCGCGCGATCAGATGCGGTTACTTCTTGACCAGGCTGCAACCGCCTTCATTGAGCGGCCGCCAGGCGTCTTCGGCGGGGATCGTCTTGACCAGCTTGTAGTAGTCCCACTCAGCCTTGCTCTCGGAGGGCTTCTTTACCTCGAACAGATACATCGGATGAATGTGCCGCCCGTCCTGACGCACGTAGCCCTTGCCGAAGGTGGCGTCGTCCGTCGGAATCTCCTTCATCTTGGCGACGATCTTGGCGCCGTCACGCGTCTGCGCCGCTTCCACGGCCTTCAGGTAATGCAGCATCGCGCCATAGTTTCCGGCGTGATTCATGGTGGGGTACTGCTTGCCGCGCATCTTCTCGACGAAGCGCTTGGTCCAGGCGCGCGTCTGGTCGTTCATGTCCCAGTAGAACGCCTCGGTGAACTGGAGGCCCTGCGCGGTCTTCAGGCCGATCGAGTGGACGTCCGTGACGAACACCAGCAGGCCGGCGAGCCGCTGCCCCGCCTGGGTAAGGCCGAATTCGGACGCCTGCTTGATCGAGTTGATCGTATCGCCACCCGCATTGGCGAGGCCAACGATCTTGGCTTTCGACGATTGGGCCTGCAGCAGGAACGACGAAAAGTCGGGTGTGTTCAGGGGCACGCGCACGCTGCCCAGAACCTTCCCGCCTTGCGCCTTCACGATGGCGCTGGTCTGTGCCTCGAGGTCATGGCCGAAGGCATAGTCCGCCGTGATGAAGAACCACGTATCGCCGCCGGTCGCCACTACGGCTCGGCCGGTGCCGTTGGCGAGCGCGTAGTTGTCGAAGGTCCAGTGCACGGTATTGGGTGAGCAAGCATCACCCGTCAGCCGCACAGTGCCGGCGGAGCCGTTGATGTTGACTTTGTTGGCTTGCTTGGTCACCTCCGAGACCGCAAGCGCTACTGCCGAGTTCGGAACATCGAGGATCATGTCGACCCCGTCGCGGTCATACCACTGCCGCGCCAGGTTGGCTCCGATGTCCGGCTTGTTCTGGTGGTCGGCGAAGATGATCTCGACCTTCAGCTTGGAATTGGGATTGGCCTTCATGTAGTCTTCGAGGGCCATTTGAGCGGCGACCACCGAGCCCTGACCGGTGGCGTCCGCGTACAGGCTGGATTGGTCGTTCAGCACGCCGACCTTGACCTTTCCGTCGAAGTCCTCGGCGGCACAGAGGCTCGGGGCGGCCATTGACGCGGCCGCGAGTAACACTGGCAGTATTTTTCTCATTGTCCTCTCTCTCTGGGCGTTGGATGCGGATCCGGTTCGTTGCCGGCCCGATCCGTTTCTTTTTTGCGCCTGGCGGGGTTCGTGTTGCGTCAGCGGCCCCGGCAAGCGGCGTATCCTTGGCAGGGTCGGTACGGCGGGGAAAGGTATGCTTTCGTCGCGCCCTCCCTGCTAAGCTCTTGTTCTGATTGGATAGGGGGAAGAAACAGCTTGCGCGCGGATTTCACCATACGTCCCTTTGGGCACACGGATGGCCCCCAGGTGCGCGAGCTGTTCGTGCGCGTGAACCGGTTGCTCGCCCCGCCCCATCTGAAAGACGCGTTCGAGGGCTACATTGCACGGTCCCTGTCCGAGGAGATCGATCGGATCGCCGACTACTACGGCGAGAGGGACGGCGGCTTCTGGGTAGCGGAGGCGGGCGGCAAGGTGGTCGGCATGTTCGGGCTCGAGCCGGCCGGCCCCGGCTCCATGGAGCTGCGCCGCATGTACGTGGACCCATCGGCTCGGCGGCAAGGTATCGCCCGGCACATGCTGCACTTCGCCGAGGAGGAGTGCCGCCGCCGCAAGGCAATGCGGCTCGAGCTCAGCACGTCGGAGCTGCAAGGCGAAGCCTTGGCGCTTTATCGCAAGGCCGGCTACACCTTGCTGCGGGAGGAGACCGCCATCGCGGCCAGCAACAAGACGCTGGGCGGCGGCATCGGCCGGTTCTATTTCGAGAAGATGCTGTAGGTTCGATGCGGAGCGCGAGATGACGAAGGCCGTCGCTTACGATGATGCCCCAATGCCGGCCGGCATCCGCTCGCGCTTCATCGACAACATCAACGGCCTCAGGATGCATGTGCTGGAGGCCGGCCACGACAGCGGGCGCCGGCCTTGTCTGCTGCTCCTCCACGGCTTCCCGGAGCTCGCGTTCAGCTGGCGCAAGGTGATGCTGCCACTTGCAGCAGCGGGCTACCACGTCGTCGCCCCCGATCAGCGCGGCTATGGCCGCACCACGGGCTGGGATGGCAGTTACGACGGCGACCTTGCCTCGTTCCGCATTCTCAACATCGTGCGCGACACCATCGGCCTGGTTTACGCGCTGGGCTATCGG
Organism: Bacteroidota bacterium; assembly: GCA_050260355.1. Lineage (GTDB taxonomy): Bacteria > Pseudomonadota > Alphaproteobacteria > Rhizobiales > Hyphomicrobiaceae > CADEFX01. The sequence goes on along the minus strand of JBLNBZ010000028.1, from coordinate 14,259 downwards.
TCGGTCGCGGCGGTTGTCGGCCACGACTTCGGCTCGCCGGTCGCGGCTCATTGCGCCTTGCTGCGGCCCGACGTCTTTCGAGCCGTGGCGCTGATGAGCGCGCCGTTTGCTGGGCCCCCGCGACTGCCGTTCGATACGTCGGCGTCGCCGACTGATCCGCGCCCGCAGTCCACACGCAGCATCCACGAGGACTTGGCGCGCCTCGATCCGCCGCGCAAGCACTACCAGTGGTACTACTCGACCCGTCAGGCAAACGGCGACATGCTCCGCTGTCGGCAGGGCGTGCACGCCTTCCTGCGTGCCTACTACCACCACAAGAGCGCGGACTGGGAGCAGAACAGGCCGTACCGGCTCGGCGGCTGGACGGCGCAAGAGCTGGCCAAGCTGCCGACCTACTACATCATGGAGCTGGGCAAGGGCATGGCCGAGACCGTCGCCCCGCACATGCCGTCCGCAGCCGCGATCGCGGCATGCAAGTGGCTGCCCGAGGAGGAGTTGCGCGTCTACAGCACAGAGTTCGCCAGGACCGGGTTCCAGGGCGGATTGCAATGGTATCGCTGTCGCACCGAGGGTGTCCTCGCGTCGGAGCTGGAAATCTTCGCCGACCGCACCATCGACGTGCCGTCCTGCTTCATCTCCGGCGCCAGCGACTGGGGCGTCTACCAGCGGCCCGGCGACTTCGAGGCGATGCAAACCAAGGGCTGCACCCGCATGCTGAGCTGCCATCTCGTTCCCGGAGCCGGGCACTGGGTGCAGCAGGAGCAGCCGGAGGAGGTGTCCCGACTGCTCCTCGAATTCCTCAGTGGTGCTCGTTCGAACTGACGCCAGCGCAGTCATGCAGCTCACGTCCAAGCGGGGCCTGATCGCAGAGTAGGTCGTGCATTAGGCTTTAGTATTATACAGGCCTGCTAACGATATTCCCTCTGGGCCCGATCGCGGCCGCATCGCGATCTCTGCCACGCTGCTTTTGCTGTCGAATGATTGCAAGCAGCATCGAGTAGGCGCAGGCTGACGTTGCAGCGCTGCTCTCCGAAGATGCTACGCGCTCATAACTAGAAACTCACTCTTGCGTCTCCTGGACGGGCTCGCTGCCCAACGAAGCAAAGGGAGAAGACGCAATGATGAGAAAAGCACTGACCCGTCGCCGGTTCATAGCCGCGTCGGGGGCGGCCTCCGCTGGTCTGATTGCAGCACCCTACGTACACACCGCTCGCGCCGCCGGCACGCTGTCGATTGGTTTGTGGGATCACTGGGTGCCTGGTGCGAATGACGTCGCTCTCAAGATCATTCAGGAATGGGGCGAGAAGCAAAAGGTCGACGTCAAAGTCGACTTCATAACGTCGCAAGGCAACAAGCTGCTGCTGACGATTGCCGCCGAAGCGCAGGCCAAGGGCGGCCACGACATCATGGAGTTCACCAACTGGGAAGCGGCGCAGCATTCGTTCGCGCTCGATGCGGTGGACGATCTCGTCGGCGAAATCTCGACTCGCAACGGACCGATCGAGCCGGCAGTCGAGTATCTTGGAAAGTTCAAGGGGCGGTGGGTCGCCGTGCCGATGACACGCGGCACGCTGCTGCTCAGTGTCTGCACCCGCTATGACCTGCTGAAACAGCACGCCGGGATCGACATTCAGGCCATGTATCCTGCCGGCAAGCCGGCGGCAGACGCGGATTGGACGTACGACAATTTCCTGATAGCAGCCGAAAAGTGCCACAAAGCGCACTGCGGCTTCGGCCTGCCGCTCGGAGTCACGACCGACACGATGCAGTGGGTCGGCGCGCTGTTCAAGGCATTCGGTGCGGACGTGATGGACGAGAAGGGCGAAATCACGGTCAAGACCGATCAGGTGCGACAAGTGCTCGACTATGCCAAGCGCCTGTCGGCCTTCCTCCCGGAGGATGCACCGGCTTGGGACGATTCCTCCAACAACAAGTGGCTCATCTCCGGCAGGGGCGCCCTCATCATGAACCCGCCGAGCGCCTGGGCGGTGGCCAAGCGTGACGCGCCGCAGATTGCCGAGAAGTGCTGGACCCACGGCTTCCCGGCAGGCCCGAAGGGACGGTACAATCCCATCCTGCCGCGCTTCTACGGGATCTGGAGCTTCTCCAAGAACAAGCCGGCGGCCCGCAGCCTCCTCTATCACCTGTCCTCGCGCGAGAACGCCGAGAAGCTGGTGGCGGCAGGGCAAGGCTACGATATTCCGCCCTACACCAAGTTTAACGACTTCCAGACCTGGGCGAACGAGGGCCCGCCGAAGGGCACCCTCTATCACTATCCCAATCGCGGCAGTCAGCAGATCGCCGTTACGTGCTCACCGGCGCCGCCGCTGATCGCGGCGCAGATCTGGGCGCAGGCGCTGCAGCCGAAGATGATCGTCCGCTTCCTCAAGGGCGAGCCTATCGAGAAAACGCTCGATTGGGCGGCGGCTGAGCTCGAAGGCTTCAAGCGCACGTAAGCTTTCGGAAAAGGGGCTCTGGTGGTGTGCGGCGTCGGCCGCGCGCCACCGGAGGGGCCTTGACGTGGTCCCCGCCCGGGCCCTTATCTCTTTTTGCCAGCCGGCCGGACGGCCGCTGCCGCTAGCCTCGCGATTATGGCGATACAACTGGCGGCAGAGGAAAGTCCGGGCTCCATGGACCAGCGGTGGCGGCTAACGGCCGCCGGGGGCAACCCCAGGGAAAGTGCCACAGAAATCAAACCGCCACGGCAGGTTCGCCTGCCAGGCAAGGGTGAAACGGTGCGGTAAGAGCGCACCGCGCGTCTGGCAACAGATGCGGCACGGCAAACCCCACCGGGAGCAAGACCAAATAGGGGTGGCCGGGCGCGCGGAGTGATCCGTGGCGCCAGGCCCGGTTCCAGGCCCGCCACCCGGGTTGGTCGCACGAGGCGGCGCGCGAGCGTCGTCCCAGATGAATGGCCGTCGCGGAGGGAGACCTCCAGACAGAACCCGGCTTACAGGCCGGCTGGCATTTTCAGATTACGAGTCTCGAGCCACGCGAGCGGATGCCAAGACGAAAGCGGCCGCCCCCGGAAACCCGGGAGCGGCCACCCGTGAGATCGGCTGCGGCGCAGCCCTCGGCGGCTCAACCTTGCAGGAGCCGCAGCGAGGCCAATCAGGCGGAGCGAGGAGGCTGCTCCTCTGTCCGCGAGATCAGCACCGGCTGTAGCCACAGCTTAGCAATCCCACTCGACATTGGATCACCTCCTTTCCGTTGTTGCGAATAGTGTTGCAAAGGTTGGCACACAAAACGGTCGAAGGCTATGCGACATCGACGCGCTCTGCCGGTTGCATTAGCCTCATGTGGTGAGCTGGCAACGCAATCTACGAGAGGGGAGACGCAGGCATGGGCAACATTGAGCATACGCATCGAGGCAGCGGCCGCCCTGCATTCGTTTTCGTGCACGGGTTCGGCTGCGCCGGCAGCGATTGGGATGCCCAGGTCGAGCATCTGCAGGGGGCCCACGAGACCATCGCTGTCGATCTCGGCGCCCACGGCCGTTCGCGCGGAACCGCCGAGCACGCCCGTATCGAGACGCATGGGCGCGACGTGGCGGCTCTCGTCAATGAGCTGAAGCTGGAGGACGCGATCCTCGTTGGTCACAGCATGGGCTGCCGCGTGGTGCTCGAGGCGGCGTTTGCGGTTCCCGAGAAAGTGGCAGGGCTGGTTCTCGTCGACGGCAGCAGGCTGGGTACGCCCGGTTCCAACGTGCACGAAGCGACCAGGAAGCAGATCGCCGATGTCGGCTATCAGGCGTTCATCAGGCCCCTGTTCCTCGCCATGTTCAGTCCCGCCTATGACAAGGCGAAGGCCGAGACCCTCGTCGCACGCGCGCTGGCCCGGCCCGCGGAGATTGCCGGCCCGCTCTTTGCCGATATCGGCCGCTGGGACGCCGAGAAGATGGATACGGCGCTTGGCCGACTGCGCGTGCCGCTGATGCTGATCCAGACGACCTACCAGGACGAGAGGCGCCAGCGCCGATCGCTCGAGAAGGGCCAGACCTCGCCCTACCTGGAGCTCGTGAAAAGCAAGGTGCCCGGCGCCCGCATCGAGGTCATTCCGGGTACCGGCCACTTCCCGCAGCTCGAGACGCCCGCCGTCGTCAGTACCCTGCTCGACGACTTCGCCCGCGGCCTCCAGCGAGAGCATCGTACGCCCTAGGGGCACCTGCTAAGCCGGGCCCACATCGACCGGCGGCACGGTACCGGGCCTCGGATCGATGGGCACGCGCCGGTCGAGCCCCATCATCTCCTCGAACAGCGCGCCGGCTGCGAGCAGCGCGGCCTCGCCGCGCGGCTTGCCGATGAGCTGAAGCCCCACCGGCCTGCCGTATTGGTCGAAGCCGCAGGGCACGGACAGGGATGGGACGCCCATCAGCGTCGGAATCGCTGTGACGAGGGACGCCCCGAGGTAATGCTCGAGCTTGCGCCCGTCGATCGCAACCGGATGGCGCAGATTGACGTCGAACGCCGGCGTCGAAGCGCAAGGCGCCAACAGCAGGTCATACGTCTCGAAGAACGCGGCCACGCGCCGATAGAAGGCCGCCCGCTCGCGCTCGGCCCACGCGAGACGGCTTGGTGTCGCTTGGAGACCTCGCTCGGTGTTCCAGACGATGTCCTGCTTGATGAGATGCCGGTGCGTCTGGAGCTGGAGCTCGCGGTCGACGACGAACACCTGTGAGCGCAGGACCAGGAACGCCTCGTCGATGTCGCCGGCGTCGGGACAGGCCTCCTCGATCACCGCGCCAATCTCGCCGAAACGCCGCGCGGCGCTTGCGCAGATCTCGCGCGTCTCACGATCGACGAGAAACTTGCCTCCGAAGTCAGGCGTGTACGCGATGCGCCGAGGCTTGTCGCGCCGGGCAACGGCTTCGCTGAAAGAGACGGCCGGCGCATCGAACGTCATGGGATCGCGCGGGCAGAAGCCTGCCATAGCATCGAGGAACAGCGCCAGGTCGGGGACATTGCGCGCCATCGGGCCCTGCACCGAAAGCGGCGCATAGAGATTGTTCGAGGTTCCGCGCGTCACCCTGCCGGGCGAGGGGCGCAGGCCCACCACGGAGCAATAGCTCGCGGGACGGCGCAGGCTGCCGGCGTGATCGGACCCGTGCGCGAGCCACACCTCGCCTGCGGCAAGCGCTGCCGCCCCACCGCCGGTCGAGCCGCCGCAGGTGAGCGACGTATTCCACGGGTTCGTCGTGCGCCCGAACACCTCGTTGAACGTGGAGCCGCCTGCTCCGAACTCCGGGGTGTTCGACTTGGCGACGACGATGCCGCCGTTTGCCTCGATGCGCTCCACGACAGGATGTGACGTGGTGGGCACATGGTCCTTGAAGATAGGAGAGCCGTACGTGGTGCGCACGCCGGCCACGTCGCTCAGATCTTTGATCGCGACGGGGATGCCGGCAAGCCAGCCGCGGCCGTCGGCCTGCGGGCTGCGCATGTCCTGCATCAGCCGCTTGGCGTGAGCACGCGCGCGATCGAAGCAGAGCGTCGGCAAGGCGTTGAGCTGCGGCTCGCATTCTGCAATGCGCCGTTCCGCGGCGGCGATGAGATCGAGCGGCGTGATCTCCTTCGCCTGAAGGCGCCTCACGGCCTCGCGCGCCGTGAGGCGTATGAGCTCATCGGTCATTGTGACACTCCGCCATTACATCGGGCTGATGCGGTCAAGCGGCCCCAGTGCCTTCTCGAGCATCGGCCTGACCTCTCCAGCGAAGCGCTCGATCGAGCGCAAAGCCAATCCCTGGTCGGACGCACCAGCTTGGAACTGCAGCATGACATGCGACGGCTCGGTGCGCCGGATTTCCTCGGCGAGCCGTTCCGCGACGGTCGTGGCATCTCCGATCAGCATGAACCTGGCGAGGTCCTCGATCGGCGGCTCCCCAGGGTAGGTCTTCTCGATCAGCATGCCCCCGTCCAGGGCTTCCTCGCGCAGGCGCAGGCTCTGCGACAGCCGGATCTGATGGCGCACATTGTCCAGGAACGACGCGGCCTCGGCCTTGTCGTCGGTGATGCAGATATGGCGCAGCATGCCGAACCGCAACTTGGCCGGGTCGGCGCCCGCGGCCGCATAGTTCTCCTTGAGGCGCTGCTTGGCGACCTCGAGCAGGTCGGCATTGAAATGGCGGGGGCTAAGCATCGTGATGTAGCCCTGGCGCGCCGCGAACTGCACCAGCTTGGGGTTCTCGCCGGCCGTCCAGATTGGGATCCTGGCGCCGTCCCGCGGTCGCGTCGCGATGTGCGTCTCGGGCATCGAGTAGTGCTTGCCCGAGAAGCTGAACGTCTCCCGCGAGAAGGCCAGCTCGAGCATCTGCATGAACTCAATAAGCTGCTCTGCGGAATTACTCAGGTCCTCCCCGAAGCGCTCGAACTCGTAGGGCTGATAGCCGCTGCCAACGCCGAGCAGCAGGCGCCCATGCGTCAGGGCCTCGACCATGCCGATCTCGGCCAGAAGCCGCGCCGGATTGTAGAGCGGGGTGACGACCACCGCCGTGCCGAGTTTGATCCTCGTCGTCTCGCCGGCGAGGCGAGCGACCATCATCAACGGAGAGGGGCACGCGCAATAGTTCGAGAAGTGGTGCTCGGCAAACCAGGACGCCTCGAAGCCCGCCTTTTCGGCCGCTTTCACCTGCCCGACGGTGTTGTCGTAGATCTGGCCCACCGAGGCCCCGCGGTAGCGGTACCCCATGAGGTTGAACTGGCCGAAATGCATTGCGCTTCGCTCCTTGTCCTTGTCGTTGGCAACGGTCACGTGCCGGCGGCAGCCGTCACTCGGTGCAAGCTTAGCCTACGGTTGGCCCGGATCCGTTGGTCGAGACAGCAGATTAAAGGCTTGCGCTCCGCCCGGCCAAGGCCACAATTCCACCACGTCCGCGTCGTTCCTAGCGGACGCGGGAAGTCGCAACGGGTATATCGGGGGCTTACATGTTCACGCGCCAGTCCAACCAGGAACCCAGGCCGGCGGCCAATGAGCCGAGGCCATTCGACGCGCTCAAGCTCGCGTCCAATGGTGCAGCCGAAGCGCGAACCACGCCACCGCCGGTCACACAGGCGGGCAACCAGCCGAGGTCGATCATCGGCAACGATCTGACGATTGTGGGGCAGGGGCTGCGCATCATCTCGAAGGGCATTCTGCAGGTCGACGGCGATGTCACCGGAGATGTGGTCGGCAGCGAGGTCATCATCGGCGAGAAGGGGCGCGTCACCGGCGTCGTCTCGGGCGAGACCGTCGCGGTGCGCGGTGAGGTGGCCGGTACCATCCGCGGCCTGAAGGTGGTGCTGCAGGCCGGCGCCAGGGTCGAGGGCGACGTGCATCACCAGACGCTCGCGGTGGAGCAGGGCGCCTATCTCGATGGCAGGGTGCGCAGGCCGCAAGACCCCAACGAGCTCCGGCCCGTTCTCGACCCGTCTGCACACACCGCGCAGAGCTAGAGCGAAGCGGCGCGGGCGCTGCCTCCAGGCACGCGCGTCGCGCCGAGCCGGCTCGCTGCAGGATCGCCGCTCCGGGATGGCCGAACGATCGGTTCAGGCGCGCGAGTTCGCTTGCCTGCCGATCAGAAGGCGTGCTCGGTAAAGATGCGGTCGATGTTGCGGCCCCAATCTCCCTCGTAGTGTGCGAGCAGGTCTTCAGCGGTCGTGCGCCCCGAGGCAACAATGGCCTCCACGGGCTCGAGGAAGACGCGCTCGTCGCTGCCCTGCGGATTGAGCCGCCGCCGCGCCTTGAGGCCGCTGGCCGCGATCTGAACCGCCTCGCGGGCGACGTCTCGCACGAGCCCCTTGCGGAAGGGCGTCTTGAGAGCCGTGCGCGGCACCTCGTTGCGCAGAGCCTGGCGCTCCTCCGCTGACCAGTCCTTGACCAGCGACCAGGCAGCCTCGAGCGCAGCAGAGTCGTAAAGGAGGCCGGTCCACAGCGCCGGGAGCGCGCAAATGCGCCGCCATCGACCTCCGTCGGCGCCGCGCATCTCCAGGAAGCGCTTCATGCGGACTTCCGGGAACAGTGTCGTCAGATGATCGGACCAGTCGGCGACCGTGGGACGCTCGCCGGGCAGGGCGGGAAGCTTGCCGTTGAGAAAATCGCGGAACGAGGCGCCGGCAACGTCGATATACTTGCCGTCGCGGTAGACGAAGTACATCGGAACATCGAGCGCGTAATCGACGTAGCGCTCAAATCCCATGCCGGGCTCGAACACGAACGGCAGCATGCCGGTGCGGCCGGGGTCGGTATCGCGCCACACCTCGCTGCGCATCGATAGAAAGCCGTTGGGCCGTCCCTCGGTGAAGGGCGAGCTGGCGAAGATGGCGGTGGCAATGGGCTGCAGCGCCAGCGATACGCGCAGCTTCTTGACCATGTCGGCCTCGTCGCCGAAGTCGAGGTTCACCTGGATCGTCGCCGTACGGTACATCATATCGAGGCCGCGCTTGCCGACCGTCGGCATGTAGCGCGTCATCACCCCGTAACGCTGCTTGGGCATGCGCGGGGTCTCCTCCAGCGTCCAGACGGGGGAGAAGCCGATGCCCAGGAAGCCGATGCCGAGGTCGCGGCCGATGGCCTGAACCTGGTCGAGGTGTGATTGGGTCTCCGCGCCCACGCCGTGCACGTCGGCCAGCGGCGCGCCTGAAAGCTCGAATTGCCCGCCCGGCTCGAGCGAGACCGTCGGCGGGGTCTCTCCCTTTGGCCACTTGAGCGCGATGATGTTGTCGCCTTCCATGATCGGCTGCCAGCCGAACCGGGAGATCAGCGCCTCGAGAATGGCGCGGATGCCGCGCGGGCCCTCATAGGGGACCGGCCGGTGGTCGTCCGTGCGGAAGACGATCTTCTCGTGCTCGGTGCCGATGCGCCAAGCCGATGCCGGCTTGGACCCCTCGGCGATCCAGCCGACGAGATCGTCGCGCGATTGCACGAGTGGCGCCGGTGCGCCGTCCTGGCGGGTGGACATGCAACCTTCCTTGGATGCCCTTGGGCGAGCGCTGCCGCCCGGGTCGTGCGGCGTGCCCTCTTATGGACGGGCCTTGCCCGGCTTACAAGCCCTTGGCCTGATTTGCGGGCAGGTCACCCCCGCGCCAGTCGCCGAGCACCGCATTCACGAGGGCGAGCGCTGCGACGGCTGCCGTATCCGCGCGCATGATGCGGGGGCCGAGGGCAATGGACGTGACAAACGGCCGGTCCAGGAGCAACGCACGCTCGTGCGGCGCGAAGCCACCTTCGGGCCCGATCAGCACCGCGAGAGGCCCCCGCGGTACGCGGATCAACGCCGCAATTGGGTCGGCGGTTGCCGCCGCTTCATCACAGAAGATCAGGTGGCGCCCCCGATCCCAATCGGCGAGCACCTGCTCGAGCTTGCGCGGCTCCGCCACTTCGGGGATGCGCATGATGCCGCACTGCTCGGCGGCTTCGATCGCGTTGGCGCGCATGCGCTCCAGATTGACCCTGCTCGCCACTGTGTGCTGCGTCAGAACCGGGGCCAGCCTCGCTGCGCCCATCTCCGTCGCCTTCTGCACCATGTAATCCAGGCGCGCGTGCTTGAGCGGGGCGAAAAGGTAGACGAGATCGGGTCCTCCTTGCTGCCGGCGCGTCTGCCGCTGAACGAGCAACATCACATCGCGCCGTCCTTGCAGCTCGACCTGGGCCCGCCATTCGCCGTCGCGGCCGTTGAAGACGAGGATCGGGGCGCCCGCCTGAAGCCGCAAAACGTTGCGCAGGTAGTTTGCCTGATCGCGCGAGCAGTCAACGCGTGCGCCCGCCGCAAGCTCGGCTTCGACAAACAGGCGCTGGGTTCTGAAGTCATAATCCTCGGCCATGCGGCCATGCTTAGCGCACGAGTGGGCCGGCGAGCCAGCCCGGCGCTGGGGGCGTCGGCGGCCGGGCTTCGAGCTCCTGCCGCAGCCTCTCGGCGGCGTTCGTTGCAGCGCTCAGGGCCATGCTCTAGCCTGTCGCGCCATGAGGCCCTTGAGACAGACGCTGGAGCGTGCGGCGGCGACCGTGCCCGATGCGCCACCCGGCAACTGGGTGGATCGGTGGGCGCCGGCAGCCGTGCGGCCCTACCTGCGGCTTGCCCGTTTCGATCGGCCGGTCGGCGCCTGGCTGCTGCTGTTTCCGTGCTGGTGGTCGCTGGCGCTGGCGGAGCTGTCCGAGGGCCGGCCTTATCCCAGTCCCTGGTATGTGCTGCTGTTTGCCATTGGCGCCTTTGTCATGCGCGGCGCCGGGTGCACATATAACGATATCGTCGATCGCGACTACGACGCCGGCGTGGCGCGCACGCGCAACCGGCCCATTCCCTCGGGCCAGGTGAGCGTGGCGGCGGCCAAGCTGTTCATGGTCGCACTTTGCCTCGTCGGTCTGCTCGTCCTCCTGCAATTCAACCGCTTCACGATCCTGCTCGGAATCGCCTCGCTGGCCCTCGTCGCCATCTACCCGTTCATGAAACGCCTCACCTACTGGCCGCAGGTCGTCCTCGGCCTCACGTTCAAATGGGGCGCGCTCGTCGGCTGGGCCTCGATCAAGGGCTCGCTGGCACTGCCGGCGCTGCTGCTCTATGCCGGCTCGGTGCTGTGGACGATCGGCTATGACACCATCTACGCGCACCAGGACAAGGAGGACGACCTGGCGCTGGGGCTGAAATCGACCGCCATCAGGTTCGGCGAGACCACCAAGGCATGGGTCGGCTGTTTCTATCTCGGGGCCCTGATGCTGTGGACCCTCGCCTGCTTCCAGGCCGGCGCGCACCTGATTGCGGGCCTTGCCCTGGCTCTCGCAGCCGTGCAGATGGCGTGGCAGGTGACAACCCTCGATATCGACGATCCGAGCAATTGCCTGACGCGGTTCCGCTCGAACTGCACCGTGGGCTGGGTTCTCTTCCTGGGCCTCGTTGCCGACGCTGCGGCGACGGCGCCCTGGCTCGTGCCCTGACAAGCGAAAAGCCCAGCCGTCCGAACCTTTAGTGGTTCGTCCGAGCCGGGCTTCGCGTCTGCCCTGTCGACTCCCGAGCGATCGTTCTCGAGCGATCACCTTACTGTCGAAATGTCGCACGAAAGGCTTCGATTCGACTTAAGGAATTGCGTTAATTATCAGTCGCCGACTGTCCACGCGTGGGACATGGGGCAAGAGCGCAAATCGTCGGCAAAAGGACATGAGCAACGCCAGCAAAGACAAGCCCGCACAGCTCCTCCACCTCGTATTCGGCGGTGAGCTGACATCGCTCGACAGGATCGAGTTTGCCAATCTCGATGCGCTGGACATCGTCGGCATCTATCCGAACTATGCGGAGGCCTATAAGGCCTGGAAGGCCGCCGCGCAGCGCACGGTCGACAACGCGCATCTGCGCTACTTCATCGTTCATCTGCACCGCCTGCTGGACCCCGACGCAACCGGCGGCAAGCGGGGCAGCAACTAGCTTTCCCATCCCGCCGGGCCTCGCGCACAGGCGTTTGCTGGCGCCCACGCCCTCGAGGTGATAGGCAAAGCCTACGCTCGAGGGGCGGTTAGGGATTCGTCGGAGGACGATTGGCCGAGGCTCATGACATCGGGGCACCAAGGCCGCAGCTTCGCCTGGATGCGCGTGCGCGCGGCCTTCTCATGCGCTTCCTGTGGGACTGGGTGTGGCCGCGCTGGCGCGAGCTTGTCGGCGCCCTTGCGCTCACCGGTCTTCTGGCGGCCGCGACCAGCGCCTATCCCGCCATCCTGAAGCACTCGTTCGACGCCTTGTCGGGTGGCGATCTCTCGCTCTTGCTGTGGGTCCTGATCGCCATCGTCATTGCGACAACGGCGCGCAGCCTTCTCCTCTATCTGCAGACCGTGACGACCAATCGCATCATCATGCGCATCACGACGGACATGCAGAAGGTGGGCTTCGGGCATCTGATGACCGCGGATTTTGCGCGGCTCACCCGGGAGACCCCGGGCCGCATGGTCTCACGACTGACCAACGACATCACGTTCGTGCAGCAGGCAGCGCAGGCCGCGCTCAACACGGCGGTGCGCGACAGCCTCATCGTCGTCGCGCTCGCTGCCTACATGATCTACACCGACTGGGTCATGTCGCTCGTCGTGCTGGGCGTCTACCCGCTGGCCGTGCTGCCGATCATGGCCATCGGCAAACGGCTGCGGCGCGTTGCCAAGCGCACGCAGACCGAGCTCGGCGATATGACCTCGCTGCTCACCGAGAAGCTTTCGGGCGTGCGCCTCATCAAAGCCTTCAGGCTCGAGGGCTATGCAGCCTCACGTATGAACCAAAGCTTCGAGCAGCTTTATGGCCTGCGCATCAAGGCGGTGAAGAGCCGTGCACGGCTCGATCCCATGCTCGAGGCGCTGGGCGGCCTCGCGGTGGCAGGCGTGGTCGCGCTGGCCGCCTGGCGCATGTCCAGCGGGAACGCGACGATCGGTGACTTCATGGGCTTTGTCGGCGCGCTTCTGATGGCGGCGCAGCCGGTGCGCGGCCTGGGCAGTCTGTCGACCAAGGTGCAAGAGGGGCTCGCAGCGGTCGAACGTATCTACGAGCTGATCGACGAGAAACCGACGATCATGGATCGGCCCGACGCATGGCCGCTGCAGACTCCACGCGGATCGATCCGGTTCGAGAATGTCTCGTTCGCCTACGGTGCAGGCGAGCGCGACGCCCTCCGCGACGTGACGCTCGACATCGCCGGCGGCTCGACGGTTGCCCTGGTCGGACGCTCAGGGGCGGGCAAATCGACCATGATCAATCTCGTGCCGCGCCTGTTCGATGTGACGGCAGGTCGGATCGCCATCGATGGACAGGATGTGCGCGATGTGACGCTGGCAAGCCTCAGGGATGCCATCTCGATGGTCAGCCAGGAGGTGACGCTGTTCGATGACACGATCCGGGCCAACATCGCGCTGGGGCGACTCGGGGCCAGCGAGGCCGACATCGTCGCCGCCGCCAAGGCCGCGGCCGCGCATGATTTCATCATGGCGCAGCCTCAAGGCTATGACAGCGTCATCGGCGATCGCGGCATGCGCCTGTCGGGAGGGCAGCGCCAGCGGCTCGCGCTCGCGCGCGCCATCCTAAAGGACGCCCCGATCCTGCTGCTCGACGAGGCCACCAGCGCGCTCGACACGGAGTCGGAGCGTCTTGTTCAGGAGGCGCTAGCCCGCTTCACCAGGGGCCGCACGACCCTCGTCATCGCGCATCGGCTGTCGACGGTGCAAAATGCGCACCTTATTTGCGTGATGGACGCAGGTCGGATCATCGAGACGGGCACGCACGGCGAGCTTGTCGCCAAGGGCGGGGCCTACGCGCGCCTGTCGCGCACGCAACTGCTTGCCGGACCGGTCGCCGAAACTCCCCAGGACGCCGCGCAGTAGCGCGGTGCGGCCTATTCGCGCCGCAGCACGCCGTTGACGAGGACGTTGGCCCAGCTTCGGGCCGCGAACGAGCGTTTGAGCTCCTCGGGATCGTAGACGTGCTCGACCCAGTCGAAGAAGTCGATGGGACGCTCCGCATTGGCCTCGAGGTAGCTCTCGAAGAAATGGTCGAGGATGCCGGTGTCGGCTTGGCGTATGTGGCCAAACCGCAGACTGAGCTGCTTGGCCGCCGTTGCCACCGGAACGTTCTCCTTGACGATCAGATACAGCGCGCTCATCAGGCCTGCGCGATCCGCACCGGACTTGCAGTGCATCAGCATCGGGTACTCGATGCTATGGAAGAAATCGCGCGTCGCCAGCACGTCCTCCTTGGCAGGTGCGGCGCGTGAGCGCACCGTAAAATTCTCCAGTCGAATGCCGTGGCGCTCGCACGCCTCGCGTTCGAGCCAATAGCTGCCACAATATCGCTCGCCCCTGAGGTTGACGATGGTGCGAATGCCTTGCCGGGCGAGGTGACGTATCTGGTGTGGCGCAGGTTGGGCGGAGCGCCAAGCCTCGCGACCGAGCCTGTGGCAATTCTGATAAAACAGCCGGAACACGCCGTGATCGACCAGCAGCATCTCGGCGTAGTTCACCACGGGCGCGAACGCGCGGCGAATCCGCTCGGGCGTGCCGTCGGCGATTGACTGCCGCAAATTGCGGACCTGCCTGCGCACGGCCCGCCGTTGATGCTTGGCGATCTTGGCCACGAGTTTCCGAGTTTACGCCTTCCAACCGCGACCGGGCCGCGCAATCGAAGCGCGGCGGGAGACATTGTTTATCCGCAGGCGCTGAATCAGCGCCCTTGGCACGAGGTTAATATCCGCTATAGAAACGCTGAGCAACAGACCGTCGCGGGCCAAGGGCCCGCCAATAAGAGCACATCGACACGAATGGGCAGCC
>JBLNBZ010000027.1:0-4851 GCA_050260355.1 Bacteroidota bacterium | reverse complement strand
GCCGGAGGCATGCCTCCGGAGTGACGCGCCGGGTGAGGGGGAAGCGCGGTGCAACGCCAATGAAACTGGAAGCTGCGTTTGTCACGGATGCACCCGATCACCCATGCACGAACGGCTCGAGGCCCGACAGGCGCATGCGCCGCTCCACGTGCGGCACCTGCCGCGGCGGATACTTGGCGACTTGCTCGCGGATGTGCGCGATGTGCTCGGGCGTGGACCCGCAGCAGCCGCCGACGATGTTGACGAGGCCGTCACGTGCCCAGCCCTCCAGTTGGCAAGCCATCTCGTGCGGTGTCTCGTCGTACTCGCCCATGGCGTTCGGCAAGCCGGCGTTCGGGTGCGCGGAGACGTACGTATCGGCGATGGCCGAGATGTCCGCCAGATAGGGGCGCATGAGCTCGGCACCCAGCGCGCAATTGAGGCCGATGGAGAACGGCTGCAGATGCCGCATCGAGTACCAGAATGCCTCGGCGGTCTGTCCTGACAGCGTACGGCCCGAGCGGTCGGTGATCGTGCCCGAGATCATCAGCGGCAGCTCCACCCCCATCTCGTCGTAGACGTCGAGCACCGCCATGCCCGCCGCCTTGGCATTGAGCGTGTCGAAGATGGTCTCGATCAGAATGATGTCGGCGCCGCCCTCGATCAGGCCCCGGGCCTGCTCGGCATAGGCCGCGTGCAACTCATCGAAGGACGTATTGCGAAAGCCGGGGTTGTTGACGTCCGGCGAGATCGAGGCCGTGCGATTGGTCGGACCGATGGCGCCGGCAACGAGGCGCGGCTGCTCCGGCGTCTTCTTCGACCACAGGTCGGCAGCACGGCGCGCGATCCGGGCCGCCGCCACGTTGATCTCGTAGCTCAGATCCTCCATGCCGTAGTCGGCCATGGAGATGCGCTGCGCGTTGAACGTATTGGTCTCGATGATGTCCGCGCCGGCGGCCAGGTAAGCGCCGTGGATCTCCTCGATGATCTGCGGCTGCGTCAGGCACAAGAGATCGTTGTTGCCCTTCACATCCTTGTGGTAGCCGGCGAAGCGGGCGCCGCGATAGCCGGCTTCGTCCAGCTTGTAGCGCTGGATCATGGTGCCCATGGCGCCATCGATGATGAGGATGCGCTTCTTGACGGCGTCCTCGAGCGCCGCAATGCGCTCCTCGCGCGTTCGGGCGATGCTCATGCTGCGGCTCCATCCTGTGCCAAGGCAGACCGCGGCCGCAGCCCCAGAAGGTGGCAGATCGCGTACACCAGATCGGCACGATTGAGGGTGTAGAAGTGGAATTGGCGCACGCCGTGGTCGACGAGGTCCATCACCTGCTCGGCCGCCACCGCCGCCGCCACCAGATGCGATGTCGGGGCATCGTCATCGAGGCCCTCGAAGCGGCGCACCAGCCACGCAGGCACGCTCGCGCCCGTGCGCGTTGCGAAACTCGCCACCTGCTTGAAATTGTGGATCGGCACGATGCCGGGCACGATCGGCACATCGACGCCCCTTGCCCGCACGCGATCGACGTAGCGCAGGAACGACGCGTTATCGAAGAAGAACTGCGAGATGGCCCGGTTGGCGCCGGCATCGACCTTGGCCTTGAGGTTGTCGATGTCGGCCTCCACCGACGGACTCTCAGGGTGCTTCTCGGGATAGGCGGCCACCGACACCTCGAACTTGGCGAGCCGCTTCAGTCCGGCCACAAGGTCGGCTGCATTCTGATAGCCCTCCGGATGCGGCTCGAACCTGGTGCCGGGCCCGGCAGGAGGATCACCGCGCAGCGCCACCACGTGCCGCACGCCGGCCTGCCAATAGGCGCGGGCGACCTCGTCCACCTCGCGCCGGCTGGCGTTGACGCACGTCAGGTGCGCGGCCGGAGCAACCAAGGTCTCGCGCACGATCCTCGAGACGGTGGCGTGCGTGCGCTCCCGCGTGGAGCCGCCCGCACCGTAGGTCACCGATACGAAGTCGGGCCGCATGGGCTCGAGTCTGCGGATCGATGCCCACAGCGTCTCCTCCATCTTCTCGTTCTTCGGGGGGAAGAACTCGAAGGACACGACGATGTCGCTGCCGCTGACCTGCCGGCTGGATCGTTCGCCTGTCGGTTCCATCTAAGCCAACGCCTCCGCGCTCGTGCGCAGCTCGTGGGGGGGGGCGCCCGCACGCTGCGCAAGCCACAAGGTCACAGTCAGCTTCTCGTCGCCCGCCGCACTGCCCGCAGGCTCGAGCTCGCGCACGCGCACGGCTTCCAGGCCGCATTCACGCAGCCACTCCGTCACGGTGGAGCCGGCAAATCCGAGCCGCTCGTGCGCGAACGACTCGCGCAGGAACTCCAGGTTGTGCGGAGCGAAATCGACGATCAGCAGGCGGCCGCCGGGGGCCAGGATGCGCGCCGCCTCGCGGATGGCCTGCGCCGGCTCCGACAGGAAGTGCAGCACTTGATGCATGACCACGGCGCCGGCCACGCCGCTGCCGAGGCTCAGATGATAAAGATCTCCATGCCGCACCTGAGCCCGGCCTGACGCTGCGTCCGCGAGCTTGCTGCGGGCGTAGGCCAGCATCGTGTGATTGATGTCGAGCCCCAGTCCCCGCTCGTAGCAGTCCGCGAACAGCTCCAGGCAGCGGCCCGTGCCCGTTCCCAGATCGACGAGCAGCCGGAACGGGCCTGGGCCCAGCGCCTCGCGCATGGCGGCCTCGACCTCGCCTTCCGACACGTGCAGGGACCGGATGCGGTCCCACTCCGCCGCATGCTCCTCGAAGTAGCGCTGCGCTGCCGCCTCGCGCTCGGCCTTGACCGCATCCCAGCGCTGCCGGTCCCTGAGAAGCTGCGGATCGTTGCGATCGACGGCGTCGATCAGCCGCCGCAGCAGAGCGCCGCGCGGCCCCTCGTCCACGAGCTGGAAATAGACCCAGCTCCCATTGCGCAGCCGCTTGATGAGGCCGGCCTCGGCCAGCAGCTTCAGGTGCCGGCTGATGCGCGGCTGGCTCTGGCCCAGGATGCGGGTCAGATCCTTGACGTTCAGCTCGCACCCCGCCAGCAGCATGAGCACGCGCAGCCGCGTCGGCTCCGCCGCAGCCTTGAAGATCGACACAACCGATTCGGGATCGAGGGTGGCTCGCACATCGGCCTCCGATTACGAGCCAGAACAATATAAAGATATCTTTATATGTCAAGCAAAACGAGACGAGATGGAGGTCCTACGGCGGCCGGTCGGATTCGAGATCAATACGGGGGCCGCGCTGGATTGCTGAAACGTCGCGCTTTCCTGATAAGGCGGACTGCGTGAGCCAGCGGGCCGATCCTATCGAACCACTTCTGCTCTCCGATGTCGGTTCGCGATGGGCGCTGGTAGCCGAGCGCTGGCAAGTGCGCATAGGTGATGAGATGTGGGTCCTGCCTTCGCAGGGTCGAGTAGGCGCCATCGACGTGCATGGGACCACCGTCCGGGTGCCCTGCCGGCCGCGACAGGATGGTTTCCAGACCATCGACAAGTCGACGGATGGCGGGGGTGTTGACGACCATGAAGTGGCCGCCCATCACGGTTTGCTCAGGGGAGAGCTTCTTCAATCCACCCAGGCCAGCCAGGAAATGGCCCGCGTAGAAGATCGACCAGCCGGGGCTCTCAAGGAACTCTGCCAGCTGCGCCCATTGGTCCGTGAGGCCGGGAGCGAAGCTCACATCATCCTCCAGGATCACGAGGCGCCGAGCGCCCTGGTCGCGGGCCAGTCTCAGCACCGCGAGGTGGCTCAGGAAGGCACCGCGCGCTCCGATGGAGGGAAAGTCTCCCGCCTCTGATGGACGGATGGCGGGAAAGAACTCGGCCTGCCAGCCGATCTTGGCGAGCTCGCGCTCCGTGTCGCGCCGGCGCTCGGTCCGGTACGGCAGGTTGATGACGTAAATCGACTGCATCGAAAATGGCCGTCTTGCAATGCTGCGAATCGAAGCACGCCACCTGCGACCAAGGCAATAGGGTTGGAGCAATAGATGCCCGCCGTGTGATCCGCTCCTCTTGAAGTCGCGCCTGGCCCCCCGCGACGGACGCGGCCGGGACGGCCGTTAAGCCCCGGGTAAGCACGCTTCACTAACGTCGCGCGCCTGGGGCCAAGGGGGATTGCCTTACATGTTGCATGTCAGCTTCGACCGGATCGCGTCGCCGACCGGGCTGGACCAGCTCCCCATTCGCCTGGAGCAATCCACCTCGCGCGGCAGTCTCATGTCGCGGCTGCTGCTCCTCGTTCCCGCCCTGGCCGCGCTCGCCGTGCCGCTGTCGCTGCTCGCCGCCCACGCCGTCGCCGAGCCCGAGTCGCTGGCGCTCCTGGGCCAGCATCCGCTGACTGCGATGCAGATCCTGCTCGGCATCGGCCTGTGGCTGGCCCTGTTCGTCTACCCCCTCCGCGTGCTGATCGCGCGCGCCACCACCAAGCGCCTCGTCTACATCAGCAGCAACAGGGTGCGCGTCGCCGAGCGCGGGCTCATGCGCACGCGCACCTGGTCCGCGCCCCTCAGTGCGTATCGCGGCATCGCGCACCACGTGCGCTCGAGCCTGTCCGGCCTGCGCCACGAGCTGATCCTCGTGCACGCCGACGCCGACCGCCACGTGCTGCTCAAGGTCGACGACCGGATATCGCAGACAGCGCTCGAGAAGGCCGCGTCGCTGCTCCAGTTGCCACAGGTCTCGGCGCGCAACCTGTACGGCCCGGCGCCCCGTGGTGCCTCTCTGCCTCGCACCTAGGTCTTGCCGGCCGGCTCGGCGAGCATCGCACCGAAGGTGCTGCCGCCGACCGCGACAGCGCGCGGATCGCGCGGCCGCCAGCTTCCCCGATCGACGGCCCCCAGAAATCGCTCGACCAGATGATTCATAAGCGCCGGCTCC
>JBLNBZ010000026.1:0-8541 GCA_050260355.1 Bacteroidota bacterium | reverse complement strand
CCGGCGAAGGCCGGAACCCAGATGCGCCTCCGCTTGCTCTGCGCACGTTGATGCGCGCGACGCGCACCGCCAGAGCCTCAACCGCGAGGCAGAGCTTGTCGCTCGGCCCCTGGATCCCTGCCTGCGCAGGGATGACGCAAATGGGACTCTTGTTGGTCAGTCGACCCGGGTCGCTGCCCCCGTGCGCCGCATCGCACCCAACAGAAGCGCCCTGAGCAAACGCTCCTTCGTGTTGCGCGGAGCATCGAAGCGCATGCGCTGCAAAGCCGCCTGCTCCGGCGGTTTGACCTCGCCTGCCGTGAGGCCGGTCAGCACGGCCGACGCGAGGTCGATCCGCGATGCGCCCTTGAGGTAGGACAGCGGCACCAGCAGCGACTGCTCGGTCTCGGTCATGTCCGTGCCGAACGGGAACGACGGCAGCAGCCCGTCGCGCTTGGCGCTCGCCAGCGCAGCCCTGATCCGCTCGGGATGGTTGTCGCGCGCATGCCCGGGCAGGACGAAGGACGGCTCGAGCTTGCCCGCAGCAACCGCGCTCCTCTGAAGCTGCGGCTGGAAGGCGGCATCGGCGATCGCCAGCATCGCCGCCACCACATCGCGGTCGGACTTGCCGCGCAGATCGGCGGCGCCGTACTCCGTCACGATGATATCCCGCAGATGGCGCGGGATGGTCGTGTTGCCGTACTGCCAGACGAGGTTGGACGCGCGCTGGCCGCCGCGGCTGCGCGTGCTGCGCAGAGCGATGATGGACCGCGCATCATGCAGCGCATGTGCCATGCCGACGAAATCGAACTGACCGCCGACGCCGCTGACGACGCGTCCATCCTCGAGCTGGTCTGACGATACGGCGCCGAGCAGCGTCGCCACCATGGCGGAGTTGACGAAGCGCGCATGGGGACGCTGACGGCGTTTCAGCTCCTCGTCGCCGTGCAGCGTGTTCGTGAACGAGATCGCAGTCATGCAGACCTCGTCCAGCTCCTCGCGCGGCATCTCGCGCAGCTCGCGATAAAAGCTTCGGCTGCCGACGAAGAATCCGCCGTGCACGACCGCATGCCGCTGGCGCCCGTTTCTTGCGGGGACCTCGACCTTGCGCTTCAGCACGCCCGCACGCCGCAGATGCAGGAAGCCGTCGACCAGCATCTCGCTGCAGCCGTAGAGCCCGGTCGTAAACGGCTCGAGATCCGCCCCGTCGGGCATCGGCTCGCCCAGAGCCGCGAGCAGCGATCGGAACTCGCGGTTGCGCGTGTGCCGCATGATCAGCACGTGAGCGAGCGCATCGGCAAACGAGCCGATGCCGATCTGCAGCGTGCCTCCGTCCTTGATCAGCGGCGCCACGTGCAGCGCCATGGCGTAGTCGACGAGCGGCACCGCCTCCTTCGGCGGCGCAAACAGATCGTAATGCGGTGTCTCGGGCTCCAGCATGATGTCGAAGCCGCTCGACTCGACCTCTGCCTCGCCGGGCATGTAGGGCAGGTTGGCATTGATCTCGCCGGCGACGGCCACCGGCTCACCCGCGCGGCGGCGGGCGGCCACGTACGGCATCAGGTCGAGCGTTACGTCCGGATTCGAGCTGAGGCTGACGCGCGTTCCGTCACCATTCGGCTCGGGCGCGACGAGTTGGGCGAGCACGTTGGTGCCGAGCCGCGCGAGATGCTCCGCGACATGCGAGTAGTTCATGCTGACGTAGCTCTGCTGCGTGGAAGCGAACTTCAGCCAGGCGCCGGCCTGCAGGAAAAACTCGTGCACCTCGATGTTCGGCGGCAGGCCACCGCCGCGGATCGCCTTGATATAGTCGACGTCCGGGTAGCTCCCAAACAGCCTGTCGAGCATCGGCTGAACGAAGCGCTGCTCGATCTCGTTGGCATAGGGCGGCCGCACCAGCGTCAGGCCGGTGAAGATCGTGAGCTTCAGGTCAGGGTTGGCTGCAGCGAGCCGGTAGAGCGCATTGACCAGCAGGACCGGTTTGCCGATGCCGATCGGAACGGCGAGCCTGATATCGCGGCCCACGCGCTTCACGATAGCCTCGGCACAGCGGGCCGGATCGGTATCACGCATCAGGCTCATCAGGGCTCCCGACCGTCTGGTCCATGCTGCCTGCACATTGGCCATAAACCTGGGCAATGCCTCGTTTACGCATCGGCGCCCGGCATGCCATAGTGCGCCGGCAATTGAAACGACAATCGGGCCCCACCGGCATGGGCCCAGCTTGGGGAGAGGATTGATGAAAGGATTGCGTTGGTTGGGGCGGTCATTCGCCCTGGGTGTGACGGGCGTTCTCCTGTCCACTGCCGCGATGGCGCAGCAAACCGTCAAGATCGGAGCCATCTATCCGCTGAGCGGCAACGCGGCGAGCGCCGGCAACTTCTCCAAGGCCGCCATCGAGCTCGGCGTCGACATCGTCAACAACGCCCATCCCGAGCTCAAGGATATCCCGCTGGCCGCCACGCAAGGATTGCCGGGATTGGGCGGCGCTAAGATCGAGGTCATCTTCGCGGACAATCAGGGCACGCCGGCAGCCGGGCAGAACCAGGCGCTGCGGCTGATCACCGAGGAGAAGGTGGTCGCTTTGATCGGCGCCTATCAGTCGGGCATCACGGTCACCACCAGCGCCATCGCCGAGAAGTACGGCATTCCCTTCCTCACGCCTGAATCGGTCGCCGCCAACTTGACCGAGCGCGGCTTCAAGTGGTTCTTCCGCACCACGCCGGTCGCCTCCGACATTGCCAAGGCCTACATGGAGTTTCTGAAGGAGCAGAAGGCTGCCGGCAGGAAGATCGACACGATCGCGATCGTCAACGAGAATACGGAGTACGGCACCTCGATCGCCAGCGTGGTCAAGGAGGAGGCGATCAAGAGCGGCTTCAACGTCGCGCTCGTCATCCCCTATCCCGCCAATACCACCGACGTGCAGCCACAGGTCCTGCAGTTGAAGGAGAAGAACACCGACGTAGTGGTGTTCGTCAGCTACACCTCCGACGCCATCCTGTACGCCAAGACCATGAAGGACCTGAACTACAAGCCGCCGATCATGATCGCGGACAACGCAGGCTTCAACGATCCGTCCTTCGTCAAGTCGTCAGGCATGCTGGTCGAGGGGCTGATCAATCGCTCGTCGTTCGCCCCGGGCAAGCCCGGCAGCATCTCCGCGATCATCAACGAGATGTACAAGAAGAAGACCGGCGTCGACCTCGATGATCCGTCCGGCCGCGGGCTGCAGGGCTTCCTGACCATGGCCGAGGCCATCAATCGTGCAGGCTCCACCGACCCGGCCAAGATCCAGGCCGCCTTGCGGGCAACCGATCTCAAGGCCAACCAGGTCGTCACCGGCTACAACGGCGTCAAGTTCGACGCCAAGGGGCAGAACACGCTGGGCTCCAGCCTGCTGACGCAGATGCAGGGCGGGGCCTATGTTCCGGTCTGGCCGAAGGACAAGGCGGCGGGCGAGATCAAGCTCCCCTACAAGGGCTGGTAGCGGCCAAATTTCAACTGCCTCGCACGCAGGGTCCGGATCTCCGGACCCTGCGTCGCAATGGCGACCACCCTCTCGCAGCGCAATTTCATCCGATGTCGCTCACGCTCGTCCAGGTCATCGTCAGCGGGTTGCTGCTCGGCGCCGTGTATGCGCTGTTCTCCTCGGGCCTGACGCTGATCTGGGGCATGATGAACGTCGTCAACTTCGCGCACGGCGATTTCGTCATGCTGGCCATGTACGCGGCCTTCGTCGTGTGGACCGCCATGGGCGGCGGACCTGCAGCGTCCATGCCGATTGCCGCCATGCTGCTCGCCACCGTCGGCGTGCTGAGCTACTTGCTGCTCGTGCGCCAGATCATGCGCGGGCCCATGCTGGCGCAGATCCTCGGCACATTCGGCCTGGCGCTGTTCCTGCGCTACTCGGCCTTCTGGCTGTTCGGCTCGGACTTCCGCACGCTGCCCGACAACATTCTGGGTCCACCCTTCGTGATCGCAGGGCTGCGCATCGACGCGCCGCGCCTGCTTGCGGGCGCGGTCGGCTTGGCGGTCACCCTGGCCCTGCATCTGATCCTCACGCGCACGTCGCTCGGCAGCAAGATGCTGGCGGTATCGGAGGATGCCATCGCAGCTCAGATCATGGGCATTCGCCCCGAGTACATGCAGGCCGTCGCCTGGGCGCTGGCCGCCGGAGCCACCGGCATTGCCGGCGCGATGATCGCCACGTTCTTCTACACCTCGCCGACAGTCGGCGAGACGCTGGCCATCATCGCCTTCGTCACGGTCTCGCTCGGCGGCTTCGGCAGCGTGCCCGGAGCGCTGGTGGCCGGGCTTCTGATCGGTGTTGTCGAGTCGCTCTCGGCCTACCTGATCGGCCCCGTCTACAAGGACGTCATCGTCTACGTTCTGTTCGTGCTGGTGCTGTGGTTCAGGCCGCAGGGATTGATGGGCAAGGCATGATGCGGCGCACTGTGCTCGTGTCGATACTCGTGCTGCTGGCGCTGGCCTTTCCATTCCTCACGGCGGGCGTTCCCGTCTACCAGCGGCTGGGCGCTCTGGTTCTGCTCTATGCCATCGGCGCATCGGCATGGAACATCGTCGGCGGCTATGCCGGACAGGTCTCCATCGGGCACGCCGTGTTCTTCGGCGTCGGCGCCTACTCCGCAGTGCTCGCCTACACCTATCTCGGCCTGCCTCCGATCGCCGGCCTTCCGTTCGGAGTGCTGGTGAGCGTCCTGATCGCCTCCGTGATCGGCGTGCCGACGGTGCGCCTGGCGGGGCACTACTTCAGCATGGCGACCATTGCCGTCGCCGAGCTGGCGCGCGTCATGACGACGACGAGCGAATCCCTGGGCGGTGCGCAAGGCTTGTCCGGGCCGACCGTGCCGCGCACGGTGCTCGACCTCTCGTTCACGTCGGCGATGCCGTACTACTACATCTTCCTCCTCGTCCTCGCCGGCGTACTGTTTCTGACCTGGCGCATGGAGACGAGCCGCATGGGCTTCTATCTGCGCGCCATCAAGGACAACGAGCGCGCCGCGCGCTCGCTCGGCGTGCGGGCCGGGCGCTACAAGCTTGCCGCCTTCATGCTGAGCGCTGCCCTGACCTCCATTGCCGGCGGGCTTTATCTCACCATGTTCGGATTCATCGATCCGGACTCCGGGCTCGGCATTCTGATATCGGTGAAGATGCTGATCATGTCGGCGCTCGGCGGCGCAGGCCTCCTGTTCGGGCCGCTGATCGGCGCGGCAATTCTCGTCCCGCTGGAGGAGATCTCCAACAGCCTGCTGGGCGGCAAGGGCGCTGGCCTCACGTTCGTCGTCTACGGAGCCATCATCATGATCATTGCCCGCTTCCTGCCGGGCGGGCTGCTGGGCCTTCTCACGACGCTGTTCAAGCGGAAGGTGCGCGGAGACGCCGATGCTGCTTGAGGCCAAGGACATCACCATGGCCTTCGGCTCGTTCAAGGCCGTCGATGCAGCCTCCGTGTCCGTGACCGAAGGCGAGGTGCTGGGGCTCATCGGCCCCAACGGCGCCGGCAAATCGACGTTCTTCAATTGCCTGACCGGCGATCTGCTGCCGACGGCCGGCACGGTCGCGTTCGAAGGCAAGGACGTGACGCGGCTGTCGCCCGAGGCGCGCGCCGAGCTTGGCATCGCCAGGACGTTCCAGGTGCCGCTCACGTTCGAATCCATGACCGTGACCGAGAACGTCATGGTCGGCGCGTTCCTGCGCTATCCGCGCACCGCCGCCGCCAGGGCCAAGGCGCGCGAGGTGATCGATCGCGTGGGTTTGACCAATGTCGCCGATGCGCCGGCGCGCAGCCTCGGCACGCCCGGCCGCAAGCGGCTCGAGATCGCGCGGGCATTGGCCTCCGAGCCGAAGGTGCTGCTGCTCGACGAGTCCATGGCAGGGCTCACGCCCGCCGAGATCCAGCGCGCCATCGAGCTCGTGCGCTCGATCCACGCCGGCGGCATCACGCTGGTCATCGTCGAGCACATCATGGAGGTGATCCATTCTCTGGCCCATCGGGTCATCGTCTTTCATCAGGGGCGCGAGATCGCGCGTGGCAGCCCGCAGGAGGTGACCCGCAACGAGCGCGTCATCGAGGCCTACCTCGGCCGGCGTCACGCGCAGAAGGCGGCGGAGGCGTCGCGATGACCGCACCCTTGCTCACGGTCGAGCATCTCGAGGTTCGCTACGGCGACCTCATCGGCGTTGCGGATGTCTCGCTCGAGGTGCCGTCGGGCGCGGTCGTGGCGCTGCTCGGCTCCAACGGTGCCGGCAAGACCACCACGCTCAACGCCATCACCGGCATCGTGCCGCCGTCCAAGGGGCGCATCAACTTCGCCGGCGAGGACATCACGGGACGGCCGGCCTATGCCATCGTGCGCAAAGGCCTCGCGCTCTCTCCCGAGGGATGGCGGCTGTTCGTGCAGCAGACCGTGGAGAACAACCTTCTGCTCGGCGCAACGCCGCTCGCCGACAAGTCGAAGACCGCAGCCCTGCTCGATCGCGTCTACGGCGTGTTCCCCCGCCTTGCCGAGCGGCGCAAGCAGCGCGCCGGCACCATGTCGGGTGGCGAGCGGCAGATGCTCGCCGTTGGCCGCGCGCTGATGAGCGATCCGAAGCTTCTGCTGCTCGACGAGCCGAGCCTCGGCCTCGCGCCGGCGATCGTGGAGTCCATGTACGAGACGTTCGCGCTCCTGCATCGCGAGGGCCTGACCATCCTGCTCGCCGAGCAGTCGGTGGATCTCGCGCTGGAGGTGGCCGAGCGCGCCTATGTGCTGCAGGTCGGCCGCAGCGTTCTGTCGGGTTCGGCCAAGGAGCTCGCCAACGATCCCGAGGTGCAAAAGGTCTATCTCGGCGTCGGCTGAATCACGGTCTGCCTCGCGGCCGCTCGGGCCCGAGGACATGGGGAGCAAGGGGTGCAAGGCGGCGCGCGCCCGTGGACCCAAAGAAAGTATTCGGGGCGATACGATCGCCGCCTTGCGCAACCGGTGCCGTCTGCCCAGGAAGACAGCGCGGTCCATCTCGCTCATTGATCCGGGACTGGGAAAGCATCGGCTCGCTCCCGCGTCCGGCACGGTCGCTCCCGCTCCGCGTTCGCCAGAGGGTTCCCAGGAAACGCCCCCTTGCACCGAGCAGGACGCGGGCGAGCTTAAAGCGAGCGGAATGGCCGGGGATTACTTTCCCCGCTATGGGCTCAGTAGGCGGACGTGCGGGGCAAGCGAAGCAGGATGCCGGTTCCCAACGACCATGCGCAATGGATCACCACGTGCACCGCCATCCGAGTAGGCTCCCAGCCGGCTGCCATGGGCACGCCGCGCAGCGGGAACACGATGAACCACAGCACCAGCGTCGGCAATAAGCCGAACAGGATAGCCATGATCCAGTAGCCGGCGTTGTCGGGAAAATGCTTCTCGGCAACTCCGTACACCAAGCCCCACACCCCGCCCCAGAAGACCAATGACCAGATTTGCGGCACGCCGAAAGGCTGGGTTTTGCCGTAGGAGAACGGCGGGCTGGGGACAAAGCCTGCCGCGTGCAGGATCGCGAGCGCACCCTGCTGAAACAGCAGCACTGACAAAACGCCGGCGAGGAACAGCGCAATCGGCGAGTAGCGAAACAGCGAGGCGTCCGAAGCCGAACTCTGTGTTGTCATCGCGAGCCCCCTGATCTGATGATGGCTCGAAGCTCAGACCTCAGATTACTCCTTTGCGATACACAAAGACAGTCCGATTTGCGGCGGCGCACCTCTCCATTTACGTCATCCCGGCCCATTTCCGCAGGCGCATCGCGCATGCGGGACCGGGATGATGCGAAAGCCGCCCACTCGAACAGTCCCTTCTCCCCACCTGTGGGGAGAAGGTTAGGATGAGGGGCAGACACGAGCTCGGATTATGCCGCGAACGACCGAGGACATTCCTGACACTTTGGACCGGCAACATCCCTGACACTATTCGGGCTCGAGGTTACCCGGTTTCATCGTTGAGCGCAGCCGCCAGCGCGGCGGAGCGAAGCGATGGAAGCGGCCGGCCTCGTCGATCAGCCCGAGGTCTCGGCTCGAGAAGCGCACGAGGTGGCCGCCGCGCTCGTGCTCGGCAATGCCGACCGGCTCGAGCGCCAGCGCCTCGCCGATGAACACGTGAGCGCCGCGCCACTTGATGGTGCCGTCCGCGCGCACGCGGCGCACCTGATGATCCGGGTCATACCAGGGCTCCTCGATCCGCTGCGGTAGCTGCCGGCGCGGTGGTCGCCAGTGACAGGCCGGCGGCGTCTGTCCCAGCGCCTCGTGCGGACGCTCCTCGTTGTAGGCCGCGCGGAAGATGTTGAAGCGCACTTGCTGCTGGTCGGGATGATGCGCTGGCGGCAGCGCCGTCTCCGCCTTCAGCGTGCGATGCATGCGCTCGTGACGGCCGTTGTCCTGCGGCGAGGCGGGCGGAATGAAGCGCGGCTCGATGCGCAACTTCAGGAACCACACCGACAGTCGCGACAGGCCACCTGCGCCCGTCGAGCCGAACGGGGCGCCGTTGTCGCAGCGGATGGCGTCGGGCAGCCCGACCTCATCGAAAA
>JBLNBZ010000025.1:0-43822 GCA_050260355.1 Bacteroidota bacterium | reverse complement strand
GCGGCGCGATCTCGTCAGCACGAAGATCTCCGGCCTCATGCCGACGCGCGAGGACATCAAGCAGTGCATCGCGCCGATCTTGCGTGGCACTGCGCTCGGCGGATTGCTCGGCATCCTGCCGGGCGGCGGGGCGGTGCTGGCTTCCTTCTCGGCCTACACGGTGGAAAAGAAGCTTTCCCGCACGCCGGAGAAGTTCGGCACCGGGATGATCGAGGGCGTGGCTGCGCCCGAGAGCGCCAACAATGCCGCCGCGCAGACGTCCTTCATCCCGATGCTGACCCTCGGCATCCCGTCGAATGCCGTCATGGCCATGATGATCGGAGGCATGATGATCCACGGCATCATCCCGGGCCCGCAGGTGATGGAGCAGAAGCCGGGGCTCTTCTGGGGCATGATCGTCAGCATGTGGCTCGGCAACCTGATGCTGATCGTGCTCAACCTGCCGTTGATCGGGATCTGGGTGCGCATGCTGCTGGTGCCCTACCGGCTGCTCGCCATCGCCATCCTGTTTTTCTGCTGCATCGGCGTCTACAGCCTCAACAACTCGGCCAACGAGGTGCTGATCATCGGCTTCTTCGGCGTCGTCGGCTATGTGCTGATGAAGCTCGACTGCGAGCCGGCCCCGCTGCTGCTCGGCTTCCTGCTGGGGCCGATGATGGAGGTCTACATGCGTCGCGCCATGCTCTTGTCGCGCGGCGATCCGTTCATTTTCTTCCAAAGACCGCTGTCGCTCGCGTTTCTCTCGATTGCTTGCGTGCTGTTGCTGTTCATCGTGTTGCCGAATGTCCGCAAGGTGCGCGAGGTGGCCTTCCGGGAATGAGAGCCACCGCGGGCGCACGCCCGCAGGTGATGTAAAAAAACGTGAAAAGAAGCGTTGAAAAAGGGAGCTGAGACAATGGGACACCGCAACATTCTGCTGCTTGCAGCCAGCATTGCCTGCGCAGTCATTCCACTTGCCGGCGCGGCAGGGCAGGCGCAAAACTGGCCCGACAAGCCGGTCAAGTTCATCCTGCCCTATGCTCCCGGCGGAGCGACCGACCTGATCGGACGTCCCTGGGCCGATAAGCTGACGCAAGCCTTCGGTCAGCAGTTCATCATCGAGAATCGCGGCGGTGCCGGCGGCATGATCGGCACGGAGGCTGCGGCCAAGTCGCCGCCGGACGGCTACACCTTCCTGCTGAACCCCGCTGCGACGGTCACCGTGATACCCAACCTGCGGCAGGCGCCCTACGACACGTTCAAGAGCTTCGATCCCGTCGCGCGCGTCGGCGACATCGTGAGCGGCTTCGTCATTCATCCCGCGGTCGGCGTGAAAACGTTCCAGGAGATGATTGCGTATGCGAAGAAGAACCCGGGGAAGCTCGCATACGGCTCGGCTGGCCTTGCCACGTCCACGCATCTGCGCATCGAGATGCTCAAGTATCGCGCCGGCATCGATATTCTGCATGTGCCCTATCGCGGCAGCGCCGACGCACTCAACGACCTGCTTCCCAACAACGTGCAGATGATGAACGAGATCAACGTGCTCCCGCACGTGAAGGCGGGCAAGCTGATCCTGCTCAACATCAATTACGGCAGCCGCCATCCGGACTTTCCGGACGTGCCCACGCTCACCGAGCTCGGCTATCCGGACTCCGATGTCCCGATCGCGTTCATGATCCTGGCGCCGGCAGGCACGCCCAAGGACATCATCACCAAGCTCAACAAAAAGATCGTCGAGATCGCCGCTACCGACGACATGAAGGCCAAGATGCGGGAGATCAATGTCGTGGTGCCGCTGCAATCGCCGGAGGAGGTGGGCAAGTTCCTCCAGGAGGACAGCAAGCGCAACGCGGAGATCATCAAGGCCGCCAACATCAAGCTCGAGTAGCTAAGCTGGAGTAGCTGCGTCCGCCATTCGCACGCGATCCTCAATCCTCGATTGAGCCCGAGGGGTGTGGTCTCGCGGTCCTGGAGCCGATGTGCTCACCGCGCGCGCGGCACATCGCGCTGCAGCCAGGCGAGCGGCACGGCCACGGCCGCGGCCAGCGCGAACATGTAGAACGCGTTGATGAATCCGATCATCGCCGCCTGGCGCTGCACCTCACCCGCCAGCGACATCAGGCCACTCGGGGTCGACATGTTCCAAAGCCCGAGAACCGTCGGATAGGTCAGCGTCTTGTTGAACGGCGACAGGAACTCGTTCAGTCCCGCGTAGTTGGCCGCGGCCGAGCGCAGCAGCAGCACCACCGACGCCGAGATGAAAACGCTCGAGCCGAAGCTGCGCACCAGATGGAAGATGCCGGTGCCTTCGGTCATGCGCTCCGGCGGCAAGGTTGCGAATGCCAGCACCGTCATGGGCGTGAAGGCGAGGCCGAAGCCGAAGCCTTGCAGCATGTTGGTCCAGAACACATCGAAGCTCGTGACGTTGATGTCGAGCCGCGCCATGGCGAGCCCGGCCACGGCCTGGGCGGCGAGACCGCACGCCACCGCCAGCCGCGGATTGCGGCGCGTGAACGGCACCACGATCAGGAACGAGCACCAGTTGCCGAGGCCGCGGGCTGCCAGCAGCACGCCGACCTCGCTGTCGGGATAGCCACGCAGATCGTGCAGCAGCATGGGGAACAGGACCATCGGCGTGAAGGCCAGCATGCCCATGATGAGCGACAGCAGGAGCCCGATCGCGAAATTGCGATCGAGCAGAAGTCGCGGATCGAGGAACGGCTGCCGGGAGGTCAGGCTGTGCACGACGAAGATCCACAGACTGACCACCGCCACGATCGCCTCGATGATGATCTCGATCGACTCGAACCAGTCGAGCCGCTGTCCGCGGTCCATGATGAGCTGGGCCGCGGCCACGGCCACCGACAGTGCGATGAACCCGGTCCAGTCGAAGTGCGCACGCTTGCGCTCGGTGTGGCTCGAGAGCGCGAACCAGACGCACGTCATGGCCGCCACGCCCGGCGGCACGATCATGAAGAAGGCGCCGCGCCAGCTATACGTCTCGCTGATCATGCTCCCGAGCACAGGCCCGATCACGGGACCGGCCACGCTGCCGGCGCCCCAGAGCATCATGACCGTCGGGTGCAGGTGGCGCGGAAAGGTGGCAAGCAGCACGGCCTGTCCCATCGGCATGATCGGCGCGCCGAACAGGCCCTGGCCGACGCGATACAGCACCAGCGCTTCCAGGCTGCCGGCGAGCCCGCACAGCAGCGAGGAGGTCGTGAACCCGAGCACGGCGAAGAAGAGCAGGTTGCGCCAGCCGAGACGGTTGGCGAGCCAGCTGGTCATGGGCGTTGCCACCGCGGTGGCGACCAGGTTCGAGGTGACCACCCAGGCGATCTGATCCGGCGTAGCCGCGAACGTGCCCCGCATCTGCGGCAGCACCACGTTCACCAGCGTGATGGTCATCCCGAACAGCAGCGTGGTGAGCGGCACCATCAGCAGGATCAGCCACTGCTGAGCGCTGATGCCAGACAGTCTGATATCGGCGGCGGTTGTTTGCATCGTCCTTGGCAGGACCAGCCCGGCCCGGTTCGTTGCGAGCGCAAGGCCGCCTGGCGGCGTTTCCTCGATCTGTTTGCCGACCAGTGGTGAAGGATGTGCGCGCGTCTGGCAACCGCAATTGCGTGCCGCGGTGCGGCAAACGGCCGGACCGCGCGAGCGATATGGCGACGCGCGAGGCCTCGAGCCGCTGCTTTCAGCGCTCCTCGGGCGGCTTCAAATGGCGAAACTGGATGAGAAGGAGCGCGTCGTAGACGATCTTCAGCGCGCCGCAGATGACCAGCGGCCAGGCGCGCAGCGAGGCCGAGAAGAGGGCGCCGGCGAGCGCCGGGCTCGCCGCCGCGGCAAGGCTACGCGGCACGGCGGTGAAACTAGCCGCCGCTGCACGTTCGGCCTCGGTGACCACCGCCATCACATAGGAGGAACGAGTCGGGACATCCATCTGCGACAGCGCCGCGCGCAACAGCAGGAGCGCGAGCACAACCGGAAGCGCCGGCGCAACGGCCGCCAGGATCAGGCAGATGCTCGAGGGCACGTGCGTGTACACCATGGTGTTGACGAGGCCGATGCGCCGGGCGAGCCACGCCGCGACCGGGAAGGAGAACGCCGCCAGCACGCCCGACCAGAAGAAGAACAGGCTCGCGGCCGACAGCGACATGTCGAACCGCTCGAACAGCCACAGCGCCAGCAGCGACTGCACCACGAAGCCGCCGGCGAAGGCATCGAGGCTGAACAGGGCCGCGAGCTTGTAGACGATGTGCCGCGATGGCCCGAGCGCGGCCTCTGACTGCGCTTGCTGTGCCGGCGGCCGCGAGGGCAGGCGGGTGTAGATCAGGCCGCCCACGACGCCGAGCGCAGCGTAGAGGACGAACATCGCCTTCAGTGCGGCAAGCGGGGGGAGCCCGGCCTCGGCGAGGAAGTCCGGCATCGCCGCAGCGAGCGCCCCGAAGGCACTGGCCAGCGCTCCGATCAGGCCATAGCGCGCGAACAGCCGTGTGCGGTCCCGATCGGAGGCCTCGCGCGCGAGAAGCGCATGCTCCAGCGGCACGAATACGCTCACGCTTCCCGCGGACGGATTGGCCGTGCCCGCGAAGGCAACGACAAGCAGCACGGCATACTCGTTGATAAGGGCGAAGGCGACGCCGGTTGCGACCATGAGGCAGGCTGCGGCGATCAGAAGGCGCCGCTGATCACGGCGGCCGCCGATCAGCCCAACGCCCAAGGTCAGCAGCGCGGAGCCCAACAATGCCGCCGTCGCCAGCACGCCGACCCGCAGCGGCGACAGCCCGAGCGCCGTCAGATAGACCGGTAGCAGGACCGCGACCAGACCGTCGCCGAAGTCGCGCAGGCCGCGCGCCCAAAGCAGCGCCGCAACGCCCGTACCGGGCATGGATGTCCGAGGAAGGGGCTCCGGCTGAAGACCGCCGTGCCTGCCGTTGGGTCGGATCTCATCGTTCGCGTCCATATGCTACCCCCGTCTCGCCTCGCGACGTGTGGGTGGGCAGCAGAGCTTGGACGCGAGCGCTCACGTCTTGGCGGCGCGGGGAGTCTGCTTTCTGTCCCCGCTTGCCGTCAGGCTAGCAGAGAGGGCAGGCTTGCAGCAACTCTCGCATCGAGCGTAGCCTCGCACCAACTGCAGCAAGCTTCCTACCTTCGCGCACCATTGACGCCGCCTCGGCTCTGTGCGCTGCAATGGCCGGGATCGAACGCCTCGCCCCCGCACACAGGAGCGCCACCGATGGAGACGCCGTCCCTCATCCGCACCCACGTCGAGGATCATATCGCGGTCGTGACCATGGACGCGCCACCCGTGAACGCGCAGAACGCACAGTTCGGCAGCGAGTTGGCGCTGGCTTTCGACGTCATCAGCGACAGCGACGACGTTCGCGTCGCCATTCTCACGGGTGCCGGCAAGGTGTTCTCCGCCGGTGCGGACATGCGCGCGCGCAAGTCGCTCGGCGACACGCCGGGCGAGCGCTGGCAGCATATGCGCCGCGTGCGCGAGAGCTTCCACGCCATCCGCGAATGCACCAAGCCGGTGATAGCGGCGCTGAACGGCCCGGCGCTCGGGGCGGGACTGGCCGTGGCGGCCTCGTGCGACATTCTCATTGCGTCGGAGCAGGCGAGCCTCGGCCTGCCCGAGATCGATGTCGGCCTGCTCGGCGGCGCGCGCCATACCATGCGCCTGTTCGGCCACTCGC
Source organism: Bacteroidota bacterium (assembly GCA_050260355.1). Lineage (GTDB taxonomy): Bacteria > Pseudomonadota > Alphaproteobacteria > Rhizobiales > Hyphomicrobiaceae > CADEFX01. Next base: position 38,138 of record JBLNBZ010000025.1, on the reverse strand, counting down.
GGCTGCGGCGCATGCTGCTCACAGGCTACCGGGTTCCGGCCGCGGAGCTCTATCGCCTCGGCGTCGTGGAGGCCTGCGTTCCACCCTCCGAGCTGATGGCTGCGGCGATGGCAATCGCGCGGGAGATTGCGGGTAAGAGCCCCACCGCGGTGAAGCTCGCCAAGCAGTCGCTGAACATGGTGGAGGAGCTGAGCCTGCGCGACGGCTACCGCTACGAGCAGAACATGACCGTGCAGCTCTCGGGCCATCCCGATTCCAAGGAGGCGATTGCCGCGTTCCTGGAGAAGCGCAAGCCGAGGTTTTCCGGCTCGTAGGAGATTCCGCTCGCCCTGATGGAGCTTCGCCTCTCTCGCGGGGGGAGGAACGAGCGCGCGCGCGTCGCGCGAAGTGGTCGGGCGCAAGGCCGCAGCGCTCACGACATCCGTCACTCAAACTCTCCCTGACTCTCTCTGAAAGGGGGCGCAAGCGGCTCGCCGCGTGAGCGCGTTGGCCCAACCTGTTGGCCTGTAGACAGTGTTAACCACGGTCGGAATTATTGCAGCGATATTATCCCCGGGTTTTCGCCAGATAATAGATTTATCGCGCCCATGTAATTCCTCATTCGGCGATATACCGCGCAAAATGGGAATAAGGAGCATTATTGAAATAATGGAGCAATAAAAAGGAGGAAAAATTCGAATGCGCCTGGCGATCGATGAAGCTCCGCGCGCTGCGGGGCTGTTTGCAGGTCCGAGGGACCCGTCGCAAGCCCCCCTCGTTCTGAAACGCGTGATCGAGTACGCCGTCGAGATCGTCTTTGAGGTCGGCCCCGGCGATCTTCGCTCACCCACCCGAGGCACTGCCGAGATCGCGTTCGCGCGACAGGTAGCCATGTACCTCGCGCATGTCGCTTGCGGCCTGAGCTTCACCGAGATCGGCCGAGCTTTTGACCGCGATCGCACCACCGTGTCCCACGCCTGCGCGGTCATCGAGGACAGCAGGGACGATCCGCATGTCGATCGCATGCTCGAGCTGTTGGAGGCCGTGATTGGCCGCCTGGCGCACGTCACGTTGCTCCAGGCACCGCGTCAAAGCCGGCGGCGGGCGTTCACCAATGCCTGACGGCCGACCTGTCCCTTCAGGAGCGATGCTGGGGCTGCTCAATCGCATGGCACAGCGCGGCGCTTACGTCGCACGCCAGGCCGAACCGGGTGCGGGCCCAGGCCTCGCGGTTTTCTCGGCCAGAAACAGCTTCGCGTCCCCTGTCGCTGTTGCCTCCGAAAGTCAGCTCTCTACCGCACTCGAACAGGGCTGGCTCGAGGCCGATCCTTGTGGCACCCGCTGGCGACTGACCCGGGCCGGAGCGGGGGCATTGAAGGCGGGAAAGAGCCGGGCGGCCAGCGCGGCTCCGGCCAAGCAGCCGGCCGTCAGGCCTTCGGCTCCCGCAGCTCCTATCGTCAACGACAGCGAAAGCCCGCTGGCCTGGCTGCGGCGCCGTCGCGACAAGAACGGAACGCCGCTCATCAGTGCGGCCCAGTTCGACGCCGGCGAGCGTCTTCGTGCCGACCTGTGGCACGCGCAGATGACGCCGCGTGTTACGGCCAACTGGTCGGGCGATGTGCCCTCGCGCCGCGGACGGCGCGCGGCACCGGGCGCCGGCATCGAGTTCGCCGACAGCGTGATCGCAGCGCGCCAGCGCGTGTACCGGGCGCTGCGTGCCGTCGGTGCCGAGTTTGCCGGCCCACTCATCGACGTGTGCGGCCATCTCAAAGGCCTCGAGCAGCTCGAGCGCGGCGAGGGGTGGCCGCAGCGCTCGGCCAAGTTCTTCCTGCGCTATGCGCTTACGCGGCTCGCCCGGCATTACGGCCTCATTCGCGATGAGGACGAGGACGCTGCCATCGGGCGGCGCTTGCGGCACTGGGGTGCGTCCGACTATCGCCCCACACTGGACGCTTGGAAGCTGGAGAAGAGCGGCGGCGCCTAGGCTAGACCTCGGTGCCCGCCGCCAGGGCCTGGCGCGCGTCGGATCGGATGCGCGCCACCATCGAGTTGAGGCCGTTCGATCGCTGCGGCGTCAGGTGCTCGCGCAGGCCGAGCTTCGCAAACAGGCTTTCGACATCGGTGGCGACGATCTCGTCGGCCGGGCGGCCGGAGTAAATGGCAAGCAAGATTGCAATCAGGCCGCGCACGATGTGGGCGTCGCTGTCGCCCCTGAAGCTCAGAATCGGAGCCCCGGTTCCGTTATTGCCGCCCCGCACCTCGCTCACGAGCCAGACCTGACTGGCGCAGCCGCGCACCTTGTTCGTGTCGTTGTGCTCCTCGGTGCTGAGCGGCGGCAGGGTTCGTCCCAGCTCGATCACATACCGGTAGCGGTCCTCCCAATCGTCGAGAAGCGCGAAATCGGACTGGATGGCCTGGAGTGTCTCGCCTGTCATGTAACCTGCAATCTCGGGGCGTGCCGCGCAGCTCCAACCGCTGCCGTGCGAGCCGTCGATCTACAGTTGGCGAATTCCCGGGCGTTGTGCAAGTCGGACCTGCAACTCGGGGAGCCCGGCGGAGCGATTGTGGCAGCCTCGCCGCGCCTTATGCGCCACCTTTGCCGGCCTTGACGCGCGTGTCGGGCACAGGTTCCGCCGGCGACGCTGCGCCGCGGGCACGGTCCGGCCGCGCGGCAGCCGTCGGGCTGATCGAGCCTGTCGCCTCGGGGGCCTCGGCCTTGCCGGTCATCAGGTGCTCGCTGGCGATCTCGAACGCCAGGCGGGCGCCGAACTCGAGCTTCTGCTTGAACAGCGTCCAATACTCGCCGCCGCGCTCGCACATCGTGCTGTTGCGCTCGCAGAACGTGGCGATGCGGTGCACCGTCTCGGAGGTGGCGGTGAAGAGCTTTTCCTGCTGGCGCGGGTCCGTGGGCAGCACGAGCACCAGCAGCGACAGCCAGAACGCAAGCCTGATCAGGAACATGACAACCTTCCCGTGGTGGATCTTGCCGATCCTTTGGGGCTTCCGTTCTAGCAGCGGGTTGCCAATTAAGGATGAAGAGGGGCCCGCAATGGCCGCCTTCTTGGCCTGACAAAGGCTTGCTGCATGTCTCGATACGGCACATTCACGCTCGAGCCGGGATATTTCAGCGGCATAACGGTCGCTGCGTTAAGCGTCCATTAACAAAACCCCTCAACCATCAGGCGCTCCCAACACGACGAGCAACGTGCGAGGTGAGCGCCGTCCAATGACACCCTGGCAAGCGCGTCTGGCCCTGCTCGGCTTTCTTCTGCTTGCTTCGGCTATCTCCGCCAATCTGCTGCTGTTTCAGGGCGAGCGGCTCGCGACGTCGTCGGTGCCGCAGCGGGCCAAGCCGCAGCATCCGGCCGATCACGCGCCGAGCCCCCGCGGCGTCGTTCCGCCGATCCGGGCTGCGGCCAAGCCTGCGGCTGCCGCAAAACCTGCGACCCAGTCTGCCGCTGCACCTGCGCAAGCAAGGACCCTGGAGAAGCGCCGGTCGGTGAAAGCTCGCGACAAGTCCGACCGTGCCGCGCCAAAGACCGCCTCGAGCCGCTGACGCGGGCCGCGCGGCCGCTGCGGGTTCCCAGGGTGCGATCGCGCCTCTAGAGTGAGCGCCACATGCGGCTCAAATCGGAAATCTGGGTCAGGGCCTACATCCGTCGTTGCGCGGGCGAAGGCGTCCCCGCAGCGGTGGTCAGGCGCGGCGACGCGGACGCGGGGGTGATTTTCATCAAAGTCAGCCGTCTCGATGGCACCGCCGCACTTTATGGGCCGGCGCCCGCCGGCATCTCGCGAGAGGATGGCGAGCGGCATTGGACCCTTTTCTCCGCGGACAAACCCGATGCCGATATCGATCTTCATCTCGCGCGTGAGCGTGAGATGGACCCGGATCTGTGGATCATCGAGATCGAGGACCGGCAGGGCCGCCACTTCCTCGACGGCTGGCTCGCCAAGGAGAGCTGACGCATCACGCAGTCGCGCCTCGCCACCGCCCTTGCGCCCCGCTAGCCTCGGCACGGGCAACCAGCAGGCTGGAGGTCGGCCATGAAGGAAGCGCGCTACCACAAGCATCGCCTGGCGAACCACGAGCTGCATCCCGAAACCCTGATGCTGGGATACGGCTATGACCCCTTGCTTTCGGAGGGTGCCGTCAAGCCGCCCGTGTTTCTCACCTCGACCTTCGTCTTCAAGTCGGCGGAGGAGGGGCGCGACTTCTTCGACTACACCGCCGGACGCAAGCAGCCGCCCGCGGGTGCCGCTGCCGGCCTCGTCTACTCCCGCTTCAACCACCCCAACAGCGAGATCGTCGAGGATCGCCTGGCCATCTACGAGGGGGCCGAAGCCTGCATCCTGTTCTCCTCGGGCATGTCGGCGATCGCTACGACCATCCTCGCCTTCATCAAGCCGGGCGATGTGATCCTTCATTCCCAGCCGCTCTACGGCGGCACGGAGACGCTCATCTCGCGCACGCTCAAAGCCTACGGTGTTGAGGCGGTGGGCTTCGCCGACGGGGTCGATCCGCAAGTCGTGCGCACGGCGGCGGCCGCAGCCGAGGCCAAGGGCCGCCTCTCGGTGATCATGATCGAGACGCCCTCCAATCCGCTCAACACGCTCGTGGACATCGCGCTCGTGCGCGAGATCGCCAACGAGATCGCGGCGCGCCAGGGCCACAGGCCGGTGCTCGTCTGCGACAACACCTTGCTCGGCCCGGTCTTCCAGCAACCGCTCAAGATTGGAGCCGACGTTTCGGTCTACTCGCTGACCAAGTACGTGGGCGGCCACTCCGATCTGATCGCCGGCGCCGCGCTCGGCAGCGACGCTCTGATGCGCCCGATCAAGCTGTTGCGCGGAGCCATCGGCACGCAGCTCGACCCGCACTCGTGTTGGATGATCGGCCGCTCACTCGAGACGCTGGGCTTGCGCATGGAGCGCGCCGACGGCAACGCCCGTATCGTCGCGGAATTCCTTCGTGACCACCCGCGCGTGGCGAAGGTGCATTATCTGCCGTTTCTGCCCGAGGACTCGCCCGCGCATCGCGTCTTTCGCGCGCAGTCGACCGCGCCGGGCTCGACCTTCTCCTTCGACATCGACGGCGGCCTGCCGGAGGCGTTCGCCTGCTTGAACCGGCTGCAGATCTTCAAGCTGGCGGTGAGCCTCGGCGGCACCGAGTCGCTCGCCTGCCATCCCGGGACGACGACGCACTCAGGCGTGCCGGCCGACGTGCGCGCCCGCATCGGCGTCGCCGACAGCACGATCCGCCTCTCCATCGGCATCGAGCACGCCGACGACCTCATCGCCGATCTGTCCCAGGCGCTTGCAGGGTGAGGGGGGATGTTGATTATCCCGGGCCGCTTTTTCGCCGACGGGCACGCGGGCAATCGTGTTGAAATGCGGGTCACCCTCTCCGCTGAGCGCCTTGTACAGGCTTTCTCTCGACAGCCCTGTCTCGCGTGCAGTGTGAGTCATGCCCCGCGCCTTCGCAGCCACGCCGATGGCATGCGCGATGATTCTCGTATCGCCCGTGTCCAGTGCCTCCGTGATGTAGTCGGCAATCGCCTCATCGCCGTCGAGATACGCGGCGGCATCGAAAGGCTTTGCCTTCTTCTTTGCGGCCATGACCTTGGCTCCCCGTCCTCATCCGTCCCACGCGTCTCGCGCGCGATGGAGTGTAGCCCGCAGGCGACGCAGAAGCGACGCCGATCGAGATCGTATCATCACCCCGTCCCCCCACGCGCCGCGCGGTCCTCACCGGCTCCCACCGCCGCCGTGCTTCGTGCGCTGGGCGATGAAGCGGGCAATGCCCGGGCTGGTGAAGAGCACCACGATCAGCCGTGAGGTCTGCATGGCCATGACGAAGCGCACGTCGACGTTGCTGGACGCCGCGATGATGGCGATCGAGTCGACGCCTCCGGGGCTGGTCGCGAGGTAGGCGGTCAGCGGGTCGATGCCCGCCACGGCCACGAGCAGTCCGGCGATCCCGCCGCAGAGCGCGATCAGGGCCAGGGTCGATGCCAGGATCTGCGGCAGCGCGCGCATGGCGTACATCAGGATCGGCCGCGTAAAGCGCAGGCCGATGCTCCAGCCGACCAGCGCGTAGCAGAACGCCAGCAGCCATGGCGGCAGCTCGACTGTCAGCCAGCCCGTCCCTTGCAGCACCATGGTGCCGATCAGCGGCAACAGGATCGGCCCGGCGGGAATCGCAAATCGCACGGCGAGCACGGCGCCGGCCGCGGCAACAGCCAGGGTGGCCACAAACGGCAGCCAGGCGATGGCCGGGAACCAGATCGTCGCCACACCCGGACCCGTGGGGGCCGTCGTTGAAAGCTTTGCCACCAGTGTCGCGACCATGACCACGCAGACGATCCGCAGATACTGCATGACCGCGACTAGGCGGATGTCGGCTCCATAGGCCCCCGACATGAGGATCATGGCGGTCGAGGCGCCGGGTGATGTGCCCCAAATGGCCGTGGTGCCGGGCAGGATGTGCAAACGCGTCAGGAGCCAGCCCAGCAGGCTCGCCGCCGCGATCACCAGGACGATACCGGCCAGAAACAGCGGCCAATCCTGCACCAGCTCATTGACGACCGTGAGCGGGATGCCGTGACCGATCATGCAGCCGATCACGGCCTGCGCGGCGATGAAGGGCCGAGGGTGAACTCGGACGGTACCTTTGCTTGCGCCGACCAGGATCGCCGCAATCATCGGGCCGAGGAGAAGTGCGGCGGGCAGGCGCAGGCTCTCGGCAACGAAAACGAACAACACCGAGAGAACGAGGAGGAAGGCCCACTGCGCGCCGGCAGCGTGTCTATCGAGGTCCCCGACACGCAATCGTCCAAATCGAATGGTGCGTCACTCCATCTGCGTCACGGTCGACGTCACACGAATCGCGAACAGCGCGTTTCGTGGCAAGCTTGCGCCAGGAAACACTCTCGTTTCCGCAGCTCGCACCCGCGCGTCATGACGGTCTCCCCGCTGCCGTCGTAGACGATCGCAGTGCAAATCCACAAGCCCTGTTCTTGGTCGATCCCGGCGCGCTTTATTCATGCGCCAAGATCGCATTGGCCCGGCCGATTGACTGCAGCTTCCCTGCATCGCCTGCCGATCCCGGCTGCTCAGATGTTAACGACTCGTTAACCGATGCACATGCCAAATCACCGCTGACGCATCGCCGGTGCTCGGCCGGCATGCGGGCAAAATCGGGGAGCAGACCAATGGCAACGATCCTCGAGTTCCGCAGTGAGGCGCAGCAGCCCTCGGTTAAGGCTGGTCGGCGCCGGCGTCGGTCAGCAGAAATCGTGATCTTTCCCGGCGTGCGCTACGAGCGCAACGCGGACGCGCCACCCTCAGCCCGCGCCTCAGCCTCAGGCGTGGAGCGCGATATGCTGATCCTGGTCGAGTAATCGCGCATCCGTGCCGAATCGCTGCCCCTCATTGCTGCGCCGCCGTGCGCTGTAGTCCGCAAGAAGCGAGCGCGAGCTGCGCCTCCAGCTCCCGCGCATAGGACTGCCCTCTGAGCGTCGCGCGAACGACGACGAGGCCTTGGCTCTGGGGAACTGTGATTTCCGACACTTTCATCTCGGTCGGGCGCCCGAAATTGATAAAGCCGCGGGAGCGCTCGGTCGGCGGCACGAGCACGAAGCTCACCTCCGCGCGGCGCAGATCCTGGGCCGGAATGGCATAAAAATTGTCGCCATTGGGCGTGTAGAGGTCGAGACTCCAGCCCTTCTCCGGAAGCAGCGCCTTGATGGTCACAGGCCCGCTGCTGATATCGTAGCGGCACACCGCCAGCCGCGTGTCGGGATTCATGAAGGGCAGCAACTGCTTTTGTGCGCTGACCGGCGGTAGCACCTGCATCTTGTTCACCGGCAGATCCGTCAGCAGCACCTGCACGGCGCCGCGCGTGGCAAGCTGGGGCACGAGCAGCGTTGCCGCGATGTGCACGATGCCGGCGCACACGAGCGCGAGCGCCACGATCTGCCAACTCACGCGCTCGCGCACTTCCTTGATCATAGGCACGCCACCTTCCGGATGTCAGGCAGCTTGACGAGCTCGGGCACGTCGAGGGTCGCGCCCGCAGCTTGCGGCTCCTCGACGTTGAGCACCAGCGTCAGGCGGCGCGTGCCTCCGGTCGGCAGCCAGTTGCCCGGTCGCGCGCTGGGCGCCAGCGTGATCAGGAAGCGGGGACCCGAGCCGCGCATCAGGGTGGCGCTGTTGAAGGAGTATCGCTCGGCGGGATTGGGGATCAGCCGTCCCTGGTCGTCGTAAACCGACAGGCTCCACCACGCGGCGGCCGGCTCCTCGCCCTCGACGGCATAGTCGCAGTTGCCATAGAGGGGCTGTCCGTCATTGTCCTTGGCGGCCTCGTACGTGAGGGCGATCGTCGAGGTCACCGGCAGCACGCCGCGTCGCGCGAAGTGGGCGCGCGTATAGGGGTCGGCGTCGGATCGGCCCGCCGCCGTCCACATGACCCAGGGTCCGTGTGACCGCGTCGTCAGGGCCGAGCCCTTCTCGATCATGTACCAGCTCGAGCCGAGGCCCCCACCAACGGCGATGAGCACGAACAGCACCATCCTCGCGATCACGTTCCACCTTCCTCGATCGCTCGCGCGTTCAGTGCTTCCTGCGGTAAGCCGGAGACGTCGATGACGACGGCTGGCCGCCGTTTGGCCCGGCTGGGATGGGCGCCTCGCTCCGCGTCACCGTAGCGCTCGAAAGGGTGCTGGCGCCACCGCTCTCCGGGATCTCGGCGCGTCGATCGCTGCGCGCCGGCTCGCCCTGGGGTGAGGTGGCAGGCTCCGGCGGCAGCCCTCCTGCCGCTCTGAGCGCCTGGGCCACCTTCTTCAACGCCTCGCGTGTCCGGTCCGACATCAAGCTGTGCGAGCGTTTCTGCGCTCCGTCCGTTGTGCTTGATGCGATCGGCTGGTCGCGTCCCTGCGAGGCCTGCGCGCGCCGTTGCTCCTCCAGCTTCTGCCGCTCGGCGATCTGCACGGGATGCAGCGGCAGACCCGGGATCTGCGGAATGTCCATGCTCGTGTGCGCGACCGCCATGAAGTTGTGCCAGGCCATCGCCGGAATGGTGCCGCCGGTGACATTGTGCATCGGCCGGTAGTCGTCGTTGCCGATCCACACGCCGGTCACGTATTGGCCGCTGAAGCCGACGAACCAGGCATCGCGATAGCTCGAGCTGGTTCCGGTCTTGCCTGCGGTGATGGTGAAGTCGAGCTGCGCACGCCTGCCCGTGCCGTCGGTGACGACCTGATGCATCATCTGGTTCATCTGCTCCGCGACGCGGCGCGAGATGACCTGAGGCGCCGGCGGCTCGTCCCTATCGTGGCTGTAGATCAGCTCTCCCCGCGACGTGTAGATGTCGAGGATGGCATAAGGGCGCGTCAGCACGCCGCCGTTGGCGAACGTCCCGAATGCCGCCGTATGTTGCAGCGGGATGATGCCGGTGTCGCCCAGTGCCATCGAGCAGGTCTTGCGCACACCGTCGACGCCGAGCCGGCGCGTCAGCTCTACGACCTTGTCGCGGTCGTACTTCAGCGACAGGTCCACCGCCACCGTGTTCAGCGATTTCGCAAACGCCACGGCAGCCGGCATGCTGCCGCCACCGCCGCTGCCGCCATCATAGTTCTTCGGCGACCAGTTCCCGCAGCTCACGGGGGCGTCTCTGACGGTTGTCCTCGGCGTCAATCCTTGCTCCATGGCGTTGGCGTAGACATAGAGCTTGAACGAGGAGCCGGGCTGGCGGCGCGCGTGCGTGGCGCGATTGAACTGGCTTTCGTCATAGTCGAGGCCGCCGACAAGCGCGCGAACGGCGCCATCCGGCTCCATGGCGACCATGGCGCCCGAACGCGCATTCTGCGCGCGGCCGTACTGACGGATAGTGGAGACCAGCGCCTGCTCGGCGGCCTGCTGCAGTCCGAGATCGACGGTCGTGCGTGCGGTCAGCACATATTGCCCGCGCCCTTCGGCGATCCGCTGAATCTCCTCGAACGCCCAATCCAGAAACCAGTCGGGGCTATGCGTCGGCCGCGTCTCGACGGGGGTTGCCGGGTTGAGGCGTGCGGCGTGGACTTGACCCGCCGTCATGTAGCCGGCCTCCACCATATTCGTCAGCACCTCGTTGGCGCGCGCTCGCGACGCCGGCAGATCGACGTGCGGCGCATACTTGGTCGGCGCCTTGAACAGGCCGGCGAGCACGGCTGCCTCCGCCAGCGTGATGTTCTTCACCGACTTGCCGAAGTAGAACTGACTGGCCGCCTCCACGCCGAACGCGCCGCCGCCCATGTAGGCGCGGTCGAAGTACATCTTCAGAATCTCGCGCTTGGTAAACCGCGACTCCAGCCAGAACGCCAGGAACAGCTCCTTGATCTTGCGCTGGAGTGAGCGCTCGGACGACAGGAAGATGTTCTTGGCGAGCTGCTGTGTGATGGTCGAGCCGCCCTGCACCGTCTCCCCGGCGCGCGCGTTCTCGATGAGGGCGCGGATCGTGCCCAACACGTCGATGCCGAAATGCTCGAAGAAGCGCCGGTCCTCGGTCGCAAGCGTCGCCTTGATCAGGTAGTCTGGAATCTCGTCCAGCGATATCGCGTCGTTCTGCAGAATGCCGCGCTGGCCGATCTCCTTGCCGTTGCGATCGAGAAACTTGACCGCGAACTTACCCGTCTTGAGAGCCTTGCCCTCATCGATCTCCATAAATGCCGGCAGCGCCAGCGCGTACATGACGACGAAACCGCCGGCGCACAGAGTCAATCCCTCCGATGCGGCCTCGTTGAGCAGCCGCTTCCACCCACTCAGGCGGAACCGCGCAAAGAAGCTGGCGGCGGCGTTCCACCGGTCCACCATCGACACCCAGGTCCCCGCCAGGGTCGAATCGATCCATGAATCGATGCCGAGCCAGTTGATGAACCCGTTTCGCTTCTGTCTGAAGAACCAGTCGCTCACGCGTCCCGTCCTCGAAGCCGCTACACCTTGGCCACGGCCCGCAGTGTGACAGGCCTACGAACGCATGGTACTGCCCACGCCCGCTCTTGCACGGTACGCAGATTCCGCACGTGCAGACCGCACGCGGGCCGCAAATCGCGCCTTCCAGCTATCATCGAATCGAAGAGATCGCCAAATTGTGGTTATTTATCACCCGAGGCCCCTGAAACGCGAGAGGTTCCGTTGAGTTGCGAAAGCCAGCCGTTCTGGCGATCAAAGTCGCTTGAGGAGCTCTCTCCCCAGGAGTGGGAGTCGCTTTGCGACGGCTGCGGGCGCTGCTGCCTCGTCAAGCTCGAGGACGAGGATACGGGCCACTGCTATGTGACACGGCTGGCCTGCAGCCTCCTGGACATCGGCTCCTGCCGCTGCTCGGACTACGCCAACCGCCGGGCCCGCATGCCGGATTGCGTGTCGGTGGATGCGGCAAGCGTTCGCTCCTTGCACTGGCTGCCCGAAACCTGCGCTTATCGCCTCGTGGCCGAGGGCCGGGACCTCTATTGGTGGCATCCCCTCGTCTCGGGCTCGCCCGAGACGGTGCACGACGCCGGCGTCTCCGTCCGGCATCTGGCGCGCAGCGAGGCCGGTGTGAAGCCCTCTGCGCTGGAGCGCTACATCATAGGCTCGGCAGGCGCCTCGGGCGGCTGATGTCGGCCCTCGCCGCCCTTCGATGGCAGCGATCTCGCCGCGCCCCCCCACGAATATGAAAGGGCGGAGAATCCGCCCTTTGTCATGTTCAGGGTTGGAGGCCTGGAGGTCCTAGCAGCCGCGGCGTATGACGCAGCGATAGAACCGGCCCGTGCGCCAGCCGTAGATGCTGGCACATTCGCTGCGCACGATCGAGCAGGCGACAACCGGAACGACGCCGAAATAAATACCGCGACCCCTGCCGCGCCCGCGTCCACGTCCTCTGCCGCGACCGCGCCCGCGCGCCTGCGCAGCCGAGGTGCCCGTCGCCATCACGAGACCCGTTCCAGCAATGCTGCCCACGAGGTAGACCCCGATCAGTGCTGCCGCCGCCAGCGCCTTGGTCAGGAGCTTTCGGCCAATTCCACTGTTGCCGGCCATTGCGTCGCCTCCTCGTGTCTCGATTGCCGATGCTCGCGACGCCTGGTCGCCGAAATCCGCGTCCGCAGGAGCGCTTGCAGCCGCATCGCAGCGCTCGAGCAGGCGGCAAAGCTAACATCAGAAGGCGAACGGTCAAGCAACTTCCCGGCGATATTGCAAATGCCGAGGTAGGAAATGAAGCGAGCGTGCCGTTTTAATGCCGCGCGTTAACACTATTCCTTCATGCTCTGTGCGGCTCCGTCGGTTGGAACTGCAACCGTTCCGCTGGGCTGCAACCCGCCGATATCAGCTCTCAACCCCGGTATAGATACCCCGATGCCAAAGAAACACGACTATATCCTCGGGTTGAATACATACGACCACGATGTCAGCGCATGCCTTCTTCGCGATGGCGAAATTGCGTTCGCGATCGCCAAGGAACGCATCACCCGCATCAAGCACGCCTCCGGCTTTCATCAGGAGGTGATCGACTATTGCCTGGACGCGGAAAGCATCACGCTCGATGACGTCGGTCTGGTCGTGCGCAACTGTTACATCCTGCCGGTGGAGGAGATGGAGCGGCGCCTCGCCTATCAGGACATGCCGGCTTTCCTGTCCGAGGAGGAGCGCAAACAGGCAGCCGAAAGCCCCATATCTTGCCTCGGCGCCGACAGGCTGGCGACACTCTCGCATCACATCGCGCACGCCTACAGCGCCTTTGCCGCCTGCCCTTTCGACGAGGGTGTCATCATGGTGGTGGATGGCGTGGGCAGTTACGCCAGCGACGTCATGGAGGACTATCCGCCCGAGGATCGAGCCTCCCCACTCGCCCGAGAGTCCGAAAGCTACTATCGGTTTTCAGGCTCAGATATCGAGGCGCTGAAGAAAGTCTGGCTGGAGCCCAGTCGCGGCTTTCTCAGCGATGAATTCTTCAACATGCCGGGACTTGGCGCTCTTTATAGCCGCGCCTCCACTTATGTTTTCGGTGATTGGAACAAATGCGGTGAATTAATGGGTCTGGCGCCTTATGGTCGACCCGAGCAAATCAGCCCATTGATGCATATTGATGGCGGTGTGCTGACGGTTCCGGAATGGACCGGCGATTTCAACAAGCCATGGCTTATCGATAGCGGAAAGAAATGGGAAGACAGCCCGCACATGCGGCACTGGGAAGATTTGGCGTGGCGGGTTCAGGATGACACCGAGAAGGTGCTGCTCGCCCGGGCCAGGTGGCTGCGCGAAACCACCGGCGCCCGCAATCTTTGCATGGCCGGCGGCGTGGCTTTGAATTGTGTCGCCAACGGACGCATTGCGCGCGAGGCAGGATTTGAGAACGTATGGATCCAACCTGCTGCCGGCGACGACGGCATTGCCATCGGCTGCGCTCTTTACGGGCATTTGGCCCTCCGCCAACGTCCACGCACGTTCGTCATGAACCACGCGTATCTTGGCATCGACTACACGGCCGAGGATGTCCGCGACGCCACCGACAGGGCCATCTTCCGCCTGGAGACCAGACGTACGCGCTGCGACGACATCTGCCGTGAGACCGCGCAGGTGCTTGCGCAAGGCAACGTCGTGGGCTGGTTTCAGGGCCGCTCCGAGTTCGGCCCGCGTGCGCTCGGCAATCGCAGCATCCTGGCCGACCCGCGCAAGGCTGAGATGAAGGACATCCTGAACAAGCGGGTCAAGCATCGCCAGCCGTTTCGCCCATTCGCGCCGATCGTCCTTGCCGAGCGCGCGAGAGAGATTTTCGAGGGTGACGAAGACTCTCCCTTCATGCTGATCGCCAAGCGCGTGCGTCCCGAATGGCAGGGCAAGATCCCCGCCGTGGTTCATGTCGACGGCACCGCGCGGGTGCAGACCGTGTGCCGGGAGACGAACCCGCGTCTCTACGACCTGTTGAAGGCGTTCGAGGCGATCACGGGCGTGCCGGTGCTGATCAACACCTCGTTCAACGTCAAAGGGGAACCGATGGTCGAGACGCCGCACGACGCGGCCGCCTGCTTCCTCGCCACCGGTCTCGACTACCTCGTGCTGCACGACATGCTGATTTCAAAGGGGCCTTTGCACAAGGTGATTGCTCCGCTGGTAAGCGCCTATTCCGACGTCGCTGTCATGGTGCGTGCCGGAACGAGCGCAAGCTGAGCCGACGGCATCTCGGCTCGCATTTTGCGCGCCGCTTATCCCCGCCTTCGTGCCGGCGTGCTAGAATGTATTGCCAAAGTATATCTTGAAGTATACTCCATATATATTCTTACATACACAACAATAACTGTTGACAGCGCTGCGCTGCTCAAGTACTGTTCCTGTATAATGCCACAGTCGCAACTGGGGGCCTGATCGCCCCGAACGACGCGGCGAGCTGTCCTTCCGACAACATCATCCGAGCTAGCTGGTACCGACATGACCAGATCGGCCAATGCCGACTGGAAGGAGATCGAGCGCCTCGTTCGCGCACGCAAGCTGACATACGAGCAAATCGCCGCCAGCACCGGGGTGAGCCGCGACGCCATCGTCGAGCGGTCTCGCAAGCACGGCTGGCGTCGCAGCGGCGCGCGAGCACCGGCCAGACAGTCACTCGCCGCGCGGCGGCGGCTCCTTCGTCGCTTTTACAACGCCATCACCACCAAGCTCGAGCAGATGGAGCACCGCATGGAACACGACACATTGAGAGGCAAGGGGGCGTCGACGTCAGCCGACCACGAGCGCGACGCACGAACCATTGGCGGCCTCATCACTCAGCTCGGAAAGCTTTCGGAGTACGAATCTGACCTCGAAAACCCAGCCGGACGGGGAGATACAGCAGCCGCGGCGGCCTTCGCAGAGGAGACGGAGCGCTACCGCCGAGAGCTTGTCGAGCGCCTTGCGCGGCTTTTCCCGCCTCAGCAATGAGGCGCGCGCCGCAGTCCTGTCGGAGATCCCGGGCGATCTCGTCGCCCGTCTGGTCCACGACTGGCCGGTGTGGGCCCGCGACGATCAGCTCCCGCCGCCCGCGACCGAGAGCGGCGAGCCTTGGCAGACGTGGCTCATCCTCGGCGGCCGCGGCTCGGGCAAGACCCGCGCCGGCGCCGAGTGGGTCCGCGCCAAGGCGCTCGGCGGCCTCGAGGTTCCAGGGGGCCCCGCGCGTCGCATTGCGCTCGTGGGGCTGACGATCGCGCAAGTGCGCAGCGTCATGGTGGAAGGCGTGTCGGGATTGCTGACCGTGCATCCGCCCGGGCAGCGGCCGCACTACGAGGTCTCGAACAACCAGATCACGTGGCCCAACGGTGCCGTAGCGCAGATGTTCGCCGCTGATGATCCCGACAGCCTCAGAGGGCCGCAATTCGATGCGGCCTGGTGCGACGAGCTCGCCAAGTGGCGCCGTCCCGACTACGCCTGGGACATGCTGCAGTTCGGCTTGCGGCTCGGAACGCTGCCGCAAGCCGTCGTCACCACCACGCCGCGGCCCATCCAGCTCCTGAAGAAGCTGCTGGCCGACGCCTCCACGGTGACGAGCCGCGTGCGCACCATCGACAACACCGCCAATCTGGCGCCCGGCTTCGTCACGCAGATGATGCGGCGCTACGGGAAAACCGCGCTCGGCCGCCAGGAGCTCGAAGGTGAGATCATCGAGCAGCGCGAGGGCGGCCTGTGGCGGCGTGACATGATCGAGCCGCACCGGCTGCAGGCTGCTCCCGAGCTCGGCCGCATCGTCGTCGCCGTCGACCCGCCGGTGACGTCCAACGCAGGATCGGACGCGTGCGGCATCGTGGTGGCAGGGCTCGGCTTGGACGGTCGCGCCTATGTCATGGCCGATCGCACCATCCGCGGCCGCGAGCCCGCCGTGTGGGCGCGCGCCGCCGTCGCCGCCTACCGCGACTATGCCGCCGACCGCATCGTCGCCGAGACCAACCAGGGTGGAGACCTCGTCATCGGTGTCATCAAGCAGGTCGACGACAGCGTACCGATCCGCAGCGTCAAGGCGAGCCGCGGCAAGTGGATCAGGGCCGAGCCCGTGTCCACGCTCTATGCCGAGGGCCGCGTGCTGCACGTCGGCGAATGGCCCGAGCTCGAGGCGCAGATGTACGCCTTCGGCGCCGACGGCCTGTCGCAAGGCAAGAGCCCGGATCGTCTCGATGCGCTCGTATGGGCGATCACCGATCTGATGTTGACGCCCAGGCGCAGGCCGCAGATGCGAACCTTCGACTGAGGGCCCAAGCACCGCCACTTCTGGTGCGCCATCCCGGCGCCGCGAGAGCGCGCGCACTCACTGAACTCTCTCGCCCTCGAGCGAAGGGTCGACCGAAACGAAGCGCCTTCACTGCACCAAGCAACCTAGCGACATCATGCGCCTTCACGATCCGATGATCCCAATCCCCGCGCGCCTGCGGCGCATGCTGGGCCGCCTCATGCCTGCGCGCTCGCCCACGCCCGAGCCCAAAGCCAGCGCCGCCGCTCCGCTCATCGCCTTCGAGAGCCTGCGCCAGCCGGTGTGGACTCCGCGCGACTTTGCCGCCCTGGCGCGCGAAGGCTTCAACCAGAACGCCATCGTCTATCGCTCCGTACGCATGATCGCGGAGGCCGCCGCCTCCGTGCCGCTGCTGCCCTATCACGGCTCCGAGGAGCTGGAGGATCACCCGCTTTCCGCGCTTCTCGCCCGGCCCAATCCCGGCCAGTGCGGCCCCGATCTGCTGGAGGCCTGGTACGGCTTCCTGCTCGTTGCCGGCAACGCGTATCTCGAGGCCGTCGCCGTCGGAGGAACGTTGCGCGAGCTGCACGTGCTGCGCCCCGACCGCATGAAGATCATCCCCGGCAGCGACGGCTGGCCGGAGGCATGGGAATACACGGCCGCCGGACGCTCAATCCGGCTCGCCGCCGACGCCGTGCCTGGCGTCAGGCCCGTGCTGCACATGAAGCTGTTCCATCCGGCCAACGACCACTACGGCATGAGCCCGCTCGAGGCCGCCGCCACCGCGATCGACATCCACAACTCGGCCTCGCGCTGGAACAAAGCGCTGCTCGACAACTCCGCGCGTCCCTCCGGCGCGCTTGTCTACGCCTCGCGCGAGGGAAATCTGACGCCCGAGCAGTACGAACGCCTCAAGGCCGAGCTCGAGCGCGGCTTCCAGGGCGCCGTCAACGCCGGCCGTCCGCTTCTGCTCGAGGGCGGCCTCGACTGGAAGTCGATGTCGCTCACGCCAAAGGACATGGACTTCATCGAGGCCAAGCACGCGGCCGCGCGCGAGATCGCGCTGGCGCTCGGCGTGCCGCCGATGCTGCTCGGCATCCCCGGCGACAATACCTACTCCAACTACCAGGAGGCGACGCGCTCGTTCTGGCGACAGACCGTGCTGCCTCTCGTCAACCGTACCGCCAAGGCTCTGGCGGGCTGGCTCGCGCCGGCCTGGGGTACGCCGCTCGAGCTGCGCCCAGACCTCGACGCCATCGACGCGCTCTCGGCTGAGCGCGAGGCGCTGTGGTCGCGGCTGGAGAAGGCGAGCTTCATCACCGCCAACGAGAAGCGCGCTGCGGTCGGCTACGGGTCGATCGAGGGTGGCGGGGATGCAATTTCACAGTGACGACTCCGATTGTGCGAAGGCCGCAGCACCCCCTGATCCCCCTCTCCCCGTCCTTTACGGGGAGAGGGTCGGGGTGAGGGGCAGCCACACACTCGGAGCCAGCGTTTGCCGTTCACCCTAGCCCTCGCCCATTGACTTCAATGGGGAGAGGGGACGTGCAGCGCTCGTCGCGCTGCTCTGCGCCGCCACACACACCACACCCACCACCAGGCGACCACCCATGCTCACGCCGCACGCCGCGCCGGGCACATGCCCGCTCGCGCTCGAAGCCAAGTTCAACGCGCTCGGTCTCAAGGCGATCGCCGACGATGGCGTCTTCGAGGGCTACGCCAGCCTCTTCAACCGCGAAGACCTGGGCGGCGACATCGTCCTGCCCGGCGCGTTTCGCGCAAGTCTCGCCCGCCGTGGCCCCGCAGGCATCAAGCTCCTGTTCCAGCACAAGCCGGACGAGCCGATCGGCGTCTGGATCAGCCTGCGCGAGGATGCGCGCGGCCTGTTCGCTCGCGGCAGGCTGATGCTCGACGTCGCGCGAGGCCGTGAGATCCACGCGCTCATGCGCGCCGGTGCCGTCGATGGACTTTCAATCGGCTTCCGCGCCGTGAAGGCGCGCCGCGATCGCGCAAGCGGCGTACGCCGCCTCGAGCAGGTCGATCTGTGGGAGATCTCCATCGTCACCTTCCCGATGCTCCCCGATGCGCGCGTCGCCGCTGTAAAGCAGCGCCCCGTCGCCGGCGCCCCGCCAACAGCGCGCGACCTCGAGCACTGGCTCACGCACGATGCCGGGCTCACGCGTTCGCAGGCTCGCGCAGTCATGTGCCACGGCCTCAAGGGGCTCGCCCGCGCGCACGCACCCGCCGGCAGCTCGAGTGAGGAGATGCAACTCCTTAAGCGGATCGCCGCGGCGGCGCGTCGGCTGAGACTGAGATCCCACCATCGTCATCTGCAAAGGACCGTTTGACCCATGAGCAGCGATATCTCACTGGAAACCAAGGGCGCCTCCGACCTCGGCTTCGCCATCGACGACCTGATGCGGGCCTTCGAGGCCTTCAAGGAGACCAACGATCGCCGCCTCGACGAGATCGAGCGTCGCCAGTCTGCCGACGTGCTGACCGCGGAAAAGCTCGACCGAATCGACCGCGCGCTCGACGAGCACAAGCGCATTGTCGACGAGCTGGCGCTCAAGTCGGCACGGCCCGCGCTCACGGGCTCAGCGCCGCGCGCCACGATCGCCCTGCAGCACAAGACCGCGTTCGATGCCTACATCCGCAAAGGCGAGTCGCACGGCCTGCGCGATCTCGAAGGCAAAGCGCTGTCGGTCGGCACTGACGCGGACGGCGGCTACCTCGTCCCGGACGAGCTCGAGCGCACGGTCAACCAGGCCGTCAGGAACGTATCGCCGATCCGAGCCATCGCCTCCGTCCGCCAGGTGTCGGGCTCCGTCTACAAGAAGCCCTTCGCCATCACCGGCGCCGAGACCGGCTGGGTCGCCGAGACCGCAGCGCGGCCCGAGACAGATGCGCCAACGCTTGCCGAGCTCTCGTTCCCGACCATGGAGCTCTACGCCATGCCGGCAGCGACCTCGGCACTCCTCGACGACTCCGCCGTCAACATCGATGAGTGGATCGCCGAGGAGGTGCGCTCGGCCTTCGCCGAGCAGGAAGGTGCTGCCTTCGTCACCGGTGACGGGACTGCCAAGCCCAAGGGCTTTCTCGACTACACGAAGGTTGCGCAGGCAAGCTGGAGCTGGGGCAACATCGGCTTCATTCTGACGGGAGCCGACGGCGCGTTCGCCGCGAGCAATCCCGGCGACAAGCTGATCGACCTCGTCTACACGGTCAGGGCGGGCTATCGCGCCAACGGCACGTTCGTCTTCAACCGCGCTACGCAGTCGGCCATCCGCAAGATGAAGGACGGCGAGGGCAACTACTTGTGGCAGCCTGCCGCCAAGGCCGGCGATCCCTCCACGCTGATGGGCTTTCCGATCGCGGAATCGGAGGACATGCCCGACATGGCCGCTGACAGCTACTCGGTGGCCTTTGGCGATTTCCGCCGCGGGTATCTGATCGTCGACCGCGTCGGCATCCGGGTGCTGCGCGACCCCTACAGCTCCAAGCCGTACGTGCTGTTCTACACGACCAAGCGCGTCGGCGGCGGCGTGCAGGACTTCGACGCCATCAAACTCTTGAAGTTCGGCGACTGAGGCGGGCACAGCGCCCTGAGAGACATCCCTCTCCATCTGAACACTTCGTGCTTGCGTGCCCACGAGCGGTCCGACCGGACCCGCCCCGTCGGTTGCCGCTGCGCGACCAGCTCTCGCGCCCAAGTCGTGCACGCGAGCGCGAAGACGCGAGTGGGGTCCCGTCGCTCCTCCCCGCGGGACCCCGCTCGCTGTTGGACGTGAGTGGTGAGGTGGTGAGCTGGCGAGCTGGCGAGTGGGGAGCAGCGGATAGACGAAGTGACCGGACTCCAGGTCCCGCCCTCCATTCACGACCTCACGATCTCACCACCACACCACTCACCCTCTACACTAACGAAAACCGAGCACCGCATGACCCTCGTCATGACCAATGGCCCGGCTCTCGAGCCCGTCAGCGTGGCCGAGGCCAAGGCGCATCTGCGCGTCGACGCCAGCAGCGAGGACGCGCTGATCGCCAGTCTCATCATCACCTCGCGGCTGCACGTGGAGGCCGCGCTCGGCATTGCGCTGATCTCGCAGGCCTGGTCCTACTTCATCGATCGCTGGCCGACGAGCGGCGAGGTTTCGCTTCCCCTAAAACCGGTGCAGAGCGTCGATGTCGTACGTGTTTGGAGCGCCGACAGCACGTCGCAAACGCTGTCGGCATCGAGCTACGCCCTCGACGGGGAGGGCGCTCCGCCGCGCCTCTCCTGGGTCGGTCCGTTCCCGCCGCCGGTTGCGGGCCGCACCGTCAACGGCATCGAGATAGCCCTTACCGCCGGTTACGGCGATGCCGCCGGCGATGTGCCCGCACCGATCCGGCAGGCACTGCTCCTGCTCATCGCCCATTGGTACGAGAACCGGGAGCCGGTCGAGATCGGCGCCACCGACGTCGAGATCCCGCACATGGTATCGGCGCTTCTGGCCCCTTATCGCGCGAGGCGGCTGTGAGACGCGTTCGGATCGGCGGCCTGCGCTATCGCGTGGAGCTGCAACAGCCGGTGCGAACCAGCGACGGCGGCGGAGGGGCTGCCGAGATCTGGGACACCGTGGCCGAGCTGTGGGCCGCTGTGATCCCGGTCCGCGGTGAGGAGCGCATCAGCGCCGAGGCGGTCTCCGGCGAGGTCACGCACGAGGTCTGGATTCGCCATCGTACCGGCGTAACACCGTCGATGCGCTTCGGCCTCGACGGTCGCGTTCTCGATATCCGCGCCGTCATTCCCGTCGACGACGGGCGGCGGCTCAAATGCCTGTGCCTGGAACGCAGCCTGTGAAGATCGCTGTCCGTCTCAGCGGCCTCGCCTCGCTGCGAGCCGCCGCGGCAGCACGCCTCGCGGAGTTGCTGCGAGCCCAGGGCGAGCGCAGGCCACCCGCTTCAGCGTCCTCTTCTCTCGGCCCGCAGGGAGAAAGCCGCAGCCTGCCCTCGGCGAAGGCCGAGGAGCCTGCCCTCGGCGAAGGCCGAGGGTGAGACCGGGCTACGCGCTCCGAGCTAGCCGGCGCCGGCTGCCGCATTCACCCTCACAACGTAAGGGAGACCACGCCATGTCCAACTCCGGCTGGGCACTGCAACAGTCCATCTATGCCACGCTCACGACCGACGCGGCGGTGCTGGCGCTGCTCGGCGGCCCGCGCATCTACGACGACGTGCCGCAAGGGGCCGCGTTTCCCTATCTCACCATTGGTCAGTCGACGCTTCGCGACTGGAGCACGGGCAGCGAGGAGGGCCACGAGCACACGCTGACGCTGCACGTCTGGTCGCGGGAGAAGGGCCGCAAGCAGACGCACGCGATCATCGCTGCCTTGCGCGAGGCGCTGCACGATCGCGCGCTGACCCTCGACGGCCACCGCCTGATCAACCTGCGCCATGAGCTCTCCGAGGCGCGCCGCGAGCCCGACGGCGACACCTATCACGGCATCGTCCGCTATCGCGCCGTCACCGAGCCGGCGTGAGCGGTGAGCTGGTGGGCGGTGAGTTGGTGGTGACATCGATCCGCCTCGACTGCCGATCCACATCACCGCCGCCTCCACCATCTAACCACTCACCACCTCACCACCCCCCACCCGAGGACCCAACAATGGCCGCCCAAAAAGGCAAAGACCTGCTCCTCAAGGTCGACACTGATGGCACCGGCAGCTTCAGCACCGTCGCCGGGCTGCGGTCACGCAGCATCGCCTTCAACACGGAGACCGTCGACATCACGCACGCAGAGTCGGCCGGACAATGGCGCGAGCTTCTGGCTGGCGCCGGCGCCAAGAACGCGCGGATCACCGGCGCCGGCATCTTCAAGGATGCCGCCTCCGATGCCATCGTGCGCGAGTACGCCTTCAACGGCACCATCCGCGCCTGGCAGGTGGTGGTGCCGGACTTCGGCATCATCGAGGGGCCATTCCAGATCAGCTCGTTCGAGCTTTCCGGCCGCCATGACGGCGAGGTCGCCTTCGAGCTAGCCCTCGAGTCCGCCGGCGAGCTGACGTTTGCAGCGACTTAGCTCACGACTGAACACAGGAGCCGCGCCGCCAGTGCTTCAACCGCCAGGTAAAGTTTGCCGCACGGCACCTGGATCCCTGCCTTCGCCGCAATGACGCAAGGGGAGGGGCTCGCGCTCACACCTACACATGTCATCCTCGGGCTCGGCCCGAGGATCCATCTTTCCGCGCACTCCTTCGCTGCGATGAGCGCGCGGCCGCGCCACGAGCACACAGCCTCTCCCCACACTCGCGGCGCGATGGATCCCGGGCATAAAGCCCGGGATGACAATGGGACGGGGCACCGCCTCACCTCTCCCTCGGCGTCATCCCGGGGCTTGTCCCGGGGACGCATTTCTCCGCGTACTCCGTAGGGGAGAGGCTTGCGCGCGAACCGCCCCACACATGTCATCCTCGGGCTCGGCCTCGAGGATCCATCTTTCCGCGCACTCCTTCGCTGCGATGAGCGCGCGGCCGCGCCACGAGCACACAACCTCTCTCCACACTCGCGGCCCGATGGATCCCGGGCATAAAGCCCGGGATGACAATGGGACGGGGCACCGCCTCGCCCGGCCACCGGCTTGCGCCACGCATTCGTGCTGCAGCTCTCTAAGAGTTGTGCGGTCCAGTCAGTTCAATAGTTCTGATGGGAGTGAGGCCATGCCCAATCTCCATCGCGGCGAGATCGAGGCGAGCCTCGACGGCGCGCCGCATCGCCTCTGCCTCACGCTTGGCGCGCTTGCCGAGCTCGAGTCCGCGTTCGGCGACGACGATATGCTGAGCCTAGCTCAACGCTTCAGTCACGGCCGGCTCAGCGCCCGTGATGCCGTGCGCATCATCGGCGCCGGTTTGCGCGGCGCCGGCGAGCAGATCAGCGATGAGGCGGTCGCGCGAATGCAATGCGAGGGCGGCGCGGCGGGCTTCGTCGACATCGTCGCCCGCCTGCTGGCCGCGACGTTCGGCGGCCCGAGCCAACCCGGCATGGCCAAGGCGGTGGACAGCTCCGTGGCCGGGGAGGCCGCGGCAACGCGCGTCCCTTTCCCTGGGACGACGTGATGGCGGCAGGGCTCGGCCTCTTGCGCCTGCCGCCGTCCGAGTTCTGGTCGATGACCCCGCGCGAGCTCGAAGCCGCCCTGCGCGGACTCCTCGGCCCCACGCAACCCGACACGCCGCTGCCGCGTGCAACGCTCGCGCATCTCATGACGCGCTACCCGGACCGATGACTCACAATCCGGCGGCGACGATCCGCCCAACGGCCTCCAGTACCGCGTCGCGCGCCTCAGCCGATCCCGGCGCCTCGGCATAATAGGCCGCCACGACGATCGGTGCTCGGCCGGGCGGCCAGGCAACGGCAATGTCGTTGGTCGCTCCGTGGCCGCCGGTGCCGGTCTTGTCGCCGACGCGCCAGTCCTTGGGAAAACCTGCGCGCAGACGTTTGCCGCCGGTCTTGCTGGCGATCAGCCAGGCAGCCAGCTGCTCGCGTGACGTCGCGGACAGCACATCGCCGAGAACGAGCTTGCGCATGGTCTCCAGCATCGCACCGGGCGTCGTCGTGTCGCGCGGATCGCCGGGCGTAGCCTCGTTGAGCGCCGTCTCGATGCGATCGAGGCGCGTGACGTCGTCGCCCAGAGACCGCACAAAGGCCGTCAATCCTGCCGGCCCGGCAAAGCTCGACAGCAGCAGGTTGGCGGCCGTGTTGTCGCTGACCGTGACCGCAGCCTCGCAGATCTCCGCGACGCTCATGCCCTTGGCGCCCGCATGGGCCTTCGTCACCGGCGAATACGTGACGAGATCGCTTTCGGCGAACGTGATGCGCCGCTCCAGGCGCTCCTCGTTGCGATCGACGCGGGCCAGAATGAAGGCCGCGGCGAGGAACTTGAAGGTGCTGCACATGGCGAAGCGCTCTCCCGCTCGATGCTCGATGCGGGCGCCGCTTCCCGTATCGAGGGCCGCCACGCCGAGGCGGCCACCGCTCGCGGCCTCCAGTTGGGCGAGGCGCGTCTTGGCATCGTCACCGGCAGTTGCGTGTGCCGCGGCCCAGGGCATCAGCACGCCGGCAAGGGCGGCGCGTCGAGTTATGTAAGCCGGCATCGATGAGCTCCGCATGTCTTTCGCACCGATGACGAATCGCGCGACTCCTCGCTCTCGGCGACGCGCGGCTCGTTCGAGCATGCCGGCGGCAATTTTGTGACGCGTAAGACTTGGGCTTTCGCCGACTGTGACATCCGATATGCGAGGCCGCCATGGCTGACGATAGCGCCCCAACCCTCACCGTCGTCGTCGACGCAGACACCTCCGCGCTCGAGGAGCAGCTTGCAGATGTCGCGCGGCTCGGCGCCAGGTTCGGCAACGTTCTCTCGCAGGCATTCGTCGATGTGTCGCTGAAGGGCAGGGGGCTGGGTGATGTTCTGCGCTCCCTTGCGCTCAGCCTGTCGCAGCTTGCGCTCAAGGCCGCCTTCAAGCCGCTGACCGATCAGCTCGGCGCGGCCCTCGCGGGCGCCGTCAGCGGCGCGGCCTTTGCGCAAGGCGGGGTCGTTCGTCAGGGACTGCCCGTGCCCTTTGCCCGCGGGGGAGTGATCGCCTCCCCGACGCTGTTCCCGCTCGCCAACGGTCGCGTGGGTCTCGCGGGCGAGCGGGGTGCGGAGGCCATCATGCCGCTGGCGCGCGGCCCCGACGGCCGGCTCGGAGTGGCCGCCACGGGAACCGCCGGTCTCAGCGTTACCTTCAACGTCACGGCGACCGACGCGGAAAGCTTCCGCCGCTCCGAAGCGCAGATCGCCGCCATGCTTGCCCGCGCTGTCGGCTACGGCCAGCGCAACTTGTGACGCTCGTGAGATCGTGAGCTGGTGAGCTGGCAAGTGGTGGACTTATTCAGCGGTCATCTCACCAACTCACCACTCACGATCTCACCACCTGACCACCTCACCATTCACCACCTCACCACCAATGTCCTTCCACGAAATCCGCTTTCCAACCGAGATCTCGCGCGGTGCCCACGGCGGTCCGGAGCGGCGCACCGACGTGGTCGTGCTGGGCTCCGGCTTCGAGGAGCGCAACGCGCGCTGGGCCAACTCGCGCCGCTCGTACAACGCCGGCTACGGCCTGCGCTCCCTCGACGATCTCCACGCCGTCATCGCCTTTTTCGAGGAGCGTCGCGGCCGCCTCTACGGCTTCCGCTGGAAGGATCACGCCGATTGGAAGTCGTGCCCGCCGGAGCAGACGCCCGGCGCGCTCGATCAGGCCATCGGCACAGGTGATGGCGTCGAGGCGACCTTCCAGCTCGTCAAGCGCTATGGCAGCGCGCACGCGCCTTGGGACCGCACCATCGCCAAGCCGGTTGCAGGGACGGTCGCCGTCGCTGTCGACGGCGTCGCTCAGGTCGCAGGCAGCGATTTCGTCGCCGATCCCCTCACCGGCGTCGTCACGTTCTTTCCCGGACACATCCCGGCCGGCGGAGCCCTCATCACCGCCGGATTCGAGTTCGACGTGCCGGTGCGCTTCGACACCGACAAGCTGGAGCTCGATGTGCGGGGCTTCCGCCACGGCGCCATTCCCTCAATCCCGATCGTCGAGATCCGCCTGTGATGAGGTGAGATGGTGAGGTGGTCAGTGGTGAGGTGGACTTGCCGCTCGCTCGACCCAGCAACTCACCATCTCACCACTCACCGTCCCACGCCTGCCCATGAAACCCATCCCCCCATCCCTCCAATCCCACCTCGACTCCGGCGCCACGACGCTGTGCTGGTGCTGGCGGCTCACCCGCCGTTCGGGCGAGCGCCTCGGCTTCACCGACCATGACCGCGACCTTGTCTTCGACGGCACGACGTTCGAGGCCGCCACCGGCTTCACCGCCACCGAGATCCGCGACTCGATCGGGCTCAACGTCGACAACCTCGAGGTCACGAGCGCGCTCGTCTCCGATCGCCTGTCGGAGACCGCGCTCTCTGCCGGCGACTTCGACGATGCCGCGGTCGAGATCTTTCGCGTCAACTGGCAGTCGCCGGACGACCGCGTGCTCATGCGCTCCGGCTCGCTCGGCGAGGTCACCCGCACCGGCACGGCCTTCACCGCCGAGGTGCGTGGCCTGGCTCACTACCTGCAGCAGCCGAAGGGGCGCCTTTTCCAATACGGCTGCGATGCGGATCTCGGCGATGCGCGCTGCCGCATCGATCTCTCGCTCTCGGCCTATCGCGGCGAGGGCACCGTCTCCGCCGTCGACGGCACCCGCCGCTTCATCGCGTCTGGTCTTGACGGGTTCAGCGAGGGCTGGTTCACCCGCGGGCTCCTCACGTTCTCCAGCGGCGCAAACGCCGGCCGGGCCAGCGAGGTCAAGCGTCACTGGATCACGAGCGCCGGCGTGCACCTCGAGCTGTGGCAGCCCGTCGGCGGCGCGCCCGAGCCCAGCGACACGTTCGTCGTCACGGCCGGCTGCGACAAGCAGTTTTCGACCTGCAGGGACAGGTTCGCCAACGTCGTCAACTATCGCGGCTTCCCGCACATGCCGGGCAACGACTTCGTTGCGTCCTATCCTCGCTCCGACTGACGCCTGGTCTCGGCGA
This sequence comes from Bacteroidota bacterium, assembly GCA_050260355.1. Lineage (GTDB taxonomy): Bacteria > Pseudomonadota > Alphaproteobacteria > Rhizobiales > Hyphomicrobiaceae > CADEFX01. Next base: position 11,367 of record JBLNBZ010000025.1, on the reverse strand, counting down.
GATCGTGAGTTGGAGGTGGATAGCGGCTGCCGCGCACCACTCACCACCTCACCACTCACCACCTCACCATCTCACCATCTCACGTCCCACTCACCACATGCCCCCCATCACCCGCGCCGGCGTCGTCGCCCTGGCCCGCGCCTGGATCGGCACGCCGTATCACCATCAGGCGAGCACGATCGGAGTGGGCACGGACTGCCTCGGCCTCGTCCGTGGCATCTACCGCACGCTCTACGGCCGCGAGGCCGAAACCGTGCCCCCCTACGCGCGTGACTGGGTGGATGCGACATCGCAGGAGGCGATGCTCGCTGCCGCGCGCCGGCATCTCGTCGAGATCGCTCCCGCTGCCGCGCGTGCCGGCGATGTGCTCGTCTTCCGCTATCGGCTGCGCTACGTGGCCAAGCACGCCGGCGTCCTCGCCGGTGCGACGCTGATTCACGCCGTCGAAGGCGCGCCGGTCTCGGAAGTCCCTTTCAATGCTTGGTGGCGCCGCCGCGTCGCCGGTGCCTTCTCCTTCCCTGGAATCACCGACTGATGGCCACGCTCGCTCTCGCTGCTGCTGGCGCTGCCGTCGGAGGCGCGCTCCTGCCGGCCGGCGTCTCCCTGTTCGGCGCGACGCTGTCGGGCGCCGTCATTGGCTCGCAGGTCGGCGCGCTGGCGGGCTCGTTCATCGATCAGGCGCTGCTATCCCCATCGGGCAGCGCCCGCACGGCCTCCGGTCCGCGCCTGTCGGACCTCAAGGTCACCGCATCCACCGAAGGAGCCGCGATCCCCCGCCTTTACGGCCGCTCGCGCCTGGGCGGCCAGCTCATCTGGGCGACCGACATCGAGGAGGAGCGCGTCGTCTCCGGCGCCAGCAGCGCAAAGGGCGGTGGCGGCTCGTCGGGCTCCGGCGGCGCGCAGTATCTCTATTACGCCAACTTTGCCATTGCCCTTTGTGAAGGCCCGATCACGAGCATCGGGCGCGTCTGGGCGGACGGCAAGGAGATCGATCTCTCCGACTACACGTGGCGCATCTATACGGGCACCGAGTCACAGACGCCCGACTCCCTCATCGCGGCACGCGAAGGCGCCGGTTCCGCCCCCGCCTATCGCGGCGTCGCTTACATCGTGTTCGAGCGCATGCCGCTGGCGAGGTTTGCGAACCGCATCCCGCAGCTCTCCTTCGAGGTCTATCGCGCCGTCGATCCGTTCGAGTCGCAGGTTCGCGGCGTCGTCCTCATCCCCGGCTGCGGCGAGTTCGTCTACGCGCCCGAGCCCGTCACGCGCGACATCGGCTTCTCCGAGAGCGAAGCGGAGAACATCCACACGCGCCAGGGCGGCACCGACTGGGACGTGGCCATCGACCAGCTTCAGGCAACGCTGCCCAACGCCCGGTCGGTGTCGCTCGTCGTCAGCTGGTTCGGCACGGACTTGCGCGCCGGCCATTGCCAGCTCCGGCCCGCCGTCGACACGGGCGACAAGAGCACGAGCCCGATCGCCTGGTCTGTTGCCGGGCTCGATCGCACCACCGCTCCCGTGGTCAGCACCGTCGACGGCCGCGCTGCCTACGGCGGCACACCGTCCGACCAGACCGTCATCGCCGCCATTCAAAATCTCAGGTCGCGCGGGTTTTCGGTGACGCTCACGCCGTTCATCCTGATGGACGTGCCGGCCGGCAACACGCTGCCCGATCCTTACACCTCGGCTGCCGGCCAGCCCGCCTATCCCTGGCGCGGCCGCATCACCGTCGATCCCGCCCCTGGTCGGCCCGGCAGCCCGGACAAGACCGCGACGGCGGCCTCGCAGCTTGCAGCCTTCATCGGCACGGCCGCGCCCGGCGACTTTGCGATCGTGGATGGAGCCGTCGCCTACTCAGGCCCAGACGAGTGGAGCTTCCGGCGCCTTGTGCTGCATTATGCACATCTGGCCGTGGCCGCCGGCGGCGTCGACGCATTCGTCCTCGGCACCGAGCTGCGCGGGCTCACCCAGGTGCGCTCGTCCGCCTCGGCCTATCCGTTCGTGACGGCGCTGATGAGCCTCGCCGCAGACGTGAAGTCCGTGCTCGGCTCGTCCACCAAGGTGACCTATGCCGCCGACTGGTCCGAGTACTTCGGCCATCAGCCCCAGGACGGCTCGAACGACGTCTACTTCCACCTCGATCCGCTGTGGTCGTCGCCGCATATCGACGCCATCGGTATCGACCTTTACTGGCCGCTGTCGGACTGGCGTGACGGTGTGGACCACCTCGACCGCGCCGCCGGCGCACGCTCGATCTACGACCTCGACTATCTGAAATCCAACATCGGCGGCGGCGAGGGCTTCGACTGGTACTACGCATCTGCCGCGGACCGCGACGCGCAGGTGCGCACGCCGATCACCGACGGCGCCGGCAAGCCCTGGGTGTTCCGCTACAAGGACCTCAAATCCTGGTGGCTCAACCAGCACTACAATCGGCCTGCCGGCAGCGAGTCCGCCTCGCCCACGAGCTGGGTGCCGCAGTCCAAGCCCGTCTGGGTCATGGAGATCGGCTGCCCGGCCGCCGACCGCGGCTCCAATCAGCCCAACGTCTTCGTCGATCCCAAGAGCTCGGAATCGTTTCTGCCCTACTATTCGCGCGGCACGCGCGATGACCTCATTCAGCGCCGCTACCTGCAGGCATTCCACGAGGCCTTCGATCCCGCACACGAGGGCTACATGGCCGGGTCGAACCCGACCTCGGCGATGTACGGCGGGCCGATGCTGGCGCTCGACCGCATGCACGTTTACGCCTGGGACGCGCGTCCCTATCCGGCGTTCCCGGCGAAGCTCGACGTCTGGGGCGACGGCCCCAACTGGCGGCTCGGTCACTGGCTCACGGGCCGCATCGCAAGCCAGCCGCTGAACGCGGTGGTCTCGGCGCTGCTCGAGGACTACGGCTTTGCCGCGTTTGATGTCGCGGCGCTGGAGGGCATCGTGCCCGGCTTCGTCGTCGATCGCGTCATGTCGGCACGCGACGCGCTGCAGCCGTTGAGTCTCGCCTACTTCTTCGATGCGCTGGAAAGCGTAGGCGCCATTCGCTTTCGCCATCGCGGTGCCGAGGCCTCGGTCGCCACGCTCAGCCCCGATGTGCTGGTCGAGACGCGCCCCGGTGCCGACCTCTTGACGCTGACACGAGCCCAGGAGACGGAGCTGCCGGCGTCCGCCAAGCTCAACTACTCCGCATCCGAGACCGATTACCGCCAAGCGGTTGCCGAAGCGCGTCGGCTGGTCGGCGCCAGTGGCCGCGTCAGCCTCGCCGAGCTGCCCATTGTCATGGACGCAGAGCAGGCGACGCAAATCGCCGAGTCATGGCTCTTTGAAGCCTGGGCTGCGCGCGAGCGCGCCTCCTTCGCGCTGCCGCCGAGCCGCCTTGCGATCGAGCCCGGCGATGTGGTCTCGGTCGAGCTTGCCGGCAACACGCGGCTGCTGCGCATCTCGGAGATTGGCGACCACGGCGCGCGCGACGTCGAGGCGCGCAGCATCGACCCGGATGTCTATGCCCAGTCGGCGGCTGCGCCGCGACCACAGGCATCGTCTCCTGATGTGCACGTGGGGCAACCGCTCGGCATATTCCTCGATCTGCCACTTTTGATCGGCAGCGAGCAGCCGCATATTGGCTACGTCGCGGCCGCGCAGAAGCCGTGGCCCGGGCCGATCGCCTTCTACCGCTCGCCGGAAACTTGGGGATACACGCTGAGGGCGCTGGTCACGGTTGCGGCCACCACGGGCGTAACGCTCGATCCTCTCGCACCCGGTCCCGAGGGGCGCGTCGATCGCGCCGCGCGTCTGCGCGTGCGTCTCGATCAGGGCGAGCTTGCCTCGATCAGCTTGCTCGCCCTGCTTGCCGGCGGCAATGCCGCCGCCATCCAGAACGCGGCTGGCGACTGGGAGGTGCTGCAGTTCCAGTCCGCAAGCTTGGTCGCCCCCGCAACCTACGAGCTTTCCACGCTGCTGCGCGGTCAGCTCGGGACCGAAGACGCGATGTCCTCCTCGCTGCCGGCCGGCGCACGCTTCGTGCTGCTCGACAGCGCACTGGCGCCGGTCGACATGGGGCGGTCCGACGTCGGCCTGCCGTTCAACTGGCGCTTCGGTCCATCCTCGCGCGATCTGGGTCACGCCTCTTATGCCGGCGCCACACATACGTTCACCGGTGTCGGGCTCAGGCCCTTGAGCCCGGTGCACGTGCGTGCCACCCGCACGGGCGGGGATGTCGTGATCAGCTGGATTCGCCGGACCCGCGTCGGCGGCGACAACTGGGCCGCGGACGAAGTTCCGCTCGGCGAGGAAAGCGAGCGCTACGAGGTCGACATTCTCGACGGCAGCACGGTGAAACGCACCCTGACGGCCACATCTGCGAGCGTGACTTACACCGCTGCGCAGCAGACCGACGATTTCGGCACGCCGCAGCCATCCTACACCCTGCGTGTCTATCAGATCGCCGCCGGCTACGGCCGCGGCGGCCCGCGGCAAGCTGTGGTGCCGTGAGGTGGTGAGATGGTGAGCCGGTGAGTAGGGATCGGGAGTCGCTGGCAAGGAGGTAAGGCAGAGCCGGACTCACTCCATTCGCCATTTCCCACCTCACCATCTCACCACCTCACCAGCTCACGACCTCACCACTCGCGCCACCACGGAGCAACCCGTGCAGCAACCGCCATGGATGCCGTTCGCGTGGGCCGAGCTCGGCCAGGCCGAGCGCGCAGGTGCCGCCAGAAATCCGCGCATCCTCGACTACTTTCGCGACGTCGGACATCACGCCGTTGCCGACGATGAAACGGCCTGGTGTGCCGCGTTCGTTGGCGCCTGCCTGGAGCGGGCCGGCCTCGACAGCACGCGCTCTCTGAGCGCGCGCTCCTACCTGACCTGGGGCGAGCCAGCCGCGGCTCCCGACCTCGGCACCATCGTCGTGCTGAGCCGCGGCAGCGATCCGGCGCTCGGACACGTCGGCTTCCTTGTCGGTGAGACCCACGCACATGTCCTGCTGCTCGGCGGCAACCAGTCCAATGCGGTCACAGTGGAGGCCTTCGACCGTGGCCGCATCATCGGACTTCGCAGGCCGCCAAGGGAGGCGGCACGCAACTGCGCAAGCAACCAGCATGCCTTCGAAGCCGCACTCGCGCACGTCCTCGCACTCGAGGGCGGCTGGAGCGACGATCCGTTCGACCCCGGCGGCCCGACGAACAAGGGCATCACGCTCGCTGACCTTGCGCGCGAGAAGCGCGTCGAGGTCACGGCAGAGAATTTCGCCGCCCTGAAAGCGGAGCTCAGGCATATCCCGGACCATCTGGTTCGCGACATCTACGACCGGCGCTATTGGAAACCGGCCAGATGCCCGGACCTGCCGCCGGCACTGGCCCTCATGCACTTCGATGCGGCCGTGAACCAGGGCGTCGCGGGCGCCGCGCGCATGCTGCAGGAGGCACTCGGCGTCGACATCGATGGCGAGATCGGACCGATCACGCTTGCCGCCGCGCGGACGCGCGACCTACGCGCAGCACTCGACGCCTACGCCGCGATCCGGCGCCGCCGGTACCGGGCGCTCGCGACCTTCTGGCGCTTCGGTCGCGGTTGGCTGGCGCGAGTCGACGCGACGCTGTCGCGTGCCGTCGCGCTCGTGGCCCGCCCGGCTCAACCTTCCTCAACCTCACAGCAGGAGATACGACCCATGCCGAACGGCGAAGCCAATTTCCCGCCCGACCCGGAGGACAACGGTGCCAACACCCAGTCCACACCGGATGCAAAATGGTGGGGACAATCGATGACCATCTGGGGTGCGATCCTGACAGCACTTTCCACCGTGCTTCCTGCACTCGGCCCTGTCCTGGGCATCAATCTGACGGCTGATCTCGTCCAGCGCCTCGGCCAGGACCTCGTCCTGCTCGTGCAGGCCGTTGGTGGGCTGATCGGCACGGCAATGACAATCTTCGGGCGCATGCGCGCCAACACGCTGCTCGAGCGCAGGCCCATGAGAATCAAATTGTAAACGGGCGTGATTCTTTAACTGTACACGACGACGTGAAGACCTCACCGCCGTGAGCGCACCATCGTTCATCCGAGGTTCAGGTCGCGGTCACCAAGTTCCGGCCTCGGAGGCCGGATGACACGTTTTTTCCGAGTGCTGAGGGTGGTGCCCGCGCTGGCGGCGTTCGCGTTGCCGGCGCAAGCGGCGGTCGCCGAGACGGATCGGTGCTTCGAGGACTGGTCCGACGCGGCCCCGATCATGCTGAAGGAGGGGCTGGTCGCGACCAAGGAGCTCCACGATCAGGCTCGGCTGCACCTGACTGGATCACTGATGCGCATCACCCTCTGTCGGGCCGGCAGCAATTATGTATACCGCCTCCTCGTGCGAGATGCGTCGGGGCGTCTGACCATGGTCACCGTTGACGCTCGCCATCCTTTCGAGCACTAGGAGCGCCGGCGAAAGCTCACTATAATTGGCGCGTAACGAAATTGCTCCATCGAGCAAGCTGAGGTTCGCCGCGTGCGTGTTTTGGTCGTCGAGGACGATCCCGATCTCAACCGTCAGCTCGTCGCCGCGCTGACGGATGCAGGCTACGCCGTCGATGCCGCGGCCGACGGTGAGGAGGGCTATTTCCTCGGCGAGACCGAGCCCTATGACGTCATTCTGCTGGACGTCGGCCTTCCCAAGATGGACGGCATCAGCGTCCTCGAGCAGTGGCGTCGCGCCAATCGCAACATGCCGGTCATCATCCTGACCGCGCGTGACCGCTGGAGCGACAAGGTGGCCGGGATGGACGCCGGCGCCGACGACTACGTGGCCAAGCCGTTTCACATGGAGGAGCTGCTGGCGCGGGTGCGGGCGCAGGTGCGCCGGTACGCCGGCCATGCGCGCGCCGAGATCGAGTGCGGCCCCCTGCGGCTCGACACCAAGACCGCCCGCGTCACCGTCGCCGGTCAGCCCGTGAAGCTCACCTCGCACGAGTATCGGCTGCTCGCCTATCTTTTGCACCACAACGGGCGCGTGGTCTCGCGCACGGAGCTCGTCGAGCACCTCTACGATCAGGACTTCGACCGCGATTCCAACACCATCGAGGTGTTCATCGGCCGTTTGCGCAAAAAGATACCGCCTGACATGATCAAGACCGTCCGCGGTCTTGGCTACAGGCTCACGCAAGAAGGCGATGAAGCTTAACTCGCTTGCCTTCCGTCTCTTCGCGACGGCGGCCATCTGGACGCTGCTGGTCCTTGCCATTGCCGGCCTGGTCATCGACTACGTGCACAAGCGCGAGGCCGACGCCGCTCTCGATGCGCGCCTTAGCCAGATCCTCACCCAGATCATCGCCTTCAGCACGCTGCACGAAGGCAACGAGCCGCGCGTGCCGAAGATCATCGGCGAGCCGCTGTTCGAGCTCACCCATTCCGGCTGGTACTGGCAGATCACGCCGCTCGACAACGCACCCGGCCGCCGCATGGTGTCGGCCTCCCTCGCCGGCGAGTCGCTCATTCTGCCGTCGAGCCTCAAGAAGAAGCCGGACGCCAGCAACATCATCTGGTTCAACACGACGGGTCCGGTCGGCGAGTCGCTGCGGATGGCGGAGAACGTCTACAACGCGGGTGAGGACGAGTCGCCGCGCTTCTACTCGTTCATCGTCGCCGGCGATTCCGAGGTGGCCGAGACGGTCAATGCCGTGTTCCGCATTCCGCTCGCCATCGCACTCGGGCTTGCCGGCATCGTGCTCGTCGCCGCTACGATCTTCCAGGTGCGGTTCGTGCTGCAGCCGCTGCACGTCATCGAGAAGCGCCTGTCGGCCATTCGCTCCGGACAAGCCAACAAGCTCGAGGGAGAGCTGCCGGCAGAGGTGCAGCCTCTGCAGACGGAGCTCAATGCGCTGATCCGGTCCAACCAGGAGGTCATCGAGCGCGCGCGAACCCAGGTCGGCAACCTCGCTCACGCTCTCAAGACGCCTCTCGCGGTCATCGTCAACGAGGCCCGCGACGACAAGGGACCGTCGTCCGCCAAGATCACCGAGCAGGCGCAGATCATGGCGGATCAAGTCAACTACTACCTCGATCGCGCTCGCATGGCCGCGCGCGTCGGCGTCATCGGCCGCCAGACCGAGGTCGGCGCGGTAGCCGACGGCATCGTGCGCGCCTTGCAGCGCATCTATGCGGAGCGCCAGCTCGAGTTCTCGGTCGACTGTCCTGCGTCTGCCAGCTTCCAGGGCGAGCGGCAGGATCTCGAGGAGATGCTCGGCAATCTGCTCGACAACGCCTGCAAGTGGGCTTCCTCGCGCGTTTGCCTGAAGGTCGGCGTGGAGCCCGGGATCATGCCGAACAACGGCAAGCTGCTGCAGATCAGCGTCGAGGACGACGGGCCCGGACTCACGCCCGAGCAGCGCATGCAAGGCATCCAGAGGGGTCGAAAGCTGGACGAGGGCAAGCCGGGCTCGGGGCTGGGGCTGTCCATCGTTGCGGACCTGGCACAGTCCTATCGCGGCCAGTTCAAGCTCGAGCAAGGCAGCCTGGGAGGACTCAGCGCTCGTCTCGAGCTTCCCGCGGCCTGAAATCGGCGCTACAACACTGGCAACCTGTGGGCTTGCGGCCATCGGCGGTCGCGATTCTGCCGGAATCGAGTTTAAGAAGCAGTCGGGGAAACTGTCGTCGCATGGACTACTTGTCGTCGCGGCCCGCGGCTGACGGTGAGATTGAACGGGGGAACATCCGAATATGCGCGCCATCCCTGCGGTCGTCGCTCTCGCAGCGTGTCTCGGTGTTGCAGGGTGTGGGCCCGACGGCCCCTCCAAGGCGGACACGGGAACAGTGGTCGGCGCTGTCGCTGGCGGCATTCTCGGCAATCAGGTCGGGCGCGGGAGCGGCCGGGTGGCCGCCACAATGGTGGGCGCCGTCGTGGGCGGCATCGTCGGCCACGAGATCGGGCGCTCCCTCGATCGTGAGGATCGCCGCCTGGCCCAGGAGGCTGAGTTCGAGGCATTGGAAAGGGGGCCGTCCGGCGTCGGCCGTCCCTGGCGCAACCCGGACAGCGGCCATTACGGCGAGATCATTCCCGAGGAATCCTATCGCCGCGGCTCGATGGACTGCCGCCGATACACTCACACGATCTATATCGATGGTCGCCCGCAGACCATGCGTGGCACCGCCTGCCGCAACCCCGATGGAACCTGGCGTAGCGTCGCCTGATCGGGCGCGCGTCGCACTGGCGTCGCGGGTGCTGCCAAGCGCCGTAAGCTCGCAGCTCCAACCGAAGCAACGCGCGGAACTCCCGCGGTGCTGTGCTCAATTCGTGCCAAATCGCCTCTTTCCGCCCCGCCTTCCCGATTTCCTCCAGCCCCACCCGGATCGCGCCGCCTCGGCGCCGCGACAAATCCCCCGAATCCCCGTCCTCGCCTTGTCACCCGCCTCTGCCACGCCTATTGAGATGCACGGATAACGTCGTCTCGGAACCGGGCAATGGTGCTGTGGCTTGGTCTTGCGGTCATGACCGCTGCGGTGCTGGCGGTCGTGCTGCGACCGCTGATGCAGCCGGCCCGAGCCTCGGCCGCGTCGACCTCGGCTGATGCTGCCGTCTACCGTGACCAGCTTCGCGAGCTCGAGTCCGAGCGCTCCCGCGGCCTGATTGCCGATGCCGAGGCAGACGCCGCGCGCGTGGAGATCGCCCGGCGCCTGCTCGCCAGCGCTGAGGCCGGCTCTGCGGCGGCACCTCCTGCCACGCCATCCCCCGACGTGCCGCGCGCGGTCCGCGCCGTGCCCCTCGCCTTGTGCATTGCCGTGCCGTGTCTCGCCGTCGCGATCTACTTGGCGCTCGGCTCACCGGGCATGCCCGGCTATCCGCTGGCTTCGCGCCTGCACGCTCCTCCCGACGCGACCGACGTCGCCGCGCTCGTCGCCAAGGTCGAGGCACGCCTGCGCGAGCACCCCGAAGACGGACAGGGCTGGGATGTGATCGCTCCCGTCTACTTCAAGCAGGGCCGCTACCAGGAGGCGGCCGAGGCTTTCAGGCAAGCCGCGGCACTGCTCGGCGAGTCCACCCTTCGCCTGGCCGGATTTGCCGAGGCGACGGTGCTTGCCAACGATGGCATCGTCACTGAGCCTGCCCGCGTGGCTTACGAGAGGCTCGCCAAGCTCGAGCCCAAGCGGATCGAGCCGCGCTTCTGGCTGGCGCTCGGCAACGAGCAGGACGGCCGGCTTGCGGCTGCCGCCGAAGCTTATGCCGCTCTGCTACACGAGGCCGAGCAGGACGCGCCATGGCGCAAGCTCGTGACCGAGCGTCTTGCCGCCGTGCGCGCGAGGCTTGCACCGCAGAATGCCGCTCCTGAGGGCAAGCCGCACGAGCCCGGACCATCGGGCGACGACATCGCCGCTGCTAAGCGCCTTTCGCCTGAGGCGCGCATAGAATTCATCGACCAGATGGTTTCCGGGCTGGCCGAGCGGCTGCGCGCAAATGGCGGAGATCTCGCCGCCTGGCAGCGCCTCATCCGCGCCTACAGCGTGCTTGGGCGCAAGACCGAGGCTCGTGCCGCCCTGGCTGACGCGCGGCGCGGCCTTGCCGGCGAACCCGGCTCCCTCGAGCAGCTCGAGGCACTTGCCAAGAGCCTGGGGCTAGGTTCCTGATGCGTGCCCTCGTCACAACCGCGCTGCTGCCATTCCCTCCGCTGCGGAGGGGACGGAGATTTCCGCCATGACGCGTCGCCAGCGCCGTGGCGCACTCATCATCGCTGCCATCGCCGTGCTCGGCGTGGCGGTCGGGCTGGTGCTCGTCGCCTTGCGCGACAGCATCGTCTTCTTCTACACGCCGAGCGACGTCGCCGAGAAGCACCTCCCCGCCGGACAGCGCTTTCGCCTCGGCGGGCTGGTCGCCAACGGCACTCTGGTGCGCGGGCAGGGCACCGACATTCGCTTCGCAGTGACCGACACCAAGTCCACGCTCTCGGTAACCTACAGCGGCGTGCTGCCCGATCTCTTCCGCGAAGGTCAGGGCGTCGTGGCCGAGGGCAAACTCGATAGCGCGGGTGTTTTCCGCGCCGATACGGTGCTTGCCAAGCACGACGAGACGTACATGCCGCCGGAGGTCGCCAAGGCTCTCAAGGACAAGGGCGTGTGGCAGGGCGCCCAGGCAGCCGACGGTCAGGCTCCGAAGAGGTAGGTTGCAGCATGGATGGTGCGTAACGCGTGATCGTTGAGCTCGGACACTTCGCCCTGATCCTGGCCCTGGTCGTCTCTGGCGCCCAGGCTCTGCTGCCCGCATGCGGCGCCCGCGCGCGCGCGCCGCGGCTGATGGCATTTGGCGCCTCCGCGGCCTACGCTCAGCTCGGTCTCCTCGTGATCGCCTTCCTGTCGCTGATGCACGCGTATGTCGTCAGTGATTTCTCCGTCGCCAACGTGTGGGCCAAC
>JBLNBZ010000024.1:0-3090 GCA_050260355.1 Bacteroidota bacterium | reverse complement strand
ACCGCTGTTTCATGTTTCTTTGGCTTTGCCCCGCGCTACCCCCTCACCCGGCGCTTCACCCCGGTGGCATGCCTCGGGCGCGACGCGCCGACCTCTCCCCCGGGGGAGTGGTGTCTCAGATGCCAGTGGCGGCGCAGAGCGACGATGACCAGCACAGCTTTCATGCTCATCACGGTTGTCGAACAGGCCATCGAGCCGCTGCTCGCCTCCCTTTCCCCCTGGGGAGAGGGTCGGGGTGAGGGGGCTTTCAAGCGACTTGGCGTCAAGGTGCGCCTAACATGACCAGCGCAGCTTCCACATTCATCAACATCGGCGAGCGGACCAACGTCACCGGCTCGGCCAGGTTCCGCAAGCTGATCGAGGCCGGCGACTACCAGGCCGCGCTTGCAGTGGCGCGCGAGCAGGTCGCCAACGGTGCGCAGGTGCTCGACATCAACATGGACGAGGGCCTGCTCGACTCCGAGAAGGCGATGGTCACGTTCCTGAACCTCATCGCCACCGAGCCCGACATCGCGCGCGTGCCGCTGATGATCGACAGCTCCAAGTGGAGCGTGATCGAGGCCGGCCTCAAGTGCGTGCAGGGCAAGGCGATCGTCAATTCCATCTCGCTCAAGGAAGGCGAGGAGCCGTTCCTGGAGCACGCGCGCAAGGTGCGCCGCTACGGCGCCGCCGTCGTGGTCATGGCCTTCGACGAGCAGGGGCAGGCCGACACCGCCAACCGCAAGGTCGAGATCTGTCAGCGCGCCTACAAGCTGCTGACCGAGAAGGTCGGCATGCCGCCCGAGGATATCATCTTCGATCCCAACATTTTCGCCGTGGCGACCGGCATCGAGGAGCACAACGGATATGGGGTCGCCTTCATCGAGGCGACGCGGCGCATCCGGCAGAGCTGCCCCTACGCGCACATCTCGGGCGGACTCTCGAACCTCTCGTTCTCGTTCCGCGGCAACGAGCCGGTCCGGCAGGCCATGCACTCGGTGTTCCTCTACCACGCCATCCAGGCGGGCATGGACATGGCCATCGTCAACGCCGGGCAGCTGCCGGTCTATGACGACATCGAGCCCGAGCTGCGCGCGTTGTGCGAGGACGTGATCCTCAATCGGCGTCCCGACGCGACCGACCGCCTGCTGGAGGCGGCGCAGCGCTACAAGGGCGACGGCGGAAAGAAGAAGGAGGCCGATCTCGCCTGGCGCAGCGCCCCGGTCGAGGAGCGCCTCAAGCACGCGCTGGTGCACGGCATCACCGATTTCATCGAGGCCGACACCGAGGAGGCGCGGGCTGCCGCAGCGCGCCCGCTGGATGTCATCGAAGGCCCGCTGATGGCCGGCATGAACGTGGTCGGGGACCTGTTCGGCTCGGGCAAGATGTTCCTGCCTCAGGTCGTGAAGTCGGCGCGCGTGATGAAGCAGGCGGTGGCGTATCTGCAGCCCTTCCTGGAGGCGGAGAAGAAGGCGTCGGGGCTCGATGCGATGCCGGCCGCCGGCAAGGTGGTGATGGCGACGGTCAAGGGCGACGTGCACGACATCGGCAAGAACATCGTCGGCGTCGTGCTCCAGTGCAACAACTACGAGGTCATCGATCTCGGCGTCATGGTGCCGGCGGCCAAGATCCTGGAGACGGCAAAGAGGGAGAAGGCAAATATCGTCGGGCTATCGGGTCTGATCACGCCGTCGCTCGACGAGATGTGCCACGTGGCGGCCGAGATGGAGCGCCAGGACTTCGCGGTGCCGCTGCTGATCGGCGGGGCCACCACGAGCCGGGTGCACACGGCGGTGAAGATCAGCCCCAACTACGCCAAGGGCCAGGCGATCTACGTCACCGACGCCAGCCGCGCCGTCGGCGTAGTATCGACCCTGCTGTCAGAGACGGAAAGCGCCGGCTACATCGCCAAGATCCGCGCCGAGTACGTCAAGGTGCGCGAAGCCCATGTTAAGAGCGAGCGCTCCAAGCGCCGCATCACGCTCGAGGCGGCGCGCAAGAACAGCTTCAAGATCGACTGGACGGACTACACGCCGCCCAAGCCGTCGTTCCTCGGAACGCGGATCTTCGCCGACTACGACCTTGCCGAGCTGGTGCCGTATATCGACTGGTCGCCGTTCTTCCAGACCTGGGAGCTGGTGGGGCGCTATCCGAAGATCCTGGAGGACGACAAGGTCGGCGAGGTGGCGCGCAAGCTGTTCGCGGATGCGCAGGCCTTGCTGAGGCGCATGGTGGCCGAGCGCTGGATCGGCGCGAACGCGGTGGTTGCGTTCTGGCCCGCGAATGCGATCGGCGATGATATCGCTCTTTACGCCGACGATACGCGCAAGACGCAACTGGCGATGCTGCACACCCTGCGCCAGCAGATCGCGCGCGATGCGGCCCGCGATCGTGCGCATACGGCGCTCGCGGACTTCGTCGCTCCGGTCGAGACGGGCAAGGCCGACTACGTGGGCGGCTTTGCGGTCACGGCCGGCATCGGCGAGGAGGAGGCGCTGGAGCGGCATCTCAAGAAGACGGACGACTACGGTCGCATCATGGTGAAGGCGCTGTCGGACCGGCTGGCGGAGGCGCTTGCCGAGCGCATGCACGAGCGCGTGCGCCGCGAGCTGTGGGGCTATGCGGCCGACGAGCGGCTGTCCAACGAGGATCTGATCCTGGAGAGGTATCGCGGCATCCGCCCGGCACCGGGCTATCCTGCGCAACCCGACCACACCGAGAAGGCGACACTGTTCAAGCTGCTCGACGCCGAGCGCGTGGCCGGCATCCGCCTGACCGAGAGCTTCGCCATGTGGCCCGGAGCGTCGGTGTCGGGGCTCTACTTCTCCCATCCCGAGAGCCATTACTTCGGCGTCGGCAAGGTCGAGCGGGACCAGGTCCAGGACTATGCGCGGCGCAAAGGCTGGACGGTTGCGGAGGCGGAGCGCTGGCTGGCGCCGGTGCTGAACTACGATCCCGTACCCGTGGAGGCCGAGCAGGCCGCGTGATGTGCCGCGACTGCCCTAAATCTTGAAATCGTGTGTCCCCGCACGACGCGCGACAGCGCGGCCAGCAAGTACGCCTTCGCTCTTGCGTCCCCGGCCATCGCGCCTTCGGCGCGAATGAGCCGGG
>JBLNBZ010000023.1:0-17186 GCA_050260355.1 Bacteroidota bacterium | reverse complement strand
GTGCCCTTGGTCCACACCACCAGGCCGATGAGACGGCGGCCGCCGTTCAGCTCGATCTGAACGAGCTCCTGGTTCTTGAGATCGGGCGTGCGCTCGATGCCCATGCCGGTCGTGGAGATATCCTTGGCGATGACCGGCGCCGTCTTGCCGCGATAGCGCAGCGAGCACTGCTGCAGCAGGCTGCGACGCGCGGAACGGCGCCGCTGCGGCATGTCCGGAAGGAAGGGTTGGCCTGCATCATCGACGCAAGGCGAGCGGCCCTCGATTGCATCGGTCAGCAACCGCTCGAGCATCCTTGAGTTCTTGCTGTAGTAGTCGGGAAGACCTTGCGATTCAAAGCTCGGCTCGAGCGCGCTTCCCGCATCGAGGGCGCGATGGCAGACCCTCGACCACTCTGCAACGGCCGCGCCATAGCTGACGTTTGCGGGGCGCTCGGCGGCGGGCCGTCCCGCATCGGCGAGCAATCGCTCCATGGTGGTGCGCGCCGAAGCGAGCTCGTCGAACAGCGCGTGGATCTTCACCATCGTATCAGTGTCCAGACCCGCTTCCTCGTGCGCGCGCAGCAGCTCACGGATCACCGCCGATTGCCCGAGAACAAAGTCCTTGAGGGCGAGCGGTCCCTTGATGCGGCCGCCGGCCTGCAACGCATTGAGCCCGCTCAGCACGACCGCCGCATGCAGCGCAGCCGTCTGCGTCTCACATACGATGGCCTCGAGCAGCCCCGTGCCATCGAGCTCGCCGGCCTGCTCTCCGGTCGCCGTGGGCTCCGGCGTGAACAGCTTCGATCGCAGAGATTGGAGCATGGCCAACCCGTTGTGCTTTCTCGTTGCAGGTGACGTTAGCCCCGCACTATTGAAGGCGGGTTAAACCGTTGTAGCACCAGAGCGAAAAAGCGATCGCCAGTGAGCCAATGGCGTCTTCGGTTGGCGATCGGTTAATGGGCGTTGGTGGCTCGCCACATCGAACGGCGAGATTGCCGGGTCGGCTCAGCGCAAGATTGCATTCGCTTAATGTTTTGCATAATTCACGGCTCGAGTGAGTCGCGTGCTCTCAATTCTGGTCCGAGAACGACACCTTGAGCACCATGCCGAAGACCGGCCTGATGGGCCCTTACCGTCTCACATTCGATGGGATATCGAGCGCCGTCGCGCGCAAATCACCGGGCGTCTACGTCCTGGGGCATACGAGCCCCGAGGGGACCTTCCGCATTCATAAGGTCGGCAGATCCGACACTGACGTGAGCGAGAAGCTGCGCGACTACATCGGCACCGATACCATGTTCAAGTTCGGCTATTTTCCGTCCGCGGAGGCCGCGTTCGAGCGCGAATGCGAGCTGTATCACGACTTCAAACCCGCCGGGAACAGGCTGCATCCCGACCGCCCGAGCCGGTCTAGTTTGGAGTGTCCCCGCTGTCGCTTCTTCGACTCTCAGTGACGAGCAGATTGATGATGTCGGCCAGCGCGGCCTGATAGCCGTGGTGCCAATAGGCGCGCTCTGGCGTGTCGGCATCAAGGTGCTTCTGGTCGACCTGGGTGAAGGGTGCCTCCAGGTCCAACCACTCCCTGATGTCGTCTCTGCGCCTCTTCAGGAGGGATATGTTCTGTTTGACTGACATGCGCCCAATTATGCGGATGCAAGTTGCCGGCGCTTTAAATCCGCTATCGGTTTTCAGTCACGGTTAAAGATGCAAACAGGACCATTTCATTCCGGTACAGCGCAGACCTTCAGCGCTTTGCCGACGCAGCCTGCGCCCGCTTCTCCCGCAAAGCCCGGTCGATGAGAACGTTGACGAGCGCCATGCGGCGCGTGGCGCGGTCGCGCTCCGATGCCATGACGCGATCGGGATGGTTGTAGATGGCAAACTGCCGGCGCAGGCGGCGCAGGTCATCGGCCGTCAGATCGGGGTTGAGTTGCAGCTCCTCGGCCAGGAACTGGTCGAGGTCGCGGGCTCTCTCCGGCCCGGCTGCGGATCCCTCCTCCCCGTAGAGCTGGGCAAGCCGCCCGATCGGCACGTAGGCGGGGGAGCTTAACAGCTCCTCGAGCGCGCTCTGGATCTGGGAATCGACGGCGTGGGCCCAGTCGTGCCGCCGTTCCGCGGCTTGCTGCGCCTCGGCGGCCTTGGCACGCAGGGCCAGCTCGAGGATGCGCGTGAACTCGGCTTCTTCTTTTGATTGGCTATTCGTCATGCTCGCCGGTTGCCTTGTACTCGCTGACCTTCAAGGCGATCGAGCGAGCCTAGGCTGGCGAGATTGACGCAACGTAAATCCTAAACGAGCCTTAAGGGGGCCCGGCATGCGCCGGGCGCATGCGCAAGGCGATCTGGCCGACGGCGCGCTGTCAGACGCTCTCAGTGCGCCCGGCGACGCTACGCTGACGAGCTGCGTCGCTGTCCTCATCCTTGGCGCGCAGTCGCAAGCTCTCGCTGCTGCGGACAAGGCTTGCCGAGCCGAGCAGCACGCGGTCCACCGTCGCGCCGTCCAGAAGTTGCTGGAGCAATTGAGTTACGGCCGCGGATCCGGTGCCGTCTCCGGCATGCGCCGTCGCGACCGCGCCCGCAGACGGCACGCCGCGCGCCGCAGTGGCTCCGTCGGGCTGTGCGGCAGCGGGCTGAGGGCCCGCTTCCTCTTTTCGCATCAGCGCCGCCATTTGCTGGTTGGCGCTCACCGCGAGCTGCACGGGCATGCGCAGCGCGGCGGGCTGCCGGGAGGCTTCCGCTGTCGTTGCGCCTTCCGGTGCTGGCGATCCATTGCCGATCCATTGCGCCTCGGCCGATCGACGATCGACGAGACCCTGCAACTCCTTGCCACCGGCCTTGGTGTACTCGAGGAACAGCGAGCGCACCGCGTCCATGTCTCCACGGCGCACGGCATCGCCCAAGCCGCTGCGCACCCATTTGTCTCCGGCGTTGAAGGTGAGCGACGTGAGCGCAGCCTTGGTGCCTTCATCGACATTGGGAGCATGCCGCTCGACGATGGCGCGCGCGCCTGCAATCTCCGCCATGAAGCGCCGCTCCGCCTCGGCGCGGTCGATCACCTCGCCCGGGAACAGCGCGCGCGTGCCGTAGCCATTGGAGATCTGCGCGTAGTCCCACTGCGCCTGCGGCGTGAAGCCCTCGAACTTGCGGATGGCATCGAGGTAGAAGCTGTTCATGCGGCCTCGTTCCTACGGATCGAGCGAAAGGCCCGGCCGGGCCCCTCACACATAGACCCCACCCGCGTTCGCCGCGGCGCGAGGCCGCTCCGCATCGGCGCGCGCCGAGGATGCGGGACCGAACTGGCTCTGGGCCGGAGATTGCTCGCGGCCAGAGCCGCCGTTCGTCTGGGGCGAGCCGGAGCCCTGCTGGCCCGAGGACTGCGGCGAGGACTGCGCGCCTTGGCCCTGCTGGCCGGATTGGCCCGATGTCATCTGCGACCTGTCGGGCTCGGCGACTTGCACGGTGACGCCGTCGACCAGATAGCCGGCCGAGCGCAGAGCCTGCGACAGCGCCTCGTGGTCTTTCTGGATGAGGTGCGCGGTGCCTTGCTGCGACACGTCGAGCTTCAGCTCCAAGGCATCATCCTTGAGCGACATGCGGACGGTGACAGCACCGAGATCGGCCGGCTGAAGTTGAATGTGCAGGATTTTGAGAACGGGCTCGGACGTCTTGGCGTACGAAGGAGCCCGCTCGACAAAGGGAGTGCCGGAGGCGGGCGCCGAGGCGAGGTCAGTTTTGATCTGCTCGGCGATCTGCAGCGCCGGCGAAGGCTGGGAGACGGGCGCAAAATGCGTCTCGCTATGCAGCACGGTCACCTTGGTTTCCTTGACAGGCGCCAGGTCCTCGGCCCTTGCCTTGGCTTGCCCATCAGCAATCGAGGCGAAGGCCTGGTCTGCCCGCGAAGGCGATCCGGGCGCTGCTGGTGCCTTCGCTTCGCCCTTGGGTGTGATCTGCTGCGCGGTGCCCGGCGCCGCAGCCGGTTTGCGCGTCTCCTCGCCCGTTGCTCCGACCGGGTTACCTGGCTTTGCCTTCGAGTCGGGGGTATCCGGCACGGTATCGCCTTCCGCAGCGACGACGGCAGCGGCTGCGACCGCGGCAGCAGCGTTGCCGTTTTGCGCGGCTTGGCCCGACGGGTTCGAGAGTGCGGGAGACTGCGCCTGCTCCGAGGTGTCGCCTTTGTTGGCATCGAGCGAATCGGACACCTCGAGGTCTGTGGCCTCGGCGGCTTCGAGCAGCGCTGCTGCGCTCAACGAGCCGTCTTGCTGCTGCGGCGTCGGAGAAACCGCTTTTGACTGAGCCTCGGATGCCGGCTCGCCGGCCGCCTTCTGAGCAGCGGCGTCGAGCTGAAGCTTCCAGGCGATCGACACCCGCGCCGCCGACATCGGCCCCTCAGGTATCGGCTGGGGGCTCGACGTGCCGATCGCCTCGGCAGGAGCACTCGTCAGCTTGATGAGGAGCTGGCGGAAGCGATCGGCTCCCGCATTGCCGTTCTCGGTAGATCCACCGGGCTGCTGCCCCTTCGGGGGCGTGGTCACACTCGGCAGCGAGCTTGCAACAACCGCCGTCATTTGGACACCTCGCCCAACATTGCGTCTACCTTCGCCAAGGCTTGCCGGACCGTCTTGGTCGTCTTGATCGTCGCCGCCATGCGCTCCGCGTCGCGGACCCTGCGGCCTCCGGTTGGCGGCGGTGGTGGCGATTCCAGATCGGCAGAGGCCAGCTCCTGCGGCCGGCGCGCGACCTCGCGGGCGATGCCGGCCACCGCGTCGAGCAGCTCGGCGTCGTGCTGATCGAGCTTCGAGCGATCGACGGTGTCGAGGCTCGACAGCCCTTGCCCGGCATCCTCGGTGACGATGACGGCAGCGGCTTCGTAGAGCCGCGCGCGCGCTCGATCGCTGTTGTCCTCGTCGATGAGACCGAGCGCCTTTTCGGCTGCGAATTTGGCAAGCGCGAAGCGCCCCTTGAGCACGCCCTCGCGGGCGATCGAGAGGGAGAACTGCCGCCGATTGGGCGCGTCCATCCCGCCGAGGGCAGCCTCGAGGCGTGTCATGCGCTCGGTCGAGAAACGCTCTCGGGCCATCTCGGCGGCGTATTGCTCGCGAAAGCTTTTGGCATAGATCGAGCTCGGAAAGCGGCGCATGTACTGGGATGCGAGCGCATCGAATCGTTCGGTGTCGCCAGCGGCAGCCACCAGAAAGGTCTGCTGGCGCAGCGCCGCCTCCTCGATCAGGGTGCCGGGTGCGAGCAGGCGGGCATCATCGAGCAGCGTGATGGCCTTCGCCGGCTCCTTGGCTGACGCAAGGGTCGCGCGCACCAGTGCCACCTGCGCACCCAGTGTCGGCTCCAGCGAGCGCGGGGCGACGCCGCCGAGCAGCTCGGCCGCATCGGCGTTGTGGCCGCCGCAATAGGCGAGCGCGCCGTTCAGAAGCTTGTCGTCGATGCCGGACAGCTTGCGCACGCGGAAGAGCGGCTTCAGTGCGCGCGGCTCTCCGCCGCTCAATGCGTAGATGACGGCGGCTCGCGCGTTCCTCGGGTCGTCCCACACCGAGGGATCGGCCGCCGTCAGCTCGTTGGCAATGCGTGCAATCAGCGGCTTCTGAGCGGCATACGCTTCCGCATCGCCATATGCGATGCGGTCCTGGAGCGTGCGCAGCGAGCGGACCAGCTCGAAGGGCTGGGCGCGTCCGTCCTGTGCAAGTGCAGGCCCGGTCAGCGCCGCGAGAAGCACCGAGGTCGTCAGCCAGAGGCGGGCGAGCGAGATCATTGCTTCGGCTCCCGCAACAGGAGCTCGATGCGGCGGTTTTGGGCGGCGCCCGAATCGGCCGGCACCCGCAGATTGCGATCGGCGTGCCCCTCGACTCGCTCGAACCGCTGCTCCTCGATGCCGCCGCGCACGAGCATGTAGTAGGCCATGTGGGCGCGCGCGGTCGAAAGGCGCCAGTTGTCATAGGTTGTCGAGCGGAATGGCCTGCCGTCGGTGTGTCCGCGGACGATGATGCGGCCGGCGCGGGCCTGCAGCACCTTGGCCAGCTTCTCCATGACCACAACGGTGGCCGGCCGCGGCTCGGCGGAGCCGATCGCGAACATGCCGAAGTCGAACTTGTCGGTGAGGCTGATGAGGATGCCTTCGTCCGTCACCCTGATCTCGACGTCGGGCGCGGCTATCGTTCCGAGCTGCGCGAGGGCCTGTTTGAGCTCGGCGTCGAGCTTGGCTGCCTCGGCGCGCTTGGCTGCCTCGGCACGCTCGGCGGCCTGGGCGCGCTCGGCCGCCTGCTTGTCCAACGCCTGAGCAGCGGCCTGATTGCCGCGCTGGCTTGGCGCGGCGTCGACGGCCTGCTTCTCCGAGGCGGCCTGCTTCTCGAGCGGCTGAGCAGGCTGGCTCTCGCTTTGACCCGGCGCCGCATTGACGGCCTGCTTCGCATCGGCGGCCGGATTATCGCTCTTGCTCGCATCCGTGGCAGCGGCTTGCTCGGAGGCCGCGTCTTTTGCCTGGCCCGCCGGCATCGGGGCGTGCGGGACACCGGTGTCGGGTTGGGCCGCTCCTGAAGCGTCCGGCTTCGCCCGGAACTGAAATTCCGGATCGTACGGGTTGCGGAAAGCCTCGCCGGGCCTGCTCGGAGCAGCCGGTGCGCGCTGCCGCTCGGCGGCGATGGCGGCCGCGCCTTCCTTGGCGAGCTTCTCGAGCGCGCCATAGGGATCGTCGAACAGCATTTCTTCGATCTGCTTCTGCTCGGCGGGCCCGCGCCTTGCGCCCTTGGCCTTGCCGCTCGGATCCTTGGCGGTCCCGGCCTGATCCTCGTTGCCGGTGGCGCCGGCCTCGGAGTCGTGCATTCCCCTCGGGGTAGGCGCTCTGTCCGTCAGCCGCATCGGATTGAAATAGGCTGCGACCTGCGTCAAGACCTTCTTGTCGGCGGAGTTGATCAGCCACATCACCAGGAAGAACGCCATCATGGCCGTCATGAAGTCGGCATAGGCGATCTTCCATACGCCGCCCTTGTGCGCACCTTCCTCGTCGCCGCCGCGGCGGCGTATGATGACGAGCTCTTGGACGCTCGATTCCTGATCGTCGTTCCCGCTCACCGCACGGCCTCCGCCAACGTCTCGGCCCATGCCGAAAGGCGGGTCTCGATGATCGTATGGTCGATCTCGATCCGGACATCCGGCCCTTCACGCGTCGCGAACCTGGCCGCGCCGAGCTGCCCCGCCAGCCGGTCCTGGATGACGGCGAGAAGATCCTGCGGGCCTGAAACCTCGAGCTTTGCAGCCTCGCCTTTCGACAGCACCGCCTGCAGCAGCGCCATCAGCTCAGCCACAGCAGCCTCGCGCACCTGCGCGTTCACGAAGCGCTCGAGCACGCGGGCAACCGTTGCCGCGGTGCGAGCCTCGATCTCGCGCAACCCGGCGGCGAGCAGCTCCGCGAGCACCTCGCCTTCCTTCGCCGCCCAGGCCTGGCGCTCCGCCTCGAGCTGGTGCATGTGTTCCTGGTGCTGGGCGCTGAGGCGGTCGACGAGCTGCTCCTCGCCGAACGCGCGCCCTTCCTCGAAGCCGCGCGCATGACTTTCGGCGATCCTGGCTGCGGCCTCCTTCTCGACGAGGGCACGCACTCTCTCGATCTCGGCAAGCGACTTGCCGGCATCGCTGCCGGAGCCGAAATCAATCAGATAGCGAGCGAGCGGAACGACGCTCATGCCGACTTGGCCCCCTGCATCCACTGCTTGAGGATCGCCGCCGCCTGCTCCTCGTCATAATCGATCATCTGCTCGAGCCGCTTTTGCGGCGTGCGGCCCATCTTGCTGGTCAGATCCGCAATCAGGTTCGGCTGATCCTCCTGCTCGCGTACGAACTTCGGCTTGTCCGCACCGGCAGCGGGGGCCGGACCCTCGACTGCGAGCGGCGCGGCAACGGCGCCGGCCTCCTCGCCCTTTGCCGGCTCGAGCAGCGCGCGCATGGCCGGCTTCAAGCCGAACCAGACGAGAAGGGCGGTCGCGGCCAGGATCGAGAGGCCCTTCACGATCGCGCCGGTCTGCTGCAGGAGCTGCTCGATGATGCCGGGCCCGGCGAGCGGCTCGAGCTGACCCGATTGCAGAAACTCGACGGCGGACACGGTGACGCGATCGCCGCGCTTGGAGTCGAGGCCAGCGGCCGACTCGACGAGCTGCTGCACCTCTTTCAGCTGTGCATCGATCGCCTCCGGCGTCGCCTTGTCGCCGAGCGCGGCAGCCAGCCGCTTGCGATTGACGACAACGGCGACGGCCAGGTGCTCGATCTTGTAGCCTTCGCTGATGGTCTGAATCGTCTTGGAGCTCAGCTCGTAGTTTCTGAGCTCCTCGCGCCGCTCGTTGGAGCGCCTGGATTGATCGCCGGAGGACGATCCCGTCTGCTCGGCCGGCAGGTTCTGCTCGACGCCGACGGCCGAGCGGTTGTTGGAATTCTGCTGGGAGCCGGCTTCCTTCACGACACGCGTCGACCGCTCGGCCCGCGACTCAGGATCGAACGATGTCTCGTTGATCTGCCGCTTGTCCATGTTGAGCTTGGCCGTGACGGTCGACTCGAAGTTTTCGAGGCCCAAGTAGGGGGCGAGCGTCTTGCGGATGTTGTCCTGAAGCTCCTTGGCGATCGTCTTCTCCAGCTCGACCATCTTGCCGGAGCTCGCGAGCGTCGACTCGTCGCCGGCAGCCAGCACCGTGCCGTCCGTCGTCAGCACCCTGACCTGGTCGATGTTCATGCCCGGCACCGCCGCCGACACCAGATGCCGGATCGCCTGGGCTCCGGCGAACTCCTCCGGACGATCGGTGCGGATCACGACCGACGCCGACGGCGCCTGACGGTTGCGGCGAAACGAGCCCCCGTCGGGGAGCACGATGTGGACGCGCGCGGCACGCACGCCCTTCATGGCCTGGATCGTGCGCGCAATCTCGCCTTCGAGCGCGCGCACGCGCGTGATCTCCTGCATGAACGACGTGAGCCCGATCGAGCCGAGCTTGTCGAACAGCTCGTAGCCCGCGTTGGCGCTGCTCGGGAGCCCCTTCTCGGCCAGAAGCATGCGGGCCTGCGCAGTCTGCGCCGGCCGGACCATGACCTTGGTGCCCTCCGAGTTGACGTCGAAGGGTATGCCGGCCTCCTTGAGGGCGGCGCCGATCCTGCTGACGTCTTGAGGATTGAGACCGGTATAGAGAGTCTGGAACTCGGGCCGGCTCAGATAGTAGCTGCCAAGACCGACGGCGGCAAAAACCGTAAGGCCCACAATGCCAAGAGCCGCAAGCCGCCTCGCACCCAGACCGAGCAAACTCTTCCATAGCCGCTCGAGCTGCTCCAAACCCATCATTCCGCCAGCCCCACGCCCTGCAGAATCCGCTCAGGCGATGTTGCGGCGGCAAGCTTGCGCGAGCATTACGTGAAAAGGCCACGCTCCCCCGCGAGAGCGTGGCCTCCTTCAGTCTGTCCTCGAGCTCAGTCCTAGCCGCGGAACAGGGCCAGGATGTTCTGGCTGTTGGAGTTGGCGATGCTGAGCGCCTGGATGCCGAGCTGCTGCTTGACCTGCAGAGCGCTGAGGCGTGCCGACTCCTTGTTCATGTCCGCATCGACCAGCTGGCCGATGCCGCGATCGAGAGCGTCCATCAGCGAGGACGTAAACGTCTGCTGGGCGGCGATGCGCGTCTTGGCCGAACCGAAGGAGGCGGCGGCGGCGCGCATGGCGTCGATCGCGGTCTCCACGGTGATCGAGTCAGTGGCGGCGGACAGCGCTGCCTCCAGGTCGTAGGCGGCAACCGTCATCGTGACCACGCCGGTGCCCGACTCGTAGCCGGTGACAACGTCCTGGTCGGTACCACCCGTCGCCAGGAGGTTGACGCCTTCGAACGTGGCGCCCTGCGCGTACTGCACGACCTGCGCCTTGAGCTCGGTGATTTCGGCGTCGATGATCGTCGTGTCGGTGCCCGGCGTCTCGCGGGCGACGTATTTCTCGAAGATCTTCTGAGCAACGCCGATGGCGTCGTTCAGCGCGCTGTAAGCGGTGTCGACGATGGCGGCGCCGAGGCCGAGAGCATCCTGCACAGCCGAGAGACCGCCGGTCTGCGTGCGCATGCCGGTGGCGATCGACCAATAGGCCGCGTTGTCGGCGGCAGACGAGACGCGAAGACCGGTGGCGATCCGGTTCTGAGTGTCCTCCAAGGACTTGTTGGTGAAGGTCAGCGTCTGCAGCGCGGTCATGGCTGAGACGTTCGTATTGATGCTACTCATATGTATGTCCCTCGGTGCGTTTGGGTGACGTTAGGCTGAGTTGGGGACATACCGGATCCGACCCGGCATGGCAGAGCGGCATCATGCCTTTGGGCCCCTCACCCCGAACGGGCCCAACCTGCCATAGGACGCACGTCTACCTGAGAATTCTTAAATGCATGTTAACTACGATTGTCGATGTCTAAAGAAATGATCTTACAAGGCCACCGATCAGCAGATTCCAGCCGTCGATCAGGACGAAGAACAGGATCTTGAACGGCAGGGAAATGACGGTCGGCGGCAACATCATCATGCCCATCGACATTGTCAGCGTGGCCACGATCATGTCGATGACCAGAAACGGCAGGACGATCAGGAAGCCGATCTCGAAACCGCGCCTGAGCTCGGAGATCATGAAGGCCGGAATCAGGACGCGCATCTCGATCTCGGCACCCTCCTGACGCTGCGAGAACTTCTCGTTGGCCAGATCCTCGAACAATTTCAGGTCCTTGTCGCGCACGTTGGCGCGCATGAAGCTCTTGAACGGCGCGGTGATCCTTGCGTAGGCCTCCTGCTCGTTGATCTTGTTCTCCATCAGCGGCTTCATGCCGTTCTGCCAGGCCCCGTCGAAGGTCGGCGCCATCACGTAGAAGGTCATGAACAGCGCCAGGCTGATCAGGATCAAATTGGCGGGCGTCGTTTGCAGGCCGAGCCCGGAGCGCAGGAACGACAGCGCGATGACGAAGCGCGTGAAGCAGGTGACCATCATCAGCAGTCCGGGCGCCACCGACAGCACGGTGATGACCAGGACGAGTTGTACAATCCTCCCCGTCGCGGTGCCGTCGCCGCTCGGAACCAGCGACTCGAGGCTCGGCACCTGAGCCAGCGCCGCTGTCGGCGCCAGCAACAGGCCGAGCCATACGAAAAGAGCGACCGTCTTCATTCCACGACCAGTGATTGGATGACCAGCTCGCGCACGCTCCCCCCGCTGCGCAGGCGGGCGCGCTCGGTCAGGTCCTCGCGCAGGTGCTGGAAGCCGTTGGCGCCCTCGATTTGTGCGAGCGAGACGGTGCGCAGGAATGCAACGATGTCCTCGCCGACCCGGCCCACGAGGACGTTCTCCTCCTTCTGCGGAACGCCCTCCAGCACGACGGCGGCCTCCAGGCGGATCCAGGTGCCCCTCGGCTCGGCAAGGTTGGTGATGATGGGGCTTAGCGGCTTCATGTTCAGGCCCGGACCGAACGGGGCCTTGGCCTTTTCATCCGGCTTCTCGGCCTTGCTCTCGGCCCCGCCCGTCGCGGCGATTCCATACATGCCGAAGATGCCTCCACCGACCCCGGCCACCACGGTCGCCACCAGCATGGCGACGATGAAGCCGAGCAGACCCGAAGACCGCTCCGCGGCCTTGCCAGGCTCCCCGCCAGCTCCATCAGTCGTGGCCATGCTCGACCTTCAAGGGACATCAGAACGGCAGCAGCCAATCCAGGACCTGCTGACCCCAGGCTGGCTGTTGCACCTCGGTGATCCGCCCCCGCCCGCCATAGGAGATGCGGGCTTCGGCAATCTTGTCGTACGACACGATGTTCTCGGTCGAGATATCGCGCGGCCGCACGATGCCGGCGACGCTCAACACGCGCACCTCGAAGTTCACGCGCACCTCCTGGCTGCCGCTGATCATCAGGTTGCCGTTCGGCAGGATGCCGGTCACCACGGCCGCGATCAGCAGGTCGATGCTCTCGGAGCGGGAGATCGCGCCCTTGCTGTCTGTCGATGTCTTGCCGTCGGCACCGGAGGTGATGTTGCCGTCCCCCGAGCCTTTCATGAGCGGGGTGTGCATGTCGTACTTGAGATTGAGATTGAAGTCGCGCTTGGAGTCGCGTGAGCGCTCCGTGTTGTTGTCGAGCGAGGCCTTGTCCTTGATCGAGATCTTCACTGTCACGACGTCGCCGATCTTCATGGCGCGCGCGTCGCGGAAGAGGTCGGCGCCGTTGTCCTGCCAGAACGAGTTGCCAGGACGGTAGTGCGGGATTGGAGCAGGCTCGCTCGAGATCGGGACGCGCTCGGTGCGCAGCCCTGCGCCGACCGGCGTCATGAGCGGCTCACGATTGATCTCGTGCGGATTGAAGCCGCAACCGCCCAGAACGACAATGAAAGCGAGGACGGCCGTGCGCCCGGTCATGATTTCTTCCCGTCATTGGCAACCTTGGCGCTGCTCGCCGGCTTCACTTTCGCCGCGCCGACCATGATCGTCGTCAATCGTGCCGCATGCGTGGGCTCCATCTCGCCGAGGATGGTGCTCGAGGTTCGGGCGTCCAGCTTGCTGAGCACGGCGGCCGCGGTCTCCTCGTCCGTGGCGGCAAGCTGCAGAGCCGCAGCATCGGGCCGCATGCGGGTGTAGATGTTGACGAGGGTCTCCTGCGCGCGCTGGATGAACTCGTCGCGGCGCGCCATCCAGCGCTGATACTCGGCTGTCTTGGCCTCGAGCCGCGCGATGCGCTTCTCGATCTCCTGCTCGGCGTCGGCAAGCACCTTCTTCTGCCAGGCGAAGCGCGCGTCTGCCGCCGCGTCGGCGATGTTTGCGCAGTACTGCTGCACTGGACTGAGCTCGGCCCCCGTCGCCGTGCGTGCGCGGTCCGCCGCCGGACGGCCGGATGCCACCGGCGCCGGAGGCGGCGACTTGGCCTCGGAATTGGGGCCGGCCGCCGTCTCGAGCGGCTCGACGATAAGACGGCCGGGACGCGAGCGTGCCGGCGGCGATTGCGCGGGCGGCAACGAGCCTGTGACGACGGGCGACCATCCGCGCTCTGCCGCCAGAGCGCAACCGGTAAATCCGATCAGGATTGCGGCGCTTGCCGCACAGAGCGTCAGGGTGAGAGCGGCAGCCGGGCTGGCAGAGGTGAAGCGCATCGCAATTCGATCTCGGATTACAGGCCTCATTGCACGATCAGGTCCGCTTGCAGCGATCCCGCCGACTTGATCGCCTGCAGGATGGCGATGATGCCTTGCGGCTTGAGCCCGATGCGATTGAGACCGGAGACGAACGTCTGCAGTGACGGTCCGCGCACGATCGCCAGGTTGCCGCCTTTCTCGTCGGCCGCCACGTAGCTTTCGGGAACGACCACCGTTGCGCCTTCGGAGAAGGGCGCGGGCTGCGAGACCTTGGCATTCTCGGTGACGCGCACGGTGAGGTTGCCGTGGGCGACGGCGACGGTGGAGATCTGAACGTCCTTGCCGATGACGATGGTGCCGGTTCTTTCGTCGATGACCACGCGCGCAGGCGCATCGGGCTCGGCAACGAGATCGCCGATCTCGGCGACGAGGCGCGCCGCTGCGATCGATCGCGGCTTCTGCACGACGATGGAGCGCAAATCCTCCTCGCGCGCCAGGCGAAGGCCGAACCGATCGATGCTGTAGCGGTTGATCGCATCGGCCACTCGGACGGCGGTGTTGAAGTCCGGATTGCGCAGCTCGAGCACCAGCACCTTCTCCTCCGAGAAACGGCCCGGCGCCTCGCGCTCCACCAGCCCGCCATTCGGAATGCGCCCGGTGGTCGGAACGCCCTGGGTCAGTGTCTCCGCCTTGCCTTGGGAGGCGAAGCCCGTGACGGCGAGCGGCCCCTGCGCCACGGCGTAGATCACGTTGTCGGCGCCCATTAGGGGCGTCAGCACCAGTGAGCCGCCCGCCAGCGAGGTTGCATCGCCCAACGAGGACACCGTGACGTCGATCCGCGCGCCGCGGTTGATGAAGGCCGGCAGCTCGGCGGTGACCATGACGGCGGCGACATTCTTCGTGCGCGGATTGGCGTTGCGCACATTGACGCCCATGCGATCGAGCATCGACTGGATCGACTGGGCCGTGAACGGCGCGTTGCGCAGGCTGTCTCCGGTGCCATTGAGACCGATGACGAGTCCGTAGCCGATGAGCTGGTTGGGACGAACGCCCTGGATGGAGACGATATCCTTGATGCGGGTTGCGCCGGCTGTGCCGGCCCCGATCGAGCACAGAATGATGATCAGGAGCATGCGCGCAATCATTGGCCGTCCACGCGAAGCGTGCCGTCCGCCTGCACTGTACCCTTGACGGTAATGCCGCTGTCGATGTTGCGCGCGCTGATGACATCGCCGACGCTGCCGTTCTGCAGGGCGATGGCGACGCCGGTGATCGTCAGACCTTCGGATTTAAACACGAGCTGCGTGGGCTTGCCCTGATTCACCGCATAGGGCTCGCGCACCGCATTGATGGGAACCGGCTTGCCCGGCAGCAACGTGCGGCGTGCGACCTTGCCGGCAATCGCGTCGCGGGATTCGAACACGGTTCCACGGGCGACGGTGCGGGCGACGAACAGCATGTCGGCCAGAGAGTCCCCGTCGATGGTCTCGCCGGGATAGATCGTGGTCCGCGGAACGGGCAAGGCGATATTGGGATCGCCGCCGGCGGCAGCGCTGCCAAGCATCAGCAGCGTTGCAGCGACGGTCGCCAACAGCCAGCCTACGACCCGACTCACAGCACCCATCTCCCTGTTCAGCGCAGGTTCTTGGCGACCGTGGCGAACATGTCGTCAGCGGCCTGAATCACCTTGGAGTTCATTTCATAGGCGCGCTGCGCCGAGATCAGCTCGGTGATCTCCTTGACCGGATCGACGTTGGAATTCTCCAGATAGCCCTGGTGCACGGTGGCAAAGCCCGGATCGCCCGCGACGCCGAGCGTGACAGTTCCCGATGCGAGCGTCTCGCGATAGAGATTGCCGCCCATGGGCTCGAGGCCGACCTCGTTGACGAAGTTGCCGAGGGTGAACTGACCCACCAGCTGCAGCTCGGTCTGGGTGTCGAGGCGCACGTACACCTGCCCCGTCTCGTTGACGACGATGTCGGTCGCGTTCTGCGGAATCGTCATCGCCGGCTGCACCAGGTATCCGTCGATGGTCACGATCTGACCGGTGGAGTTCTTGTTGAAGGCTCCGGCGCGCGTGTAGAAAAGCTCGCCGTTGTTGTCCGCCACCTGGAACCAGCCACGCCCCTTGAGCGCCAGGTCGAGCTTGTTCGTCGTGTTCGTCATCGCTCCCTGGATATGCAGGTTGCGGACGGCTGCCGAGCGTACGCCGAGGCCGATCTGGGCGCCCTCGGGAACCTGGTTCTGGCCGCCGCGATTGGGCGCCCCGGCCACCCGCTCGGCTTGATAGAGAAGATCGGTGAACTCGGCGCGGGAGCGCTTGAAGGCGGTCGTATTGATGTTCGCGATGTTGTTCGCAATCACCTCGACATTGAGCTGTTGCGCATTCATTCCGGTTGCGGCGATCGCCAGCGCTCTCATCTCGTAGTCCTCATATCTGCATGCGGCTGAGCTCGAGGTACGCCGCGACCACCTTGTCGCGGACCGCAATCGCGCTCTGCAGCGTCTGCTCCGCCGACATCACCGACTCAACGACCTCTTGGACCGACGCTTTGCCCTGCACGCCGGAGATCGCACTTGCCTCGCCGGCCTTCAGCGTCTCGACCGCATTGACGGCGACGCGCGCCAGGACCGAAGCAAAGTCCGTCGACTCCGCAGCGGATGCCGCGGCGGACGAGGCGCTGCGCAGCTTCGTAGCCGCAGCGCCACCGACGGCGCCGCTCGGGTCCACCAACGAGGAGGCAGTCGGAGAAACCGGGTCGATCATCACGTGCTCCGCAGCAGATCGATGGTCATTGTGATCATGTCACGGGCCTGCCTCATCACCTGAAGGTTAGCTTCGTAGGAGCGGTTTGCCTCGCGCATGTCCGCCATCTCGACGAGCACGTTGACGTTGGGCAGCTTCACGTAGCCGTTGGCGTCGGCCGCAGGGTTGCCCGGATCATGCTCGATGCGATAGGGCGAGTGGTTCTGCTCGATGCGATCCACCTTGACCAGGTTTGCACTGGTCGCCTCGTCGAGCTCGGATTGGAAAGTGATGACCTTGCGGGTGTAGGGATCGGCACCCGGCGTCTTGCCCGTCGACTCCGCGTTGGCAAGGTTCTCGGACACGATGCGCATGCGATTCGACTGCGCCTCGAGCCCGGACGCAGCGATCTTCAGTATGACCTTGAGCGGATCTGCCACGGCTAGCCTTTCGTGCTTGCGAGCAGCATGCGATGGAACGACTTGAGGATGCTGGTGTTGAGGGCGAAGGAGCGGTTGACCTCGCCGGCCTTGATCATCTCCGTCTCCATGCTGACGGAGTTGCCCGAGTGTACGACCTCGCCATCCTCGTCGGGCGCAACCTCCGTGCGCCCGTAGGCGGGCGGCGTGTATTGCAGGTGGTCCGGGCGCGTGGAGGCCATGGCCAGGTTCATCGAATCGAGCACGCTTTCGAACGGCTTCACGTCCTGAGCCTTGAAGCCCGGCGTGTTGGCGTTCGCGATGTTTTCGGCGATGGTTGTCTGGCGCACGCTCAGCCAGTGATTGGCGCGCGATGTCAGGTCGAGCAGATAAATTCCCATTGCACGACTCCCCGCCTATTCTCCACCCCGTGTAGCCGATCAATCTTGCCCGAGCCTTGCGGTTGATCGCGTCGGCGAGCTGCTGCGCAGGGTGGGAACGCAAGCCGCGCGCCGCGCTCACGGCTGGCCGCCGCTCGATTCGATCAGTCTCGGTTGTAAATGACGATGCCGCCGATCAGGCTCGGGCGTCCGCCATCACCAGCTCGGCCGCGGGCGGCACCGGGGCGAGGCGGGCGTCGGCGATGGCGTCGATCAGGCGTTGCGTATTCTCGTCGGGATCGGGCGAGCCGTCCTCGAACGAGATGTGGTTGATCTCGACGGCGGCGTGCAGCGCGTGCAGCAGCAATCGGAAGTAGACGTTGACGCGCATGTGGTGGAATTCCATGTCGAGCGCAATCGACGGCGTTGCGCCCCACGTGAGATCGACGTCGCCGGACAGGCCGAACGAAACGGTGCCGGGCTTGAAGAAGAGCTCAGTGGAGGAGATGACCAGGTTCCTGATGTTTCCGAACTGCTCGGTCCGGATGAAGGTGACGAG
>JBLNBZ010000022.1:0-25313 GCA_050260355.1 Bacteroidota bacterium | reverse complement strand
GGAGGGGGGGCCCCTCGTGGTGGGGGGGGGTGGGGGGGTTTCGGTCGGGGGGGTTTGGGGGGTGGCGTATTTTTTTTTTGCGGGGGGGGGTGTTTTTAAACAGCCGCGGCCACGTTCCGTTTTATCGATCCCGAGCATGCGCCGGCGCTTCTTTCTCATCGACAACGCAACGGCCGGATACGGGCCGCGACTGCTTGCGCCTCGCGTCGTCGGCTGCCTCGAGCGAGCCGGCGCCACCGTGACGCGCGGACGCAGCCGGACCAAGGAGGATGCCTACGGTCTGGCGTTCGAGGCCGCACGCAGCGGCGGATACGACGCAATCTTGGCGGCGGGCGGTGACGGCACCATCCGGCAGGCTGCGCGGGCCCTCGCCGACACCGGCATGCCGCTCGGCGTCATTCCGGTGGGCACGGCCAACGTCCTCTCCCACGAGATCGGCCTGCCGCACGGGCCCCAGGATCTGGCCGACGTGCTGCTGCGTGCACCAGCCGTCACGATCCGCGCGCCGACCGTCAACGGCGAGCTGTTTCTGCTGATGGCCGGCGCCGGCTTCGATGGGCGCGTCATCGATGCTCTGAGCCATCCGATCAAGAGCCGGATCGGCAAGCTCGCTTACGCCGCGCCGGTCCTCGGCGCCCTCGCGCGTGCGCCCGACGCGCTCGACCTGGAGATCGATGGACGGCCCCATCGCGCCGCCTGGGCGGTCATCGCCAATGCCAGGCACTACGGTGGAGCCTTCGTGATCGCGGAGGGCGCGCGGCTGCACGATCCCGGCCTCAGCGCGGTGCTGTTCGATGCCGCCGAGCGCCGCGCGCTGCTCGCCTGCCTCATCGCGCTCGCATCGGGAAGGCTCAGCACCTGCCGCTACGTCAGGGTTGTGCCGTGCAGACAGGTGGAGATCCGCAGCCGGGCTGTCGTGCCGGTTCAGGTCGACGGCGATGCCTTCGGCAGCACGCCCGTCACGGTCGCATCAGATGGACCGCGTGTCTCTTTGATCATGCCTCTCCCCGCATCCGCCGGCAGGGGTTAACGAGTCGTTAACCGAATCACCGTTGGACTCTATAGTGCACCGCGTCAGTCGCGCGTACCGGCCTGTCGATCCGCCAGGCGGGGTGCAGGAGTGATGTTCCTGAGTGGACACGCGGGGCTTTGCCTCGTGCTTGTTCGAGCGAGGGCATGCACGCAACTTGGCCTTACGGCAAGACCGGACTGACGGCGGACATGGGTGGGGCCGCCGCAGATGCATCCGATCCAGTGCAGGCTTCGCGGATCACGATCCCCATCCCCTTTCGCCGTACCCTCCCTCGTCAACGCGCTGCTCGTCCAGGCAACGTCCTTTCGGGCGATGCCTTCGTATCCGCATCGCGGTTGAACGCGGGGCCAACTTTCGGGCGGGGTGCGGCCAGCAACGACGATGGAGTGGCCAATGCTGACACGCCGTCATCCAGAGTCTCGACGTGTACGCGAACGTATCGACAGTGGCGTCGTGCGTCCTCTTCGCCCGCAGCCGCTGTGGTGCTTTTCACCGATCTGGCGTGTCAAACCGCTGCAACCCCCAAGTAAGCATTGACTGGGCTTTGCCGTCGGCGGTGCGAGGTGCGACGGCCACGAAGCAGCGGCCGGCCCCATCGGGCCGGCTGTTTTCGTTTGTGCGCTGCGACGCGATTTACATCGGCAGGCGTGCAACCTGGTGGCTGAAATAGTTCTCGACCGCGGTCACGATCGAGTCGGCGACTTTCGTGCGCCAGCGCTCCGACTTGAGCAGCTCCGCATCCTGCCGGTTGCTGACATAGGCAAGCTCGATCAGCACGGCCGGCACCTTGGCGGTCTTCAGCACGGCGAATGCGGCCGTCCGATCCGGATTCTCCTTCATCTCCGTGCTCTGTCCCATGTACTCGATCACGGACTTCACGAAGGTGCCGGTGCGTTCGCGCGTGGCCAGCGTCTCGCGCTGCACGAGGTCGGCCAGAATGTTGCGCACGACGCCCGCGTCGCCGCCGATCTCCTTGACGGTCGCCACCTCTCTGCTCGACAGCAGCTCGATGTCCCGCTCGCCACGCGCCGAGCGCGCGAGCTCGTTGGCGACGCCTTCGCGCAAGGAGTAGATGGTGGCTCCGCGCACCGTGGCGCGCGGGACGTAGTCGGCGTGAATGGCGATGAACAGAGCCGCCTTGTGCTCCTCGGCGAACTCGCGCCGCTCCTCGAGCGGGATGAAGACGTCCTTGTCCCGCGTCATCATCACCTTGTAGCGCCCGGTGGCATTGAGCTTGTCGCGCAGCGTCTTGCCGAAGGCCAGCACCACATCCTTCTCGACGGTGCCGTTGCGCAGTGCGCCGCTGTCGTGGCCGCCGTGTCCCGGATCGAGCACGATGATCGGCTTGTAGGCGCGTGCCGCGCGCACCTCGGGCCTTTCGGCCGGGCGCGGCACGGGCGGTTGAATCGCGGCGAGGCCGATGTTGCCGAGGCTCGCCTGTGCGAAGGGCTGCTTGCGCAGCGCCTTGCCAGGGCTGAACGGCACGATCTCGAGCACCAGCCGCTGCTTGCCATCGGCGCCTGGTTCGAGCTGTGCCGTCTCCACCACCACCGGATCGGTCACGTCGATGACGACGCGCATCTTACCCGGCGCGGCCAGTCCGCCGCGGAAGCTTTTGACCAGCCCGACCGGCTCCTCGCCGGTCATGACCGGAAGCTGAACCTTGAGATCGGGCAGATCGACGATGACGCGATTGGGCTGCTGCAGCGAGAAGACTTCAAACTTGGTCGCGCGGTCCAATCCGATGACGAAGCGCGTACGCGTCCTGCTGCCGGCGAGGTCGTCACTTTGCGCGGCCTTTTCGGCCGGCATGTTGGCGTGAGCCGGCGGCGGGACAAAGGCGAGCCATGCCGCGACGGGCAAAAAGCACACCTCGGCGGCTCGCCGGCACAAGCCGACGCGCCGCGCCCCAGTTGGAACCATGAGTTTCGACCCCCGTCTACGCTGTACGGTCCGATTGGCGGGACTGTGACTCATATGCCCCACGAAGATGGCTTTTTGCGGATGGTCACGCGGCTCACTTATGAAGGAATAATGTTAATTCGGCGTTAACCAATCATCACGACGCGGATCGACATGTGTCAAGCACGCTCAGCCCCACGGCCTGCGACGCGGGGGGGTAGATGCAAGGCGGAGCCGGGCATCATCTGAGCCCGTTTGACCGTTGCGCTCTTTGGTGGGCTCGACGATGCCCTTGGCTCGCCGTCTGCCTCGAGTCCCGTGCCGGCGCTCCGCTGGTCTGGCGGCCGACCGGACGAGATGATCGGACAGCGGCTCCCGGCTTTCGAGCGAAGCGCATCGCTGCAGCGGATGGCTCGCAACCGGGACGCCGCCATTATGAGGACGGCGCGTGCGGCGTGGATAAGTATTTCGCTCAGCGCGTTCTTCGCGCGGCTTCTCGTGCGTGGTCGGTCTTGCAGGGGGGTGGCTGACCCCGCGCCGCGCGCCGGCAGGCCGTACCCCGCTGAAAACCCGCGCCGTTCCGGCTTCTTCTTGCTCGACGCACCGGCCGCTCCCGGCAGGCCCGCGGAACAATTCCCCTCACCGCCGGTTCGGTTGCTACGAGGATTAATCGTACGGCCGGCTTCCGGCCGGAAAGGAGTGAGACATGAAGGTAGCCGATGCGATGTCGCGCAACGTGTGCCTGGCAAGCCCGGACGAGACCATCGGGCACGTCGCCAAGAAGATGGCCGAGCTGGACATCGGTTTCATGCCGGTCGGCGAGATGGACAGGCTCGTCGGCAGCATTACCGATCGCGATATAGCCGTGCGGGCGGTGGCCCAGGGCAAAACCTGTGACGCCCGAGTTCGCGAGGTGATGACGCAGGACATCAAGTACTGCTTCGACGACGAGGAGATGGACCACGTCCTGTCCAACATGGGCGAGATCCAGGTGCGGCGCCTTCCGGTCGTCAACCGCGATAAGCAGCTGGTCGGCGTCGTTGCCCTTGCCGATGCTGCCCGGGCGCACGATTGCGAGAGGGTTGGAACCGCGCTGGAAAGGGTCGTGCAGCCAGGCGGGCGGCATTCGCAGAGCGAGACCCACTAGCCGCCGATCTCGTCAATCGACCAGGGCCTGCGCGAGTGGCGTGCGATCGCACAGCGCCGCCCAGTCCCGCACGACCAGTGTGTGGCGGCCGTGCGCCTCGATGAGACCCACGGTTTGCAGCCGCGTCATGATCCGGCTCAGCGTATCGGGATTGAGGTTTAGGTGCGCGGCCAAGTCGACGCGCGACCAGGGTGTGCGCATCTCGACGCGATGGCCCGCCCGCTGGCCCAATCGCGCAGCGCTCGACACGAGAAAGGAGATGAGCCGCTCTTCAGCGGTCGGCAGCGCCAGCAGGGCGTTCGTCACCATCAGCCGCCGCAACATCGCCGCGCAGTGCTGCACGTAGGCTTGCGCCATTCCCGGTCCCTCATCGTCGAGGACCGCGGGCGCATGTCTGAGGCGGCTGAGCTCCGATGCGCACAGTGCGCGGATCGAGAGGTGCGGGGGGCCGGGAGATGGGCCCCATCGAGCAGGTCTCCGGCATGCCAGAAGCCGACGATGTGCCTGATGGGCAGCGAGCTCTCCAGCGCGACCGTGCCTGATCGCACCATGTAGCTGAAAGCCGCTGTCGCCTCACAAGTAATTTGTTGCTGCGGTGTCAGCCGCAGCAGCGTTCCCCGCCGCTCGAAGAGCTGCGCCAGGTCGGTCGGGTCCCCTCCTGCGCGCGGCTCGTGCGCGACAGCTCGAAGCTCGGCTAGGGCGGCGGTGCGGCTCATATCAGACCGGCCCCGATAGCGCCGCGCAGCGCGGGGGGAACGCCCAAGTGAGGCATCGTCAGTGAGGTCATTCGACTCGCCCGAATCGTCGCGTTGGCTGTGCCTTTGCGGTTAACGAAGTGTTGCCGAACTGCAATGCCGCGTGAACGCAACGCCAAAAACCGACTTGGATCAGAAAATAGACTTGGATTGTTCTGGAGTTCGCTTGCGAAGCGATGTCCCTTGTTGTGCCGCGTAACTCACCGATTCGCTGTAGTCTTCGCTCCGGTCCCAAATTCCGGGTCAGGCCTCGTGTGAAGTCGCGTCCGACCACAAGGATGCGGCCGAGCGGAGAATCATTGCGTAGCACCGCACATACGCTAGGCCGCCGGGGGGCGCTGTCCAATGATCGTTATTGTTGATGAACGAGAAACTGTGAATGGAGGCTATACCTCCTGGTTCGATCGTGAGGGTATCTCTGCCACCGGCATAGCGCCGACCGACTTCGACAACTGGGTAAAATCGGTTTCCGAGCCCGACATGCTTGCCGTGGAGGCCTTCCTCCTGGGCGATTGTCGCGACCGTCACGTGCTGCCGCGGATCATCAAAGGGCGATCGAGAGCGGCCGTGATCGCCATGAACGATAACAAGTCCCTCGAGGAGACGCTGGATCTGTTCGCTGCCGGGGTTGACGACGTGGTCCGCAAGCCGATCCACGTGCGCGAGCTGCTGGCGCGTATCAGGGCCATCCGCGGTCGTGAGCGCGTGGAGGTGAGCTGGCGCGACGTCGGCGAGATCCGCGTGTTCTATGACGGGCGCGACCCCGAGGTCAGGGGTGAGGTATTGCCCCTGCCGAGGCGCGAGCGCCGCATTCTCGAATATCTCGTTGCGCACGCCGGCGGGCGTGTGACCAAAACCCAGATCTTCAACTCGGTCTATGGGCTCTTCAACGAGGATATCGACGAGAACGTCGTGGAAAGCCACATCAGCAAGCTGCGCAAGCGTCTGAGGCATCGCCTCGGTTACGATCCCGTCCATTCGCAGCGCTACTTGGGTTACAGCCTCGTATCCGGATGAGTTGAATGCGGCGGCCTGCGCCCACGGGGAAGCAACTCGCACCTTGTGATGATGCAACTCGTCGGCGCGGCGTCTCACGGAATGCGCAATGCGAGCGGCCGCATTCAGCTTCGCGCAAGTTCGTAATGCTCATCTTGTTCGGACAAGGCCGATTGAAAAGGACCAGTCCCCATGAGCCTCACCGGCATGATGAGAACGAGTGTCTCCGGCATGGCCGCCCAGGCCAACCGGCTCGGCACCGTCTCTGACAACATCGCCAACTCCAGCACCAATGGCTACAAGCGGGCATCGACAGAATTCTCCTCGCTGATCCTGAGCTCGGGCTCGTCCGAGTACACGCCTGGCGGCGTGCAGACGAAGGTGCGCTACGCCATCAGCGAGCAGGGGGCTTTCCAATACACGACGTCCGTCACTGATCTGGCCATCAGCGGCCAGGGCTTCTTCATCGTCGCCGGTGCGAACGGCACGCCCTATCTCACGCGTGCTGGCTCGTTTGTCCCCGATGGCGAGGGCAATCTCGTCAACGCCGCAAATTTCAAGTTGATGGGCTACAGTCTCGCCAACGGGCCTCCCGCGGCTGTCGCCAACGGGTTCGCAGGGCTGGAGCCGGTCAATCTTTCGGCGCTCGCGCTGCAGGCCAACCCGTCCGCCACCGGCAACCTCTATGTGAACCTTCCCTCGGACGCGACGGCCATCGCTGCGGGAAGTCTGCCCTCGGATAACGTGGCGGGCTCCCAGTACACGGCAAAGACCTCCGTCGTCGCCTACGGCAATCTCGGCGAGGAGGTGACCCTCGACGTCTATTACGCCAAGACGGCCGCCAACCAGTGGGAGGTGACGATCTACAACCACGCGGATGCCGCGGCTGGCGGCGGCTTCCCCTACACGTCGGGAGCTATCGACACCCAGACGCTGGACTTCGACCCGCTGGACGGCAAGCTTTTGAGCACAAGCCCTCAATCGCTTTCAATTGCCGTGCCGGGCGGCGGCACGGTCACGCTCGATATCTCGAAGACCAGTCAGCTCGCCGCCGAGTACACCGTTCGCGATGTGAAGGTGGACGGCAACGCGCCGAGCGAGGTGGAGCGCGTCGAGATCGACGGCGACGGCACACTCTATGCTGTCTACGAGAACGGCGCACGCCAGGCGACGTACCGCATTCCGCTTGCCGGGGTGGCCAGTCCCGACAATCTGCAGCCGCTTGCCGGCAACGTCTACTCGCCGAGTCTGGAGTCGGGCGACGTGCAGATCGGGTTTGCGGGTGAATCCGGTTTGGGCACGGTGGCATCCGGCGCGCTGGAGAAATCCACGGTCGATATCGCCAGCGAGCTGACGACCATGATCGAGGCGCAGAACAGCTACACTGCCAACTCCAAGGTTTTCCAGACCGGTGCGGAGCTGATGGACGTGCTGATCAATCTCAAGCGCTGAGGATCAGCGCCGGCATTGCTGAAAGGGGGCGCGGGGCGGCATGAGTCTTTCGGTCAGCTTAGGGGTGGCCCAGTCAGGGCTATCGGTCACGGCAGACCAGACGGCGGTCGTGTCGCGCAACATCGCCAACCAGGGCGTGCCCGGCGCGTCCCGCAAGAACGCCAACGTCGTCACGGCGCCGGGCGGTGGCATCCGGCTCGCGTCGATAACGCGGGTCACCAACGACGCTCTCTTCCGCAATGTGCTGGTGACGACGGCGTCCTCGAGCACGCAGGATGCGCTCGTCGAGGCTTTGGACCGTCTCGATCAGACGATCAATGATCCCGAGCTCGATGCGTCGCCCGCGGCCAAGCTGACCGCGTTCGACTCGGTTCTGCGCCAGTTCGCCGACTCGCCCAGCACGCCCGCCATGGCGCGGAATGCCGTGGCTGCCGCCAACGACCTGGCGGTCGCTCTCAACAGCGCCTCGCAAACCGTGCAGCAGGTCCGCCAGCAGGCCGACGACGACATGGCGGCCTCGGTCGACAAGCTCAACTCGCTGCTGTCGCAGTTCGAGACTCTCAACCTGGCGATCGTCAAGGGCACCCGCTCCGGCACGGATGTGACGGATCAGCTCGATGCGCGCGATAACGTGCTGACCAGCATCGCCGAGCTGATCGGGGTGAGGGTCGTCTCTCGCGCCGACAACGATATGGCGCTCTACACCGACAGCGGCGTGACGTTGTTCGACGTCAAGCCGAGGGCCGTGACGTTCGATCCGACGAACAATCTGTCCGCGGGCATCACGGGAAACGCCGTGCTGATCGACGGCGTGCCGGTGACCGGCAGCGGCGGCATGCCGGCATCGACGGGCCGCCTGGTCGGCCTCGCCGCCGTCCGCGACGACGTCGCCGTGACCTACCAGTCGCAGCTCGACGAGATTGCTCGTGGGCTGATCGAGGCGTTTGCCGAAAGCGACCAGAGCGCAGTGCCCTCACTGCCGGATGCGCCTGGCCTGTTCACCTGGTCGGGCGGACCCGCCATGCCGCCCGGCGGCGGCACAGTGGTGCCCGGGCTTGCCGCCTCCATCCGCATCAGTCCGCTGGTCGATCCGGCGCAGGGCGGCGATCCGAACCTGCTCCGCGACGGCGGTATCGCTGGACCCGCCTACGTCTACAACACGAGCGGCGGCGCCGGCTTCTTCGATCGTTTGCAGGGCCTGGTCGACGAGATGTCGGCGACCCGATCCTTCGATCCGGCGGCGCAGGCCGGCACGACGATGCCGCTTGCCAACTTCGCGAGCTCCTCGGTCGCCTGGCTCGAGCAGGCACGCAGCACCGCCACCACAGAGAAGGAATACCGCACGACGCTGCTCGATCGTTCGACGGAGGCCTTGTCGAAGATCGCAGGCGTCAACCTCGATGAGGAGATGACCAATCTCCTCGATCTGGAGCGGTCCTATCAGGCGTCGTCGAAGCTGGTGGCGACCATCGACCAGATGTTCCAAGCCTTGCTGAGCGCGGTCCGATAACGCCATGAAGACCACATTCATCTCGACGCAAGCGATCTCCCAGGCCACCCGGCTGTCGCTGATGAAATTGCAGTCGCGGCTGCAGATCGCGCAAAAGGAGGTTGCTAGCGGACGGCTCGCGGATGTCGGGTTGAGCCTCGGCGCCAAGGCCGGCGAAACCGTGTCGCTGCGCCAGGAGCACACGCGGCTCACGGCCATGAAGGATACCAACGCCGAGGTGCTGTCGCGGCTCGACCTCACGCAGTCCTCTCTCAAGGGCATGATCCAGACCGCTCAGGACTTCCTGAGCCAGCTCATCGGCGCGCGCAGCAGCGAATCCGGGCCGGAGGTCATCAAGGCGCAGGCCATGACTGGCCTCAACAGCTTCATCGATACGCTCAATACATCGTTCAACGGGGCCTATCTCTTCTCCGGCATCAACGCCGACGTGAAGCCGCTCGCCGACTACGAGCAGACGCCGACAGGACCCGCGCAGCAGGCCGTGGCCAACGAGTTCCTGACCGCCTTCGGCGTCGCGCAGGGCGCGCCGGGAACCGAGACGATCACGCCGGCCGCCATGGCGACGTTCCTCGATGGAGCGTTCGCGAACCTCTTCGATCCGACCGGGTGGTCGACCAACTGGTCGTCCGCTTCCGACCAGAACATGCGCAGCCGGATCTCGACCTATGAGCTCGTGGAGTCCAGCGTCAACGCCAACGATGTGTCCTTCCGCGAGCTGGCCAGCGCCTTCACCATGGTCGGCGATCTGGGCGTGACCACGCTCTCCGGCGACACCTACCAGACCGTGATCGACCGTGCGATCAAGCTGGTCGGGGACGCGGTCACTGGCATGTCGAAGCTGCAGTCGAACCTTGGCACCGTTCAGGAGCGGGTCAACAAGGCGAACGACCGCATGTCGATCCAGATCGACATCCTCTCCGCACACATCGGAACCCTCGAGTCAGTCGATCCGTACGAGGCGTCTACACGTGTCAACGGTCTAATGACGCAAATCGAGACCGCATACTCGCTTACCGCGCGTCTGCAGAAGATGAGCTTGCTCAACTACCTCTAGCGCCCTTTGCGTAGGGCCACAGACAGCACGAAAGGTCACGCATGTATCAGTTTCCCTATGCCGAAGTTCTCGACGGAGCTCCGAAGGCCGCTCGCGAGCGCGAGCGCAAGGCCTTGGAGCACTCGATCACGCTCCTGGAGGCGGCGGCCGAGAAGGGGCCGCGGTCGCGCGAGGCGATCGAGGCCTTGAAGTATGTGCGTCAGCTCTGGGCCGTCCTGATCGAGGATCTTGCCAACCCCGACAACGATCTGCCTCAGCAGCTCCGCGCCGACCTGATTTCGATCGGCCTGTGGGTGATGCGCGAGGCGGAGAGCATCCGGCTCGAGCGGTCCGACAGCTTCAAGGACCTGATCGAGGTCTCTCGCTCCATCAGCGAGGGTCTGAAGTGAAAAAGGGCCTGCGCATCAGCTTGCGCGCCGGCGAACGGATTTATGTCAACGGCGCCGTGCTGCGTGCCGACCGGAAGGTGTCGCTGGAGTTCTTGAACGACGTGGTCTTTCTGCTGGAGAGCCATGTGCTTCAGGAGGAGGAGACGACGACGCCGCTGCGCCAGCTCTACTTTGTCGTGCAGACCATGCTGATGGAGCCCGGCCGCGCGGAGGCGACGCGAAAGGTGTTCGAGGGCTCGCATGCGCTGCTGATGGCGACCTTCCAGAATGCCGAGGTTCTCTCCGGGCTGCGGCGCGTGGGTGAGTTGGTGGCGGCTGGCCGCGTCTATGAGGCCTTGAAGGCGATCCGGGCGCTGTTCCCGATCGAGGAGGCGATCCTGAGCGAGGGCAGGACGCCGCAAAACCCAACACTGGAGATGG
The DNA here is from genome assembly GCA_050260355.1 of Bacteroidota bacterium. GTDB lineage: Bacteria > Pseudomonadota > Alphaproteobacteria > Rhizobiales > Hyphomicrobiaceae > CADEFX01. The sequence goes on along the minus strand of JBLNBZ010000022.1, from coordinate 14,655 downwards.
CCTGATGCAAGTCGGAACCGCAACTGCGACGAACCCATCGACGAGTCAGACCACACAGGCGGGCTCATCGATTGCGCCGGACTACAACGCGTTCCTTCGCCTGCTGGTGGCGCAGCTCAAGAACCAGGACCCGACCAAGCCGATCGACTCCACCCAGTACATGGCGCAGCTTGCCGCCTTCTCCAATGTCGAGCAGTCGATGCAGACCAACGCCAAGCTCGACTCGCTGATGACCTCCTTCGCGCTGTCCCAGGCCGAATCGCTCATCGGCCGCACGATCACGAGTGCCGACGGCTCGGTCAGCGGCAAGGTCCAATCGGTCTCCATCATCTCCGGCGGTGCCGTTGCCAAGCTCGACACCGGCGACGAATTGCCCTTGGGCGCCGGCATCAAGATCAGCTGACCCATGAATCAGGCCGATGCGCTCGATATCGTCCAATCGGCCATTTGGACGGTGATGCTGGCCTCTGGGCCGGCCGTCGGTGCGGCCATGGCGATCGGCGTCGCCATCGCTCTGTTGCAGGCGCTGACCCAGGTGCAGGAAATCACCCTCACCTTCATTCCGAAGATCGTCGCCATTCTCGTCGTCACGTCGCTGACCGCGCCGTTCATGGGCGCCGTCATCTTCAGCTTCGCCGAGCAGGTCTACTCGCGCATCGAGCACGGGTTCTGATGCAAGCTTTGCGCTGACGCATTCAAGTGGTGAGCCACGCGTCGGGTTGAGCGGGAAAGGTCCCGGATAGCCGCGCTTGAGCGCGGCTTCCGGCACCGCAGGAGGAAGGACGCATCGCAAGCCTCGAGTCTTGCTTGCAGCGTGGTTTCCGGGACCGCAGAAAGATGGTGGTTGTCCTAGAACCACGCGCGTCACTGCCTGCACAAACCTCACGTCTTGCGTCCCCGGCCATCGCGCCTCTGGCGCGAATGAGCCGGGGTCTTTCCCAGTGCGATTAAGCAACGCGCACACGGTCACGCCGATCCGCTTGCTCGGTGCGCGCGCAGCCCTCACGACCTTGCGTCCCCGGCCATCGCGCCTCTGGCGCGCATGAGCCGGGGTCTTTCCCGGTGCGATTAAGCAAGCGCTGCGGTTGGAGCCGAATGCCTCTCCTGCTCCGTCATCCCGCACCAGCGAGGCGCAAGCCGAGCGCCGATGCGGGATCCAGCGTAAGACTCGTCGAAGACACAGGAGACGTGGGCCTGGTCCCTGCCTTGCAGGGATGACGCCATAGAGATGGCACGGTCTCGCCCCAACCATCGACGTCATTCCGGCGAAGGCCGGAACCCAGATGCGGCTCCACTTGCTCTGTGGACGTTGATGCACGCGACGCGCACCGCCAGCGCTTCAACCGCGAGGCAGAATCTCCTGCCCGGCTCCTGGGCCCCTGCCTGCGCAGGGATGACGCCGGTGACGTGGCGCGACCTTGCCTCAACCATCGGCGTCATTCCGGCCCCGGATCGTGGTTCGCAGTAGACAGCGGCCGGAACCCAGACGCGGCTCCGCAAGCTCTGAGCTGCAGTTGAAGCTCGGACCTCAATGCATGCTCGAAGCACCCGGCACACGGCGCAAGTGGCTATACACCTCGATTCCACCCCCGCCCCTTTCGCGACCCTCGCGCAAGCTTCAGCCGTCATGCTCGGGCGCAAACACCTGAGCCCGAGGAGTAGCCGTGGCCACCACCACCGTGACCGCCATTGCGGCGCCCGTAGAGCGCAAGAGCGCGCAGGACGTCGGCTTTGCCATTGGCATCGTCTTCATCCTCACCGTTCTCTTCCTGCCGCTGCCGGCGGTTCTCATCGACATCGGGCTCGCCTTCTCCATCGCGCTCGCCGTCCTGATCCTGATGGTGGCACTCTGGATTCAGAAGCCGCTCGACTTCTCGGCATTCCCGACCGTGCTGCTCATCGCCACGATGTTGCGCCTGTCGCTCAACATTGCCACCACCAGACTGATCCTGTCTGAGGGCAACCAGGGCTACGCGGCCGCCGGTCACGTCATCGCCGGCTTCTCCAACTTCGTCATGAGCGGCGACTTCGTGATCGGCACGATCGTGTTCGTGATCCTGATCACCATCAACTTCCTCGTCATCACCAAGGGTGCCACGCGCATCGCCGAGGTTGGCGCCCGCTTCACCCTCGATGCGATCCCCGGCAAGCAGATGGCCATCGATGCGGACCTGTCGGCCGGCATCATCGACGAGAAGGAGGCCATGCGCAGGCGCCGCGAGCTCGAGGAGGAGAGCGCCTTCTTCGGCTCCATGGACGGTGCCTCGAAGTTCGTTCGCGGCGACGCCATCGCCGGCCTTATCATCACGGCCGTGAACGTGTTCGGCGGCATCGTCATTGGCGTGACCCGCCACGACATGAGCCTCGGCGCCGCCGCCGACGTGTTCACCAAGCTCTCGGTCGGCGACGGTCTCGTCACCCAGATACCGGCCCTCATCATCTCGCTGGCCGCCGGCCTTCTGGTGTCGAAGGGCGGCACGCGCGGCTCGGCGGAAAAGGCCATCCTCGCGCAGCTCGGCAACTATCCGCGCGCCCTTTCGGTGGCGGCGCTCGTCATGTTCGTCCTGGCTATGGCCCCCGGCCTGCCTCTTCTGCCGTTCGCACTGCTGGGTGCGACCATGGCGTTCGTCGCCTATGCCATTCCCAAGCGCCGGGCGGAGGTGCGCGCGGCCGAGGAAGCGAGGGCGCTGCAAGCAAAGCAGCTGGCCGAGGAGGAAGCGCGCCACTCGATCAAGGAGCAGCTCCGCGCCATCGAGATCGAGCTCTGCCTCGGCAAGCAGCTTTCAGGCGCTCTGCTGCCGGCGCACGGGGAGCTCGCTCAACGGGTCGGCAAGATGCGCAGAATGTTTGCGCGGCAGTACGGCTTCGTCGTTCCGGAGATCAAGCTCTCGGACGATCTGAGCATCCCGCCCAAGACCTACCAGATCAAGATCCACGGCAACGTCATTGCCACCGACGAGCTGCGGCTCGGCGACGTGCTCGTCATCACCGGCGAGGGCCCGCGGCCCGACGTGCCCTGCGACGACGCGCGCGAGCCCGCGTTCGGCATGAAGGCCGTGTGGGTGTCCGAGGCGTTCGTCAGCACGCTCGAGCGGGACGGCTTCACGCCGGTCGACAACATGTCCGTGCTGCTGACCCACGTGCGCGAGGTCATCCGCAACAACCTTGCGCAGCTCCTGTCGTACAGGGATATGCGCGCCCTCATCGACCGGCTCGAGCCCGAGTACCGGCGTCTGCTGGACGAGATGATCCCTTCGCAGATCTCCTACTCGGGCCTGCAGGCCGTATTGAAGCTGCTGCTGGCCGAGCGCATCTCGATCCGCAATCTGCATCTCATTCTGGAAGCCATCGCCGAGGTCGCGCCGCATGTGCGCAGAGCGGAGCAGCTCGCCGAGCACGTGCGCATGCGCATGGCGCAGCAGATCTGCGGTGATCTGCTCGACGGCGGCGTGCTCAAGGTCGTGCGCCTCGGCAACCGCTGGGAGCTGGCGTTCCATCAGGCGTTGAAGCGCGACGCCAAGGGCGACGTGATCGAGTTCGATATCGATCCGCGTCTCATCGAGCAGTTCGGGGCCGAGGCGACCAAGGTCATTCGCGCGCAAATGGACCTGGGCCATCAGTTCGTGCTCGTCGTGGCGCCCGACGCGCGTCCTTACGTGCGCATGGTCACCGAGCGCCTGTTCGCCACGCTTCCCGTGCTCTCGCACATGGAGATCGCCCGCGGCGTCACCATCAAATCGCTCGGCTCGATCTCGTAATGCCGATCGCAGCCGACACCGTGCTGCTCACGTTTCTTCTGTTCTGCCGCATCGGCGGATGCCTGATGCTGATGCCGGGATTCTCGAGCCCCCGCATCCCGGTGCAGGTGCGCCTGTTCCTCGCCATCGCCGCCACCCTGGCGCTCATGCCCCTGCTGCTGCCCATGTTGCAGAAGGACGTGACCGACCTTTCGCTCCCGCACCTTATCAGGTTCATCGTCTCGGAGACGGCCGTTGGCGCGCTGATCGGCGTCATGGGCCGGTTCTTCTTCCTCGCCCTGCAATTCATGGCCACGGCCGTCGCGCAGTTCATCGGCCTCGGCACGTTGCCGGGGCCGCCCGTCGAGGAAGCCGAGCCGTCGCCGCCGATCGCCACTCTGATAACGCTGTCGGCCACCGTTCTCCTGTTTCTGACCGACCAGCATTGGGAGGTGTTCCGCGCCCTTGTCGCCTCCTACTCGGTGTTGCCGGTCAACGAGCCGTTCTCCATCGATGCGAGCCTGCGCAACATGTCGGGCGCGCTTGGTGATTCCTTTGTCCTCGCATTGCAGATCAGCGGTCCGTTCGTCATCTACGGCCTGATCGTCAATCTGCTGTTCGGGCTCGCCAACAAGATGATCCCGCAGATCCCGATCTACTTCATCTCGCTGCCGTTCGTGTTCGCGGGCGGCATCGTCCTGCTCTACTTCACCATGGCCGAGTTCCTCACCTTGTTCACGGCCGGCTTCATGACCTGGCTGGCGAAGGGATAGATCCGATGCAGAGCCGCGCCGAGAAGACACGCCGGATCGCCCGCGTCCAGCAGCAGATGCAGCGGGCCGAGGAGTGGAAGCTCGGCGATTTGCAGCGGCGCAGGTCGCGGGTCGAGGCGGACGAGCGCGAGGTCCTGGCTGCGCTGGGCGAGGAGAACGCTCTCCACGGCCTGTTCCTCGATACCATGGCGCGGCGGCTGCATGCGCTCGCGCAGGAGGCGGCGCGCCTGCGAGACGAGGAGAAGGCGCAGATCCGGCGGCTGCTTGCGGCGACGGGTAAGCTGAAGGTCGCCGAGCGCCTCGCCGCCACGGCGGCCGAGGAAGCCCGGCGCGAAGAGGACAAGAAGCAGCTTGCCGACATCATTGACCAGACGGTAACGCGCAAGGACGCAAGCCTCCGGTAAGTTCATCGCGTCATGATCCGCAACCAATCAACTCGCGGATTCCACCCTTGGCGACGATCCCTCCACTAGCTCCCGCCAGCCTGTCCGAGGTCGGCCGGTCCGCCGCTCCGGCGGCAAAGGTCTCAACGCAAAGCGCCAGCCAGGCCGCGCGCGCCAGGAAGGCCCAGGACGCCTTCCAGCAGTTCGAGGCTTTCGTGGTGCAGAGCTTCATCTCCGAGATGCTGCCGAAAAATGCCACCACCGTGTTCGGCAGTGGCACTGCCGGTGAGGTGTGGAGGTCCATGCTGGCCGAGAAGCTTGCCGCCGAGATCGCCAGGAGCGGCCGGCTGGGCATCGCGCAGAGAGTCGCCGCGGGGGCCGGGGCACAAGCGCCCGCCGTGTCGTCGGTTCCCGCCCCGACCCCGGTCATGGGCGGCGGCTGGGCCGCTGCGGTGTCGCCCGAGGCCGATGCAAACTCTTCCGAGCCGAGCGGAGATCATTCCCGATGCCACGCGCTCTGATTGCGGCCGACCAGCCGTCGCGCTCCGCCCGTTCGACGGATGTGCTCGCCCCCACGCTCGCTCGGGCCCGGGCCGGCGGTCACGCCACAGATGCCGACCGTGCGCTGGCTCTGGCCAATCTCGATCGCGCCATCGAGCGGCTGGAGGAGACCGTCGAGCAGGAGACCGCGGCCCTGCGCGGCCGTCTGCCGATCGACCTCAAGGACTACAACAACCGCAAGAGTCACGGACTTCTCGAGTTGACCCGCGCCTTGCGCCACGTCGAGGAGAAGGGATTGGGCGAGCCGACCCGGCAACGGCTGGCCTCGCTGCGCGCCAAGCTCGATACGAACTGCGCCGTCCTCAAGCTGCACGTCGAGGCGGTACGCGAGATCGCAGCGATCATGGCGGATGCCATCCGCGGAGCGGAATCCGACGGCACCTATTCGGCCTCCGCCGGCCGGCGCGACGTTCCGTGATCAAGCTGATCCTGGTCGGCTTGTGGGCCTGTGCGGTCACGCTCGGGTCGAGCTGGGCCGTCATGTCCTGGAAGTCGACCAAGGCGGCCGAGGCAGCAACCGCCGAGCCCGAGAAATTCTCCGGCGGTGTCGAGCAGGTGCGAACCAAGGTGATCAGCGTCCCGATCATCGCCGAGGGTGCGATCCAGGGCTACGTGGTGGCGCAGTTCGCCTTCAACGTCGAGAGCAAGCTGCTGAAGCGCATGTCGGTCAAGCCGGAGCCGATCCTGCTCGACGAGGCCTTCAAAACCATCTACGCCGGCGAGACCATCGACTTCCGCAACCTCAAGAAGCAGGATCTGCCCGCGCTTCTCAGCGCAATCGGCGCCAACGTCAACAAGCGCTTCGGCATGCCCGTCGTCGACGACGTGCTCATCCAGGAGCTCAACTACGTGCCGAAGGCCGAGGCGCGCATGGGCGAGCGCCGCTAGCCCCTGCGCCTCCCCGTGCACTGCGTCAGCCGCGTGCACACTCCAAAATTGCGTCATCCCGGCCCCGCTCGTGCGCGCGACCTGTCCCCCTAACTCCGTCATCCTGGCCAAGTGAGCGCACCGCGCGAACGCGAGCCGGGATCCAGGCCCAGGTCTCCCGCGTCTTCGACGAGTCTCACGCTGGATCCCGCATCGGCGCTCGGCCCGAAAGGGCCTCGCTGGTGCGGGATGACGGAGCGGGATGGGGCGAGACCGTGCCCAATATTCGGCGTCATCCGCGCCCTGCTCGTGCGCCCGCACGAGCGGAAATGAGCTTGGATCCAGATGCGCCTCCGCTTGCTCTGCGTGACCGCGTGCGCGCTGCTCAATCGCACCCGGAAAGGCCCCGGCTCATTCGCGCCAGAGGCGCGATGGCCGGGGACGCAAGATTTGAGGGTTGCGGGAGTATCGGCGGCGCAAGCACCACCACCCTCCCCACTGCGTTCCCGGAAGCCGCGCTCGCGGCGCCGCTATCGGGATCTTCCCCGCGCGACCCGACCCGCCGCTCACCGCACACAACGCCGCTCTGCGCCCGCGGCGCGACGGCTCCCGATCATAAAGCAGCATGAAGCCCGGGACGACACAGCGTAAGACGCGCGCTCTCGCCCCGTTCCCGGCGCCCGGGCTAGGCCGACAATATCCGCGCGATGTCCTGGAAGACGTCCGCGCTCGGCGCCTCCTGCGGCGTCTGCCGCAACGCCTCATAGAGCTTCGGCACGAAGTCGACGGCCTTGTCGAGCTCTGCGTCCGTGCCCCGCTGATAGCCGCCCATCAGGCGCAGATCGCGCGTGTCCTCGTAACGGGCGATCATGGCGCGGAACTTGGCCACCAGCCGCGCCTGGTCCGCCGACCACACGTTCTGCGCCAGCCGCGACACCGAGCCCAGCACGTTGACGGCCGGGAAGCGGCCGAGATCCGCAATGGCGCGGTCGAGAATGATGTGGCCGTCCAGCGTGCCCCTGATGCTGTCGGCAACGGGGTCGTTGGGATCATCGCCGTCGACCAATACCGAGAACACGCCGGTAATGGACCCCGATCCCTCCTCGCCGGGCCCTGCGCGCTCGAGCAGCTTCGGCAGATCGTTGAACACGCTCGGCGGATAGCCGCGCGCGACCGGCGGCTCGCCGGCGGCCAGCGCGACCTCACGGGCAGCGTGCGCGAAGCGGGTGACCGAGTCCAGAATGAGCAGCACGTTCTCGCCACCATCCCGGAAATGCTCGGCGATGGTGAGCGCCGTCTTCGGCGCAAGCCGGCGCATCATCGCGCTCTCGTCTCCCGTGGCAACCACCGCCACCACCCGGGCCCGCTCTGCGCCCAGGACATCCTCGACGAACTCGCGCACCTCGCGTCCGCGCTCTCCAACCAGCGCAATGACGACCGTGTCGAATCCCTGGGCACGCGTCAGCATGGCGAGCAGCGTCGACTTGCCGATGCCGGAGCCGGCGAAGATGCCGATGCGCTGGCCGGCGCACAGCGGCGTGAAGATGTCCACGATCCGCACGCCGGTACGCACCGGAATCTTGACACGGCCGCGACGCATCGGCGGCGGAGGCGGACGATCCGTTGCCACCGCCGCGGCGCCCTGGGGCAGCGAGCCCCGGCCGTCGATCGGCATCGCCAGTGCATTGAGGATGCGGCCCTTCCAGGATGCGTGCGGGCTGATGCTGACGAACCCGTGCCGCCAGGCTGTCGCGCCGAGGCCAACCCGATTGATGCCGTCGAACGGCTTGACCGTCGCGCCGTTCGCGTCGATGCGGATGACCTCGCCGAGCTGGGACGATCCCTCGCCCGCGAGCATCACGCATTCGCCGAGGCTCACGAGCTGCGACAAGCCGCTGACGCGGCAGTAGCTTTGCGTGACCTCGGTCACGATGCCACCGGCTCGCACTTTCTGCAGCGTCTTCGCCGCGGATGAGACCGCGCGCTCGAGCGTATCGAGCGGGTTCAGCAGGAGAGCTGCCGGTGCGGCCGCGCCCTCGGCGGCGGTCTGCCGCTCCTCGCTCATGGCAGCAAAAGGTCTCTCATCAACCGATTACCGGCGTCAACCGTTGGAGCCCAGCGTCTTGATGGCGTCGCGCAGCGCAGCCTCCGAATCGCTCAGCGATGCGGCGATGGCGTCGAAGGCGCGCGACACGCCGATCAGGCGGGTCATCTCCATGACCGGATTGACGTTGGAGCGCTCCATGAAGCCTTGCACGACGCCGACCTTCGTGAAGTCGAGCGCAGGGCTTGCCGGCGTCTCCGGAATGACGCCGGAGTTCTCCCATCGCGTGAGCTTCGCCTGCGGCGGGATCGTGAACAGCCCGAGGGCGCCGACCTGACGGCCGCCCTGCGTAATCGTGCCGTCGCGGGCGATCTGCGGCGGCCCGTTGCCCGGGTCGAGCTGAATCGGGGCGCCACCGACATCGAGGATGGCATAGCCGTTGAGCGTTTGCAGATCGCCGGTCTCGGTCATCTGCATGCGTCCGTCGCGCGTGTAGACTTGGCCTTGCGGCGTATTGATCGCCAGCCAGGCGTCGCCTTGGACGGCCACGTCGAAGGCATTGTCCGTCTTCACCAGCTCGCCCGCGCGCCGCGACAGATAGGTGTCGCCGATGGCGGCAAAGGCCACGGGCTCGGCGGGCGTACGCGACAGCAGCGTTTCGAACTTCACCTCTTCCGAGCGGAATCCTGCGGTCGCCGTGTTGGCCACGTTGTTCGCGATCGTGTCGAGCCGGCGCTGCAGCGACAACTGGGCGGACAGCCCCACGTAGATGCTCGATTGCATCGGACTAGTGGCCTCCTGGCTTCAGGTTTTGTAGCGCTGCGAGAATGTTGGAGCCGATGCCGACCGGCATGGAGCCGCCGATCAGCATCACAGCGGGGCTCTGGGTCGAGCTAGAGCTCGGATTCTGCATGTCGTAGAGCGCTGCGAACCGGTTGAGGAACGACTTCAGCTTCTCGGGATCCTTCAGGTCCTGGATGTTCAGCCGGTCCGTGATCATCTTGGCCTGCTTATCGATGTCGGCGAGCGACATCTGCACCGGCAGATTGAAGACGGTCTGCACGACTTTGAGCAGCGCGGCGTCGCCGAGAATGCTGTAGGCGCTGGTGATGCTGCTCGCTTTCCTGTCGAAGTAGAGTGCGAGCCTGGCGCCCTCGTTCTGCTGGCCGGCATCTTCCTCCAGCGTTTGGCGCACATACATGTCGACGGTGCCCTGGCGGGCCTGCGTGGTGGAGGTCGCGGCCGCGCCGTCGCGAGCGAAGTTGAAGGCCTTAGCGAACTCGCGGTAGCGCATGTCGGTCAGCTTGTTGGCAAAGGCGTCTTTCGAGTCGATGCCCTCGGTCAGCACCTTTTTGATGAAGGCCTTGGCGTAGGCCATGTCACCGAGCCCGTAGGCTTTCATCGCGTAGTTGTAAAGGCGACTGTCGGCCAGGAAGTCATCGATCGATTTCACATCGCCGATGTGGGCGAGGTAATACTCGGTCTCGCGCGCAACCTGTGGCTTCTTGGCCGTCGTGCTGAGCGAGCGGTCCAAGTTGCCTGCGATCAGCTTGTAGGCGACTGCGGTCGAAAGCACGTGAAACGCCTTCTCTCTGCAACTGGATGCCCGACTATGACCGATTTGGCCTTACCTGAGGCTGAATGAGGCTCGAAGCGCCCGCTCATCAGGTTCGCGTAAGGAAGTGCCGGTTAAGAATCCTTTCAGGATCTGTGGCACAGTCCGGAGCTGCGCGTGACAATCATCATCGGCCTACTCATCACGCTGGGCTGCATGCTCGGCGGCTTCGTGGCCATGGGCGGGCACGTCGGGGTCATCTGGCAACCCTGGGAATACGTCATCATCTGCGGCGCGGCGCTGGGTACGTTTGTCGTCGCCAACCCCATGAAAATCATCAAGGATACCGGCAAGGCGCTGCTCGAGGGCTTCAAGAATGCGGCGCCCACCAGCCGGGAATATCTGGACGTCCTCGGCATTCTCTATTCGTTGATGCGCGAGTTGCGTGGCAGGACGCGCAACGAGGTCGAGAAGCACATCGACGAGCCCGAGCAGTCTCCACTGTTTCAGAAGTTTCCGAGCGTGCTCGGCAACAAGGACCTTACAACCTTCATCTGCGACTATTGCCGGCTCATCATCATCGGCAACGTGCGCACGCACGAGATCGAAGCGTTGATGGACGAGGAGATTCAGACCATCCGGTCCGACAAGATGAAGTCCTATCACGCCCTGGTCACGATCTCGGAGGGGCTTCCGGCGCTCGGCATCGTTGCCGCCGTGCTCGGCGTCATCAAGGCGATGGGCGCCCTCGATCAGGCGCCGGAGGTCCTTGGCCATCTGATCGGTGCCGCACTGGTCGGCACCTTCGCCGGCATCTTCATCTCCTATGCCGTGGTCACGCCGATGGCGAACAAGGCCAAGATCGTGCGCGAGAAGAAGATGCGGCTGTACATCATCGTCAAGCAGACCATGCTTGCCTTCATGAACGGGGCCATGCCGCAAGTGGCGCTCGAGCATGGACGCAAGACCATCTCGTCATACGAGCGGCCTTCGATCGACGAGGTCGAGCAGGAAACCCTGGGCGGCGGCGCGGCCGCGGCCGAGCCTCAGCGCAAGGAGGCGGCCTGATTCGCCATGACGCCAACGGGTATGCCGGCGAAGCTCGACGGGGAGGCGTTAAAGGCGATCTTCAGCGCCGCTTTTGATCGTGTCGACCGGTTGCCGGCGCTGCAAACGGCTCTCGAGCGTGCCGCCTCCATCTGCAGCGACCAGATGCGTGATGTGGCCGACCCGCCTCCGGAGCTGGTGCTGAGCGGTATCGAGAGCGGCACCGCCGCCGACATGCTGGCTCTGCACGAGGACGCGAGCGTGGTCGGCGTGCTCAACGTGGCGCAGTGGAGCACGCGTCTTCTGCTGAGCGCGGACCGCCGCAGCGTGTTCTCCATCGTCGAGATGTCGCTCGGCGGCGACGGCGCGCAGTCGCCTTACGATGCGGACCGCAATTTCTCGAAGATCGAGCAGCGCATCGCCGCGGCGTTCTTCGCCAAGATGGCCGAGGCGCTCGAGCAGGCTTTCGCACCGATCGCCAGGGCGGGCTTCGTCGTCGACGGCGCGTCGGACCGCATCGACTTCGACGTCATCGGCCGCCGCAACACCCCGGTCATCGTCGCGCGCTTCCTGTTGCGCGTGTGGGGCCGCGAGGGCGAGCTCCTGCTCGTCATCCCCAAGGCCGCCATCGACCCCATGCGCCAGGTTCTGGGCCGCCCGGTGGTGGAGGAGCCCAGGCGCACCGACCCCGGCTGGAGCAGCCAGATTCGCGACGAGATCACACGCACCAGCGTTGCCCTGTCGGCCGTCCTCGACGAGCGCCTGGCGACGCTGGAGGAGATTGCCAATCTGGCCGTCGGCCAGATCCTGCAGCTCAACGCCACGCCGCAGACCCGCGTGCGCGTCGAGTGCAACGGCGAGCCGCTGTTGTGGTGTCAGCTCGGCAAATCCAACGGCGTCTACACGCTGCGCGTGGAGGAGCCCATCGACCGTGACCAAGAGTTCATGAACGACATCCTGGCCGGCTGACGCCGCACAAAGTCCAACCTTCGCTTCCGCTCGGTGAGACTCACATGTCCCAGACCGCACCTGACACCAAGCAAGCCGCGCTCATCCAGGAGTTCGCGGCAGAGCTGACGATGACGCCGGAGGAGCTTGCAGCGAGCCTCGGTCCGGCCCCCACGCCTCCGCGCGCACCGGATCCGTCTACCCGGACGCCGTCCAGCAGCAACATGGATATGATCATGCGCATCCCCGTCTCGGTGCGCGTGGTCCTGGGCTCCGCGACAATGCCGGTTGCAAACCTGGCCAAGCTGGGACGCGGCGCCGTCATTCCGCTCGACCGCCGGGTCGGCGAGCCGGTCGACGTGGTCGTCAACGGCCGCATCATTGCGCGCGGCGAGGTCGTGGTCATGGAGGACGGCAACTCCCGCTTCGGCTTGAAGCTCACTGAGGTCGTCGGGCCCTCGGCTGGCGACAAGGTGCCATGAGCTCGGAGAATTCGATGCTGGCCAGGCCGGAGGCCAAGGGCGCGACAGGTCTCAGCACGCTGTCGGGTCCCGACAAGGTTGCGGTCCTGCTGCTGGCTCTCGGCAAGGAGAAAGCCGCGCAGATCCTCAAGCGCTTCGATGCCGAGGAGCTCCGGCTCATCACGCGCTCGGCCGCGGATCTGCGCCCGATCACCGCCGCGGACCTCGATGCGCTGGTGGAAGAGTTCGCCAAGCGGTTTGCGACCGGCATCAAGTTCGTCGGCACCGCCAAGGAGCTCGAGCATCTGCTTGCGGCGGTCATGACCGAGGACGAGATCGCGGAGGTGAAGTCGGGTGATCAGGTGAGGCACGAGCCGGTTTGGACGCAGGTCTCCAAGCTCAAGGAGGAGGTTCTGCGCTCCTACATCGCCAAGGAGCATCCGCAAACGGCGGCCCTCATCCTCTCCAGGATCGATTCGGACATCGCCGCCAAGATCATCGGCGGTTGTGCGCCCGAGCAACGCAACGACCTCCTCTGCCGCATGCTCGCGATCGGCGAGGTGGACGAGGAGGCGATCCGCAACGTCGAGGAGGTGCTGCGCGAGGAGCTGATCTCGGCGCCAGGCAGCTCCACCGGCGACGTCCACTCCAACATCGCCACCATCCTCAACAAGCTCGACAAGAGCCAGTCCGATGAGGTGCTGAAGAGCCTCGCGGCGGTACGCCCCGACGACGCCGAGGCGCTCAAAAGCATGCTGTTCTCGTTCGAGGACCTCGTGGTCCTGTCACAGAGCGTCAGGACCATGGTGTTCGACCAGGTCCCGATCGACCGCGTGGTCATCGCGCTCAAGGGCGCCGATCCGCAGCTTCAAGCCGTCATCCTGTCGTCGCTCGCCTCGCGCTCGCGGCGCTTGGTGGAGTCCGAGCTGCAAAGCGGCGGTTCGGCGTCGCCGCGCGAGGTTGCCGAGGCGCGGCGTGCGATCGTCGATATCGTGCTGAAGATGATCGCCAAGGGCGAGATCGATCTCAAGGCCGCGGCCAACGCCGGCGAAGAGGCGGCATAGTCCGACGCCGCCGGCATGGCCGAAGAAGCCCACGACAAGGAAAGCAAAACCGAGCCCGCAACCGAGAAGCGGATCCGCGAGGCCGTCGAGAAGGGCAACGTTCCGTTCTCGAAGGAGGCCGCAACCTTCGCCTCGCTCGCGGGCATCCTCGTCTTGACCGGCTTCTTCCTCGCCAACAACATCGTGCGCCTCAGGTTCACTCTGGAGCGCTTCATCGACAATCCCGGGGGATTTGCCGTCGGCAACGGCGCCGACGTCATCCAGCTCTTCCAGGCGATCGGCCTCGACGCGGCACGCCTGTTCATTCCGGCCATCATCATTCTCGCCGGAGCGGGCATCGCGGCCTCCGTATTCCAGAACCCGCCTGCGCTGGTGCTCGATCGCATTCAGCCGGATCTTTCACGGCTGTCCATCAGCAAGGGCTGGAAGCGAATTTTCAGCATCCAGGCGCACGTCGAGTTTCTGAAGGCGCTGTTCAAGTTCCTCGTGGTCGGCGGTGTCGCCATTTTGATTCTGCGCTCCGCCCAAAACGACATGATCAAGTCCATGTTCATGGAGCCCGGCGCCGTGCCTGAGCTCATGCGCAGCATGGCCATGAAGCTGCTGTCGGCCCTGGCAGTGGCCACTGTCGTGCTTGCCGCTGCCGATCTCGTGTGGTCGCGCGTGTTCTGGCAGCGCGAGCTCAGGATGACGCGCCAGGAGGTCAAGGACGAGCTGAAGCAGATCGAAGGCGACCCGATTCTCAAGTCACGCATGCGCTCTGTGGCGCGCGACCGCGCCAGGCGCCGCATGATGGCCGCCGTGCCGCGCGCAACGGTCGTGATCGCCAACCCGACTCACTACGCAGTTGCGCTGCGCTACGTGCGCGAGGAGGACGGCGCGCCGCTGGTTCTGGCCAAGGGGCAAGACTTGATCGCGCTGAAAATCCGCGAGATCGCCGAGCAAAATGGCATTCCTGTCATAGAAGACAAGCTTCTCGCAAGGTCACTCTACCAGAGTGTCGAAGTCAACAAGTTGATCCCCCCGGAGTTCTACAAGGCCGTCGCCGAGATCATCCTCTTCCTCATGGTCCGTGGCGGCGCGGTGGCATCGAGTGCAGCAAAGGGCTGACAATGCTCAAGCAAGGCAGCAACTACACGTTGGAGCGCGAGAGAGCGCTCGCCTATGGTCTGAGGGAGGTTGCGTCGGAGTTGCGCCTGATCGATGCCGTCGATC
>JBLNBZ010000021.1:0-66136 GCA_050260355.1 Bacteroidota bacterium | reverse complement strand
GCCGGCGATCCGGCTCGAGCGCGCGCTGCGCGACCTCCACGGGGTGAGCCCGGAGGGGCTGCAGGATACGCGTCCGTGGCTCGATCATGGCGCGTGGCCCGCGCCGCCGCCGCATCGCAATGCCGATGGGCAAGACGCCGCGCAGCCCTACCAATTCCTCGCCGCCGAGGGTGAAGGCCTGCACCAGATTGCGGTCGGGCCTGTGCACGCCGGCATCATCGAGCCCGGCCACTTCCGCTTCACGGCCAACGGCGAGGCGGTTGTCCGCCTGGAGCAGCGGCTCGGCTACGTCCACAAGGGCATCGAGGCCCTCTGTGCCGGAGCCGAGATCGAGCGCGCGGCGAGGCTCGCTGCCCGCATTTCCGGCGACAGCACAGTTGCGTACAGCTTCGCCTTCGCCAGGGCCGTGGAAGCGGCGCTCGACTGGCAACCGCCGCCGCGGGCCGTGATGCTGCGCGGGATCATGGCTGAGCTGGAGCGCCTGTCGCATCACGTCAACGATTTCGGCGCGGTCTGCAATGACGCAAGCGTCGTCACGATCAACGCCTGGTGCACGCTGATCCGCGAGGACATCCTGCAGACCGCCGACCAGTGCTTCGGCCATCGCATGATGATGGACCGCATTGTCCCTGGAGGCGTTGCGGTCGACCTCGATGCCGCGGGCATCACCGCCATCCGCAAGCTGCTCCGCAGATGCGAGAGTGCGCTTCGACCGGCCGTGCGCGTCTACGACCGCTCGCCGTCGCTCCAGGACCGCACCGTCAGCACCGGCATCGTCAAGGCCGATCTTGCGCGCCAGTTCGCGGCAGGCGGCTATATCGGGCGGGCAACGGGCCGCGCCTTCGACGCGCGCGCCGCGTTCCCGTATCCGCCTTACGATAGCGTGTCGTTCGAGGTACCGACGCGCACGGCAGGTGACGTCGATGCGCGGGTCTGGGTTCGCATCGAGGAGATGCAGCAGAGCACGTCCATCATCCGCGCGCTCTTGGACAGGCTTCCGGCGGGCAACGTGCTGGCGCCCCAGCCTCGCTCGGCTGCGGGGGAGGGGGCGGCACTCGTGGAGGCCTTCCGCGGCGATGCGTTCGTCTCGGTGCGTCTCGAGGAGGGGCGCGTCGCCAGACTGCACGCGCGGGACGCATCCTGGTTCCAATGGCCGCTCCTCGAGGCCGCCATCGAGGGCAACATCGTTGCCGATTTCCCGATCTGCAACAAATCGTTCAACTGCTCCTACTCGGGCCACGACATGTAAGGCGAGCCCATGCGCTCATTACTACTTCGAGCCCTGCTCAAGGGTAGCGCCGTGATGAAGCGGCCGGCTCCAGGCGATGCGGTGCTGGCCGAGCTTGCCGAGACGCTTCGCAAACAGACGCGGCGAAGCCTCGGACGCTCGCTCGCGATCCGAGAGGTGGATGCAGGCTCCTGCAACGGCTGCGAGCTCGAGATCCATGCGCTCAACAATTCCGTTTACGACGTCGAGCGCTTCGGACTGAAGTTCGTCGCCTCGCCCCGACACGCCGACGTTTTGCTCGTGACAGGCCCCGTCACGTGGAACATGCGCCAGGCCCTCGAGCGCACGTATGCCGCCATGCCTGAGCCCAAATGGGTCGTCGGCGTGGGCGACTGCAGCATCAACTGTGGAGTGTTCCAAGACAGCTACGCGTGCGGGGGGCCGCTGTCGGCCATTCTGCCGGTCGATGTCCACGTTCCCGGCTGCCCTCCGGCTCCGGTGGAGATCCTGAAGGCCCTGTTGGGTCTCATGGAGGCCAGCACGAAGGTGAGAAACGGCGCGAATGCGGGCGGTTGACGGCCCGGTGCAGATAGGGGCGGCGGGCTGACGGGCACAGCAGATGTGCTATTCGTACGGCAGCCCGTCACGGCAGCCTATCTGCGGTTGTGCGATTCCGGATGCGTTGCAACCTGGGGCGGCCGGATGAGCCTGACGCCACATCTGTCCGCGGTCTGAAGCCCCGTGCGCGCCCGTTGTGCACGGAACAACCGCGCCATCGTGTGTCAACGTGGCAACTTCAAGGCAATTGTTTGTTCGCAAGTGCGTTTGCCGCTTGTCAGCCCCGTGCGCAATCCTTAACGAATAGTAAATTGCACTGATTGTTTCGGGAAGTTGTCATTTAAAGGAGAATCCAAAATGTGGGTGCGGGCGATCAAGCTCAGCGTAGTTGCGGCAGTTGGCTTTCTGATATTGGCGGGACAGGCGCGGGCGGCCACAGTCATCATGTCCCCAGGGGGAGGGCCCTACGCGCTGGTACAAGGTAACGTCTACAGTGCGGGAAGCGGAATTGGCTTCAGTCCAGGCCCGCTTCTTGGTCAGGACTTCACGGTTAGTCTCGCGGGCGCGGACGCTCCGCTGACGACGGTGTCGACCTCGATCACCCTTCCCTTCACGGGGGCTATCAAGAACCTGACGATAGCGTGGTTTGATTCTGCGAATAATCTCATTGACGACCTGCTGGTAACGAACGCGGCAGGGACCATCATCAACGTCAATGCGGCCTTGGTCATTGCGCTAACGCAGGTCGGAAACTACACGATCAGGGTTACGGGCGAGGCGCTCACGCAGGGGGCTTCCTACCTTCTCAACGTCACGACGACACCGCTGCCGCCGGCCGTCATTTTGTTCGGCACGGCGCTTGCCGGCGTCACGTGGTTGAGCCGTCGGCGTCGGGGCCGTGCTGCGCCGATGGCGCTCGGCTAGAGCGAACCGAGGTTTGCTGAAGGCATTTTCTACGGCGTACCCGCACGTGGGTAGCTCACGAGGAAAGGGTACGCCGTTCTCCTTCATTTTCAGGAGGGGATGAACGGCGAGATTTCGGGCCTCCAAGTAAAGCAACGATGGTGGCGTGGATGCTGAGCCCTCGCACGGCTGCTGCCGCGCAGAGGGTCAGACTGATTGCAGCATGTTGACAGTATGATGCGGGAGCACCAATTGGCATCGCAGGCTCAGCTGGAAATGCCAGATGGAGGTGCCGACGTCTGGCACTATATTGCTGTCCTCCGGCGTCGCGTGTTTTTCCTTCTCGTACCTTTTGTTGTCGTAGCGGCCATCGGCTTTACGGTCACGATGCTGCTGCCACCGATCTACGTGGCCGAAGGCAAGCTCCTCGTCGAATCGCAGCAGATTCCTACCGACCTCGTCCGTCCGACCATCACGGCGACGGCCAAAGAGCGGATTCAGGTCATCGAGCAGCGCGTGATGACCAGGGAGAATCTGCTGGCGATCGTGGACAAGTACCAGATGTTCGCTTGGCGTCGGGGTTCCATGTCAGGGACCCAGCTCCTCGACCTTATGCGGCAACGCGCCAGCATCAGGCCGTTCGAGCTCGATCAGCCGCGGCGCAGGGACGGCCTGACCATCGCCCTCACGGTCGGCTTCGAATACGAGCAGCCGGACGTGGCCATGCGCGTCGCCAACGAGCTTCTCACACTGATTCTCAACGAGGATGCGCGCAACCGCACCAGTCGCGCCCAGGAGACCACCAATTTTCTGGCGCGCGAGGTCAAGAAGCTCGAGGACGACCTCGGCGCGATCGAAGCGCAGATCGCAGAGTTCAAGCGCAACCACACGAAGGATGCAGCGGCAGAGAAGTCGTCCATGACCCTGGCGATGCTCAGGGCCGAGTTTCAGGAGAAGGCAACGCTGTATGCCGACGCCCATCCGGAGATGATCCGGCTGAAGCGGCAGATTGCTGCCCTTGAGAAGGTTGCGGCCCAGACCGCCAACTATGATGATGGGCTCGAGACGCTTCAGAATCAGCGTGCCGTCATCCAAAAGAACCTGGAAGCCGCTGCTCAGAAGGTAGCGGCCGCGCGGCTGGGCGAAAGCTTGGAGAGAGCGCAGTTTTCAGAGCGGCTGGAAATTCTCGAGCAGGCAATCCTGCCGCAAAAGCCCACAAAGCCAAATCGTCCCAAGTTCCTCGCTCTGTCGCTTGCGTTGGCGATTTGCGCGGGCCTGGGCTTCGTCGTGCTCGCGGAGATGTTCAGCAGGACCATTTGGAGTGCACGGGATCTCTATGGCGTGACGGACGCCTACCTCGTGGTGGCAATACCCTATATCGCAACGAAGAAAGAGCTTCTGCAAAAGCGGATAAGGACCATGCTCGCCACTGGGACCGTAGCGACGGCCATGGTGACCGCACTCGCGACGACCCACTTCCTGATCAAGCCATTGGATCAGCTGTGGAGCACGTTCTTGGTACGGCTGGCCGGATAGAGCGATGCATTGGAAGAGGGCACCGGTGGAACTGTAAATGGATCCCTTGCGACAACGCACTGGTCGGGCTCGGCAGGATGCCGTGAGCGCCGGTAAGGCGCTTGCGGACGATTTGGGCTGGGCCGAGCGACCGAAGGTGGTCGCCGCGCAAGGCCCCATCGATCCGCCGCCGATCAGGTGGTTTCGCGACGTCGTGCTCGAGCCGGAGAGGCTCGAGGCGCGCCGCATCATCTCCCACAACGTCTCCGATCCGCGCTCCAAGGCGTTCGATATGTTGCGAACGCAGGTTCTGCAATCGATGGATGCCAACAACTGGCAGGTGATCGCCGTCACGTCGCCCACGCCGGGCTGTGGCAAGACGCTGACCACCATCAATCTTGCACTCAGCATTGCCCGCCAGGTGGAGCGATCCGCCCTGCTCGCCGACATGGATCTGCGAAAGCCCCAGGTTGCTCGCCGCCTCGGTGTCAAATGCGATGCAGGATTGCTCGGCATGCTCGAGGGGCATCTGGGCTTTCAGGATGCCGTGTTCAGGGCGCATGTCGGCCGGCATCAGATGATGGTCCTGCCGGCGGAAACGGCGACCGAAAGCTCATCCGAGTGGATGGCATCTCGGGCCATGCGCGACCTCATGCACCAGATGCGCAAGGATTTCAGAGGGAGCACCATCATCCTGGATATGCCGCCGATGCTGATCAGCGACGATGTCATAGCGCTCTTGCCGCAAGTGGATTGCGTGCTGCTCGTTACTGCGGTGGGCATGAGCTCGGTGGAGGAAATCGCAGAGTGCAAACGA
Organism: Bacteroidota bacterium; assembly: GCA_050260355.1. Taxonomy (GTDB): domain Bacteria; phylum Pseudomonadota; class Alphaproteobacteria; order Rhizobiales; family Hyphomicrobiaceae; genus CADEFX01. The sequence continues at coordinate 61,115 of JBLNBZ010000021.1, read as the reverse complement.
TACCTGAGGTCGGCCAACGTCGTTCGTGTGGTCGTGAACAAAGTCCCAGAATCCAACAGTAAGTACTATTAGGTCCGTGAAGGGGCTCTGTTATGAGAGGCCTTCTGATTGTTCTGGCGCTGTGTGCGTGGGGAGGAGGAGCGACAGCCCAGGAGCTTCAACCCGGCGACACGATTGCGGTTTCCGTGTACCAGGACCCGAAGCTGGATCGTCAAATCGTCATTGGCCCAAACGGATCCATCGCCTTCCCTCTGGCCGGGCAAATCAAGGCGGAAGGGTTGACGCCGCAGGCGCTCGAGAAGGTTCTGCGCGCCAAGCTGAAGGACAAGTACGCCGGAGCCCTCGATATCACGGTGTCGGTGGTTGCGGTTGCCAAGCCGGATGAAGAGCAAAGGCCACGGTTCTACATAACGGGCGAGGTGAACAAGCCGGGTCCTTACGTTCTGCGCTCCGGCATGAGTGTCGTGCAGGCGATCGCCATGTCAGGCGGCTTGGGGCAGTTCGCGGCCAGAAAGCGGATTCAAGTGCGGCGGAAAGTAAACGGAGTCGAGTCCACGATTTTGTTCGACTATGCCGCATTCGAAGCCGGAAGGGACAGCGAGGGCAATGTCGAGCTGCAGCCAGGCGATGTCATCATCGTGCCTGAGAAGAATTTTTGGGAATGAGTTCATCTGGTCCAATTTAGTTCATTAGGATTCTCGGTGCGGAAGGAGATTGCTTTTGTTGGCCTGTGCTGCGCCCTTTGGGCGCCCAATGCCATTGCGGCCGACTGGAGCGCAAAGGTGCAGTTCCGCGAAAGCGCGGAAGCCAACGATAACAGGGCTCTGAGGAACAACTCGCCCGGCGAAACGTATGAATTCGCCAGCGAAGTCTTCATGAGCACGGTGGCTCGGCTGCCGGGCATGCGAATTGAGGCCAATGCGGACTTGAGCTACCGCGCCCTGACGGGGCCTGGCACCGACGACTTTGCAACCCCGTTGAACAACGGAGCCAGCATCAGGATCGAAAAGCTCGATTCGCTCACCAAGTACTATCTGACAGGTTCCTGGCGACTGCAGGACGCGGTGTCTGCGCAGATCGCCGACACTGGAGTGGTGGTCGCCAAGGGCGACATCAGCACCTATACCCTGGATGCCGGCCTGCAACGGCGCGTATCGCCGCTGGATTCAATCGCGTGGTCAGTCCGCGGTACGTCGGTGGACGTCGACTTCACCGTGCTCGGCGCGGTGCCCTACGTCGGCTTGACGACGACGGGGGCTTGGATCCGCCGGCTCAATCCGACGACGGATCTGACGACGTCCGTGCAGTTCGAGTTCATGGACCGGGACGCTCCCGGCAATCCGCAGACGATATTCATGAGAGCTATGGTCGGCGTGGACTCCCAACTCACCAAACGGCTGACCCTGAAGGCTGCCGCTGGAGCCGGAGCACACAGGACTGATGTCGACGACGCGCTAAACCCTCAAGTCATTGAGACGAGTGCCAGTTGGCTCGGAGATCTCCAATTGATCTACAGGCCGCTTGCGGGCACCCAGCTGTCGGTGTTTGCGGCGCACTCGATCGCGCCGAATGTCGTTGGCGATGTCCAGAATCGTACGTCCGCCGGAGTCCGTGTGCGCCAGGAGATCAATCGCTCCTCCGATCTTCTGCTGTATGGCGCCTTCGACCACGCCAAATCGCTGGACGGAGTGGACTTCGGCACTGCCGACTATTTCAGGGCGTCGGTCACCTATGGGTACCGGCTGACGCCGGATTGGCGTGCCGAGCTCTCCTACCGGTTCGCCCACAGGACAGACGACGCCGGCGATGCGTCGTCCAACGCAATATTCCTGTCCGCCGTTCGTGACTGGACGCTCTTACCTTAGGCCGGCCGGAGAGCCGGTGCCAAACGGGGGAATGACAAATGTGCGAGGTCGCGCCCGGTTTCAGAATCCGCAGAGGGCGCGGGTGATGTGCGTCGACCCTCTCGTGGAGGCGTGCAAGCCTGATCTTCTGCCTAGGAAAAGGCTCTCATTCTCGTCGAATGTCGTGCCCGGTATCGTCGCCTTCATGGACAGTGCGGTGATCCTGTTGGCAGCGATCGGGTCATTCTATGCGCTGGTGGGTGACCGCTATGAGGAAGGCAGCTACTACGCGGCGGCTATCGGCTTTGTGTGGCTCGTAAACGTTTCGCTGCTCAACTTTGCGGGCCTCTATCAATTAGAGCCGATCATGCGGCCCCTCACCTACTTCGACAAGATCGTCATCGCCTCTGCGACGACCTTCCTGTTCCTTCTGGCGGCTGCCTTCTCCTTGAAGATCTCTACGACGTTCTCACGCGTCTGGATTGCTTCCTTTGCCGTCTCCGCATGCGTGCTGACGATCGCGTTTCGCGTTGTCGCGTCCCGTATCGTCGGCCATCTTGCCGATCGGCGCGTGTTTACGAGAAACGTTGTGGTCGCGGGTGCCTTCGAGCAGACGACGCGCCTCCTGGCCCACATCGAGCAGACGCAACCGCGCTTCATCACGCTTGCAGGCGTCTTTACTGACGCGGATCGCGCTCCGCCCGCGATCCAAGGGGCGCCAACGCTCGGAAGACTGGACGGTTTGGAGCGCTACATTCGCACCCATAGCGTGGACGACGTGATCATCGCGCTGCCTTGGTCGGCGGACGACCGGATCATGCAGGTAGTCACCAAGCTGCGCGAGCTTCCGGTCAACGTCTACCTGGCGTCCGACCTGATCGGGTTTCGGCTGCCTTGTCGTCAACCACCGGATCACTTCGGCGACACGCCACTCGTGGAGGTCATGGGACGGCCGTTGGCCGGTTGGGGTGGGGTACGCAAGGCACTGCTGGACTACGGCCTTGGAGCATTGCTGACCCTGATGCTTCTGCCCTTGATGGCGGTCATCGCATTAGCCATCAAGCTCGACAGCAAAGGGCCCGTATTCTTTCGCCAGGAGCGGTACGGCTTCGTCAACAAGGTGTTTCGGATCTGGAAGTTTCGCACGATGACCGCGACCGAGGCAGCGCCAGCAAGAAACATCCAGGCGACGCGCAACGATCCGCGCGTAACGCGTGTGGGGCGCTTCCTGCGCCGCTGGAGCCTCGATGAGTTGCCGCAGTTGTTCAATGTCCTCAACGGCACGATGTCGTTGGTCGGCCCGCGGCCACACGCCATCGACCACAACGAGGAGTACTCGCAATTGATCCGCGGCTACTTTGCGCGGCATCGCGTCAAGCCTGGCATCACCGGCTGGGCTCAAGTGAACGGATTGCGCGGCGAGACGAAGCTCGTCGATCAGATGGAAGCACGCGTGAAGTACGACATCTATTACACCGAGAATTGGACGCTCCTATTCGATTTGAAGATCCTTCTGATGACCATCGCGGCGACACTTCAAGGAAAGAACGCGTACTGAGCGGCGGCTTCGCGATCGGCAACGGCGGCTGTCCGCTCGAAGCAGGACATGAATGACTCCGAACCCGAACCTGTTCGCCATCATTGCGCTTCTTGCGTGGCCGGCGGTGGCTCTGTTCCTCTATCAGACGCGGCCACTCCGCCAAGCGACCCTCTGGACGATCCTGGGCGGGTATCTCCTGCTGCCGGTCGGTACAACCATCAAGTTCGAGATGATCCCGCAGTTCGACAAGGTCTCGATCCCGAACCTCTCGGCGCTGATCGGATGCACCTTGATCGCCGGCCGCTCCGTCCGATGGAGCAACGGATTTGGGCTGCCAGAGGTTCTGCTGCTCACCTTCCTGCTTGGTCCGTTTGTGACCTCGGAGTTCAACGGCGATCCGGTGTCGATCGGTGGTCGCATTCTGCCAGGCGTCGGCCACTATGACGCCATGTCCGCCGTCGTCGGCGAATTCCTGTTCTTGATCCCGTTCTTCCTGGGGCGGCAGTTTTTCCGCAGAGCGGTCGACAACGCAGAAGTGCTGCGCGTGCTCATTGCAGCGGGGCTCTTCTATTCGCTGCCGATGCTGTTCGAGATCCGGATGAGCCCGCAGCTCCATACCTGGATCTATGGGTATTTTCCGCATTCGTTCGTGCAGCAGATGCGTGAGGGCGGGTTCAGGCCTGTCGTGTTCCTGGGACACGGCCTGCTGGTGGCGTTCTTCATCATGACGACGGCGGTGGCGGCGGCCGCATATTCACGGACGCAGAGCAGGGTGCTACGGCTGCCCGCGGCGGGTGTTACCGCTTACCTGAGCGTCGTGCTGGTGCTGTGCAAGACGCTGGGGGCTCTGATCTATGGCGCCGCTTTGATGCTCCTGGTGCGCTTCACCAAACCGCAGCTCCAAGTTCGCATCGCGCTGGCGCTGGTGGTGATCGCGCTGCTCTATCCCACCCTGCGCGCCGCCGACCTGTTTCCGACGAGGACCATGGTGGAGCTGGCGCGGTCGGTCAGTGAGGATCGCGCGGGGTCCTTGAAGTTTCGCTTCGACAACGAGGATCTGCTGCTGGACCACGCCTGGCGGCGCTTTCTTTTCGGCTGGGGGCGCTTCGGTCGCAGCCGCGTCTACGACGATGACAGCGGACGCGATGTCAGCGTGACGGACGGACGCTGGATCATCACGATGGGGCAGTACGGCTTCGTCGGCTTCCTTGCCGAGTTCGGTCTGTTGGCGCTCGCCATCGCTCGCGCGGCATCCGCTCTCAAGTTCGCAGAAACCACGGAGGAACAGATCTTCCTGGCAGCGCTCGCGCTCATTGTGGCCATCAACGTCATTGACCTGCTGCCCAACGCGTCGCTGTCTCCGTGGACGTGGTTGCTCGCCGGGGCGCTGCTGGGACGGGCGGAGGGGGTATATGGAGTTGCGCAAGCGCGGAGGGGATCGGCTCAATTGAAGGCAGTCACCTTTGGCCGTTAGAAATCCCGCAGGTGTCGAGGCACCATCGTTATCGCGCCATCATAGCAATGGTGGAATGCTGACCGGCCCGATGCAAATAGCTTATCTCATTCCGGAGTTTCCCGGCCAAACGCATGTCATGTTTTGGCGCGAGCGCGCTGAGCTGCAGCGGCTGGGCATCAAGACACATCTGATCAGCACGCGCCGGCCCCCAAATAGGATCAGATCGCACCAATGGTCGCGAGCGGCCGAGCAGGAGACATTCTATCTGACGGACGTGGGCCTGCGAGATGCGCCGAGTATTATCGGCTGTGCCCTGCGGCTGGGGCCAAGAGCGATATTCAGGGCCCTGAAAGGAAGCGCCGAGCAGAGATCGCTCAACGGGTTGGTATTGGATTGTGCTGCGTTGGTCCTCGCCATACGCCTCATCGTATATATGCGGGCCAACAACCTGACGCATGTCCATTCGCATTCATGTGCAAACGCTGCGCTTGTTGCGATGTTTGCGAATCGACTTGCGGGCATGACCTATAGCCTGACATTGCACGGCGATCTTGCCGACTATGGGCGTCAGCAAAGGGTCAAATGGCGTCACGCGGCCTTCGCCATCACGATCACATCCAGACTGTATAGGCAGGTCCATCAGGAGATACCGAACGACCTTCCGCCCAGAATAGGCCTGGCTCCGATGGGGGTTGATCCTGAGCTGTTCGTGAGGCGAGAACTCTACTCGCCTTGGGAAGGCGCTGGGACACTGCGCCTCTTTTCGTGCGGCCGCCTGAACTTCGTCAAAGGCCATCAGGACCTGATCAAAGCGTTGTCGTTGCTGAGGCAATCTGGCGTCTGCGTGCGCCTGGAAATCGCAGGCGAAGATGAGGCGGGAGGGAGCGGATTTCGCAAAGAGCTCGAGCGACTGATCGCGGATCTCCAACTTGCCGATAGTGCCGTGCTACTCGGCGCAGTCGGGGAGGAGCGTGTCTTGCAGGGTTTGACGGCAGCGCATCTTTTTGTGCTTGCCTCGCATCACGAACCGCTCGGCGTCGCGATCATGGAGGCTATGAGCTGCGGAACTCCGGTTATAGCCACGAATTTGGGCGGCGTACCGGAGCTTGTGGAGCATGGCAGGGATGGCTACCTGGTTCCGCCAAAAGACCCGAGCACCTTGGCAGAGGCTATTCGGTTCATGGCCGGTAACCCGGCTCTGGCAAGGCAATTCTCTGCGGCCGGGCGAGCCAAGATCGTCGAACGCTTCAATTCCAGCATGAGTGCTCGAGAGCTGAGACGTCAGCTGGAAGCAATGGCGTAGTATGAGCTGGGGAAGATGGCGTCTCGCGAGTCGGACGCAAACTCTCAGGCGCTGGAACTCTGCCACCGAGCGTTCACGCCTTCAGAGTCGCAGAGGCTGGGGACATTCGCCGCCGCTCAGGACCCATTCGTATATCGCGAGTATTTTGCGGGCTTTGGCATCCCAGGTCAGTTTCTTCTGGGTCCGCTCGTAGCCCGCAGCGCCGAGCTCATCGAGAAGGTACGGAGACCGAATGGCCTGCTCGATTGCCCGCCTGAGGCCGTCGATCAAGCTTTCCCTGTTGCTAAAGGCCACGCGAATGCCCGTCGCGTCATCGACCAGCTCGGAAGGACCGGCGTAGTCGGCCACAATCGGCGCAACCCCCAATGCCATCGCCTCGACAACGACTCCGCCACCAAATTCACGAACACTCGGCAAAGCCAGAAAATCGCACTCTCGCAATATGGCATGCACGTCGACATGTGGAATCCAGCCGTGAAAGCGGACCTTGCCGCCAATCCCGAGCCGGTCGCTCAGTGACTGGAGATCCCCTCGTTGCGGCCCATCGCCAACGATGTGCAACTCCAGCTGGCCTTGCCTGAGGAAGCTCGCGGCGGCCTCCAAAAGCATGTCAGCGCCTTTGTATGGAACCAGCCGTCCCACAAACGCCCCTCGCAATGCAAGCGATGCTTGCCGGCTGCGCGGGGTCTTGAAGCGCCCGGGATCGACGCCGTTCTCGGGAATGATGGAGCATTTCTCTTTGGCCCACCGAGGCATCTCCTCGTACGTGTACCTCGATCCTGCAATGATCGCCGAGCTGAACCGACGCGTGGATCGGTACCCCGGCATGAGCTTGTATACGGCGCGGACGTGGGACAGCCATTCCCGCTCCGCGTGCTGCCGGTCTCTGAAGCCCTTGGGCCAGGGGACACCGCCGTTGAGCGGACCGATGACGAACGGGACGTTGTGTCTCGACAGGCGCCTGGCGATGAGACTCTGGTGGGTCGGGCTCAACGGCGTGATGCGGTGAACGAGATCGAACTCATGGGCCGCGATGCGCGTGCCGAACTGTCGCCAGATTTCGCGCTCGAAAGAGTAGTATGCGAGTGAGGAGAACGCCGTCATCGTCGTCCAGCCAATCCCTGCGCCGCCGCGCAGTCGATCAGCCAGCCTCCACACCGGCCCGGCGACATGCTCGTTGTTTATGGCGGTGAAGTCACGACCCTCGATCAGTCCAGCGCGGAGCACCGCGTCCCGATTTCGGATGTGGGTGATGAGATGCGCATCAGTGACTTTGGCGAGCGCGCGCGATAGGCTCCAGCCGATGAGGGGGACGCTGGCCCATTCCGGGTTGGCAGCCTCAGCTATCAACAACACGCGATGTCGACGGAGCATAATCGACCTTTGCAATTTCGCAGTTAGAAACGAGCTGAGTACTACGTGTTGCTCGAGCCGATCCGGCGTCCGGGCCAGAAGCTTGTGCAACGGCAATCATACGATTAAAGACTAAGCCGATCACATCGGTTGGTGCGTACTTTTCAATTTTTTCATCACAGGCTGCTGCGTGTAGATGTCGTCTATATCGCGAAGATCCTTTCTGGTCGGCGCTGCGTCGCTGCCGCTTGCAACATCGAATCCATCATCTCCCGGAGCCGAGCCGGTTCAACCGAACGGCCGCATCTGTCTTGGCCTGAACGGCCTGACCTACTACGCCGGTTTCTATTCCCTTCTCAATGTGTGGAAGCAGGGCGCCCCGGTTCAGGTTATCGCAGACGGCGTCGACCACTTCAGCAATATTCCTCCAGGCTTGCCCAAGTCGCCTTGGGACGGCTACCTCGACTCCAACGGGGAGCTCGTGAATCCGCTTCCGAGCGGCGTCACGCACCTCCTTCGCATCTTCTACGTCGGCTCCCCGGGCGGCGTGGATAGAGTCGATCGCGCCGGCCAACGCTGGGTGCTCAAATGGGATGGCACGGCACGCAATGTCTCGATCACGGGCGCATCGGCCTCGACTCGCGCCGGCAACCGCATCGAATGGACCTGGGCCGGCAACGTCAGCAGCATGTGGGTCTCGTTCTCGGGCATGCTGCGCAACGACCCGCCGCGCAACATCCGCCTGTGCGAGCTGCGGCATGAAGCCCGCCTCGATGCCGGCGAAGTCTTCAATCCCGACTGGGTGGCCAAGGTCCGGGAAGGATCGGGCATTATCCGCTTCATGGATTGGCAGTGCACGAACAACAATCGCAGCACGCTGCGTTTCTCCGACATCCCGACTGCGGAGCACTGCAGCTACGGCGGCGACACGGGCAAGCCGCATATCAAGGGCGGCATGCCGCTCGCGCTCATGTCGACCCTGGCCAAGCAGGTGCAGTCGCATCCGTGGGTGTGCATTCCCAACGTGCTCGGCACCGGGAAGATGTCGGGGCTCAAGACCATCAGCAATGCCAATCCCGCGGTCGTCACCGCGCCGGGCCACAACTGGGAGGACGGAGACAAGGTCATTCCCTACGCCACCAACTGGCCGCAAATCGAAAGAGGCACGTTCACGGTCAGCCATGCGGATCGGAAGGCCGGCACCTTCGCTCTGTCCGGTGTCGATAGCTCGGGATTCGGGCCGTACACGTCGAACTGGGCGTCGCTGACGTCGCCGCTCGACCTGAAAAGCGTCGCCAGGGAATTGGCTCCGCTGGCGGCGCATTTCAGAGACAACGTCGCTCCTCCGCTCGTCACATATTTCGAGCTCGGCAACGAGCTCTGGAACTCGATGTTCAACGCCCCGCATTGGCTCGCGGCGCAGGCGCGCGGCAGGTTTCCGGGCGACGACAACCTCCGCATGGCGGGCTACCTCGCGGCGCATTGCATGAGGGTGGTTCGCGACACCTACGGCCTGGACAGCCGCCGCAGGTGGCGCGGTGTTCTCGCCACGCAGACAGTCAGCCCGTACGTGACCAACAGGCTGCTCGAGGGCGTCAAGCTGTATATCTCCGAGCACGCGCCAGGGCTGACGGTCCCTGATCTCTTCGACGACCTCGCCGTGACCGGCTACTGGGGCGGCGGCTTCAAGAAGGAGAACAAGGCCAAGGTGCTCGAATGGATGGATGAGAGCGAGAAGCGCTTCAAGGATGGCCGCGAGCCGACAAAATACAGCTATTTCAATCGAATAGTGAACGAGGATTGCACCGATGGGCGCCACACGGAGGCGCCATATTGCTTGAGCAAGATCCCGGCATTCTGGGCAGCGCAGAAGAAGGTCGCCGACGCCAACGGGCTCGGTCTCATCCAGTACGAGGGCGGCAACCACAACGATCCGAGGTTCTTCGACGCTCTCACCACAGAAGAGCGCGAGCGTTTCATGGAGTTCTACAGGCGGTGCAACCACACACCCGAGGACGCCGCGAACTACACGGCAATGTTCAACAGCTTCGTCGCCATGGGAGGCAAGTATCCGTCCAAATTCGTGGAGGCGGGGCCGGTCAGCCGATATGGCGCCTGGGGCGGGCTGCGCTACCTGGGCGACAGCAATTCGGTGTGGGACGCGGTTGTGGCGTTCAATCAACGGTCGTGAGCGGGGCCGGCGGACATGATCGAATTGGCGTTTGCGCGCGGACCCTTGCTGTGCCATCGGTGAGCATCATTGGGCGCAGGCCCGCCAATTCGTGATTTCGAGATTGCCTTAGTAGATCGACATGCCAGGGACCGACGCGCCCGCCATCCCGATGCCGGAACGCATTCCTCTCAAGCGGCGCGTGCTCACCGCCAGCGCGTGGACGCTCGCCGGCTACGGCATCAGCCAGGTGCTGCGCTTCGGCAGCAATCTCATCATGACGCGGCTGCTCGTGCCGGAGATGTTCGGCGTCATGGCCATCGCCACGATCGTCATGGTCGGGCTCGCCATGTTCTCCGACCTGGGACTGCGGCAGAACATCGTGCAGAGCCGGCGCGGCGCCGATCCCCTATTCCTGAACACGGCCTGGGTGCTGCAGATCTTGCGCGGGCTCGTGCTGTGGGTCATCGCGCTCGCCATCAGCGTCATCATTTTTGTGGCGGCTCGCGCAGGCATGGTGCCGCCTGACAGCGTCTACGCGCACCCGAGCCTGCCCTGGGTGGTTGCGGTCCTGTCGTTCGGCGCGGTCATCGGCGGCTTCGAGTCGACCAAGACGTCCGAGGCGAGCCGCAATCTCGCGCTCGGCCGCATCACGCAGCTCGACCTCGTGACGCAGATCGTCGGCCTGCTGTGCATGCTCGCATGGGCCTCGTTCGACCGCTCGATCTGGGCGCTCGTCGCCGGCGGCATCCTGGCGGGAATGCTGCGCACGGCGCTCACCCACGTGTGGCTGCCGGGCAATGCCAACCGCTGGCAGTGGGACAGGCCGGCGTTGTTGGAGCTCGTGCACTTCGGCAAGTGGATCTTTCTCTCGTCGATCCTCGGCTTCCTCGTGAACAGCGGCGACCGGCTTTTGCTCGGCTGGATGGTCGACGGCACCGTGCTCGGCGTCTACGTGATCGCGTTCTCGATGTACAGCGCGATCGAGCAGGTGATGTCGCGAATCATCGGCAGCGTGGGCTTTCCTGCGCTGAGCGAGGTCGTGCGCAACAAGGGCGATCTCAAAGCAGCCTATTACCGCTTCCACGGCATCATTGCGGCAACCGCATACTTCTGTGCCGGCGCGCTGATGACATCGGGAGAGGCGCTGATCGGCGTGCTCTACGATCACCGCTACGCGCAAGCGGGTTGGATGCTGCAAATTCTGGCGGTGGGGCTCATGGCGCTTCCGTTTCAGATCGCCGTTCAATGCTACATGGCACTTGGAATGCCGCGTATTGTCTCGATCATTATTGTGGTTCGTCTACTTGCGCTGTTAGTTTTGACTCCCGTGGGATTTCAATTCCTTGGTGTGGCGGGCGCCATATGGGGGATCGTATTGAGTCAGCTGTCATACGTGCCAAGCATCATCTATTTCAGCAGGAAGTCCGATTTGATTGATGTCAGTAAGGAAATGTTGCTCCTTCCGACGATCCTCCTAGGGATGGCAGGCGGAAAGATTCTGGCGGTTGCGATCGGGTACGCCCCGTGAACGGGAAAGCAGTAACAGCGCAGCCGAAGAGCGACCTTCTAGCATATCGCGTGATGGACGCCGTGCTTCGTTGCGGATTGCGCCACCTCCCGAATTGGGCGTGGGCCGATGACCTGGCGCTGTGGTGGGGATACAGGTTTAGGCCTGCGCCATGTGCGGTTCACTTGCGCAGTGGTGCCCTGATGGAAGTACGCCAAACCGATTACCTGCAGCTCATGGTTTATTATCGCGGCACGTTTGAGCCGCATTGTCTGCGGTACTTGCGATCTTGCGCTGGGGAAGGCGCTACTATCGTCGACATTGGAGCAAATGTCGGTGTTTACACGTTGGAGAGCTCGCTTGTGGTCGGTCCTAACGGTCGGGTACTTGCGATTGAGGCGGCTCCATCGAACGCACAAGAGCTTAGAAGGAATATTGAGCTTAACGGCATGAGAAATGTCTCGTTGCTAGAGACGGCCGTTGGAGATTCGACAGGGTTCGCTACGCTCGCGCTGTCCGCTGGAGCTAACCTCGGCATGTTCACGCTCGGCGCGGTGAGCGGTGAAACGGGCTGCCGCGTAGAGGTGCGCCGACTAGACGACTTACTCGAAGAGATAGGGGTCGACCGGGTTGATCTGATAAAGATGGATATTGAAGGTTCCGAATATCGTGCTCTGCGGGGAGCCGAGAAGACGCTGGCGAGACATAAGCCAACTCTCCTCATAGAGTTGAACGAGGAGGCGCTTCGGCGATGCCAATCATCTACTAACGACGTCAAGAGACTGCTGCGGGATGCCGGCTATCGCGGATGGCTGATTGGCCGAAAAGCGGTGCGGCCGATTACAGAGGTCCAGTCTAGTCATGATTGCGACGAATGTCTTTTTATCCATCGCGGTAGAGTGTCTTTGATTAGAGAGCTTGGGCTACCGAACTAGCTACACGCAGGATGCATGCGCATAACGTTCATACTGCCGACAGCCAACATGAGCGGCGGCACCAGGGTCGCCGCGATCTATGCCAAGCAATTGATGCGCCTGGGCCACAGCGTTCGCGTCATATCGTGCCCCTATCGAACGGTCTCAACTGTTAGAAAAGTGAAGTCGTGGCTGAACGGGAATGGATGGCCGATTGATCCTTCCTTGTCGGCGTCCCACCTCGACGATGGCGACATTGACCACCGTGTACTCGATAGGCCACGTCCGGTAACAGACGATGATGTTCCCGATGGAGACGTCGTTATCGCCACTTGGTGGCATACCGCCGAATGGGTCAACGCGCTCAGTTCACGCAAGGGAGCGAAGGCATACTTCGTCCAGGGCCACGAGGTGTTTCCTCATCTGCCGGTGGATCGCTGCCGCGCGACGTATCGTTTGCCCATGCATAAAATCGTCGTTTCGCGCTGGCTGAAAGATATCATGAGGACCCAGTATGGCGATGATACTGTGGACCTCGTTCCCAACAGCGTCGATCGGGCTCAGTTCTTCGCGCCCTTGCGAGGGAAGCAAGCGGTTCCGACCGTCGGCTTCTTATACTCGACCTCAACCCTCAAGGGACTCGACGCGACGCTCGAGGCGCTGCGGATCGTCCGCGAGCAAATCCCCCATCTGCGCATGATCGCGTTCGGCAGCGAGCGTGTTGCCCGAGACATGCCGCTTCCCGAGGGCACTGAATTCTTTCATTCCCCTCCCCAGGACGAGATCCGCAATCTGTATGCGCGCTGCGACGTCTGGGTCACGGCGAGCCGCAGCGAGGGCTTCAACCTGCCGGCAATGGAAGCGATGGCCTGCCGTACGCCTGTCGTTGCAACGCGGACCGGTTGGCCGGAGGAGGCCGTCGTGACAGGCCAGAACGGAGTGCTGGTCGACGTGGACGACGTGACAGGGCTCGCTCGCGGCGTCGAATGGGTGCTCTCCCGCAGCGCCAAGGAATGGAGAGAATTGTCAGCAAACGCTTATGCAACTGCCTCGGCTGGTTCCTGGGAGGAGAGCGCCCGGATGTTCGAAAAGGCCTTGGAGCACGCCGTAAGCAGATTATTCCCGCAGCGCCAAATGCTGATGCGGGAAGCCTAAATCGAGGGAATATGCGCACTTTCTGTTCATCACTGGTATGGTGCCCACATGTGGGATGAATTGAGGCAGGTGCTTGAGACGCCGCGTGAGGAGCTGATCTATATACCCAATATCGGAAATGCGGGAGACGCCTTCATCGCTCACGCAACCTACCAGCTATTCGATCGGTGGAACATCCGATACAAGATCGGAAATATCGCGGGCACTTATCCGGGCGAGACCGTTGTATGCGCTGGCGGGGGCGCTTTGATAACGCCATACGACTACATGATTAATTGTATACGGCGCAATATGACTTCTTGTCGAAGCATGATAATATTACCGCATACAATTCGCTCATATCCGGAGGTGTTGGGGCAGCTCGGTGGTCGAAGCTTTGTTTTCTGCCGCGACAGACCATCGTATGAGTTCATCAAGTCAGTAAATTATACCTGCAATGTATTCTTATCGGATGATTTAGCGTTTGGCTGCGATTTCGGCAAAACGGAAAGCCACGTGCGCGCTCTGACGTTTAGGGGGGCTGTGGAATTAGTCACCAACCCTCGGGCTAACGTTAGGCTTTGGCGGCGGATAAGAAGGGATGCAGAATTCGCGCAGAGGGTTCAAGTCAAGGGCACGCTCAACGCTTTTCGTACGGACATTGAGAAAACTGCCATTACCCTGCCGAAGGACAACTTGGACGTCTCTGAGGCTTTTGCGGACGTTAGCATGCTGCCATTAATCGCGGGCCACACCACCTATCGGATGTTCCGGTTTTTGAAGCGGTTTCGTGCTGTACGGACAAACCGTCTTCATATTGCGATTATGTCGGCCATGCTGGGGCGGGAAGTCGATTTTTACGACAACAGCTATGGAAAAAACCGGGATGTATTTGAGCACTCAATGCGCGGTCGATACCCAAATGTTCGATGGCACTCTGATTAGCGCGGGGCCGCCAAGCTGATAATGAGGTGGCTCCAGTTTCGCCATTGTGCCTTTTCAAGGTACCATAGCCGGCACTTCTCAGACAGCGCTCCGTACAGAGCAGGATCACTTATGTAGGTAAGCAACTCCTCCGCGAACTGCTCGGGCGTAGCTTGGAGAGGGAGCAGTAGTCCAGTGTCGCCATGACTTATCGCGGATGAAGTGCCCCCGACATCATGAGTGATCGGGGGTACGCCGAATGCGCGACATTCAGAGAAGACGATTGGCGAGGCGTCCGCGCGGGTGGGTAGAACAAGGAAGTGCGCCTCGCGATATGCGCGGCAGAGCTCCGCGAGTTGCGCTTCGTTTGTCTTCTTGAGGAATCCCTTGGCGTCCACGAAGTCCAACTTCCGAACATGCTCGGGAGCATCGCCGACGATTGCAAGGCGGGCGGCGACGCCCTGCCGCAACAGGGTGCGGCAGATGTCGACCGCCTTGTCGCCGTCTTTCCGCTTCCAATCCGCTGACACGAAAAGCAGATTGACGTCACCTCGTTCGATCGACTTCTGTTGGTAATACTTGTCGATAAGATGGTTGGGGATGTTCGCTCCGAATGGGATCTCAAAGATCCGCGCACGTTCGACGCCGTAGTCCAGTTCGGCGGATTCTGCTGCCCACTTGGACGGGAGAATTATGGCCTCAGCTTTGTGTAGTGTCCGCGCCTCATTGTTATCGAATTGTCTGTGGAGCCAGGTCGGTAATGCCTTCAAAGTGGGGTACAGCTTCGCTGCCGCGCGGAACGTCGCATCAGATATGTAGATAATGCGACGTCTCGTGAATAGGTACGGAACATAGTTGGAGGCAGCTACTGCAATGATTAGACCATCCGGCACAAACAGTAGGCGCGCGCTGGTGTACAGGCCGGCGCACATGGCGAAGGCAGTGGAGTATCGGCAATCGAACCGGAGGCCCAGATGGTAAAGTATTCGGTTGACTTGTTGAGCGGCTGAATCCAGCCATCCGCCATCGATCTTCCGCAACGATTCCGCGCCGGTTTCATTCTCAAGCGCCTGGTACAATGAGGTCAATGTGCCCGACCAATTGAGCACGTTGGTCGGATCATGGGGCGAAAGAAAAATGAGAGTCGTAGTGCTCATTCTCGTGCGCGCGGCGTCTGAGCCCCGCCTCCCCCCATCAACGCCACCAACATCCCCGCAGCCTTGTCCACATCATGCCGCGCCAGGACCCTCGCGCGTGCAGCCTCGCCCATGCGCGCGAGCGTGTCCACGGGCGCGTCGAGGCATTCCTGCATGGCCTGCGCCAGCGCGTCCACGTCGCCCGCGGGCACGAGCCAGCCGTGCTCGCCGGGCCGCACCAGCTCCGGGATGCCCGCCACGTACGTGCTGATCACGGGCCGCCGCAGCGCCATCGCCTCCATGATCACCACGGGCAGCCCCTCGGCAAAGCTCGGCAGCACCAGCGCGCGCGCGGCCAGGATCTCCTCGCGCACCGCGTCGCTGCTGATCCATCCCGTGATGCGCACCCGGGACACGACCCCGCAGCGCGCGATCTGCGCCTCGACCGCGCTGCGCATCTCGCCGTCGCCCGCCAGCACCAGCTCGAAGTCCGCGCCACGCTCGGCCAGCACGCGCGCGGCCTCAACCAGCAGGAGCTGGCCCTTCTCCTCCGCCAGCCTGCCGACGCAAACCAGCCGGCGCGTCTCCCGCGGCGGCGGGCCTGCGGCGGCCGCGTGAAACGCCGGCTCCAGTCCGCACGGCACGAGCTTCACCTTGGGCCATTGGGTGTGCTCCACGTGCCGGTAGACCTGGCTGCGCCCGTGCGAGCTGATCGCCACGACGAAGGCGCAGCGGCGCACCTTGTCCGCCAGGCCGATGAATGGCGCCCTGTCGAATGTCTCCGTGCCGTGCACCGTGAAGCTCCAGCGCGGGCCTCCGAGCGCGTGCACGAGCATTGCCACCTCTGCCGGGTTGGTGCCGAAGTGCGCGTGCACGTGCTGGACGTCCGCCGCCCGCAGCCATGGCTCGATGCGGCAGGCCTCGGCGAGGTAGATGAGATGCACCGGCAGCGGCCGCTCCGCGCCCCGGCTCATGCGCCACGCGAGCGCCAGCGCGCGCAGGAATGGCGCGGGCCGTGCGATCATCATGCGCAGGACGGCCGCCAGCAGCGGCAACGCGCCGTCGCGCAGGACGTAACGCGTGCGCTCGCGCTCGCGCCGGTCCTCCGGGTCCGCCAGCTCCCCGTCCCAGCCGCGCAGCGCGATGCGTGTGACCTCCGCACCCTGCCGCTCGAGCGCCAGGATCTCGCGCCGGATGAAGGTGTGGCTGACCTTGGGGTACTGGTTGATCAGGTACGCAACGCGCATGGGCTCCGTCACTTGTACTCGATCAGCCGCGCCTGCCGGCCGAGCAGCCGGTCGCGCAGGAACCTGATCTGCCCCCACGCCTCGGGGAAGCGCGCCAGCATCTGGAATAGCGCCAATGTCGCCCGGTCCGCCAGCGGTCCCTGATTGCGCACGGTCTGCCGCATCACCTGCAGCGGAAAGATCAGCCACGCCGCCCAGCCCCAGGGCCCGAGCGCCAGTCCGCAGGCGAGGCAGGCGAGCGGCAGCCATAGGCCCCACAGCCGCGCGCGGCGCGACTCCCACACCCAGTGCCGCTCGGGCGGCGCGCCATGCAGATACGCGCCCTGCGCGAAGCCGTAGCCCCCGCGGGTCGCACGCCGCCACCACTGGGCAAACCGCGTCATGGCGGCGTCGTGCAAGGCCATCTCGGCGTCGAGCCGCCAGATGCGCCAGCCCTTCGCCCGCAGCCGCACGCACAGCTCCGGCTCCTCGCCGGCGATCAGGTCATCGCGGTAGCCGCCCACCGCGTCGAGCGCGGCGGCCCGGATCATGGCAATTCCTCCGCACGCGCGCACCTCGCCCGCGGGCCCGTCCCACTCGCGGTCGCACAGCCAGTTGTAGACCGACCGGCTCGGGCATCGCTCCCTGAGACGCCCCGCGACGGCCGCGACGTCGGGGTGCGCGGCCAGGAAAGAAGCTGCCGCCTCCGGCCAGCGCGGGTCGATCTCGCAGTCTCCGTCCACGAACTGAACAAAGGCGAGGCCGGGTGCGACCTCCTGCAGACGCCTGAAGCCGGCATTGCGCGCGCGAGCCGCGGTGAACGGGAGGCTCATGTCCAGCTCGATCACGTCGGCGCCATGCTGGCGCGCCCATTGCACCGATCCGTCGGTCGAGCCTGAATCGACGTAGACCACCGCGGCAGCGCCCGATAGCGACGCAAGGCACGTCTTCAACCGGTCGCCCTCATTGCGCCCGATGGCGACTGCGCCGAAGGTCATCGCCGCGTCCCTGGTGCCGCGGCGTGTTCCTCTGCGCGCTCCAACCTGGCAGAAGTCGAGCGCTGTATGCCATGGCTTTCCCCCCAGTCCGCAAGCCTCGCCCCGAGCCGTCGCATGGTAAGCTGGTGGCGGACCCGGCGCGATTGTCCGAGGTGGGTAGACGCGATGAATACATTGGTAGGAGGATCCCGTTCCGTACCAAGCCGGAGGACCCGGAATCGTGCAGTCATTTGCAGCGCTTGCCTATCGACAGTAGAAATTGTGGCGACCAATCATTGCATTCTTACTCAAGAATTTCGATGAGCGATATTCCCTGGCGAGTGCTGTTGACATGGAAATGAGCCCGGTCCGTGACGCGTCCGCTGAGCTTTGCGGCTCAGCAAAAGTCGTGCGCCGTCCCCACTTCCGCCAGGCGGGAGACGAGCTGCTGTTTCTCATATCGAGGCGACCGCATGCTCGCCTCTCGAACGCAGAGAGAGCTGTGTGGACCGCTCTGGAAGGCGAGCCCTCGGTCGATCAGCTGCGGATTCGTTTTCCCGGCGCCAATGCGATA
This sequence comes from Bacteroidota bacterium, assembly GCA_050260355.1. Lineage (GTDB taxonomy): Bacteria > Pseudomonadota > Alphaproteobacteria > Rhizobiales > Hyphomicrobiaceae > CADEFX01. The sequence goes on along the minus strand of JBLNBZ010000021.1, from coordinate 43,054 downwards.
CTGCGACGGTTTGTCGAGTGGGGTATATGCGAGATCGTGGAGACGGAGTTTCGGCCGGGCCGGCGGCGGATTCTGATCTTCGAGCCCCACAGCGACGATGCGGTGCTGAGCGTCGGTGGAACGATGTGGCTGCGACGTCACGAGGTCGAGTTCACCGTCGCGACGATTGGCAGCCGGAGCAACTTCACCAGCTACTACTATCTCGAGCGGGATTACTTCAACGTCCGTGAGATTTCATCGCTTCGCGATGCGGAGGGCGCCCTGTTCTGCCGACTTCTCGGCGGGCGATACCAGGCGCTTGGTCAGCCCGAGGCTGCTCTGCGTTATCACGACGGCGATTGGTCGCTCGACTGGCACCGGCAGCACAAGCACGCGGTGAGCGCCTTCATCGCGCACCATTCGGGACCGGAGGAGCTGCGCGCGTGGGGCGAGGCCATCCGGGCCACGCTCTTGCGCGAGCGGCCCGACGAGGTCTGGTTTCCGCTGGGCGGACCCCATACCGATCACCAGCTCACCCGCGATGCCTGCCTGACGCTCATGAGCGAGGAACCAAAGCTGCTCGATGGCTGCGAGACCCGCTTCTATCAGGATGTACCGTATGCCGCCTGGTCGCCCGAATTCACGCCGACCGTGTTGAGCGCCCTCGCTGCCAGCGGGGCGGAGCTGGCCCCTGAAGTTGTCTCGGTCGCATCGGTGTTCGATGAGAAGCTGCATTTGGTGTCGCTCTACGGGTCGCAATTCAAGATCGACGTCATTGGACCGGATGTAAGGCAATGCGCCCGGATGGCCGCTGAAAGTGCGGGACTAGCCGAGCGGTTCTGGCTGTTGCGAAAGCCGCCGGCAACGACGCAGCCCATCTCGATCCGATTCGATGAGCCAATCGTCCGACGTGCAGCGGATCTGCTCTCGCCATGGGTGCGACGGCATCGAAACGCTGAGCGCATCCGGCTGCTGTTGCTCGTACCAGCGGGGCGCTGGGCCGAGGACATGCAATACCTGCTTCGAGTTTTCCCGAAGGCGCACTTCGACATCTATGTCGCCGTCTTGGCCGAGACCGAGCGGTTTCGGTCTCCGCGCATTCGCGTCAGTCATGTCGGCTCTGGACTGAAGGCCTGGGGGCGATTTGCATTGCAGTTGATGCTGATGAGGCCCATTCCGACGCTGTTCCTTGCAGGACAGAAGCGGCTCCGAGAGGCGCAAATGTTGTCGCGGCTCTGGCCGCTGAGCGATCCGGTGGCCATCCCCACCATGGATCATCTCGTTGCGGCGCTGCAGCGCCACGCGCCCGGGGAAGATTGATGAGCGCGACGAGCCTACCGGCACGGAGCGCCTCGAGCGGGCTGCTGATTGTGATCGTCAACTACAGGACGGCGCGCTTGACCGTGTCGTGCCTTCGGTCTTTGGAGCCGGAGGTGAGGCCTATCCCGGGAGTTCGCGTTGTTGTGGTCGAGAATGCCTCTGGCGAAGAGTCCGTGCTTCGCGAGGCGATTGTGGCCAACGGGTGGGGGGATTGGGTTACGCTCGAGGTCGCGGCGCGCAACGGCGGATTCGGCGCGGGCAACAATGTTGCCATCAGGGCTGCGCTTGGTTCGGCCGCTCCGCCTCGGCTCGTACTGCTGCTCAACGCCGACACCGAGGTCCGTCCCAACGCCATCCGGATTCTCTTGGAGTTCATGGACGATCATCCGGAGGTCGGCATCGCCGGAAGCGGCATCGAGAATCCGGACGGTAGCGATTGGCCGTTCGCGTTCCGGTTCATCACTCCCTGCAATCAACTGCTCAATGGGTTGCGCCTCGGTGTCCTCGATCGCTGGTTCTCAAATAGCGTCGTCCCGTGCCGGATGGACCAAGATCGACCGGCGCCGGTTGATTGGGTCGCAGGCTGCAGCATGATCGTCCGCCGGGAGGTATTCGAGGCCATCGGTCTGCTGGACGAGGGGTACTTCCTCTACTTCGACGAAACCGATTTCTGTCTCCGTGCGCACCGCGCGGGTTGGCCGTGCTGGTACGTGCCGCAAAGCCGCGTCATGCACATTGGCGGCCAAAGCACGGGCCTCGAGGGTCTCGGCGGAGCAAAGCAAAGCAGCGATTCACCAAAGAGGCCGGCTCGTGTGCCGTCGTATTGGTTTGAATCGCGGCGCCGGTACTTTGTCAAAAACTTCGGCCGGACCGGAGCGATGGTCGCTGATCTGGCGTTCGGGTTCGGATATGGCTGCTGGCGGCTTCGCCGGCGTCTGCAGCGCAAGCCCGATCTCGATCCACCTCATATGCTGGCCGATTTTTGGCGCCATAGCGTGCTCGCGAGCGGATTCGGGATCGGTCGCAAACCCCTTGAAGGCGGTTGAGCTACATGGGTCCGGCCATATGAGCCGAGCCCATCAACTGTACCCGAGCCTTAGTCTGCGCAACGCAATCCAACGCTTGCCAGCCCGTTGCCAAAGCGACTCCCAATAAAACGTCGACAGGTGAGCCGCGATGAAAGTGGCGGCCATGCTCAGAGGTCTCTTGAACGCATAGCGCTCGAACGTGCTTCCTGTGTTCATCCATCCATGGATCGTAAGAGGGTGGATGACGTACAAGGCATACGATATGGCGGCTACATATCTTAGTGGGCTCGATGAAAGCACGACGTGCAGAAGCGACCCGCTGTAGGCCACGACCACCGCCAACAGAGCCGCCGACGTATACGGCCGCAGGTATTGAAGTTCGCCGGCCTTAGGATGGCATGCTCCCGCCCAGAGAATCGCGGCGCCGCAGGCGAGCAGGAGAGATAGCTTGGTGGCTGTCTTGCGGGGTCTGTCGAGCAGAGTGGCCACACAACCGCCCGCGAGTATCTCGTCGACCCTGAGATGCGTGACGATGCTGATGTAGGCACCCTCGCTGATCCTCAAGGCGGTGACCGCCAGGCACGCCGGCCATACGATCCAGAGCCCCTTGGGTCCGATGAGCAGAATGGTCAAAGCAATCGCCGAGTAGAATTGCATCTCGACGCACAAGGACCAAAAGTGCCCGTTATCGGGGCCCATATGGGCGTGTGCATAGTTCAGAAAGAAGCTCATGGTCCAGGCGGCGGTGCCAGGACTGATAATCTGGGCGGCGAGGAGCACAAGGACGTAGGCGTAAGCAAGCGGAATGATCCTGGTGAAACGCCTCACAACGAATTCGGCTACGTCGGCGTTCCGTTTGAGAGCCGACACAATGAGAAATCCCGAGAGGGCGAAGAACATGCTCATGCCCATAGCGCCCGCGGTGGCGTTGAGTTGAAGCCATTTTGGGCCAAGGGCCAGCATGTGGGCTGCGAGCACGAGCAAAATGCTGATCGCGCGCAAGCCATCGAGACTCGGCAGCCTTGAGTCACCGTCGATCGAGGACATCTCACTTGATCCGTGCGAGCTGCATGGATCTGCCCCGAGCGGCAGACGCGATGAGCGATGGTGGGTCGCAGGCTTGGATCGATGGCTCAAGGGATCGCCACCGACGCCCGCTCCTCCAGCTCGCATCATTGAGGACCTGTTGTGCTGTTGCGCTTGCGTCTCCGATGCGAACGACCTGTGTGAACGGATCGTCGGTCGAGACCTCGTGGAGCGTAGAGGCTGGCGTGCTCATGATGCGTCGTATGCTTGCGTGCTACAAATTTTGAACAATGCGTGCTGGTATTCCGACCGCGGTGGCCCAGGCCGGCACATCTGCAATGACAACCGCGTTTGCTCCGATTTGGGCGTGCGAGCCGATGCGAACCGGGCCGAGGATTCTGGCCCCAGCCCCGATATCGACGTGGCCTCCGATCTCCGGCACGCCTTGGCGACCGGCTGTGCCGATGGTCACTTGCTGAAAAATCAAACAATTCACCCCGATCCTGGCCTCGGGATGGACCACGATTCCATTCGGATGAGGGATGAGCAGGCCCCCGCCGATACGGCAGCTCAGCGGTATGTCAGCACCCGTCACGACGCTCCAGAAGCGATGGCGCAGGACAAGCCACTTGCACGCCAAAACGGAGATCGGTCCCTTCTTGCCCCGCCAATGCTGGTAGCGTCTGATAGTTCGCAGAAGCTGTCTGCCGGGATCCCAAAAACAACGCGGAGCCTCGCGCGACCAGTCCGCAACGTCAGCGCTTACCGTTGCCCTCCGCGGCCTTTGCTCAACCGGCTCGAACATTGATCGACAAACCAAATCCGCATAATGACTATCACAACTTACTTCTGAGACATCCTGTTTTTCGCAATATGTCTACCCCAGGCGTGCGAGCTTCGTCGTGATCTACGCTGAAGCTCACCCTCGCTACGGGTAGAGCGTTTGGGCCGGCTTAGGCAAGTCACCAATTGGGATTGAACGTGGTCATCGTCTCGTGCGCCCTGGTGCTCCTCGCACTTGCTGTCTGCATTCCGGTGGCGGTGCTGGCTGTCGAGGTGATAGCGGCGGTCGGCCTGCCCGGACGGCGGTCCGCTCGTGAGCCGGCCGGTCGTCCCGAGGTCGCCGTCCTCGTTCCCGCGCACAATGAAAGCGTCGGTCTTCTGCCCACACTCTCCGACATCAAGGGCCAGCTCCATCCCGGGGATCGGATCGTGGTCGTCGCGGACAATTGCACCGACGACACAGCGAACGTCGCGGCAGCAGCCGGCGCTGAAGTCGTCGAGCGCAAGGATCTGACCAAGGTCGGCAAGGGCTACGCTTTGGATTGCGGTCTGCGGCATCTTCGCAACAACCCACCACCCATCGTGATCGCGATCGACGCCGACTGCAGGCTTTCGCCTGGCACCATCGATCAACTCGCCCGCACTGCTGCCTCGTCGGGCAGACCGGCACAGGCTCTCAACCTGATGACCAGACCTGACACATCGCAGGTCAACTATCAGGTCGCTGAATTCGCCTGGCGCGTGAAAAACCTCGTGAGACCGCTCGGTTTGGCGGCTCTCGGGCTTCCGTGTCAGCTGTTGGGAACGGGCATGGCATTCCCATGGCGTGTCATTCAAGGGACCGGTCTTGCAAGCGGTGAGGTCGTCGAAGACCTGAAGTTGGGCTTGGATCTGGCAGCAGCGGGTCAGCCGCCGATCTTCTGTCCTGCTGCAATGGTCACGAGCACGTTTCCGCAGTCCGAAGCCGGTGCTCGACACCAGCGCGAACGATGGGAGCATGGCCATCTCGCGTTGCTCCTCGAGATCGGCCCGAGGCTCGCCTGCATGGCTGTAAGACGCGGGGACGTGCGGCTGCTGGCGCTTGTTGCCGACCTTGGAGTCCCGCCGCTCAGTGCCTTGGCGATGCTAGTTGTTTCAACGGTGGTGATCACGGCCTTGGCCGCACTTCTCGGAGCCGCTGCCACGCCCTTCTGGATCGCGGTGCTCGGCTTGATGCTGTTCGGCCTTGCCGTCGCCATTGGCTGGTTCGCACATGGTCGCGAGATCCTGCCACTTGCGGCGCTTGCACGACTGGGCCCTTACCTGTTGGAAAAGCTCAGAATTTATCGACGCTTTCTGTCCGGAACGCGCGCGTCGCGGTGGATTCGAACAGACAGGACTTAGCGCGCGGCGTGGCAATCTGGCGGGCGTGGCGGCCCGGTCACACGTACACAGAATTCCCGCCGTGGTCACGTCGACACTTCGCATTCGACATGCTTAGATCGACGCTACTCCAAATCCGTCAGGCTGGATCTTTGTCAGTCGCAGACTGGATTTGTCGTATTTTTTTGATCCAGTGCGGGGCATGGCGATGAGAGCGTCGTGCGTTGGTCGCGAGCCGCGACACGTCATTGAATGTGCGGGGTTTTTATATGGGATTGTGGGTAAGGGGTGCCGTGTGTATTGCTCTTGGAGCGGGGCTTTTGCTTAGCGGCGCTGCCGCGCAAGCATCATCAGTCAACATCATCGGCTCCCCGTTCGGTACCGACGGCATTGGGGCGTTTGCGGGCTACGGGTCGTCGTCGAGTAAAAACAACGTTGTTGGCTACGCGCCATCGCGTCTCACCGATCCGTTCAACGGCACCCAGTGGCGCACGCAGGGCAGCGCGCACACCAGTGCGGCGATCGCGAATGTCCCTTATTACCAGATCGACTGGTACCTGATTGGTGCCGAGTCGGGTTACACGAATAGTCTGTATTTCAATGGTTCGCTGATAAGCACCGAGCACAATCAAAACAATCGGCTGGAATCCGGCAACGATCCGGGACCATCGTTTATTGGCACGACAACGGGTAGCGGTGCTGGAACACCTATTCCGTTCACGTTGGCGGACGTGACCAATGGCGCAAACGCCAAGCCCGGGGCATTCATCGCGAGCTTGATGTTCGCCTACGTCGAGCCCGTATATGACCGACATGGCGTCCTCAAGCGCTGGCGGGTCACCGGTCAGCAAACAGATTGGTTCGCTTTTGCATCGAACGACTCAGGCTCGTCGGACCGCGATTTTGATGACTTCGTCGGGGTTGCGCATGTTCGCGCCATCGACGGCCCGCCGCTCGCGCCGACTCCCCTTCCGGGCGCATTGCCACTCATGGCCAGTGTGCTCGGCGGGGGATACCTGTTGAGCAAGTGGCGCAATCGGCATCGTAAGGCAGAGGTCACACCGAATAGTTCCTTGGTTTGAACGAGTCATTAGTCAGTAGGTTTTTGGTTTGAAGTCGCTCCCAAACAATGTTTCCGCTTTGTGGAAGCCAGTGCCGCGCTCGCGGCTGGGAGACGCGTGCGAGCTGCACGTCATAGAGAGTGCCCGGCCGCGAGCGTCTCGCGAAACGCTCGCGTTGCTCCCCGACGATCTTTCACGCGAGGTCTATTGTGTGTTGGGAGCACCGATTGACGCCGCCGGTATGGCGACGGCACTCAGCAGGATCGAATCCGCGGCAGCGGGCGGACGACCGCTTCTTCTCTCGACTGTAAACCTCAACTTCCTGGTCACCGGCCTTGTCGACCCTGCGTTCGCGAAGTCTCTGCAGCTAAGCGACCTTTGCACGGCGGATGGGGCTCCCATCGTCTGGATATGCCGAGCTCTCGGAATTCCGATCAGGGAGCGGGTGGCCGGCTCGGACATCATGGAGCGGCTGAAGCAGAGGAGAGCCGCCGACAGACCGATGCGCGTTTTCTTTTTCGGTGGCGCCGAAGGCGTTGCCGACGCAGCATGCCGGGCGCTCAACGCGCAACCCAGCGGATTGGCGGGGGCCGGCTCAATGTATCCCGGCTACGGATCGTTGGAGGAGCTCAGCAGCGCTGAGAAGATCGACGCAATCAACACAAGCGCCGCGGACCTCCTGGTGGTGGCGCTGGGGGCATCGAAGGGACAAGCGTGGCTACTGCGAAACCATCATCGCATAAAGGTCCCTGTTCGCGCCCACCTCGGCGCCGTTGTCAATTTTCAGGCGGGGACACTCGAGCGCGCACCCGAGCGCATGCAGAAGCTTGGTCTGGAATGGCTGTGGCGCATCAAGGAGGAGCCGCTTCTGTGGAGGCGCTACTGGCACGACGGATGCACTCTCCTCCGCCTGGTCGTGACGCGCGTCTTGCCACTCGCCGTGCGATTGCGGCGGCAGGCGCGCGATCGCGGGCGCCAGCGCCAAATGTTAGACGTCAGCGCGACCGTGAAGCAGCACGGCGTCTACGTGCGCCTCTCGGGCGCTGCAGTCGAGCGAAACATCGAAACCGCCATCACCCACTTGCGTGCGGCGTTGGCGGCGAACAAGCCCCTGGTCACCCTGGACCTGTCCAGGGTTGACGCGATCGACCCGCGCTTCCTCGGGCTTCTTCTGATGCTGAGGAAGCGCCTCGCTGGACAGGGTGGGAGGCTCGAGGTTGCGGGGGTGACGCCTGCGACGGCGAAGCTCTTTCGGTTGAACGAGGCGGGGTTCTTGCTCGACGGGCAGGAGGCCGAACGATGCTAGCGCCGCCCGAAACCGCCATTCGCGAGAGTGGCCTCCGCGCGGGGCTCGTGATCGCCATGTCCACGCTGCTGGCGGTCGTTGCCTTCAGCGGTGCGCTGGGCGAGGTCATCACACGCTGGATCAAGCAAGACGAGTACAGCCACGGCTTCTTCATCCCGCTCATCGCCGCTTGGCTCATATGGTCGCGTCGCCGCGCCTTGGTTGCGGGGCTCGGTCAGCCCTCGTGGGCCGGCCCGGCTCTGATTGCGCTCGCCTTGGTCGTGCACCTCACAGGTGAGCTGAGCGCAATCTTCATCCTCTCGCAGGTCAGCTTTGTTATCACCTTGATCGGTATTGTCCTCGGGGTGGGGGGCTACCCGCTGCTGCGCCTGACCTTGGCGCCGATCCTGTTCCTGCTGTTTGCGATTCCAGTGCCCTACTTCCTCGAGGCCGTGTTGACGTGGCGCCTTCAGCTCGTCTCCTCGGAGTTGGGCGTGCTGGTCATCAGACTGTTTCAGATCCCCGTGTACCTCGAGGGGAACATGATTGACCTGGGCAACTACCAGGTTCAGGTCGTCGAGGCATGCAGCGGCTTGCGATATCTATACCCGCTGCTGAGCCTCGGATTTCTGGCGGCGTATTTCTTCAATGCACCGGTCTGGCAGCGCGTCATCGTATTCCTGTCTACGATCCCCATCACCATTGTGATGAACAGCTTCCGCATCGGCATGGTGGGAGTCCTAGTCAACAGCTGGGGCACGCAGATGGCGGACGGGGCTCTGCATTTCTTCGAGGGCTGGGTCATTTTCATAGTCTGCGCGGCGCTGCTCGTTGCAGAGATGCACCTGTTTGCGCGACTGACCTCGGGCAGAAGCTTCTTTGAAGCATTCGCGGTGCCACAGGTCTTTGCAGTCCAGTCGTACCGGGTCGGGGGCGGTCCGCCTCGCCGCTTTCCTGCAGGGGCCTGCCTCGTCCTCTTGCTCGTTGGCGGTGTGACAATCGCCCAACTATCGGGGCGCCAGGAGATCATTCCCGAGCGCCTGCGCTTCATCTCCTTCCCGAATGTGCTCGGGGATTGGCACGGACAGGTGTCCCTGCTCGAGCCACAGGTCGAGCACGGCCTCGGCCTGGAAGATTACATCCTGTCGGATTACAGCCGGGCGAGCGGCGGTGCCGTCAACCTGTACGTTGCGTATTACGCAACGCAGCGAAAAGGCGTTTCACCCCACTCCCCGATCGTGTGCATGCCCGGCGGCGGCTGGCGGATCACACGCTTCGAGCGAACCACTTACGCCGACCGAAAAGGGGGAAAGTCGTTCCCGGTAAACCGGGCTGTGATCGAACGAAACTCGACAAAGCAAGTCGTCTACTACTGGTTTGTTCAGCGCGGCAGGATTATCGCCAATGAGTATGTGTCCAAGTGGTACTTGTTCGCCGATGCCATTCTCGAAAATCGCACTGACGGCGCGCTCGTCCGTGTCACAAGCCCCGTTTATCCAGGCGAGACGGAACGTGATGCGGACGAGCGACTGTCCTCGTTCGTGGGCGAGTTGACGCCACGACTGACGACATATTTGCCAGGCCAGCCACCAGCCACGGTCAGCTCGAGATCCGGGCCATCGCGGGGTTGATGTTTCATAGGGGTAATTATGCGCAACTTGCCGAGTTCGAAACTGCGAGCCGCATTCTTGGCGTTCGCGGTACTGAGCATTGTTGGCTGCAGCTCTCCGGAAGAGAAGGCCAAGAGCCACTATGCGCGCGGAGCCGAGCTCCTCGCGCAGAAGAACTACGTGAAGGCTGCGATCGAGTTCAAGAACGCGCTGCAACTCAAGCAGGACTTGGTCGGGGCGTGGCAGGGGCTCGCGCAAATCGAGGAGCATAACCAGAACTGGGAAGGGCTCTCCGCAATTCTGCGCAAGATCGCGGAGCTTGATCCGAAGGACATCGACGCAAGGCTGCGCTTCGCACGCCTGATGCTGATGGCCAACGCGTTGGATGAGGCCCTGAAGGCCGTCAACGCCGCGACAGACCTTGACGCTGCGAACAAGGCGGCGCGCGCCCTGAAGGCAGCAATCCTGCTGAAGCTGAACGACAGTGGGGGAGCCGTGCGAGAAGCCAAGGCGGTCTTGGACGCGGAGCCCGACAACGTTGAAGCCCTGATCGTGCTTGCGGCGGAACGCGTTGCACAGGGCGACAACGCCGCGGCGCTGGCACTGCTCGACAAGGGCTCGCGCGGGGATTCCAACTTCGGCATCCAACTCTTCAAAATCAGGATCCACGAGCGAGCGGGCAACATACAGGAGGTCGAGTCGCTCCTGCAGAAGCTCATCCAGGCGTACCCGAAAGAGAAGGCGTTCCGCAGACAGCTGGTCAAGCTCTATGTGGATCAGAAGCGTCCGGCTGACGCAGAGCGGGAGCTGCGCGCGATCGCGGCTGGAAATCCGACAGACTACGAGGCGGGCCTCGACGTTGTCCGATATCTGCACTCCGTCAAGGGGCCGGCCGCGGCGAGGCAGGAGCTTCTGGCGCGCATTGGCGCCGGCGGAGACGCCTACCACTACCAAGTGGCTCTGGCTGATCTGTATTTCGCGGAAGGAAATGTCACGGATGGCGAGCAGATTCTGTCGAGGCTCGCGAGCGATACAAGCGCAGCGGACAAGGCGTTGGGCGCAAAGGCCAAGCTTGCCGAGCACTACTACAACAGCAAGAGGACCGAGCAGGCAGAGACCCTCGTCGCGAGCATCCTCGAGAAGGACAGTCGCAATGCCGACGGTTTGCGGCTGCGCGCCAGCATCCAGATGGATCGTGGCAAGTATGACGCGGCCATCGCCGATCTGCGTCAGGCGCTCAACGATCAGCCGCGATCGGTCAGCCTGATGTCGCTGTTGGCAATTGCTTATGAGCGCAGTGGCTCGATCGAGCTCGCCGACAAGCAGTTTGCTGACGCGACGCGTGTGTCCAACTTCGACGTCGGTGCCGGCCTCAACTATGTCGCCTTCCTCAGAAGAAGAGGAAGCATCGCGCGCGCTGAGGATATCCTGACCCAGCTCACCTCCCGCTGGCCCGGCAATATCCGCGTTCTTACCGAGCTGGCCGAGGTCAGACTGACCCGTCAGAATTGGGGCGGTGCGCAAGAGGTGGCTGACGCGATCCGTCGCGCTGGCGACGAGCGCGGGGTCGCCAATCAGATTCTCGGCGCTGCTCTCAACGGCCAGAGAAAGTACGACGAGAGCATCGGCATCTTGCAATCCGCTTACGCCGCAACGCCCGGCGACGCGCAGCCGATGTTCGCGCTGGTGAACACGCTCATACGGGCAGACAAGGTCGATCGGGCGATGGCGTTCCTGCGGACCGTGCTGGAGAAGGACAACTCGAATGCCGAGGCGCACGTGCTTATGGGCTCCGCGCAACTGATCAAGAACGCGCCGGATCAGGCCCTGAAGAGCTTCAGCACGGCCATCGAGCGCCAACCCAAGAACCCGATCGGCTACAGGGCACTGGCCGACTGGCATCTTCGTCAGAACAAACCCGACGACGCGCTGAAGGTCGTTCAAGCCGGGTTGCGGGAGATGCCCGATAATTCGACGCTGCAGCTTGTGCAAGCCGGATTATTCGAGATGAAGGGCGACTACGAGGCCGCGATCGAAGCCTACGAGCGGATGACCAAGCAGGAATCCGGATCGATGGTAGTCGCCAATAACCTGGCGAGCCTGCTGGCGGACCACAGGACCGACAAGGCGAGCCATGAGCGCGCCTATTTGCTTGCCGCAAGCCTCCGCAAATCCCAGGTACCTCAGTTCAAGGATACGCTGGGGTGGATTCACTACCTTCGTGGCGAGCATCGTGTCGCTGCAGCACTGCTGGAGGAAGCCGTGGCGCAGCTGCCGGACATGGCGCTGGTTCGCTACCACCTCGCCATGAGCTACGTGGCGCTCGGCGAGCCGGCCAAGGCCTCCGAGCATTTCAAGAAGGCGCTCGAGTTGTCAGGCGAGAGGTCCGATTTGCCGGAAAAGATAAAGGCCGAGCTTTTGAAGGTGGGGAACTGAATCCTGGTTTCGGCCATGAGCATCAGCATTCGCACCGATCACCTTGCGGTTCCGGACAGGCAGCATCCAATCGTTACGGCGCTGCCTGAACGCGATCGTCATTCATTGCGCTAGTGCTGCGGGCGCGCCGCATGAGAGTGCTCGTCACAGGGGGCGCGGGTTTCATAGGGTCCGCGCTGTGCCGGTACCTGATCGCCGAGCTGGGTGTCGACGTGCTGATCGTCGACAAGCTCACCTACGCAGCCGACCTGAGGTCCCTGGCACCCGTCAGCGATCATCCCTGCTACCGTTTCTTGAAGGCTGACATTTGCGATCGTCAGGCCCTCGAGAAGACCTTCGAGCAGTTCAAGCCGGATGCTGTTGTCCATTTGGCCGCGGAGAGCCATGTCGACCGATCAATCGATAGCTCCGAAGCCTTCGTCCACACGAACGTTCTCGGCACGTATACGCTCCTGGAGGCGGCACGGCTCTATTGGCTGGGATTGCCGGCAGCAGAGCGAGCAGGTTTCCGGTTTCTGCATGTCTCAACCGACGAGGTCTACGGCTCGTTGGGGGCAACGGGCTATTTCAGCGAGGCCACGGCCTACGACCCCAGCTCACCCTATTCGGCGACGAAGGCCGCCTCCGACCATCTGGTTCTGGCCTGGTATCGAACGTATGGGCTGCCGACGCTGATCTCCAATTGCTCCAACAATTACGGCCCCTACCAGTTTCCTGAAAAGCTGATCCCTCTGACGATCATCAACGCGCTCGAGGGAATGCCGCTGCCGGTCTATGGCGATGGCTCGAACATCAGGGATTGGCTGTTCGTGGAGGACCATACCCATGCGCTCTGGGAGGTCCTGAGACGAGGCCAGCCAGGTGAGAAATACAACATCGGCGGCAACGGCGAGCTCGCCAATCTGGCCGTCGTAGAGCACATCTGCGCGGTGCTCGATCGGCGCAGGCCGATGGCACGTCCGCACAAGAGCCTTATCACCTTCGTGTCCGATCGTCCCGGACACGACAAGCGGTACGCGATCGACGCTGCAAAGATCACGTCGCAGCTTGGATGGAAGGCGAGGGTAGACTTTGCCGACGGCATCGAACGGACCGTGGATTGGTACCTCGACAACCCCGCCTGGTGGCGTCCTTTGCGCAAAGCCTACCGCGGCGATCGGCTCGGAGTTGTCGGGGCGGACCGCATCCGGCCTCGCGAGGCTGTACCTTGAGGGCCCTCTCTGGTCGCCGGCCCGCCGCACCGCAGTCGACAAAGTTGAGGCCGAGGGGCTGTGTCGCTAGGCTCATCGCGCAAAGGCAAAAGACACCAGCTTTCACCCAGGAACGGAGCGCCAATGAAGGGAATTGTGCTGGCGGGCGGTAGGGGCACCCGCCTCTATCCGATGACGCTGGTCACCTCCAAGCAGCTGCTGCCGGTGTACGACAAGCCGATGATCTACTATCCGCTGTCGACACTGATGCTGGCGGGTATCCGCGACATCCTCGTCATTTCAACCCCGGAAGATCTCGAGAGCTACCGCCGGCTGTTGGGCGATGGAAGCCAATGGGGAATCCGGCTCTCCTATCGGGAGCAACCACGCCCCGAGGGGCTGGCTCAGGCGTACATTATTGGCGCGGAATTCGTGGGCCAGAGCCGCTCCGCCCTGATCCTCGGCGACAACATCTACTACGGTCACGGGCTCGTCGAGGTCCTGCAGCAGGCCGCTGCTCGCAAAAGCGGCGCCACGGTCTTCGCGTACCGCGTCGCCGATCCCGAGCGCTATGGCGTTGTCGAGTTCGACGCTGGTGACAGGCCCGCAGCGATCGTCGAGAAGCCGAAGCAGCCCAAGTCGAGCTGGGCTGTGACCGGACTCTACTTCTATGACGCTCGCGTGATCGACATCGCCGCTTCCCTCAAGCCTTCCGGTCGTGGCGAGCTGGAAATCACCGACGTCAACGCGGCGTATCTCCAGATGGGCGCGCTTCACGTGGAGCGTCTCGGTCGCGGCTACGCCTGGCTCGACACCGGGACCCCGGATTCCTTTGCCGCCGCGAGCGAGTTCGTGCGCGCTCTCGAGCAGCGGCAGGGCTATCGCATTGCATGTCCCGAGGAAGTCGCCTTCCGAATGGGATTTATCACCCGGGATGAGCTCGTGGGCCTCGGGCGCCGCCTGCATCACTCGGAGTACGGCCGTTATCTGTTGGCGCTGGCGGCGGAGGGCTCGTGAGCTCGTGGTGAGGCGTGTCGGTTGCGTTGATACGAAGCGCCACTATTCCTCGGTCAGCCCCGCCTTGCGCATGCCGTCGAGAAAGCGCTCCATCAACTCAGGCGTCTGGTAGGGAACGCTGGCTCTGATCCAGCCGAGCGACAGGTGTGGCTGCTCACGCCGCACCACGGCGAGATGGGCACGGGCTTCCTCGAGGCGCCCTGCGTGCGCCAGGCTCGCACAGCGCATGCGCTGCGCTCCCTGAAAACCCGGGCGCAAACGTGCCGCTTCAGTCGTGTAGTGGACTGCTTGCGTGTATCGACCGGCCGTAAAGTGGGCCACTGCGATCGATCCGAGGAACAGCGCCATCAAAGGATCCAGCGGACTGAGCCTGATGGCCTCTTCGGCATGCTCGATCGCCTCGCGATCTTGCCCCGCAAAAGCCAGCCCGTGGCTCAGGTGGCAGTGAGCGGCCGCAGAGCTGGGGTTGAGCGTCACCGCCCGGCGAAACGCCGCGATCGACTCCGCCGTCTGCCGTTCCATCAGCGCCAGATAACCGAGCGCAATATGTCCCCAAGGATCGCGATCATCGAGCGCGATGGCTCGCTTGGCGTGCTGTCGGCCGCACAGGAGCCCCGGCTCGCGATCAATCCACCCCATGTGTGCGGCAAACACCTGGGAGAACCCCAAGAGACTACGCGCCGGCGCGTAGTCCGGATAGGCCGCGACGGCGCGCTCGAGAACACCGATCGCCGTCTGGTAGTCCGCGAGCGTCATGCGCCAGGCGTGAGTCTGCGCGCGAGCGACCAGCTCCCACGCGCCCAAATCCTCCGCGGACCGAGACAGGGTGCGAACGCCCTCCGCGGCCAGCAAGTGCGGCTCGATTGCGCCGGCGACGCTGCAGGTTATCTCGTCTTGCACGGCGAAGATGTCGCCGAGCTCGCGGTCGTACCGCTCAGCCCAGTGGTGACCGCCGGTCATGGCGTCGATGAGCTGCGCGCTGATGCGCAGCCTGTTGCCGGCCCGGCGCACGCTGCCTTCCAGCACATAGCGCACGCCGAGCTCGCGCGCGGCCTGCTTCACATCGACCGCGCGGTGCTTGTAGGTGAACGTCGAGTTGCGCGCGATGACGAACAGCCAGCGGATGCGAGCGAGCCCCGTGATCAGGTCCTCGGAGATGCCATCGGCAAAGTAGTCCTGCTCGGGATCGCCGCTCATGTTCGTGAACGGCAAGACGGCGATCGATGGCCGATCAGGGAGCGTGAGGGTGGCTTTGCGGGCCTCTTCGGTCCGGTGCAGAGCCTGCCGAAGGGGGTCTTCCTCGTGCACGGCGCCAACAAAGCGGATGCCCTTGCGCGGCAGTGTCTTGATCAGCCGTTGCGCCTCGCCGCTGTCGCCGATTGCCGACCGGGCGGCGTTGATGCGCGAGCCCACCGCCGATTCAGAAACGATACGTCCACGCCACACGGAGGACAGGAGATCGTCCTTGCTGACCACACGCTCCCGGTTCCGGATGAGATAAACCAACAAGTCGAAAACCTGCGGCTCGACAGCGACTAGGTTGGTCCCGCGACGCAACTCGCGACGATCCGTATCGAGGGCGTAATCTTCGAAAAGGTAGCGCAAATTTCCGTTCCCGGTGGCTGCCTGACGTCCTCGGGCTGAACTTAACACAGGGGACCCACGGGCGAAAAATCAAGGGAACGGCAAGGGGAAGGCAAGGGTTCTTGAAGGCATCCCGGTGCGGGCTTTGGCATCCTGCCAGCGTGCCACAGCGCAGCGCAGCAACGTCCACCCGGGTGCGACGGCGAACAGCGGCTGTTGGATAGGGAGCCCGGCATGAGAATCTCGCTCGCAATCGCCTTCGCCTTCGCCGCAGCGACGGGCGTGTCCCTGGCTCAACCGGTCTTGGGCCAATCCGGCGATCAGAAGCTCGGGAAAGTGCATTTCGAGACCTCGTGCACGCCTGAAGCCCAGAGGCTTTTCGACCGCGCGATGCTGTATCAGCACTCGTTCTGGTACCGGGCCTCGCAAAAGGTGTTCGAGGACGCTCTGAAGGCCGACCCCGAGTGCGGCATCGCATATTGGGGTATTGCACTCAGTCTGCTCTACAATCCCCATGCTCCACCGCCCCCGGCGAATCTCCCGCTCGGACTCGCCGCCCTCGAGAAGGGCAAGGCCGTCGGCGCCAAGACCCAACGCGAGCGGGACTATATCGACGCCCTATGGGTCATGTACGCCGATCACGAGAAGGTAGACCACCGCACGCGCCTGCTCGCGTATGCGAAAGGCATGGAGACGCTGGCGCAGCGCTATCCCGACGATGACGAAGCCCAGATCCACTACGCGCTTGCTCTCAACACGTCGGCGTCGCCTGCCGACAAGAGCTACGCCAACCAGCTCAAAGGCGCTGCGCTGCTGGAGCCGATCATGAAGCGCCAGCCGCAGCATCCGGGCGTGGCGCATTACCTGATCCATCTCTACGACTATCCGCCGATCGCCGAGAAGGGGCTCGAGGCGGCACGGCGCTATGCCAAGATCGCGCCGGCGGCGCCGCACGCCCAGCACATGCCCTCGCACATCTTCACGCGCGTTGGCTATTGGAAGGAGTCGATTTCGTCCAACGCAGCTTCCGCTCGCTCTGCAAAGGAAAGCCGGGACTTCGACGAGGAGCTGCATGCGATGGACTACATGGTCTACGCCTATCTGCAACTCGGGCAGGACAAGAAGGCCAAGGCCGTCGTCGACGAGATGAGCGGAATTACCGGCATCAATCCGCGCCGTTTCGTCGGGCCCTATGCGCTCGCAGTAAGTCCAGCGCGCTACGTGATCGAGCGCGGCGATTGGAAGGGCGCGGCGGAGCTCCAGGTCAAGCCTAGCCATTTCGCCTATGCCGATGCGATGACGCATTTCGCGCGTGCCATCGGGGCGGCCCGCTCAGGCAATCCCGAAGCAGCCAAGGCGGACATCGCCAAGCTCGGCGAGCTGCGCGAGAAGCTCCGCGAGGCAAAGGACGCCTACTGGACCGAGCAAGTGGACATTCAAGCGCAGATCGCTTCCGCCTGGGTGGCGTATGCCGAAGGCAAGCATGAGGAAGCGGTGAAAGCGATGAGCGCCGCTGCGGACGCCGAGGACAAAACGGAGAAGCATCCTGTGACGCCGGGCGTCCCCAAGCCGGCGCGCGAGCTGTACGGGGCCATGCTGCTCGAGCGCGGCATGACAAAGGAGGCACTCGCTGCCTTCGAGGCTGTCCTGAAGAAAGAGCCCAACCGGCTGGGAGCCTACGCAGGCGCGGCGCGCGCGGCCGCAAAATCGGGCGACATGGCCAAGGCGCGAGAGTACTCCAAGAAGATCGTGTCGATGGCGGGAGGGGCCGACAAGACGAGGACCGAGGTTGCCGACGCATACGTACTGCTGAAGAAGCGTTGATGTTTCGGTCCTGAACAGGAGCGCAGCGTGAGAGCAGCCCTTCTGCTGACCATCCTGCTCGGTGCCTCTGCGACGCCGGCTCAGGCCCAGACGCAGCAGGTTATCGGCTATGCGGGCCACCTCGGGGAGTGGGAGTTGGTCGCCGACGTGACCGAGACGGCGGCAAGCCGGGCGAGGGAGCTGCACGGACCAGTGACCATGACGCACATTGGTCTGTGCTCTCAAGACGGGCCGGAGGTGAGAGCGGGCGAGATTCGCCTGCGAATATCCGGCCTGTTCTCCAGCATGACCGCGACAATGCGGCTCGATGGCGTCGAGTGCACGTACAGTGCGAGATTGTCGGACGCCTATAAGGGGCTGATGACTTGCCCGGACAGAGCGCCGGTGCCGCTCACTCTTTGGGTGAAATAGCCGGCAGCTCTGTTACCTCTGCCCGACACTCTGCCAGCGAGCAGGATTCGGTTTCGAAGCCGTCGGGGGCGGGCATGCCGACCTCCGCGATGAGATAGTCGATCTGCCACAACCAGTCATTTTCGAGCAGTGCCTTCGGTCGCGGTCGGGTCGGCGCATGCTGGCTTACCTCGGAAATTGATAAGCCGGCTGGCACGCTTCACCGAGCACCCGGGACCGGTTGCACTCTTGCGGTCTCGCCACAATCTGAACGGAACGCGCGATCCGGCTATGTGAGGGTCGCCGACGGTAGATTCAAAGGAGTTGTCATGACTGGTACGGGAACACGAACCGCAATCGTAACGGGATCATCCCGCGGCATCGGCGCCGCCGTGGCTCAGCGGCTCGCAAAGGACGGGCTCGCCGTTGTGGTGAACTATGCGGGCGATGCGAAGCCGGCTGAAGCGCTGGTTCGCGGGATCGAGGATGCCGGCGGCAAGGGGATCTCGGTGCGGGCCGACGTCAGCGACCCGGCCGCAGTGCGGCGCATGTTCGACACCGCGGAGAGGACCTTCGGCGGCGTGGACGTGCTGGTGAATAACGCCGGCATCATGCACCTCGCTACGATCGCGGAAGCCGACGATGCCTTTTTCGATCGCCACATCGCGATCAACCTGAAGGGCGTATTCAACGGCCTGCGTGAGGCGGCCAGACGCCTCCGCAGCGGTGGGCGGATCATCAGCTTCTCATCGAGCGTCGTTGGTCTCTATCAACCGACCTACGCCGTCTATGCGGCAACCAAGGCCGGCGTCGAGGCCATGACGCACGTGCTCTCCAAGGAGCTGCGTGGCCGCAACATCACCGTCAACGCGATTGCGCCGGGTCCGACTGCTACGGACTTGTTTCTCAAGGGCAAGCCGCAGGAGGTCATCGACAACCTTGCCAGGCTCGCGCCGCTGGAGCGGCTCGGCCAGCCCGAGGATATCGCCAACGCTGTGGCCTTCCTCGTCGGCCCGGATGCGGCCTGGATCAACGGTCAGGTGCTCCGTGCCAATGGCGGCATCATCTGAGCCCCGGCTATCGAGCTCGTGCGTGGGGTCCAGCAGGGCCAGGGGTAGCTTGCTCTCACTCGGCGATTGTTGTTATTCCCATTCAGATATATCGTCGGGTCGAGGCGACACGGAAGATGGTCGTCGAGGCCGTTGAAAGCGGCTCTACTAGCCCCCATAGCAACAGGTGAAGGTATTCGCCGTCGACTTTCTCCGGAGCTTGCAGCCTATTCACGCGAGAAGGGTCTGATCATGACAAATCGCATGCAGTTCTACATCGATGGCACCTGGGTCGAGCCCGCGGCGAGGAAGACGTGGCCCGTCGTCAATCCGGCGACGGAAGAGACAATGTATGAGATCGCGCTCGGCTCCAAGGCCGACGTGGACAAGGCGGTCGCCGCTGCACGGCGCGCATTCCAGACCTTCTCGCGCACGACGAAAGACGAGCGGGTCGCACTGCTCACCCGCATCGCGGAGATCTATAAGCGGCGCATCAAGGATGTCGGCTCGGCAATCTCCGATGAAATGGGCGCACCCATTACCCTCGCCGAGCGGGCGCAGGCCGGGGCCGGTCTCGGCCACATCATGACGACCATAGACGTGCTCAAATCCTACGAGTTCGAGGAGAGGATCGGGTCTGCCATGGTCGCTCGCGAGCCCGTGGGCGTCATTGGCATGATCACGCCATGGAATTGGCCCTTGAACCAGATCACCTGCAAGGTGGCCCCGGCGTTGGCAGCAGGTTGCACGATGATCTTGAAGCCCTCCGAGTTCACGCCCAGCTCGGCCCTGATCTTCGCCGAGATCCTGAACGAGGCTGGCGTGCCGGCCGGCGTATTCAACCTCATCAATGGCCTCGGCGCCGAGGTCGGGGTTGCGCTCAGCTCTCATCCCGATATCGACATGATCTCTTTCACCGGCTCGACGCGCGCGGGCATCGACGTGGCGCAACGCGCGGCGCCCACGGTCAAGCGTGTGACCCAGGAGCTCGGCGGCAAGTCCCCGAACATCATTCTCGACGACGCCGACCTGCAGAAGGCTGTGACCGGCGGCGCGGCCCACTGCTTCAACAATTCAGGCCAGTCGTGCAATGCACCGACGCGCATGCTGGTCCCGCGCGTGAAGATGCAGGAGGCGGCCTCGATCGCCAAGGCCGTTGCCGAGAGGACCAAGGTGGGTGATCCCAGGGCAGACGGCACTACGCTCGGGCCGGTCGTCAACAAAACCCAGTGGGACAAGATTCAGGGCCTGATCAAGAAGGGTATCGATGAGGGTGCGACGCTGGTGGCCGGCGGCCTTGGCCGTCCGGACGGATTGAACAAGGGCTACTACGTGCGCCCGACCGTCTTTGCCGACGTGACCAACGATATGACGATCGCGCGCGAAGAGGTTTTCGGCCCCGTATTGTCCATCATCGGCTATGGGGATGAGGCGGAGGCGGTGCGCATCGCCAACGACACGCCCTATGGACTGGCGGGCTATGTCTGGTCCGGCAACATCGAGCGAGCCCGCAAGGTCGCGCGCGAGTTGCGCGCCGGCAACGTCAATCTCAACGGCGTTCCGAACGACAGAGCCGCGCCGTTTGGCGGTTACAAGCAGTCGGGCAATGGTCGCGAATGGGGTCGCTATGGTCTCGAGGAATACCTGGAGGTGAAGGCGATTGCGGGATTTGCCGCTGCTTGAGGCTTCACCCTGCGAGCCCGGGTCGGGCGCGAGCTAGGTGCGCCTGCATCCGGGCGAGGCCAAGCTTGGGCGCAACCGCAACGTACTTGATCCAAGAGACCGCATCGGTTAGCGGGACCAACTGACGCGAGGAAAGGAAACCCAAATGACAGCGACTGCGAGTGCAGCGATGGCGAATTCCGGAATCAGGCGCGAGCCGATGCTGATCGACGGCGACTGGGTCGACGCCTTGTCGGGACAGGACATCGCGGTCGAGTCGCCAGGCAATCGACAGATCATCGCGCGCGTTGCTCGCGGTGGTGCGGAGGACGTCGATCGGGCTGTGAAAGCCGCGACAGCAGCCTTTGTGACCTGGAGCAGGGTGATCCCGCGCGAGCGCGGCCGTATGCTTCAGAAGATCGCGGATGCCATCGAGCCGCGGGTGGAGGAGCTCGCGCGCATCATTGCCGAGGAGACCGGGAACGCCATCCGCACCCAGGCGCGGCCGGAAGCAAAAAGCGTGGTCGACATTCTGCGCTATTTCGGCGGGCTCGCTAGCGAGCTGAAGGGCGAGACCATCCCGCTCGGCGAACATGTGCTGAGCTATACGCGGCGTGAGCCCATCGGCGTCGTCGGCGCCATCATCCCTTGGAATGCGCCCGTGCTCCTCGCCACGTTGAAGATTGCGCCGGCCCTTTGCGCCGGCAACACGCTGGTTCTGAAAGCGGCTGAGGATGCCCCTCTGGGCGTGCTTTGGGTGGCTCGCATTTGCCAGGACCACCTGCCGAAGGGCGTGCTCAACGTCATAACGGGGTATGGCGAGGAGGCGGGAGCCGCACTCTCGACGCATCCGGGCATTCGCAAGCTCTCGTTCACCGGGTCGACCGAAGTCGGCAAGCTCATCATGCGTGCCGCATCCGAGCGCATCGTGCCCGTATCGCTCGAGCTCGGCGGCAAGAGCCCTTCCATCGTGTATCCGGACGCCAATGAGGATTGGGTCGTGGACGGCATTATCGCCGCCATGCGCTTTACGCGGCAGAGTCAGTCCTGCACGGCAGGATCGCGCCTGTTTCTGCATGCCGATATCTTCGACAACTTCCTGTCGTCGCTTGCCGCCAAAACGACGAAGCTCCGGATTGGCGATCCGTTGGATGAAGCAACGGACGTCGGCGCGATCATCAATGAGAAGCAGTTCAAGAAGGTGTGCGGCTACGTTGAAGACGGCATGAAGCAGCCGGGCAGCAAGCTGCTGTTCGGCGGACTGCCGCCGGCGACCGGCCCCTTGTCCAAAGGCTACTTTGCCATTCCGACCGTGTTCGCCAATGCCGCCAACGACTGGCGCCTGGCGCGGGAAGAGATCTTCGGTCCGGTGCTGGTCGCAATCCGCTGGACCGATGAGGCAGACGTGATCCGCATGGCCAACGATACGCACTACGGCCTCGCCGCCTATGTGTGGACGCACGACATCGCCCGGGCCCTGCGCGCAGCGCACAGCATCGAGGCGGGATGGGTTCAGGTCAATCAAGGCCTCGGCCAGAGTCCCGGACACTCTTACGGCGGGGTCAAGCAGAGCGGCATCGGCCGGGAGTTCTCCCTCGAGGGCATGCTCGACAGCTTCACCCAGCGGAAGAACGTGACGGTGAATCTCACCACTCCGTGACGCAGGTGCGCCTCATTAATCTCGGCGAGGATCGGCGCTGACCGGCATGCCAGCCCCGCCAGACACTGGTGTCGGCTAGGTCAACCGCTACCTTTGGTCCCGGCTGGCCAACCCGTTGCGGCGCGTTGACGATTGTCTGGCCGGAATTTCCGGCTAGATTTCGGCTCGTGACACGCCTTGCGCTAGCGCAGATTCGGCTCCGGTACGTGATCGAGGGTCGCCCCCTCGATGCGGCGACAGAGGTTGCCCTGGAGGCGGATCCGCGGCCGGGCGCCAAGGCAATCTTGGATGCCGTAAGGCGACGGCGGTTTGCAAACCGCTCAGAAGGGCAACGCCTGCGCAAGCTGCTTCGCTATGAGAGCACGCTCTGGGCTTCCGGCGTGCTGCACGTGGCCGGCGTCGACGAAGCGGGCATGAGTCCGCTGGCAGGTCCGGTGTCGGCAGCCGCTGTCGTGTTCGCGCCGGGATCGCGAATACCGGGCGTCGATGACTCGAAGAAGCTGGATGCAGCGGCCCGCGATCGGCTCGCCGTGGAAATCAAGGAGACCGCCGTCGCGTGGTCGGTCGGTTTCGCCGAGGTCGAGGAGATCGACAGCCTCAACATTTACTGGGCCGGCCTGCTGGCCATGCGCCGCGCGGTCGAGGGACTCGCGGTTGCACCAGAGCACGTGCTGCTCGACGCGCGGCGTCTCAAGGAGCTGCCGATACCCCAGCAGTCCATCGTCAAGGGTGATTGCAAGAGCTTGACCATTGCGGCCGCCTCGATCCTGGCAAAAACCGCCCGTGACGCCCTCATGCACAAACTGGATGCGGAGCATCCGGGCTACGGCTTCGCGAAGCACAAGGGCTATCCTGTCCGCGAGCACCTGGCCGCGCTCGGGCAGCTCGGCGCCTCTCCGGTCCACCGCCGCTCGTTCGCGCCGGTGCGCGCAGTCCTCGGCCTCCCGCCGCTTCCGCCATGGCCGAACCCGAATGCGGGCTCGCAAGCGGGCTGATGCCGGGCGTCGCGGCAAAACCATCAATGACGCAGATGTTCCCTCCGGAATAGAGCGCGGCTAGCGGCTTGCGGAGAATGCACGGAGCCTCCTCATGGTGATCAGGCCGCGGCAGCAATGCTGCGGCCTCCTATGCCTGCGTCTGAGTGCGGTTGGCATCTCATTTCTTCTTCCACAGGTCCCGGAACCGCGGGACCTGGTCGGGAATCCACTCGAAGCCTTGCACGCTGTCGCGTAGCGCTGCGCAGCCAAGCGCGGGCTGGCGCCCGCCCAGGCGGCGCTGGCCTGGACTCTGTCGCGTCGCGGGGTGATCGCGCCCATCTTCGGCGCGACGCGGCCGGAGCATGTCGATGCCGCGGTTGCGACCCTCGAGACTGGGCTCGATGCCAAGGCGATCGCGACGATCAGCAAGGCCTATGAGCCGCGCGCTGCTGGCGCCTGATCTGCCTGCTTCGGCATCGTTGTTGTCAGAATGCTAGCGCGCCTTCTCGACAATCGCCTTCACACGCTCCTTCACCTCGAGCTCGTCACCCCCCGTGAAGTACACCGTCGTGAGCTCATCGTCCTCGCCATCGACCATCTTGGTCACGTTGTCGAGGTTGATAAGGGCTGCGAACCCGTCTTCTGTCGTAAGTTCCAAGAGCTTGGTCATTGATCACCTTTCTCACCGTGGCACATGACGATTGATTTGCGGTGCCGGGGTGGAACTCGTTGACCACATTCAAGCGATACATACATTGACGAGCATCAAGGCGCCTGCCTGTGCCTTGGAGCGTGAATGAACGGTCTCGCGCTGCCGGCGCCTCGCCCGTCATGAACGTCGGCGCCCTCTGTTAATTGGCCCTGGCGATAACCAAGTTCCAGTGAGGTTCTGAGCGAGGGAGGCATCGATGAGCGTTTTGCTCGTGTTCACCTGCCCGGCAACGCAACGCCCTGTCCCGGTGGCGGTCGTCCGCGGCCAAGCGATGCTCAAGGAAATGCCCGACAAAGAGATTGAAGTGGCCTGTCTCGAATGTGGCAAAAAACACGTGTGGAAGATACGAGATGGGCGGATGGCAATCGAGGAAAGACCCGCACCAAGGCCGGCGCGAATTGCATAGCGAGAGAGCCGTGGCCGCTATCGAGCTGCCGGTCAAGTGGCCGGCCGAGAGCGGGCACTTTCCAAGTTCGGTGAAATTCCGGGCTCGCGGCCAGATCCATGCAGCTCCTTGTTACACCTGACCGCTGTCATATCGTTGCGAAGTCAGGTTCGCCCCATGCCTCTCAGCCCTCGCCAAGGCTAGCGCGATAGACGTAGACCGCCATGGCCGCCACCAGTGCCGGGATGAGCGCAACATGCGTGAGGCGCAGCGCTCTCTTCAGCCAGGAAGAGCTCTCCACACGGCGATTTACCCTCAGGATCGAGATGCCGATCATCAAGCTGACCGCCATGTAGAGGAACAGGAAGATCCTGTCCGACATCGTGGCACCGTCCGCGTCAAGCTTCGGCAGGGCGAGATACAGGGCCACCGCGGAAAGCAATGCCGTGACCTGGATCGTGACGATTGCCTCGAAATGCATCGTCGGAATGAAAATCGAGAGATAGGCAACAACCAGGATGAAAGCGAGCGGCACCACGACCCTCAGGTAGTAGTCGGTGGCCTGCCGCTTCATCAGCCACACGAAGCTGGCCTTGTAGAACGGCACAATACTTTGCCGCAGGGTCCACGCATCGATGGTCGGCACGAAGTCGCCATCGTAGCCGACGTACTGATCAGAAGGGTCCCAACCGTCCGTGCTCACAGCCTTGTCGCGCAGGGAAGGCGGTGGTGGTTGAATAATGAATGGCGCGTCGCTGGACTTCGGCTGGATGTTGATCGCAAAGCGCTGAGTATCGAACGGGTAGCTCGCAAGACGGGGCTCGAACATGAACTTTCCCGAGACCAGATAAATCTTCATACCTTCGGGATAGACGTCGCTCGCGCTGCCGTCGTGCAGTTGGCGAATATTGATCTGGCGGTCGTTGGTCTTGGCGTCCAGAAACGCGTTGGCGAAGTCGATCTGGTCGATCGATGCGTTCTGACCGCGCATCGACAGGTAAAAGTCCGCAAAAAAGCTTTTGTCATTGTCGTCGACGCGAAACGTCCGAATGAAATCGATGTCCGCGTATAGCGTATCGATCCGCCGCAGCTTATCCGTTCTGAGTCTCACGAACTGCACCGGCGCCAGTTGCAAGGCTCCGAGGCCCTGCGGGCGCATGATGATGAACGGGACACGGTCGACGGTGCGCGAGCCCAGTCTAAACGACCAGTTCTCGAAGCTTCCCCTGAAGGCGCCGCGCCCGGCCGCATAAGCCGTCTTGAGCTGGGCCAGCAGGTGCGCGCGCAGCGCGGACACCTCCGATGCCGGGTCGGCGGATTTGAGCGCGTCAGCGACCAACGCCACCATGTCGGCGTACTGGGTGCCGCGACCGATCGCCCGCATGTTTCGGCTGTCGAAGACGTCCTGTGTGGCCGAGGGACGTGGCTTGCACTCGCCTGATGTCCATCCCGGCGCCTCGGCGATCTTGGCTCCCTCGAAGATCCATTTCTCGATGCCGTTGCGAACGACGCGTTCGCGCAACCGATCATTGAAAACGCCGGGCAGGTCCTCCCACGCCAGTTGGAATATGTCGCCAGGATATTCCTGAGCGCTTGCTTCCACGAGCGTCTCGATGCGGCCCATCAGAAATATCGGTGGCGTCAGGCCAGCGGCGGCGAATGCCGCCAACACCGGCGCGGCGCGTGCCGAACCGACGGCGAGGATCACAAGATCGGGGTCTTTTTGTTTGAGGTCCGCCACCAAGGCGGTGACGGCGGCCGGATCGATCTTGTTGTTCTCGAGGACCAACCGATGATCGGCAACAAGGCTCACGCCCTTGTCCGCCGCTTTGAGGCCATCGGCCAGGCTCGAGCTGAACAGGGCATCCGCGACACCCACGAAGGCGGGCCGACGGATGTTCATGGTCTTGATGAACTGTGCCAGGACCGGGACGCGCTCGTCGTCTTGCGACGGACGCATCGTGTAGACGTTGGCGAGCTTTGCAAAGATGCTGTTGACGGTTATGTCGGAAAGGAACGGTATGCCGCTCGCGCCGATGTCGGAACCGAGCTCGTCGAAGGCCTTCTTGGCGCGCGCCGAGTTGGAGAGCCCGATCATGGCTACAGTATTCGGGTTCACGAGCGCTTCCCTGACGTTCGCGACCGTCCGCTCCGGCAGCTGATTGTCGTCGAGAAACTGGAGCTCGAGTCGGCGCCGCAGGATGCCTCCGGATGCGTTGATACGCTCCTGCTCGGCCCGTGCGAGCCGTCTGATCGCTGCCACGTCGCCGGGATCGTAGCAGAGGTCCTTGCGCGAGCTGACAAAGATCGCAACCGAGAGAGGTGGCGGGCCGGCGGCAGCCGCTTCTCCCCATGCGTGCGAGGGTGTGGCGTGCAGGATTGCGGCGAGGCACACCCAGCCAAGGAGCATTGCAACGGCAAGCGGCGAGCACGCTCGTCGCGCCTTTGCCCCCCGTGCGAGCAGGGTGCGGCTTCCGCCTATAGTGTCTGTCACTCTCACCGGTTCCCCCGTTTGTTCGCTGGTGAGGCGATCCCGCCTAGCAAAAAGCCGACCGCGCCGATAGCGCACGTCGATCATGTACCTTCTTGCCACGGAGCGACAGAGAAGGCCTGATCCCGTGCCCACGCCGACACGCCATTTGGTTCAGGTTTTTTGTGTCGGCGTCGGTTCCGGGCCGCCCCTTCGCATCCCAGGCGCATGCACGAGCGATGCCGTCGATGGCGCGTAGAGCGACAGGAGTTGAACAGGTTTTTCATAACTGGTTCAAGCCACAATCAGCGCGATTGGACCGTCGGCGCATGCGCCCCGCGCGCGGAAATAAGTGGCGGAGTAAGGGCTTAGCAATTGAAGCGGTCAGCTGAGGAGGACTGCATCCTTTAAAGGCTCGCCCCTGCAGCGGACATAAGGTTCGGGGTTGCGGTCTGGATCCTCTATGGCGGCATACTCGACGAAGTGGACGTGAAGCGCCGGCTATAGCCTCGGGGAGAGCGCGATGAAGGATGTCGATCCGTCGAAGGCGTATCGCCTTCTCGAGGCGGGGCCGATCGTGCTGGTGACGACCGCACAAGATGGACGGCCCAATGTCATGACCATGGGCTTTCATATGATGGTTCAGCATCAGCCGCCGCTGATCGGCTGCGTCATCGGACCATGGGACCACAGCCATGCGGCGCTGGTCGCAACCCGCGAGTGCGTGATCGCCATCCCGACCGTCGATCTCGCCGAGAAGATTGTCGACATCGGCAACTGCTCCGGCGATCGCATCGACAAGTTCCAGCGTTTCGGGTTGACGCCCGAGCCGGCCGCGAAGGTTCAAGCGCCGCTCATCCGCGAATGCCTCGCCAATATCGAATGCCGCATTTGCGACGACAGCCTGGCTCAGGCCTACAACCTCTTCCTCTTGGAAGCAGTCGCCATCCGCTACGACGATCAGCGCAAGGAGCGGCGAACGTTGCACCACAATGGCGACGGGACGTTCACGGTCGACGGACGGACCATCGACCTGCGCAAGCGCATGGTGCTGTGGAAAGAGTTCCAGGTCGACCTTTGATAGAATGCGCCACACCGCCGGCTGAACGCCGAGACGCAGGCTATCCAGGTGGCCCTCAGGCCCCCAGATCATTCCTCATTTTCACCAGCTTGTCTCGGCATCTGGCGGAGACGGGGGGATTCGAACCCCCGGTACGCCTTTACAGCGTACAACGGTTTAGCAAACCGCCGCCTTAAGCCACTCGGCCACGTCTCCAGGCAGATGCCGCAGGCACTTAGCATAGCCGCTCGGGGATGATAACCCAAAATTGGCACCAGCCGGCGAAGGGGCGGGCACACAAAGGCCCGCGGCTGGCTCATGCTCGGCTCTCACCGGCTCGCGGTCGAGCGCCTCGCGACCTCCCTTTTCGACACCTCGCCGGCAGCGACCAGGGCGTCGAGGCACGCCTGCGACAGCTTGCGGCCGTTCGCGCGCATGCACCGCCGCACCCCCTTTCCATCGGGGTCATGCTGGGAGCAGTAGGCAAAATAGTCGCTCATGCACGCCGATCTAACGCGGCCGTCGACCGCCTCGGCTGCGGTGATGAGCAAAAGCAGGGCTCCCAGTCCCATGCCTACGCTGACGATTGCGCGATGTGAGAAGCAGCTTGCCACCGGTTTCATGGGCGCACCTCTGTTGCTTCGTGAGAGCCGCATACTGGTGCAAATGGCCGCGGCGAGCTGTTTCGCCGGGAACGCTCGCGCGCAGAAAGTGCGCGGCTCGGATTGAATGCTGCCCGACTCGATGCCGCGTGCGCTACGCGGCGGGCGCTTCCTCCACCGGTGAATTTGAGGCGGACGATGTGCGCCGCCCGCGCGCGCAGCGGTCGAGATCGAAACGCGGCCGGAGCAGCGTTGCGAGCGCCGCCTAGTTGGCGATGCGGAAGTACATCACGTCGCCGTCGGCGACGACGTAGTCCTTGCCTTCGAGCCGCATCTTGCCGGCCTCCTTGGCGCCTACCTCGCCGCCGAGCCCGACGTAGTCGTCGTAGGCGATGGTCTCGGCGCGGATGAAGCCCTTCTCGAAATCTGTGTGGATGACGCCGGCGGCCTGCGGCGCCTTGGTGCCGCGCGTGACGGTCCAGGCGCGCGCCTCCTTGGGCCCGACGGTGAAATAGGTGACGAGATCGAGCAGGGCGTAGCCGGCGCGGATCAGCTTGTTGAGGCCCGGCTCGGTGAGGCCGAGC
This sequence comes from Bacteroidota bacterium, assembly GCA_050260355.1. GTDB lineage: Bacteria > Pseudomonadota > Alphaproteobacteria > Rhizobiales > Hyphomicrobiaceae > CADEFX01. Next base: position 13,998 of record JBLNBZ010000021.1, on the reverse strand, counting down.
TCGGCGAGGTAGGCGTCGCGCTCGTCGGGAGCAAGGCCGGCGAGCTCAGCCTCGATCCTGGCCGAGATGACGACGCAACCCGCGCCTTCCCTCGCCGCGCGCTCCTCGACGCGCCTGGAGAACGCGTTGCCGGTCGCGGCGGACGCCTCCTCGACGTTGCACACGTACAGCACGGGCTTGCTGGTCAGGAGCTGCAGCGCGCGGTAGCCGGCTTCCTCCTCGGGAGCGAGCACGGCGTGGCGCGCGGGCTTGCCTTCGCGCACCAGCGCCAGCGCCTTGTCGATCAGCGCGAGCTGCGCCTTGGCGTCCTTCTCCCCACTCTTGGCCTTCTTCTCGAGGGGGACGCGCCGCTTCTCGAGGCTTTCGAGATCCGCCAGCATCAGCTCGGTCTCGACCGTCTCGGCATCGGCGACCGGGTCGATGCGGCCCTCGACATGCGTGATGTCGCTGTCCTCGAAGCAGCGCAGGACGTAGGCGACGGCGTCGACCTCGCGGATGTGGGCGAGAAACTGGTTGCCGAGACCTTCGCCCTTGGATGCGCCGCGTACGAGCCCGGCGATGTCGACGAACGTCAGGCGCGTCGGGATGGTGCGGGCGGACTTGCCGATGCGCGCCAGATTGTCGAGACGCGGGTCGGGCACGCCGACCTCACCGACATTCGGCTCGATGGTGCAAAAGGGATAGTTCGCTGCCTCGGCCGCGCTCGTCTGTGTGAGCGCGTTGAAGAGAGTCGACTTGCCGACGTTGGGCAAGCCGACGATGCCGCATTTGAAGCCCATGGATCAGCTCTGCTTCTTGTCGCGTCCGGCGAACCACTTCTTCAAATTCTCAGCAAGCGCGGATTGGCGCTTGGACTGCCGCTCGCCGGCGGGATGGGACGATCGGGGTGCAGCTCGCGCCGGCACTTCCGCAGTTTTCGCCTTCGGCTCGGCCGGCTCGTCACTCTCTCGCAGCTTGCGCGCGACATCCGTCAGGAAGCGCGCCTCGTCGCCTTTGGCGAGGCGGCCAGCCGCGTCGGCGATGGCATCGAGCAGGGGCTCGAGCCAGTCCCGATCGGCCTTGGCGAAGTCACGCAGGACCCAGCCGTGGACCAGCTCCTTGGCGCCGGGATGGCCAACGCCGATGCGCACGCGGCGGTAGTCGTTGCCGATATGCGCGGTGATGGAGCGCAGTCCGTTGTGTCCGGCGTTGCCGCCGCCGGTCTTGACCTTGAGCTTGCCGGGCGCGAGGTCGATCTCGTCATGAAAGACGGCGACGTCGCTCTCGGCAAGCTTGAGGAAGCGCATTGCCTCGCCGACGGACTGGCCGCTGTCGTTCATGTAGGTCTGCGGCTCGAGCAAAAGCACCTTCTCGCCCGCAATCGCGCCGTCGGCGGCCAGCCCCGAGAAGCGCTTCTTCCACGGCCCGAAGCCATGGCGCTCAGCGATGCGCTCAACGGCCATGAAGCCAACGTTGTGCCGGTTCCGGGCGTACTTGTCGCCCGGATTGCCGAGACCCACGAACAGTTTCATGGCCGCCCGTTCCCTGGCCGAGGCCGATCAGATGCCGGCGCGCCGCGGCCAGCCTACTTCTTGCCACCGGCAGCCGGCTTGGCGCCAGCCGCAGGCGCAGCAGCGCCCTTGGCCCCGGCGGCGGGTGCCGCACCTTTGGCATCGCCGCCGGCGGGAGCAGCCGCGGCGCCCTCGGCGGGGGCCTGGCCCTCGGCCGGAGCAGCGCCTGGGACCACCTCGTCGACGTCGGGCTTCATGGATGCAGCACCGGCGATGGTGGCGACGGTGAAGTCGCGGTCGGTGATGGTCGGCCGTACGCCTTCCGGCAGCTTGATCGCTGAGATGTGGATCGAGCGGCCGATCTCGAGACCCTCCAGATTGGCCTCGAAGTATTCAGGAATGCGATCGGCAGGAGCCCAGACCTCCACCTCGCGGCGCACGATGTTGAGCACGCCGCCGCGCTTCAGCCCCGGCGACAGCGCCTCGTTGACGAACCGCATGGGCACGCCGATGCGAACACGGTTGTCGGAGCCAATGCGCTGGAAGTCCACGTGCATGGGCTTCTCGTTGACCGGATCGAGCTGAACGTCGCGCGGGATGGCGCGGATCGCCTTGCCGTCGATGTCGATCGTGAGGACGCGGCTCAGAAACCGCCCGCGGACGAGGAGCCGCAGGAGGTCGTAGTAGTCGAGCGCGACACCCTCTGCCGTCTTCTCGTCGCCGCCATAGATGACGGCGGGCACTTTACCTTCCCGGCGCACGGCGCGAGCGGCCCCCTTGCCGCTGCGCGGACGAGCCGAGGCCTTGATCTCTGCGGTCTGGGCCATGGCATGTTCTCCAATGAAAAAACCGCCCGGACCCGGACCGACCGGGCGGGCCCCGCCGGCCTCCAAGGGTGCGCGCGCGGGATCTCAAGTTGCGAGATGGCGCGGGTTATAGCCGGGCGGGGTCGGCGGTGCAATGGCCCCATCCGCCCGCGGGCCGCGGCGCAGGATATGCAACAGGCCGAAGGCCCGGTGATAGCCTGACGTTGCCGGGCACCGGCGGACGCTCGCTTGGCGCCGGAGCCTGCCTTTACAAATCCGTCGCACGTGGTAACCCAGCCGCCAGTTTCGATCATCGCGAGAGCGGAGACCGCAGGGCCACGCAGTCGCCGCGAAGCCTTTTGGCGGCGGTGATCGGCCTAGCGGGGAGTTTGTCGATGAGCCGGACGACCAGTCTGGGGCGGGCTGCGCTGTCAGCTTTGCACTACAGCGGTGCGGACGGCTTGATTGCGCCTCTGACGCGCGGCGCAGGCGTCATTTTCACGCTGCATCACGTGCGCCCCGCGCAAAGCGGTGCGTTCGAGCCAAACCGCGTTCTGAAAGTGACGCCGGACTTTCTGGAGAGCGTCGTTGGCCTCGTGGTGCGGCGAGGGTTCGACGTCCTTTCCCTGGATCAGCTGCACTCACGTCTGACCGAGGGCGACCTGGATCGGCCATTCGCCTGCTTTACGTTCGATGACGGGTACAGGGACACCTACGAGCACGCCTATCCGATCTTCCGCCGTCACAACCTGCCGTTCGCGATCTATGTAGCGACTGATTTTGCCGACGGCCGCGGTGATTTGTGGTGGCTGGCGCTCGAGCGGCTGGTAAGCGCTGCGACGGCCATCGAGGTCAGAATGGATGGCGCCTTCCGGCAAATCGCCTGCGGGACGCCGGCCGAGAAGCAGTCGGCGTTTCAGAGGATCTACGGGTGGCTGCGCCGCATTCCAGAGAAGGACGCGCGCCAGACGGTGGCCGAGCTGTGCCGCGTGCACGACGTGGATGTCGCCAGCCTCTGCTCCGACCTCGTCATGGGATGGGACGAGATACGCGAGCTTGCGAGCGACCCGCTGGTGACGATCGGGGCCCACACGCGCCGCCACTATGCGCTGGCGGGCCTCTCGATTGCCGAGGCCCAGCTCGAGATCGAGGAGAGCGTGCAGCGCATCGAGGCCGAGATCGGACGCCCTTGCCGGCACTTCAGCTTTCCCTATGGGGACGAGGCAAGCGCGGGGCCGCGCGAGTTCGAGCTCCTGCGCGAGCTCGGGATGTGGACGGCGGTGACCACACGCAAGAGCCTCATCCATGCCCGCCACAGCGCTGTGCTGACAGGGCTGCCCCGCGTTTCGCTGAACGGGGAGTTCCAGCGGGCGCGATACGTCAAGGTGATGCTCACGGGAGCTCCGTTCGCATTCTGGAACATGGCGCGCTGGCTGTGGCCTCGCGCGCCGGGCGCCGCGGCAGCCGGCTACTAGGCCGCCCGTCCGCGCCTCACCGGTGCATCCAGCTGATGAGCAGTCCGGCCGGCAGGACCCAGACGAAGCCGGCGCAGGCGTAGAACAGGAGCTCGCCCAGCTTGCCCGTGTGCGGCAGCACGAGCATGCCCACCAGCATTACGGCCACGGCGTAGCCGGCGATGAGGAGCAGCAGGGCGACCGTGCCGATGAGTTTGCGGATGCGCAGGGACATTGCCGCAAGCTAGCCGAGCGCCATTTCCCCCGCCAGTACCGGTGCCGCGCCATCTCGGCGCATTGCCGGGGAGGCGATAGAGGCTTAGCAGCGCAGGGGCGTCGCGGGCAGATGGCAGCGATCATGTCCTTATTGCGATCCGAGATCGGATACACCGACGGCGTCGGCGGCTCACGCGCGGCACAGGTGTGGCTGTTTGCGCTCGCAGCGCTGGTCTTCCTGATGGTCGTCGTCGGGGGTGCGACCCGGCTCACCGACTCGGGGCTCTCGATCACCGAATGGAAGCCCATCGTCGGCATCCTGCCGCCGTTGAGCGATGCCGATTGGCACGACGCCTTTACCAAGTACCAGCAAATTCCCGAATACCACCGCGTCAACCGCGGCATGAGCCTGGAGGCGTTCAAGTTCATCTTCTGGTGGGAATGGACCCATCGCTTCCTGGGCCGCCTGATCGGGTTTGCGTTCGCTATTCCGTTCGTCCTGCTGCTCGCGACGCGCCGCCTGCCACGCGAGATCGTGTCGCGCCTCGTCGGTGTGTTTGCACTCGGTGGCCTGCAAGGCGCGATCGGCTGGTACATGGTCCAGTCGGGTCTCGTCGACCGTGTCGATGTCAGTCAGTACCGACTGGCCTTGCATTTGACGGTCGCAGTGCTGATCTTCGGCCTGCTGTTGTGGATGGCTCTGGATCTCGGGCCAGCGCGTACTCGCACGAGGCCGGCTCCGCTCAGCCCCGGTAATCGGCGCGCCGCAGCCGTGCTCACCGGCCTCGTGCTTCTGCAGGTCGTTCTGGGTGCCTTCGTTGCCGGGCTCAAGGCCGGGCTCTCACACAATACGTGGCCGCTGATGGATGGGCAGGTGATCCCGGACGGGCTCGGCGTCATGAGCCCCTGGTATCTCAACCTGTTCGAGAACGTTCTGACAGTACAGTTCAACCACCGGATGGTGGCCTACCTGGTCGCCATCGTGGCGCTGTGGCACACGACGTCAGTCCTGAGCGCTTGCGAGGAGCCTGCCGTCAGGATCTCGGCCATCGCGATCAGCCTGGCTGTGCTGGCGCAGATCGCGATCGGCGTCTGCACGCTACTGGCACACGTGCCGTTGTCGCTCGGGCTCACGCATCAAGCGGGCGCCGTGGTGGTATTCGCCGTCTCCGTCTGGCATCTTCATCGCGTTCTACGTGCCTGAAGCGATGGCGATTGCCGTGGTGCCATGCCTGCCCTCCGTGTGATCTTCGACCTCGATGACACGCTCTATCCCGAGCGGCAGTTCGCGCTGTGCGGCTTTCGCGCATGCGCCCGCTGGGCGGAGGCCGAGCTAGGGCTCAAAGGGCTCGACGTGGACATGGTGCGGCTGCTCGATGCCGGCCATCTCGGCAAGCTGTTTGCCATGGTGCTGGAGGAGCGGCTCGGTGGCGGGCATAGGCCCGAGCATCTGCAAGCGCTGATCGCCGCCTACCGCGCCGCAGAGGCCGAGCTGCAGCTCTTTGCGGATGCAGACTGGGCGCTGCGCCACTACTGCGCCACCGGTCCGCTCGGCCTCATAACCGACGGCACGCATGCCGTGCAGCTCAAGAAGGTGCGCGCGCTCGCCCTGGAGCCCGTGTTCTCCAAGATCGTCTACACTGATCTGCTGGGCGAGGGGCGCGCCTTTGCCAAGCCCCATGCCAGGGCCTTCGAGATGATCGAAGCCGCGCTGGGCGGGCCGGACACACGCTTCGTCTATGTCGGCGACAATCCCGCCAAGGATTTCGTTGCGCCCAACGCCCGCGGGTGGACGACCGTGCAGGTCGTGCGTGAGGGTGGCATCCACGACGCCAAGCAGGTGGCAGTGGGCGGCGAGCCGCGGTTCGAGGTCAAGGCGCTGACCGAGCTCCCGCGCGTGCTCGGCGTCTGACGCGTCAGTGACCTTGCGGCTTCGACTTGGCGAACGCCGCCTTCTGCTCGGCCGTCGCCTCCTTCTGGTACTTGGCCTGCCACTCCTTGTACGGCATGCCGTAGATCACCTCGCGTGCCTCATCCTTGGTAAGGGTGTGACCTCTGGCGCTGGCGGCTTCCTGATACCAGTTGGCGAGGCAGTTGCGGCAGAAGCCGGCAAGGTTCATGAGATCGATGTTCTGGGCGTCCGTGCGCTCGCGCAGATGCGCGACCAGTCTGCGGAAGGCGGCTGCTTGCAGCTCGGTCTCCGTCTTGGCGTCGAACTTGGTCATAATGTCGCCTCCGATGACGATCGTCGAGCCTGGCCGCTCGACGACATTGAGTTGCAAATCGGCGCGGCCGCGCAGCTTTTCAATGATGCCGATGAGGCGCTGCGCCCACGCCCGCTGACCCTGAGCGTCGCGGATCAGATCCTGCCGGATCTCGATGATGGCGTGCGCCAGCCCGCGCATCGTGCCGTGCTGCCACATGCAGTCGCCTTCGAGCGCACCCGAGTAAGGCTGGTTGTCGCCGACGATCAGCGTCCCTTCGGCCTCGAGCTGCTCGATCAGGGGCCGGGCGAGGCGCTGGTCCCTGTCCCAGAGGATGCCCGCATGCCATGGCCGCGGCACCCCCTTCCAGGACTCGGTGAAGCTATGGATCGAGAACAGGGCCGGCGGAGTGCCTGCCTCCATGCAGGCGTCGATGACCCTATCGATGGCGCGATGGTATGGCGTGTAATAGCGGTCGATGCGCTTCTGCCGCTCCTCCTCATCCAGGTGACGGTTGCCCGGAACGATGGCGCCATCGGAAAGGCGCATGATCAGGGTCGGGTCGTCGGCTCCGCGATTGGGATCGATCAGGAGCCGCGAGAAGCGGGTCATCACCGCGGGCAGGCCAAGGGAGTCGGCAATGATGCGGGTCACGGCGGCGGCGCCGATGTCGTAGGCGATGTGCCGCTGCAACTGATCGTTCGGGAGGCCGAGGGTCCCGTAGCCAGGAGGAAAGGCATTGTCCGCGTGATCGCAAATGAGCACGAGGCCGGCGTCCGCCCGCCCGGGCAGGATCACGAAGCTCTCCTCGGAAGCGCCCTGGATCTGCTTGCCGCTGTTGCCGGATTTTTGCATAGCGCGCGAATATAAGAGGCGGCGCGCAAGGTGGCTACGGCCGAGATGCCGCCGCCACATGCGGCTTGACGAGCCGCGGTCGCGCCCCGCAAATCTCAGTCGTGGCATGGGGCGACGCCGTCGCAAGGACCAAATGTCCAGGACCATTCGCGCGCTTCTTGGCGAGCTTTACGACACGGCCGTCGCGGCTGCGCACCCCTCGTCGTGCCTGCCGGCATATCTGCCGGAGCCGCCGCCGAGCGGGCGGCTGATCGTCCTCGCGGTGGGCAAGGCTGCGGCCGCCATGGCGGCTGTGACCGAGGAGCACTACCGCGCGCGCGGCATGCTCGATCGGATCGAAGGCTTTGCCACGGTCCCGTACGGTTACGCCGCCTCGCTTCATATGCGCCCGCAAGCGATCGAGATCGTGGAGGCTCGCCATCCCACACCGGATGCCGCAAGCGTTGCTGCCGCCGATCGGGCGCTCGCCTCGGTCAGCGGTGCGGGCGCGAACGACCTGGTGCTGGTGCTGTTGTCCGGTGGAGCGTCCTCGCTCTGGGCGGCGCCGGCGGCCGGGCTCGACCTCGATGCGAAGACGGCGCTGACCCGCGGCCTGCTCAAATCGGGCGCAGATATCCACGAGATGAATACGGTGCGCCGGCATCTTTCGCGCATCAAGGGGGGCCGGCTGCGGCGTGCCGGGGCGCATGCGCCCATGCTGACGCTCGCCATTTCGGATGTGCCGGGCGATGATCCGCAGACCATTGGCTCGGGTCCGAGCGTGCCTGATCCGAGTACATTGGCTGATGCTCGGGCCGTCCTCGATCGGCGCCGGCCGAGCATGTCTGCGCTGGGCCTTCCTGTGCCTGACGCTGTCGAGATTGCCTTGCGCGATGCGGCCAATGAGACGCCGAAGCCCGGCGATGCCGCCTTCAGCACTGCCCAGTATCGGATCATTGCCACGCCAAAGATCTCGCTTGCGGCCGCAGCGCGGCTTGCACTGAGCCGAGGCTATGAGCTTCTCGATCTCGGCGACCGCGTCACCGGTGAGGCGCGCCATGTTGCCAGCGAGCACGCACAACTTGCCCGCCGGGCAAAGTCGGAGCGGCGGCGGCTCGCCATCATCAGCGGCGGCGAGCTCGAGGTCACCGTTCGCAGCAAGGGAGGGCGCGGCGGGCGCAGCCAGGAATACGCGCTGGCGCTTGCCGTGGCGCTCGACGGGCTGGAGGGGGTCGCAGCACTCGCCGGTGACACGGACGGCATCGACGGTGGCGAGGGCCAGCCCACCGACCCGGCCGGCGCGCTGGTGCTTGCCGATACGCTGGCGCGGGCACGTGGGCGTCATCTGGACGCCCAGAAGTTCCTCGACAACAACGACGCAACGTCCTTCTTCGAGCCTCTCGGCGATCTGCTCGTGCGGGGGCCGACGCATACCAACGTCAACGATTTCAGGGTCATCCTTGTCGATCCGTAGGCCTCGTCCGCTCCAGCTGATGCTCGCCGCCAGTGCCGCTGTGGTGTTGGCGACGCCGGCGGCTGCCGACCTCAAGCTCTGCAACTCGACGACGAGCCGCATCGGCGTCTCCGTCGGCTATCAGGACGGCAACGGCTGGGCGACGGAAGGCTGGTGGAACATCGCTTCGCAGACGTGCGAGACGCTGCTGAAAGGCACGCTGTCGAGCCGCTTCTACTACGTGCATGCGGTCGACTACGACCGTGGGGGCGAATGGGCCGGCGCCAACAAGATGTGCACGAGCGACAAGTCGTTCACTATCCGCGGCGCGCAGGACTGTCAGCGCCGCGGCTTCAACACCACGGGCTTCTTCGAGGTCGACACCAACGACGCCAAGGACTGGACCATTCGGCTGACGGACCCGGCCGAGACAACCGCCAAGGCGAGATAGCTCGTCTGCCGTGCAGGGGCAGGAGCTTTGGTTGTGGGCTCAGATGCCTTGCCCGTCGACCTCGCGGCTCAGCTCCTCGACAGCCTGCTTGGCTCCCGGCCAATAGGGGTGCACCTCGAGGAGATGCTTGAAGACGCTCAAGGCGCCCCGCTTGTTGCCGTGCTCGCGCCAAATCTGGCCGAGGCCGTCGAGCGCCTTGAAGTGGTTCGGCTCGAGGGCCAGCACGCGCCTTAGATCACCGACCGCGGCCTCGACATTGTTTTGCGTGAAACGAATATAGGCGCGGCGGTTGAACCCTTCTGCATAGTCGGGCGCGAGCGCCACGACGCTGTCGAGCAGCTTCAAGGCCAGCTCGGGGTTCTTCGCGCTGAGCGCGGTCGACGATCTGTCCATCAGGAGCGTGATGGTGTCGCTGCCGGACTGGCTCCACAGGCGCTCGATTGCTTCGGCGATCGGCTTGGCGCTCTCTTCGTCCTCCGCAGTGGCGAGATAGGCGTAGAGATCGCTGAGGACCTTCGTCTTCTCGTCGGCCGTCTGCGGCGTCTTGCTCAGAGCCTTGCCGATCTCGGCCGGGGTCTTGGGGTCAGTCTTTTCCGGCTCGGGCTTGGAGCCAGATTGCGCAAGGCTCACGGACGGCGACAGGCAAACGCCCAGCAGCAGCAGGCCGGCAGCAGCGGCGCCCACGAACGCGGAGGATAGGGGGGACTTCAGAGCCATCATGGTACGAAACTCTAGCCCCGCTCGCCAATGGCGTCAAAACCGGGTCGATTGATCAACCCTGGCGAGCCTTGTACCTGCGGTTCGTCTTATTGATGACGTAAACGCGCCCTTTGCGGCGCACGAGGCGATTGTCGCGATGGCGCGACCGCAGCGACTTGAGCGAATTCCGGACCTTCATGGCAACACCTGGCAACGTCGTATCTGGGCAGCGGGCACGCAAACGACCGAGGCAGACTGGTGGGTGCGACAGGGATCGAACCTGTGACCCCTACCATGTCAAGGTAGTGCTCTACCGCTGAGCTACGCACCCAGTCCCCGCATTCGCTCACGCGAGAGTTACGGCATCGTATATCGGCAATGATGCTGGGTGGCAAGACAGCGCGGATTGCCGGCAGGGTCCGTCAGGCAGCGAGCAGGCGGCCAACCTCGCGCACGAGGTCCTTGAGATGGAAGGGCTTCGACAGGACGCGGGCGTCCCGGGGCGGGCGCGTCTCGTTATTCAGCGTGACCGCGGCAAACCCGGTGATGAACATGATTTTGAGGTCGGGGTCGAGCGCGCTGGCGCGGCGGGCAAGCTCGATCCCATCCATGCGCGGCATGACGATATCGGTCAAAAGCAGCGTGAATGGCTCCTCCTTGAGGCGCTCGAGCGCATCGGCGCCATTGGCGAACGCCGTGACATCATAGCCCGCCTTGACAAGCGCGCGCTCCAGGAAGCCGCGCATGGAGTCGTCGTCCTCCGCGAGCAGAATGCGGTGCATGGAGATCGCCGAGGGCTTCGCCGTCATCGAAGGTCCGGGCTGGTGACTAGAACTATGCTGTTTTGCAACGACACTATGGGCAGAATCTGACGTCGATTTGGTAAACGAGTTGTGAAAGTCTGACCATCGCACTGGTGATCCACGAGATTTTCAATGCGACCAATGGCGAACATAGACAGCGGCCGATGCCGTTGGCAAAGTAAATAGGTTCTGCTGATCGGTCGATAGAATGCAGATTGGGCCGGGCTCTACCCATGTCCGCAAGTGAACGCGCCTCCATCCAGTCCGAGCTCACGCCCCCGTTCACGATCTCAGGGACGCGCTCGCAGACGGCACCGTTCGTCTTCTGCTCGCCGCACTCGGGACGCATCTATCCGGCGGCGTTTCTTGCCTCCTCTCGCCTAGACGCGCACGCTCTGCGCAAGTCCGAGGATTGCTATGTGGATGAACTGTTCTCCGGCGTTACAGAGCTTGGCGTCCCGATGATCGCGGCTCGGTTTCCGCGTGCCTACTTGGATGTCAATCGCGAGCCCTACGAGCTCGATCCCGAGCTGTTCGACGAGCCAACACCGCCTTACGCCAACACGCAGTCGGTGCGCGTGGTGGGTGGGCTCGGCACGCTCGCGCGCATAGTCGCCGACGGCGAGGAAATCTATCGCCACCGCATTCCGTTGAGCGCTGCGCTCGAGCGCATCGACCGCCTCTACAAGCCGTTTCATGGGGGGCTTGCGAGCTTGCTCGACGCGACCTGGAGGCGGTTCGGAATAGCGGTCCTGATCGATTGCCATTCGATGCCGTCCGCATCGACCGGCCAGCCGCACTCCCCGCGGCCCGATTTTGTGCTCGGCGATAGGTTCGGCGCATCCTGCGACGGCAAGCTCACCCGCTTCCTGCGCGAGCTGCTGGTGGGGCTTGGCTACGAGGTCCAGCTCAACCGGCCGTATGCTGGCGGCTACATCACCGAGCACTACGGGCGCCCGCATCGCGGACTGCACGCGCTGCAGATCGAGGTCAATCGGGCGCTGTACCTCAATGAGAGCTCGCTTGCCCGCTCCTCGGGATTCGCCAAGGTGAAGCGCGATCTGACGGCGACGGCGGCCCGCCTGTTCAAGGAGTTTCCGGACGTCTTCGGCCGGCCGGCAGCGGCCGAATAGAGTAAATATTCTGGTGCCAGGCACCCGGACCAGCCCACACCATCGCGCAGACAAAAAAAGGGGCCGTCCGAGTACGAACGGCCCAAGTCTAGGGAGGAAACGCCCAAAGGAGGGCTGCGAAAACAACGAGCAAGGCTCGTCGCTCTCGCAATGCAATATCTAGCAGTGCAGTGCACAAGCTTCAAGGGGGGAAGTTTGTGCAGCGCGGAATGTCGCGGGCCTAAAAACAGGGCAATCGAGGCATGGTGGAAGCGCACTCGACGATGGACGCACCGGACGACCAGCAGCCTTCAAGGCAAGAAAAAAGGGCCGCTCCGGGGAGTGGCCCAAGTCTAGGGAGGAAACGCCCAAGGTGGGCAGTGGCCTCGGCAGCATGGCTGCCTCCGCCACGCGCGTCATATGTGACTGTTCGTGGCTTGCAGCAAGGGAGGCCCGTGGATCATTGTTGGGGAGCTGTGATGATGTGGCGCATCTGCCACAAGCGCAGGCTGACGGCACATAGCCAAGTGTCGTCTCTGGCTTGTGCGCTTGACCAGCGGCCTCGTTAGGCTCTGATTGGAGATAAAGATTCCCGGTGCAGCGCCCCGCTTCCGCCAACGTGACCGACCTGCTGGCTCTGGCTCATGACCTTGCCGATCTGGCAGCCCGGGCGGTCATGCCCTATTTCCGGCGCCCCCTGGCGGTCGAGAACAAGGCAACGGCCCGCGACTTTGATCCCGTGACGGCGGCCGATCGAGCGGCGGAGCGCGCCATTCGGGCACACCTCGCCAAGGCTCAGCCCGAGCACGGCATCATCGGAGAGGAATTCGACCGTGCGGAGGGTGCCGGCCGCTACAACTGGGTGATCGATCCCATCGACGGCACCAAGGCGTTCATCATGGGAAGCCCGCTTTGGGGGACACTGATCGGGCTACTCGACGGGCGCACGCCCGTGCTGGGCCTGATGGACCAGCCCTTCACCGGCGAGCGTGTCTGGTCCAGCGGGCGCAGCACGCATTGGCGTCAGCCGGGCGGCAAAGTCAGGCGCGTCAGGACCCGCATCTGCCAGCAACTGAAGGATGCCGTGCTGACGACGACGAGCCCCGATCTTCTCACCGGACGCGGGGATCAGGAGGCCTTCACGCGTCTCAAGTCACGCGTGCGCATGACGCGGTACGGCGGCGATTGCTACGGCTACTGCCTGCTCGCGGCCGGGCATGTCGACCTGGTGGTCGAGACCGGACTGAAGCCCCACGACGTCGTGGCCCTCATTCCCATCATCGAGCGCGCTGGAGGGCGGATCACGACGTGGGAGGGCACCAGCGCGGAGCAGGGGGGCCGGATCATCGCCGCAGGAGACCCGAAGCTGCATCAGGCGGCGCTGAGAGTGCTCGGCGGCTGAGCCGGGGATGCCCAGCTTCAGGCCGCCGCAGCACTCACGTCCAGATAAGCGTCGAAGGCGGCCCAGAATTGTGCCCGGATGTTGTCCCGCTCCTGCAAAATCTCATGCCGCGACGATGTAATGAGGACGTGCGCGCCGATCTTCAAACGCGAAGCAAAGGCCTCGATCGCGGAGCTGGAGACCACGCGGTCGCTACCCGCCGCCACGAGCAGCATCGGCACCTGGGCACGGGCGGCATAGTTCGGCCGCTGGAGCATGGCGCAGGAGCGGTAGGCAGCCCGCAGCCAGCCGATGGTGGGCGACCCGAGGCCGAGCTGTGGCGCCGCCTCGAGGATCTGCCGGTTGCGCGAGAAGCGATCTTCGTCCGATGTCAGGTCATTGCTGTCGAAGGGAGCGGTTTCAGCGGGCCTGTCGGTGCCGCCCGGCACATACCAGCGGGCACCGCCGAGCGCCCCGATCACCTCGGCATAGAGCCGCGCGAGCGCTTGAGGAACCCGGACCTTTTCATCGGCAAGCGCAATCATCGGGGCTGAAAGGATCATACGGTCGAACCACGAGCCGGTCACCGTCACCTGCCGCAAAAGGATGTTGCCGCCCATGGAATGGCCGAGCCCGATATAAGGTGGCGGGCAATCGGGAAGCACGATGTCCTTCATGAAGCGCACCAGATCGCGGTCGAAGTCGGCGAAACTGTGCACGTGTCCCTTGCGCGGGTCGGCAAGCAGCCGCTGCGATCCGCCCTGGCCACGCCAATCGTGAGTCGCCACGGCGAAACCGCGCCTGCGCAGGTCCGCGATCACCTCGAAATACTTCTCGATGAACTCGCCGCGTCCTTGGCAAATGACAACGGTGCCGCGCCGCGGTGAGCGCGTCGCCTCCCATCGCGCGTAGCGTAGTGCAACACCATTGTGGCCGGCGAAGCGACCCGTGATGGCCCCGCTGGGGATCGGATTGCGTGCGAGAGCGATGAGGTCCATGAGGCGGCGCGGCCGGGCTGCTCCATCTGTCGCCTGCGGGGCGTCCGCCACCTTGCGTCGCGGACGGGGCGATGAGAACAGCTATATCAGCCGGTCG
>JBLNBZ010000020.1:0-19854 GCA_050260355.1 Bacteroidota bacterium | reverse complement strand
CAAGTCCAAGGTGATGCGCGGCATGGCGGTGCCCTCCGCCCTGCTGATCTCGCCCCTGCTCTACTCCCGCTCGGCCGAGTTCAAGCGCCATCCCTACGATCCCGAGGCGGCCAAGAAGCTTATGGCCGAGGCCGGCTATCCCAACGGCTTCGAGGTCACCCTCGACTGTCCCAACGACCGCTACGTCAACGACGAGGCGATCTGTCGGGCGGTCGCGCAGATGCTTGCCCGCATCAATGTGCGCATTAGGCTCAACTCGATGCCCAAGGCTCGTTATTTCGAGAAGGCCGGCCCGACGCGGAAATACGACTCCTCCTTCAATCTGCTTGGCTGGGCCGCGAGCTCCCTCGACGCCTGGAACATCCTTCACAACGTCATCGGCTGCCGCGACTCGAACGGAAAAGGCGCACAATTCAACTTCGGCGGCTACTGCAATCCCCGGATCGACGAGCTGGCCGGCAAGATCCTGGTCGAAACCAATGTGGCCAAGCGCGACGACCTGATCGCCGAAGCCTTTCGCATCGCACACGACGAGGTGGGCCTGGTCCCGTTGCACCAGCAGGCGCTGGCCTGGGGCGTCCGGCGCAATATCTCGATTGCCCAGCGGGCCGACAACCGGATCTTTCTTTACTGGGTGCGAAAGGATTGACGGCATAATCGGCAGCTGCCAACGCGGCAGGCACACACGCTGCCCTGTTCAATGCTTGAGCAGAAGGGGGCGAGGTTGATAGGCTGACTCATGCTCGCCTTTGCGATCCGACGCCTTCTGGAAGCCATTCTCGTCATGGTGACGGTGGCGCTATTGGCGTTCGTTCTGTTCCGCTTCGTGGGTGATCCGGTCAACCAGATGGTCGGCCAGGATACCAGCCTCGAGGACCGCATAAAGCTCAGGCAGGAGCTGGGCCTGGACGACCCGATCGCCGTTCAGTTCGGGCGCTTCATCTGGAATGCCGCCCAGTTCGACTTCGGTATCTCATATCAGGTCAAGCAGCCGGTCACGGCGATGATCGCCGACAGGTTTCCGGCGACCTTGGAGCTCGCTCTCAGCGCGGCGGTGTTCGCCGTTCTGCTCGGCATCCCGATGGGGGTTTACACAGGCATCCATCGCGACTCCTGGCTGTCCAAAGTGTTCTTGACCGTCTCGCTCGTAGGCGTGTCGCTGCCCACATTCCTCATCGGCATCCTGCTCATCTACGTGTTTGCGGTGAAGCTCGGCGTGCTGCCTTCGTTCGGGCGTGGCGAGGTGGTTCGCATCGGCAGCTGGCGCACCGGACTGCTCACGGCCTCCGGCCTGAAGGCTTTGATCCTTCCGTCCATCACCCTGGGCCTTTTCCAGATGACGCTGGTCACACGTCTCGTGCGCTCGCAGATGCTCGAGGTGCTGCGCACCGATTACATCAAGTTCGCGCGTGCACGCGGGCTCTCCGACCGCGCCGTCAACTTCCGGCATGCCCTCAAGAACACTCTGATCCCGGTCATCACCATCATTGGCCTCCAGCTCGGCGCCATCATCGCCTTCGCCATCATCACGGAGACGGTATTCCAGTGGCCGGGGATGGGGCTGCTGTTCATTCAGTCGGTGCAGAACGCCGATATTCCCGTGATGTCGGCATATCTGATGCTGGTGGCCTTCCTGTTCGTGCTGATCAACTTCATCGTCGATCTCCTCTACGTGTGGGTCGATCCCCGCATCCGCATCCTCGGTCGCGAGGCATGATGAGCGCAGGAGTGGCATGAACGATACGACGCCGACCACCTCCGCCACTGTCGCGACGCCGGCGCCCCAGCGCAGCGCGCTGCAGCGGTTCTGGGACAGCGACCTGCTCTACAGCTTCCGGCGTTCCAAGCTGGTCATGCTGGCAGCGCTTCTCACCGTGCTGCTGCTTGCGGCTTCCGCGCTGGCCCCGCTCATTGCCCCGCACGACCCGTACGACCTCAAAACGCTGAGCCTGCTCGATTCGAACACGCCCCCTGCGTGGATTGCCGGCGGCGACCCGCGCTTTCTCTTCGGAACCGACGACCAGGGCCGCGACATCCTCTCGACCATCCTTTACGGCATGCGCAGCTCGATCGCGATCAGCCTTCTGTCCGTGTTCCTCGCCATCACGATCGGCGTCTCGCTCGGGCTGGCGGCGGGGTACGTCGGCGGGCACCTCGACTCGATCATCATGCGTATCGCCGACGTCATGCTGACGTTTCCCGCCATCCTCGTTGCGTTGCTGGTCAACGGCGTGGCGCAAACGCTGCTCAAAGGGCGCATCGACGGGGGCGGGCAATTCTGGATCCTGGTGGCCTCGATCGGGCTCTCGTTCTGGGTGCCCTATGCACGCACGGTGCGCAGCATGACGTTGGTCGAAAAGAACAAGGAGTATGTGCAGGCCGCGCGACTGATCGGCATGGGCCGCTGGGCCATCATGTTCAAGCACGTGCTGCCGAACGTGATGTCACCCGTTCTGGTCATCGGCACCATCAATCTGGCGCTCGCCATCATCACCGAGGCGACGCTGTCGTTCCTCGGCGTCGGCCTGCCGCCGAACGAGCCGTCGCTCGGCACCATGATCCAGATCGGCAACAAGTATCTGTTCTCGGGCTCCTGGTGGATGGTCGCTTTTCCGGGCGTCACGCTCGCAGCGCTCGTGCTCGCGGTGAACCTGCTCGGCGACTGGCTGCGCGATGCCCTCAATCCGAAGCTCAGATAATCTGAGCAAAGCCGGACGCCCATGGAGAACCATGCACCCGAAAGGTAGACCAGCCTGATGCCGGCAAGCGTGCTTTCCGTGGCCAACCTGCGCGTCGAGTTTCCCACGCGCCAGGGCGTGCTCGTGGCTGTCGACGACATTTCGTTCGACATTGCTGAAGGGGAGGTGCTGGGCGTGGTCGGCGAGTCCGGCGCCGGCAAGTCGCTGACCGGAGCAGCCATCATCGGCCTGCTGGAGCCGCCGGGACGCATCGCCGGCGGCGTCATTCGCCTCAAGGGCGAGCGCATCGACAATCTGCCTCCGGATGCCATGCGGCCTATTCGAGGCAAGCGCATCGCCATGGTCTTCCAGGACCCGCTGACGAGCCTCAACCCGCTCTTCCGCATCGGAGAGCAATTGATCGAAACCATGCGCACGCATCTGCCGCTGTCGGAGACCGCCGCGCGCCAGCGAGCCATTGCTCTGCTCAAGGAGGTCGGCATCCAGGGGGCGGAGCGGCGCATCGACAGCTATCCGCACGAGTTCTCGGGCGGCATGCGCCAGCGCGTCGTGCTGGCGCTCGCGCTTTGTGCCGAGCCCGAGCTGATCATCGCTGACGAGCCCACGACCGCGCTCGATGTCTCGATCCAGGCGCAGATCATCCAGCTCTTGAAGCGGCTCTGCCGCGAGCGCGGCACCGCTGTCATGCTGATCACCCACGACATGGGCGTGATCGCGGAGACCGCCGACCGCGTCGCTGTGATGTATGCGGGCCGTATCGCGGAGATCGGTCCGGTGCGCGACGTGGTGAAGAACCCGCATCACCCGTATACCAAGGGGCTCATGGGCTCCATCCCCTTGATCGCCGGAACATCGGGGCGCCTGACGCAGATTCCCGGCACGATGCCGCGCCTCAACGCCATTCCGCCGGGCTGCGCGTTCAATCCGCGCTGCTCATTTGCCTTCGACCGCTGCCGACTGGAGCGACCCGCGCTGATGGCGGTCGAGCGGTCGCAGGCCGCCTGCTGGCTCGTGGCGAAGGCGCCGGCGGAGTCGGTCCGATGAGCGGTAGCACTCTGGTCGAGGTCCGCGACCTGTCCCGGGTCTTCGATGTGTCGAAGCCGTGGCTCAACCGAATCATCGAGAGGGAAAAGAGGAAGCTCCTCAAGGCGGTGACCAACGTCTCGTTCGGCATCACCAAGCGCGAGACCTTCGCCCTTGTCGGCGAATCGGGCTCCGGAAAATCGACCGTCGCCAAAATGATCGTAGGTCTGCTTTCCCCGACCGGCGGCAACGTGAAAATCGATGGCGTCGACATGTGGGCGACGGCGAGCGCGGGCGAGCGCCACAAGTTGCGGCGGCGCATCCAGATGATTTTCCAGGACCCCTATGCCAGCCTCAATCCGCGCTGGCGCGTCGACCGCATCATCGCCGACCCCATCATCGCGTTCGGTCTCGCCAAGGATACGGCCGAGATCGAGCATCGGGTCGGCGAGCTGCTGACCCTGGTCGGGCTCGACCCCGCCGACGGCCGCAAGTATCCCCACGAGTTCTCAGGCGGTCAGCGCCAGCGCATCTGCATCGCGCGCGCCCTCTCGTCAAATCCCGAATTCCTGGTGTGCGACGAGCCGACGTCGGCCCTCGATGTGTCGGTGCAGGCGCAGATCCTGAACCTGATGCGCGATTTGCAGGACCGCTTCGGCCTCACCTACCTGTTCATCAGCCATAACCTCGCCGTGGTCCGCCACATGGCCGTGCGCATCGGCGTCATGTATCTGGGGCGCATCGTAGAGATTGCGCCCACCGAGGAGCTCTTCCGCTCGCCGCAGCATCCCTACACGCGCATGCTGCTCGATGCCGTGCCGGACCTAGCCATGACCGGCCGCCCGCGCAAGATGGTCGAAGGCGAGATCCCCAATCCGATCAGCCCGCCCGCCGGCTGCACGTTCCACCCGCGCTGCCCGCTCGCCTTCGGCCCTTGCCCGGTGGACGTTCCCAAGCTCATTCCGCACGGCGAGCGCGAAGTGGCCTGCCATGCCGCCGAGGCTGGCCGGATTTGAGCCTGGTGCGGACTGCGGCGGCCCGCGCGCCGGCTCAATAGCCGAACACCTCGCGCGCCATACGGAATGTGTTGGCGTACACGGTCACGCTGTCGATGATCGGATCGGCATAGCCGCCGCCGATCGCGATCGATACGGGCAAACCGCGCCGGCGGCAGAACTCGAACACGATGCGATCGCGCTCGGCGAGGCCATCGAACGACAGCGACAGGCGCCCCAGCCGGTCCTGCTTCAGCGGGTCGGCGCCTGACAGATACAGCAGCAGATCAGGCCTGAACTCGGCCACAGCCGGCAGCACATCGAGCAGGGCGTGGTGATATGCGTCATCCTCCGTCCCGTCCGGGAGCTCCACGTCCAGATCGGACGGCACCTTGCGAAACGGAAAGTTCTTGGCGCCATGCAGGCTGACGACCAGCACGTCGGGGCGGCCCGCCAGGATCGCCGCGTTGCCGTCGCCCTGGTGCACGTCGAGGTCGAGCACCGCGATGCGCTCTGCCCTGCCCTCCTCGATCAGCGTCAGCGCGGCCACAGCCAGATCGTTGAACACGCAAAAGCCCGAGCCGAAATCCCGATGCGCGTGATGCGTGCCGCCGGCAAGCTGACCCGAAAGGCCGGTGGCCAGCGCACTGCGCGCCGCGGCGATGGCGCCGCCGACCGTGGCGCGCGAGCGGCGCACCAGCGTCTCGCTCCATGGCAGACCGATGCGCCGCATGATGTCCTTGCCGACGCTGCCCTCGACCATCGCCGCGACGTAAGTCGCCCCGTGCGCGCGCAGCAGGTCATCGCTTTCGGCTGATGGCGACGTTGCAAGCCAGCCGCGCGGCACGATCTCCTCGCGCTCGACGGCAGCCTTCAGGAGAGCGTACTTGCCGGCCGGGAAGCGATGCCCCTCGGGCAGCGGTAGGTGCTCGACATCGGGAAAGAAGAACCTCAAATCGCCTATCTCCCACTGGGCGGGCCGGTTGCATCTTGGCGCAGATCGGCGCGTTCGGCCACCCGACGGCCTCAGCGGCAATTGTGCTCGGATCGCGCCATAACTTTGCCCCGACCGCGGCGCAAGGGAAGTGGCGCTCGGGAAGCTTGGCCGGCTCGGCTGCTCGCGCCGAACCGGCCCTTCGGAGGTGATGGCATGCTCAAGGCCTCGATCGTTAGCGGATTTGTGACGACGGCTGTCCTCGCCGTGTCGGCATCGCAGCCGGTCATCGCGCAGCCCGGACCTGGGGTCGAGGTCGGCATGCTGAGCTGCTCGGTTGCCGGCGGCGCCGGATTCGTGTTCGGCTCCAGCAAGCAGCTCGAGTGCGTCTTCGAGACGGGCCCCCATCGCGAGCGCTACCACGGCGTGATCAACAAGTTCGGCGTCGACGTGGGCACGACCGGCAGCAGCACGATCGCGTGGGCGGTGCTGGCACCCACCCAGTTCGTCGGCCCCGGGGCCCTCGCCGGGACCTACGGCGGCGTCTCAGGAGAGGCGAGCGTCGGCGTCGGGGTCGGCGCCAACGCGCTGCTCGGCGGCTCCAACCGATCAATCGTGCTGCAGCCGCTTTCGGTCGGCGCGCAACAGGGCTTCAACGTCGCCGTCGGCATCGCCGCGCTCGAGCTGCGGCCGGGTCGCTGACGGACGGTTGCGCCAAAGTGCTTCCTTCGCCCCTCAGAAGCGCAGCACACGCAGCCACCGCATCACGTCGAGCAGGCTGACCGCGGCTGCAGCCACATAGGTGAACGCGGCTGCAAGCAGGATCTGACG
Organism: Bacteroidota bacterium; assembly: GCA_050260355.1. Lineage (GTDB taxonomy): Bacteria > Pseudomonadota > Alphaproteobacteria > Rhizobiales > Hyphomicrobiaceae > CADEFX01. Next base: position 13,372 of record JBLNBZ010000020.1, on the reverse strand, counting down.
GGCCGCGGCCATGTCGCGGTCGGGCACGTAGCCGCCCGCCTTCAGCACCGGCAGCGCGCGGCGGAAGCTGGCATCGAACTCCACCGGCAGCGTCATCGCGTGCATGAGGATGGTCGACGAGAGGATCAGCATGCCCATCAAGAGCTGGATGATCGCCACGTGCGGCGACTTCGACAGCAGCATCACGATGGGCGCCGCGAGCATGACGACGGCGCCGAACCTCTCGATGTTCTGCGCCTGCTTGGCAAGCCGCGTACGCGCGTGGAGCGGCCCGTAGCCCGTCGCGTCCTGCATGGCGTGACCGACCTCGTGCGCGGCCACGACGACGGCCGCCAGCGAGCGCCCGTCGAAGTGCGCCGGAATGAGCCGCACGACCTTGGCTTCCGGATCGTAGTGATCGCCGAGCTTGGTCTCCTCGACGACCACGTGGGTCAGGCCCATCTCGTCGAGCAGGTGGCGCGCAAACTCGCCGCCGCTGCCGGGGAAGTCGGCGCGCTCGGCGGAATGCCGGTTCAGCACGCTCTTCACCCACATCTGGGGCAGGAAGGCGAGGGCAAAGCCGATGCCGAGAATGAGAAGTATGGCGCTCAAGCAATCCCCAACTCGGTGCTCATTTGCGACGAAAGCACCATATGCCGCCCAGGCGGCCGCTCAAAGGCCCGCGTGCATCGCGGTTCTACCCTGGTCTGGCACCGAGCCCCGCCCGGATATCCCCGGCGATCCGGTCCACGACCTCCCGCGACAGCCCGATATAGGCCTCCGGCCGCAGCGCCTCCTCGATCTCGGCCCGCGTGAAGCGGCCCTTGACGTGCTCGTCCTCGAGCAACACATCCGCCAGCGGCCGGTTGGCGGCCAGCGCCGCCAGCGAGGCCTCGTGCACCACGTCGTGCGCGTGCCCGAGCGGCATGGCGCGCTGCAGCAGGAACATGGCGCGCTCGGAGAGCAGCACGCCCTGCAGCATGTCCAGGTTCTGCCGCATGCGCGCTGTGTTGACCTGCAGCCCGGCAAGAAGCTGGTGCAGGTGCTCGAGCGCTCCGGACAGGAAGCAGAAGCTCTCGGGCACCTTCACCCATTCCGTGCGCCACACCGTGGTGTCGCGCTCGTCCTCCACATCCATGCACTCGAGCAGCACGGCGGCGTTGTTGCGCACGATGCGCGCCACGGCGATCAGCCACTCGCACTTGCCGGGGTTGACCTTGTGCGGCATCGTCGACGAGCCCATCAGCCCCTTGCGGTAGGGCTCGGCCAGCTCGCCGACCTCCGTCTTGTTCATCTGATAGATCTCACCCGCGATGCGGGCCGCGGTTCCCGCGATCAACGCCATCACCGCGCCGAGCTCGGCGACGCGGTCGCGCTGGCTCTGCCAGCTCATGCGCGGCGCACTGAGCCCGAGGCGCCGGCACGTGCGGTCCTGCACCTCGAACCCGAGCTGCCCCCATGGCGCGTAGGTGCCGACCGCACCGCAAATCGAGCCGACCAGGCAGCGGCGCTCGGCGTCCTGCCAGCGCTCGCGGTTGCGCGCCAGCTCCTCGAGCCAGCTCGCAACCTTGAAGCCGAAAGTGTACGGCAGCGCGTGCAGGCCGTGCGTGCGTGCCACCGCCAGCGTATCCCGATGCGCCTCCAGCAGCGGCAGCGCATCGCTGAGGATCGCGCCCAGCTTGGCGTCGATCAGCGCGTGTGCGCGCTTGGCAAGCAGCATGTGGCCGCTGTCGATGATGTCCTGCGTCGTGGCACCGTAGTGCGCCCAGGTGCCGTGCGGCTCGAGTGTCTTGTCGCGCAGCTCGCGCACGATCCCGAGCAGGGGATGCCCGGTGACGCGGCCATGCTCCTTGACCTTCTCCAGGTCGAGATTGCCGATCCGCGCCGCCGCCCGTATCGCCCGCGCGGCCTCGGCCGGAACCATGCCCACCTCGGCCTGTGCCTCCGCCAGCGCGGCCTCGACGTCGAGCCAGGCTTGATACTGGCTGTCAGCCTCGAAGATGGCGCGCATCTCGGGCGTGGACACCCGATCGCCGAGCAGGGGCGAGTCGATCAGATGGACCGGCATTGGTTTCCTCCGTTGCGGCTTGGCTTGTCTGCCCTCTTGGGCGCCGCTGGCAGCAACTCTATTGCCTTTGCCCTGCCGGACGGAAGATGATGCCGGCACGCACGATGGCCTCACGCAAAAATCACAGGACAAGGAGAAACGGCCGATGGTCGCGATCGCAATTCTCGACGACTACCAGAATGTGGCGCTCAAGCTCGCCGATTGGTCGAAGCTGCAGGCCGCGCACAAGGTCACCGTCTTCAACGAGCACCTGAAAGATGTCGAGATCGCAGCCAAAGCGCTGGCGGACTTCGAGGTCATCGGCATCATGCGCGAGCGCACGCCCTTCCCGCGCGCCATGTTCGAGCGCCTGCCAAAGCTCAAGCTGCTGGTGACGACCGCCATGCGCAACGCCTCCATCGACCTGCAGGCCGCCGCCGACCACAAGGTGACGGTGTGCGGCACTCCGGCGGGCGGACACTGCACGGCAGAGCTCGCCTTCGGGCTCCTGATCGCACTGGCGCGCCATTTCGATGTCGAGTTCCGCAACATGCGTGAAGGCCGCTGGCAGACGACGGTCGGCAGCGACATCCGCGGCAAGACGCTCGGCTTGCTCGGGCTCGGCCGTCTCGGCGGCGAGATGGCGAAATTCGGCAGCGCCTTCGGCATGAAGCTGATCGCCTGGAGCCAGAACCTGACGCCCGACCGCGCCAAGGAAGCGGGCGCGGAGCTCGTCAAAAAGGAGGATTTGTTCCGCCGCTCCGACTTCGTATCGGTGCACCTGGTGCTGTCGGATCGCAGCCGCGGCCTCGTCGGCGCGCCCGAGCTCGCGCTCATGAAGCCGACCGCTTGCATCATCAACACCTCGCGCGGGCCTATCATCGATGCCAACGCGCTCGCCGCCGCCCTCAAGGAGAAGCGCATCGCAGGTGCGGCGCTCGATGTCTACGACGTGGAGCCGCTCCCGGCCAATCACCCGCTGCGCTCGGAGCCGCGCGCCGTGTTGACGCCGCACATCGGCTACGTCACGGAGGAGACCTATCGTGCCTTCTACGGCGGCATGGCCGAGGTGATGCAAGCCTGGATCGCCGGCAAGCCGATCCGCGTGATCGGCGGCCACCAGCCCTGACGGAGGAGCGGTTGAAGTCGCCGCACGCTGCAAGCATCGACCCTCCGCAGGCGGTCGCGCAGTCCGAGAGCGACACCAATCTGTCGGGCCGGCGCGCCGCATGGCAGGCCGCCGCGCTCGACGACGCGACGCGGGAACTGCTGGCTGCCGATGCGCGCTACTTCCTGCGCCAGTCCGTGTCGACGCCATGCCTCAACGCCATCGCCAAGGCGGAAGGCATCTGGATCGAGGACGTTGCCGGCCGGCGCTACATGGACTTCCACGGCAACAACGTCCATCACATCGGTTATGGCCATCCGCGCCTCAAGCGCGCCATTGCCGAGCAGATGGACGCCCTTCCATTCTCGCCGCGCCGGTATGCCTGCGAGGCAGCCGTCGCGCTCGCGAGCAAGCTCAGCTCCATCGCCCCGCAAGGCGCCGCGAAGATTCTTCTCACCACCGGCGGCTCCGACGCCATCGAGGTCGCGGTCAAGATCGCCCGGACGGCCACCGGCCGCTTCAAGACGCTGTCGTTCTGGGATGCCTTCCACGGCGCCGGCGTCGGTGCCTCGGCTCTTTCCGGCGAGACGCTGTTCCGCTCCGGGCCCGCCGCACCGCTGGTCCCTGGCGCAACGCACGTTGCCCCGTTCGGCAGCTATCGCTGCCCCTACGGCACGGCCACGGCTGAAGCCTCCGGCGACGCCTGTGCCCGCATGATCGAGTACGTGCTGGAGCGCGAGAGCGATATTGCCGCCCTCGTTGCCGAGCCGATCCGCGCCGTGCCCTACGTGCCGCCGGCTGACTTCTGGCAGCGCGTGCGCGCGGCCTGCGACCGCCATGGCACATTGCTGATCTTCGATGAGATCCCGGCCGGACTCGGCAAGACCGGGCGCATGTTCGCCTGCGAGCACGACGGCGTCGCGCCCGACATCCTGGTGCTCGGCAAGGCGCTCGGCGGCGGCATCCTGCCGATCGCTGCCGTTTTGGCGCATCCGAGGCTCGACGTGGCCGAGGACTGGGCCTTCGGCCACTACACGCACGAGAAGAATCCGGTCACGTCGCGCGCGGCGCTGACCACCATCCAGATCATCGAGGAGGAAGGGCTCGTCGAGAATGCCGCCCGCGTCGGCGCCATGGCCCTCGACCGGATGGAGCAGATGAAGGCCCGCTTGCCTCAGATCGGGGATGTGCGCGGACGCGGCCTGCTGCTCGGCATCGAGCTGGTCAAGAGCCATTCCACGAAGGAGCCCGACAACGATCTGGCCGAGGCGACGATGTACGCAGCGCTCGACTCCGGCCTCTCGTTCAAGACGACAATGGGCAACGTTCTGACGCTCACCCCGCCGCTCACCATCACGCAGGACGAGATGCTGCGTGCGCTCGACATCCTCGAGCAGGCCATCAGAACCGCGGCGGGTGCACATGTCTGAATGGCGCGGGCCACGGGCCTCCCCGGGAGCATTTGCCGCATCGCCGCGGGTCCCGATGCGGCGTTGCCAACGTTGATCCGCGCCAGCGGCTGGGCCAAGAGGACCGTGTAACGCCATCCGGGTCCGGTATTTCAACGGTTTCGGGGAGACATTGGCAAACGACGCTCCATTGCGCCGATCGCCACTCGCCGTGAGCTGGCGGTCACTGTTGGATCTGGTGTCGGCCCAACCCGCCCGCTTTGTCGCAGGCTTCGCCCTCGCCCATGTCGTGGTGTGGACGCTGGCACCGGTCGCGACGCACAGTGCAGCGCCTCTCGATGTGATCGAGGGCTACGCAGTCGGCACCGAGTGGGTGATCGGCACCTACAAGCACCCGGCCCTTCCTTCCTGGCTGCTCCAGATCACCCGCATCCTCACCACCGGCACCACCGGCTGGCCCGCGTATCTGCTGTCGGCGCTCAGCATCGCCGCGACCTACGGGTTCGTGTTCCTGCTCGGCCGCGATCTGATGGACGAGCGTCGGGCGGCGGCCGGCACCCTGCTCCTCTCGGGCATCATCTACTTCAACTGGGTCAGCCCGGAGTTCAATCACAACGTCATCCAGATGCCGTTGTGGGCAGGCTTCGCGTGGGCGCTGTGGCGCGCGACGGACCGCCCGACCATGGCCCGCTGGCTGCTGGTGGCGGTATTCGCCGCTGCAGGCATGTACGGCAAGCTTTCGACCGCGCTCCTGCTTCTGGCCGGCGGCGCATGGATGCTGACCGACGAAAGGTCGCGGCGGCTCATGCGCACGCCAGGTCCGTGGCTGGCGCTCGCGACGTTTGCTCTGTTGGCGCTGCCTCTGGCCTACTGGCTGGTCGAGACCAACTTCCTGTCCCTGGAGTACGCGAGCCGAAGGGCGCTCGACGGCCACGCCAGCGGCGTGGGCGCCTTCGTGGCCAAGCAACTGGTGAGCTGTTTGGCGGCGCTTATTCTGCTGCTCGCCTCCGGCCTCGTTTCTAGCCCACGTCCTGCGGCGAGGGCCGCCACGACCCACGCAGCAGAAGGGGCAGCGCCCATTCGGGACCGGCGCCTGCGCTTCCTTCTCATGCTTCTGCTCGTTCCCTTGGCCGTCACCATTCTGAGTGCGGCTGCACTGGGCGCCGGATTGAAGGCATCATGGGCCGCCCCCATGCTCAATCTCATTGGGCTGGTGGCGGTGGCGCTGTGCTCATCGAGGTTCGACAACGCCGCTCTGCAGCGGATCGCTGCGGGCGCGATGCTTCTCCTACCGCTTATTGCTTGCGCCTATGTGCTGAACACCGCATGGCTGGCGCCCCGCTTCGGAGAGCTGCAGCGGGTGGCCTGGCCACAGGCGCAGATTGCAAAGCACTTCGACGAGCTATGGCGCGCCAGGACCGGCAGACCGCTGCGCATCGTCGGCGGCGATCCATGGGTGGCTGGCCTGATTGCGGCAGGGCTCGAGCACCCGCCGTCCGTTTTCTTCGATGCAGATCTGGAGATCTCGCCATGGATCACCCGGCAACGCCTCTACGATGAAGGGGCGTTGATCGTCTGGCGGCACACGACGAAATCGGATCCAATCGAGTATCAGTGGCTTATCGGCGAGCGCGTCGACGGTGTCGAGATGATCCCGATGGCGCGGCCGCCAAGGGATGGGCCGCTTGCCATCAGCTACGCGATCGTGACGCCCCACTGAGGCATGGACAATCGCGATCAGCCCTCGAGCTTGTCGACCCAGCGCACGTAAGTTTCCAGCGGCTCCCGCTCCGTGGTGAAGGTGTTCACCTTCGCCGACGTGTCGGGATAGCCGAGCGCCATGCCGCAGACCAGCATCTCGGATTGAGGGATACCGATGCGCTTCTGGATGACCTCATGGAAGCTGCAAAAGGCCGCCTGCGGGCAGGTCTCGAGCCCGAACTGGCGCGCCGCCACCATGATCGACTGCAGGAACATGCCGCAGTCGAGCCAGGAGCCGATCTCCATGTCGCGATCGATGCTGAACATCAGGCCGACCGGCGCGCCGAAGAACTCGTAGTTCTGGCGGCGCTGCGCGTGCATGCCCTTCTTGTCCTCGCGCGTGATCCCCATCGTCGAGTACAGGCCCCAGCCGCAAGCCCGCCGTCGCGCCAGATAGGGCTCGCGCCAGTTGACTGGATAGTAGTTGTACTCGCGCTTGCCCTCGCCCGAGGTGTCGTAGCGCTCGAGCAGGTCGCGCACGAGCTGCTCCTTGGCCTCCCCGTCCAGCACCCAGACCTTCCACGGCTGAATGTTGGAGCCTGAAGGCGAGCGGCCCGCCGTCTCGAGAATGCGGGCGATCAGCTCGCGCGGCACCGGCTTCTTCAAAAAAGCCCTGGTGCTCTTCCTACCCCGGATCGCGTCCTCGATCGTCATTGGGCGTTCGGCGGTCTGCATCGATTGGGTTGTGCTCATGTCCCTGCGTCTCGTCTCGGGTCCAGGCGGCGCGGCAACGCGACCGCCACAGCCGTCTGCGGCAGCCCGGGCCAGCCCGTGATGTACGGCTATTGCCGGTGACGATGGCACACCGTACCTTGGCGGTCAACGAAACGAGCTTGGGTCTCGCCCCTGCAAAAAGCGCGAAGGAAACGCTGCATGCCATTCGATCCGAACGCCAAAGACTTGACCATCGCCGTCGTCGGCACGGGCACCATGGGCCGCGGCATCGTGCAGGTCTCGGCACAAGGCGGCATGAACGTCATCGCCTTCGATGAGAAGCCCGGCGGCGCTGCGGCGGCCAAGGACTTCACGCAGAAGATGCTCGAGAGGCAGGCTGAGAAGGGAACGATCTCGCCGCAGGATGCGGAAGCGGCCGTGGCCCGCATCAGCGTTGCGACGAGCCTCGAGCAGGTGGCCAAGGCGGACGTCATCATCGAGGCGGTGTTCGAGCGGCTCGACATCAAGCAGGAGTTGTTCGCCAAGCTCGACGCGCTCGCGGGGCCCGAGACCATCATCGCCAGCAACACGTCGTCCTTGCCGGTCACCGCCATCGCCGCCAGCACCAAGCATCCCGAGCGGGTCGGCGGCATGCACTTCTTCAATCCCGTTCCGCTGATGCGTCTCGTGGAGGTCATTCCCGGGCTCAGGACCGCGCCCTGGGTCACGGACGCGCTGATGACGATTGGCCGGCGCATGACGCGCGAGCCGATCCTGTGCACCGACAGCCCGGGTTTTCTCGTCAACCACATCGGCCGCGGCATGGGGCCGGAGTGCCAGCGCATCCTGGTCGAGAATATCGCCAGCCACGCCGACATCGATCGCATCATGACAGGCGCGCCAGGCTTCCGCATGGGACCGTTCACGCTCGCCGACCTCGTCGGCATCGACGTCAACACCGCTGCCTGGGAGTCCATGTACGCCCAGTTCTATCAGGAGCCGGCCTACGCGCCCTCGCCGCTGTCGGCGCTGCGGTCCGCCGGCGGCCTCTTGGGCCAGAAGACCGGCGCAGGCTGGTACACTTACAAGGACGGCAAGAAGCAGGAGCCACCGCTGCTCCCGACGCCTGCGACGCGTCCTGCCTCCGTCTGGGTTCGGCCGAGCGATCACAACGCCGACCTGCAAGGGCCGCTGATCGAGCTGTTCGCCAAATCCGGCGTCGAGGTGGAACGTGGCGACAAGCCGAGCGCAAAGGCCCTGATCGTCATCACACCCGTGGGCTACGACCTGACCACCGCCATCGCCGAGCTGAAGCTCGATGCCGCCCGCACGGTTGCGGTCGACACGCTGTTCGGCCTCAAGGGCCCGCGCACGCTGATGGTTACGCCCGGCATCGACCCGAAGATGCGCGAGGCGGCGCACGGTCTCGTCGGCTCGGACGGACAGCCGGTCATCATCATCAACGACAGCCCGGGCTTCGTGGCACAGCGCGCCGTAGCCATGCTCGTCAACGTCGGCTGCAACATTGCCCAGCGCGGCATTGGCGTGCCGGCCGACATCGACAAGGGCGCCAAGCTCGGGCTCGGCTATCCGTTCGGCCCCATCGAGTGGGGCGATCGGATCGGCCCCAAGCGCATCCTTTTCATCCTCGAGCGGCTGCAGGCGTTCTACAAGGAGCCCCGCTATCGCCCGAGCCCTTGGCTGAAGCGCCGCGTCATGCTGGGACTGCCGCTATCGGCGCCGGAAGGGCGGCAATAGTCGCCGTGCGCGTCGACCACCGCCAATGCAGCAGCAGGCGCCCCTTGGCCGCCTCATCGCGCGCGCCGGGTGCCGCCACGCGCCGTCGCGCCGCATTTCGACTGCCACGGCACAGCCTTGCCGCCGGCCGTGAGCTTCCCGTTTCGGATGGAATAGTCCTGCGTGTTGACGAGGTGGTTCGACACCGTGCGGATGCGGCCATCGCGTGCCTTGGCGATGATCCAGCTCCGCACCTGGGCGAGATCCTTGAAATGCACCAGCAGCTCGATGCTGCCGTCCCTGGCGATCGTTGCCTGCAAAACCTCGTTGTGGTCCCTGCGGTCGCCGAAGTCGCGCTCGTGCGTCACGACCCCGCCCGGGCCGATTACATAGGACAGATGCACGTTGCTCGCGCTGGCAGGCTTGCGGCAATTCGTTGCCCAGGTTCCGAGCAAGCCCCACGCCCTCACCGTTTCCGCAACCGGCTGAGCAGCAGCCGGATGCGGCCAGCCCAGCATAGCTGCCGAGACAAGGACGAGGCTGCGTGCATGGCACAACATGAGCAACTCCCTGACGGCTGCGATGCGTGCGCTTCTACGCTTTCGCATAATGGCGGACCTGCAAGGCAACACAACACCGGCCGTCAGGTTCAAGACGGGAGGAACTGACGCGTGAGCTTCGAGCGACTTTTCAATCCCCGCGGCATCGCCGTGATCGGCGCCTCCGCAGACCTCACGCGCATCAGTGGCCAGCCGATCGCAGCATTGAAGGGGGCCGGCTACAAGGGCGGACTGTTCCTGGTCAATCCGAAGTACCAGGAGCTGCACGGCCTACCCTGCTACCCCTCAGCAACCGCCATCAAGCAGCCGTGCGATGTCGGACTCGTGGCCGTGCCGGCATCTGGAGTTGCCGCCGCCATCCGCGACTGCGGCGCGGCCGGCATTCCCTTCGCCATCGTGCTGACCGCCGGCTTCCGCGAGGCGGGTGCGGAGGGTCGCCGGCTCGAAGCGGAGCTTGCCAAGGCCGCCAGGGAGACGGGCGTGCGCGTGGTCGGGCCCAACTGCCAGGGCACGCTCAGCGTGCCATCGCGCATGTGGTGCGTATTCGGCAGCGTCAGCCATGAGACCGAGCTGAAGGAAGGCGCCGTCTCCTGCGCGTTCCAGTCCGGCGGCTTCGGCTACGCCGTCGTCAACCTCGCCGAGGCGCAGGGCATCGGCTTCCGTCACGTCGTCTCCACGGGCAACGAGACCGACATCGCCATGCCGGAGCTGCTGTCGGAATTCCTCGACGATCCCGGCACGAGGCTCGCCTTCGCCTACATGGAGGGCACACCCGACGCCCGCCGCTTGCTCGACGTAGGGCGCAAATCGCTGCAGGTCGGCAAGCCGGTGCTGATCTGGAAAGGCGCGCAAACCGAGGTCGGCACCAAGGCCGCAGCCTCGCACACGGCCAATCTCACCGGCAACTACGACCTCTATCGCGCCGCCTTCCGCCAATCCGGCATCATCGAGGTGCAGGACATCGAGGAGATCGTCGACGTCGCCAGGCTGTTCGCCCAGGGCCGCCTGCCGAGGGGCCCGGCCATCGGCGTTCTGTCGATCTCGGGCGGCTCGGGCATCGTCTTCGCCGACCGCGCCGTCAAGGAAGGCCTCACGCTGCCGAGCTTCTCCGACAAGACCGTCGCTGCCCTGAAGACGATCATCCCCACCTTCGGCTCGGCCGACAACCCGGCCGATACCACCGCCGGCGTGTTCAACGATCCCTCGCTCTTCACCAAGACGCTGGAGATCGTGCTGGCCGACCCCGCCCTCAATCAGGTCAGCGTCCTGCTCGCCTCGATCAGCGGCGAGCCCGCTGCGCGCGCCTGCAAGGCGATCGCGGACGCCGCCGCCAGAACCGACAAGCCGCTGCACGTGGTCTGGTCCGGCCGCAAGCAGAAGTCGGAGGCGGCCTGGAGCATCCTCGAGCGCGCCAACATCCCGTTCATCACGACGCCGGTGCGCATGGCGCGTGCCGCAGCGGTTCTGGCCCGCTTCGCGCGCGATCGCGAACGCCTGCTGCCGCGCCAGGCGCCTCCCCCCGCTGCGCCCGCCTCGCTGCAACTGCCTATGGGCACCGCGACGCTGTCGGAGGTCGAGAGCAAGGCCGTGCTCACCGCTTTCGGGGTGCCGGTAACGCGAGAGGTCCTGGTGCCGCTCGGCGCTGACGTCGGCCAAGCCGCAGCTCACCTGAAGGCGCCGCTGGCGGTCAAGATCGTCTCGCGCGACATCGCCCACAAGACCGAGGCGGGCGGCGTGCGCCTGCGCATCAACGGCGGCAATGAGCTTGCCGCCGCTGCAGCCGAGGTCATCGCCAATGCCCGCGCCTACAGAGCGGACGCCAAGCTCGACGGCGTGCTCGTCTCGGAGATGGCACAAGGCGTCGAGGCCCTTATCGGCGTCGTCAACGACGAAGGCTTCGGCCCCACCGTCGTCCTCGGCCTCGGCGGCATCCTGAGCGAGGTCTTGAAGGATGTGACCTTCCGCGTCGCTCCGTTCGACCTGGAGACGGCGCGCGATATGATCGCGGAGTTGCGCGGCGCCAAACTGTTCGATGGCTACCGCGGCGCGCCACCTGCCGACAAGGAGGCGCTGGCGCGCACGCTGGTCGACGTCTCGCGCATGGCCGCCGCGCTAGGCGGGCGGCTCAAGGAGATGGACATCAATCCTTTGTTCGTCGGGCCTGCGGGCAAAGGCGTCGTTGCGGCCGACGCGCTCATCGTTCTGAAGTCGTAACGAGCTCAACTGCATCTGGAGCAGCGCGCATGGACCTCAAGATCAAGGGCAGGACCGCCCTCGTAACCGGCGCCAGCATGGGCATCGGCCGTGGTATCGCCTTGGCGCTCGGGACGGAGGGCGTGCGCCTTGCGCTGGTCGCGCGGCGCGGAAACCTGCTCGACGAGGTGGCGAAGGATATCGTTGCCAAGGGTGGGCCTCAGCCGGTGCTGATCGTGCAGGACCTCATGGCCGAGGACGCGCCGCAGAAGATTGCGGGCACGGCACTCGACAAGCTCGGCAGCGTCAACATCATCATCAACAATGCCGGCGGCAGCCGGCCGTTCAAGGTCGATGCCTCCGAGGAGATCTGGAACGAGGCCATCACGCTCAATTTCACGCGCCAGCGCCAGCTCACGCACCGCCTGCTCGACCAGATGATGGCGCGCAAATGGGGCCGCATCGTCAACATCACCGGCAAGTCTGAGCCCGAGAGCCTCAACGGTGCCTTCTGCGCCAAGGCCGCCATGCACGCCTGGGCGAAGGGCCTGTCACGCGAGGTTGGCAAGCACGGCATCACGGTCAACAGCATTCCGCCGGGCCGCATCATGAGCGAGCAGATCAGGCGCAACTACACGCCCGAGTATCGCAAGTGGCAGTCGGAGCACGAAATTCCGATGGGCCGCTATGGCGAGCCAGAGGACATCGCCAATCTCGTCTGCTTTCTCGTGTCCCCGCTTGCGGACTACATTACGGGCGCCGTGATCCCGGTCGACGGCGGCCTGCGCCGCTACCAGTTCTGAGCGAGCGCCCGACCTGGAGGCGGCGCTAACGCCGCCGCCAGGCCTGCAGCCGCCCGAACACGAGCCGGTCGAGCAGGAGGTGCAGCAGCTTCACGGCAAGCGCCGTCAGCACGATTACCGTGGCCATGCCGGCGGCGGCCGAGGTCGCGCCCGCCTCGTCCATGTGCACGATGGCGATCGACGCGAGCTTGGTCGACGACCCGTACAGGAAGATCACCGCCGACACGGTCGTCAGCGCGTTGACGAACAGATATACGGCGATATCGAGGATCGTTGGCAGGCAGATCGGCACCGTCACGCGGCCGAACGTGCGCCAGAACGGCACTTTCAGCGAAGCGGACACGGACTCGAACTCCGGGTCGATCTGCTTCAGGGAGGTGAGCGCGGTGATGTGCGCCACCGTGTAGAAATGCGCAATCGAGTTGATGACCAGGACCAGCAGCGTCCCGTACAGGAAGCCGAGCGGGTTCCACTTGGCGTTGATGAAGAACACGTAGCCGAGGCCGAGCACCAGTCCTGGCACGGCCATCGGCAGCATCGCCAGCAGATGCGCAGCCGCACGTCCCGCCGACGCCACCTTCGACTTCTCGATCAGGTACGCGCCGGCGAACACGATGGCGGTTCCCAGAACGGCGGTCAGTCCAGCCATCGCCACGGAGTTGAAATAGGACGACCAGCCCGTCGGATCGAAATTGCTGAAGGCGTAGTTGTTGAGCGTCAAGCTCAGGTTGTAGGGCCAGTAGGTGATGAACGAGGCCCACACAGCCGTACCGAGGACAACGAGCAGCAGACCGGCGACCAGGACACAGTAAAGCGCCAGCGCCACGTCCCGCGCGGCGTTGGGCTTGGGCTGGAATGGAACGGCGCGCGCCGACAGCAGCGCCACCTGGCGCCGCTGCACGATGCGATCGATGATGAAAGCCAGCACGGCCGGCACCAGCAGCACCATGCCGACCACCGCGCCCATCTCGAAGTTCTGCTGGCCGACCACCTGCTTGTAGGCGTCCGTCGCCAGCACATTGAACTGGCCGCCGATCACCTTGGCGATGCCGAAGTCCGTCACCACCAGCGTGAACACCACGAATGCCGCGTTGACGAGCCCGTACTTGGCGCCGGGCAGC
>JBLNBZ010000019.1:0-22181 GCA_050260355.1 Bacteroidota bacterium | reverse complement strand
CGTTAACGCTAACTGCTTCATAACCGATGATGGAACGGGCGCGCGCGTTCAGCGCAAAACCTGCGGACAGGTTGGGTATCATGGGGACTCGTATCGCGTTGCTGACTGTGGTTGCCGCTTCTCTCCTCGCGCCGGCGCCGGCGACCGCTGCCGATCTACCTCCAGTGCGCAGCTCCGAGCGAAATGCGGTGCCAGAGTGCGTCACGCCCGGTCGTCTGATGGCGTTCCTCAAGTCCCGCAACGAGAGCCTGGACCCGCGTTTCGAGAAGATTGCGGTCGAGTATATGCGGCACGGCGACGAGCTCGGCGTGCGCTGGGACTACGCCTTCTTCCAGATGGTGATCGAAACCGGATACCTGACCTTCAAGCGCGACAACAACCGCCAAGGCTTGGTGAAGCCTACCCAGAACAACTTCGCCGGGCTCGGCGCGACCGGCAAAGGCCAGCACGGTGAATCCTTCAAGGATGTGTCGACCGGCGTGCTCGCACATCTGCAGCACGTGCTGATGTACACGGGCGAGCCGATCGAGAACCCGGTCGCCGAACGCACCCGAAAGGTCATCGAATGGGGCGTTCTCGACGCGTGGCGCAAGACGATCAAGGGACCGATGACGTTCACGCAACTCGCGCGGCGTTGGGCGTCGAGCGACGAATACGTGGAGGCCATTGAGGCCCACGCCAACCGCTTCTACGAGAATTTCTGCAACAAGCCGGATCCTGATCCCGAGCTCCTCGCGGAAGCCCGTCCGAGCATCGCCGACAAGTCCAAGCACAAGACTGAGCTGATCGCGGAGACTAAGGCCAAGCCTGCCGTGTCCGGCCTCGAGCTTGCGCGCCAGGCCATCGAGGAGGGCAAGGCAGAGGGCAACGATCGCCGATCGGCGCTCGGCGGCATGTCTCTGCTGCCCAAGGTTGGCGATGCGGCCAAGCCCGACGCGCCGAAGGCCGAGGACAAGGCCGATGCCAAGGATACCAAGTCTTCAGGCGCATACGCGCTTCTCAATCCGAAAGCGCCGGAGCAGGACGACAAGCTCGACAAGGGCGGCAAACCGGCCACGATGCAGACCGCGTCGATTGCGAGCGGACTGAGCAAGCAGGCGCCCGCCGCCCCTCCGCCTTCCGCCAAGTGCCGTGTCTGGACGGCGAGCTACGGCGGACAAAAGGCAGTATTGATCCGCGCGCAGGCCGGCAACGCCGTGAACTACACGGTCCTCGATGTGAACGAGGGTGCTGAGAAGCGCGAGGCCGAAGCCTATATCGCGGCTTACGCCAAAGGCGGGACGATCGCGGGTGAATTCCAAAGCCAGTCGAACGCGCTCGACAAGGCATTCGAGCTCTGCCCCGAGGGCTGAGCAGCGTGATCGTCGCGGACCGCTTTTGCCGCGCCGGCGTGAGCGGTCTGCGGTCCTGGAGCCCGGGAGCAGTCGAAGCCATGGCTTGGCGCGAGATGGTACGAGGCGTGCTGGCGTGCGCGAGCCTTGTGCTGGCGTTGCTCGCGGCCTGCCCGGCAACCGCATCCGCACTTCCCGAGATCCGCACGCACGGCGGAAACCGCGTACCGACTTGCGTCACGCCGGGCCGGCTGATGCAGTTCATGAAGGCGCGCAATCCGGATCTGGATCCGAAATTCAAGGACATTGCCAAGCTCTACAAGCAGCACGGGGAGGCCCTGCGCGTGCGCTGGGACTACGCCTTCTTCCAGATGCTGCTGGAGACGAACTATCTGACCTACCGCACCGGCAGCGGCCGCTGGGGCGACGTCAATCCCAAGCAGAACAACTTCGCCGGCATCGGCACGACGGGAGGCGGCGTGCCGGGCGACAGCTTCCCGGACGTCTCAACCGGGGTTCTGGCCCAGATGCAGCACCTCGTCGCCTATTCGGGCGAGCACGTCGACAACCCCGCAGCGCGGCGGACACGCGAGCGGCAAGGAGACATCATCGAGCGCTCGAAAGCGCTCGGCCGCCCGGTCACGTTTCGCGATCTTGCGCGACGCTGGGCTACCGACCGGCGCTATGGCGCGTCCATCGAGGCGATTGCGGAGCGCTTCCGCGCGGTGCATTGCAAGGGTCCCGTTGTCGCCGACGCAAGCGATGATGACGATGAGCCGAAACTGCGAGCCGCAGCCGTGAGCACGGCGGCGCGCGCGGTCACACGGGAAGCGCCAACTGCCGAGGACCGCAGCAAGGCCCGCGGCTCGGCGATCCTGGCGGGCGCGGGCCCTGGGCTTCTCAGGGGGCCGCAGGACCGCACCGTCACACGGGAAGCAGCAACCGCCGAGGACCGCAGCAAAGCCCTCGGCTCAGCGATTTTGGCCGGCGCAGGCCCTGGACTTCTCAGGGGCCCGCAGCCCGCAGTGCGTCCGCACAATTGCCGGATCTGGACTGCCAGCTATGGCGGCGAAAGGAGCGTACTGATCCGCGCCACGGTGGATGGGGAGATCCACTACACGGCGCTGCAAGTCCTCAATGGTTTCGAGAAAAGCCTCACCGAAAGCTTCATTCGCAACCATGCCCCGGGCGGAGAGCCGATCGGCGAGTACGAAAGCCGCGAGGCAGCGCTTGCCCGCGCCTTCGATCTTTGTCCGAACGCACCGCGGGCCAATCAATAGGTTCTAACGCAAGCTAGACGGGGGCCGCCTTCCCAGAGCTCCGACGCCGCTTACGAGCAGCGACGCGAGGCCAGGGAAGGCGGTTATCTTTTGCACTGATCGAGCGGCGTCTAGGCGCCCTCGTACGGCCGGCGCCGCTCGGCCAGGATTTGACCGATGATGGCAAAGACGATCTCGCCATGCTGGTTGCGGCCTTGAGCATGGCTCACAACGATACTTCGATCGGGTCGCGACTTGAGATTGATCTTATCGACCACGCGGCTCCGGAACGAAATCGTGTCGCCTGGGTAGACGGGCTTCATCCAGCGGACATCCCGGAACCCGGGCGAGGGACCATAGACGGCGAGGGTGCCTCCGTTCGCGACGATCGCCGCCTCGATCTTGCGTCGCGCGGCGACCGACAGGCGGATGTAGATTGCCGCCGTGTGCCAGCCCGAGGCACAAAGCCCGCCGAACAGGGACGACTTGGCGGCCACCTCATCGAGGTGAAAGGGCTGCGGATCGAACGTGCGCGCAAAGTCGATAATCTCATCCTTCCCGAATGTGTGCGCGCCGACATCGGCCATCTCACCGATCGCACGATCCTCGAAGAAGTTGCTCTTGGTCGATGGCGCAGGCTCGAGCGGAGTCTCCCAAAGACTCTGCAGCGGCGCGGGCCGCTCGCTCCGCTGCGAGCCCGGTCCGGCGCTCGACGCCCGCTGCGGCTCGCGCACCCGAAGCAACTGATTGGAAAGCCAGCTCATGACGACAGCGCCCGTCTGGTTGAGCATCTCGAAGCGGACCTTGGCGAGCCCGACGTCGGGACGCGAGCCGAGCACGCGCTTCTCCAGGCATACGTAGCGGGCCGTCAAGTCGTCGCCCGGGCGCACCGGCTTCAGCCAACGGACCTCGTCGATACCCGGCGAGCCGAGCGAGGTGGCCTTGTTCAGCACCTCGTCGGCCAGCATGCGCATCAGCATCCCGCACGAATGGAAGCCGGACGCGCACAAGCCGCCGACGATCGAGGACTTCGCATACTCTTCGTCCAGGTGGATGCGCTGCGGGTCGTAGGCGCGGGCAAAGGCAACGATCTCCTCCTTGGTCACATGCTTGCGGCCGAACGCCACCACCTTGCCAACCTCGAGGTCCTCGATGTGCAGCTTGCCTGCATTCGGGTTCAGTCTGTGCTGCATGTGTGTGCGCAATTTCCGGCTGATCTGGGCGCGATGCGCATCGACGGCAAACGAAGCGCTGCGCGAGGGGAGTGCTTGTGAATATGAACATGTGTTGCGCCGCACGACAAGGAAAGGCCGCCTGCGCATATCTCCCATGCCACGGCATTCAAAAATCATTGAAGCTAATAGCCAGGCCGGTCGCGAAGAAATGAAGACGGCCCCGCGCGGGGCCGTCTTACTACCTGAAATTGTCTTGTCGAACCCGCGGCGAGGTCGCTATCGCGACGGCGCGCCGGGACTGGACGACTCCGGCCGGGGAGCATTGCGCACCATCTCGGCGGCCTCATCGGCCTTCGACTTGAAGACCGGTGCCTTGTCCAGCTCCTCCTTCGTGGCGTTAACGACGGCCACCATGCGTCCACTCTCGGTCGGTCGGAATGAGAACTTGTCCATCGTCAGCGCGACCGTGCGTTCGCCGAGGCCCAGGAAGCCGCCAATGCCGACAACCAGTCCATCGACACCGCTGCCGTCCTGCTTCATGACGATATCGTTGATGTTTCCGATCTTCTTCTGATCGGGTCCATAGAGCGTCTTTCCGATCAGGTCACTCCCGAGCACGGTGTCTGCAGCCTGCACCGTGACATGACCGCCGGTCGCCGCATCGCTCCTCGGCGACGGCATCACCTTCTCCGCCGGCATCTTCTCAGGCGGCATTTGCCCGGCGGGTGGCAACTTGTGCTCTGCGGCTGCCGATCCTTCGTTCGGCGTGGTTGGAGTCGTCTGGGCGATGGCAGGCGAGCCCAGTCCCACTATCATGGCCAGAACAGCCACGCTCGCTGCTGTCTTCGGCGTCATACTGACCTCCTCTCGAATTCAATCCACGCTTGCGCGTGAACGTTAGAGTGACAACGCCGTTTTGCGATGGGCGGTTCCTGGAACTGCGACACGACGAGAGGACGGCGCCGGCGCTGCGGCGCTCACGTGTCGCACCGGCTAAGCGCCGGTTGCAGCGCGCGATACTGCGCTCAGGGGAGAAAGCCCTTCTCGAGGTTGAGAACCTGTCGCGCGCGCTGCCGCCCCTTCGCGGTTGCGATCGCCAGTGTCCAGGCAAGATTGGTGCCGCCCTCCTCGCTGGACCGCGAGCGCAGCTCGGCGGCAAGCCGCTCCCCTGGCTCGAGTTGCAGCGGCTCCAACGCAGGAAAGTAAAGCTGCTCCCAATGCGTTGCCGGCGCGAGAGGACTCGTGGACAGGCTGACGCGATCGGAAAGCTCCGCGCGCCACCACACCGCGAGGCCGAAAACCGTCACCGCATGGTCCACTTGCCACGCGATGCTGCCTTTGCGGCTGAGCCGGTTTCGCGCCGTCAGATCGATGCGATCCCAACAGCGCGCCGCCGCCCCTGCGTCGAGGAGCTCGTGTGCAGGAAAGCTGCGGACGTACACATTGTTGAGGCTCATGACCCGCGCCGGACCGAAGTCGAGGCCATCCTCGACGCCGTCCCAGACGCTGAGCTCTTCGAACACGCGCGGCGCGACAATGGGGCAGGCGAACTGCTCGATGGCGCGCGGTATCAGCACGCCGTTCGGCTTCAAATGGCGCGCCGCCGCATCGTTCATGGTCTCGATCAGGAACTCCTCGAGCGCGTAGTTGCCGAGCGTCTCGGAGACGACGATGTCGCCCCGCGGCGGATCGATGATCTCGGTCGAGCGCGCAGGGATCACCTCCACGTTGCGCAGCTTGTTGAGCCTGACCAGCCGCTCGGCTACCGCACCGATCTCGGCCTTCTCGTAGGCGTAGACCTTCTTTGCGCCCAGTTTCGCCGCCAACATCGCCAGCACTCCGCTGCCGGTGCCGATGTCGACGACCACCGACTGGCCCTTGCGGATGGTGGCGGCCAGCGCGGCGCGGAATGCCGCAATGCGCACCCGATCGGCGATAAGTGTGCGATGATACTCGATGCGCATGTTGCGAGGGAGATCGCCGGAGCCCCAAATTGTTTGCAGATGGGCCCGCCTGCTCTAGTCTTAGGGACGCTCGCCTGCAACAAGAAACGGGAACGAGAAGCGGGTTTGCCGCACTGAGGGTCGCGGGACGCATTCCAGGGAGAGGCCCATATGCTCAAGATCTACGGACGCGCCAACTCGATCAATGTCCGCAAGGTGCTCTGGATCTGCGAGGAGATCGGCATACCGTTCGAGCGCGAGGACTGGGGCCGCGGCTACCGATCGACGGAAGAGCCGGCGTTTCAGCGCGTCAGCCGCTTCGGCGTGGTGCCGGTGATCGATGATGACGGGTTCATCCTGCGCGAGTCCAACACTATCGTGCGCTATCTGGCGACGAAGCACGCCCGCACCGATTTTTATCCGACCGAGCTGAAGGCCCGCGCGCTCACCGAAGCCTGGATGGACTGGACCTCAACCGATGTCTTCACCGCCATCAGACCCGTATTCCATGGAATTCAGCTCAAGTCGCCTGCCTTCAGCGACCCGAGGATCATCGAGAGCGGCATTGCCGAATGGACGCGGCAGATGCGCTTGCTGGACGAGCACCTGGCCGCTAGCGGACCGTTCGTGACCGGCCCACGTTTCGGCCTTGCCGACATCACGGTTGGTCTCGCCGTGAACCGGTGGTTCAGCATCGACTTCGCCAAGCCGTCCCTCCCTGCCGTCGCTGCCTACTACGAGCGGCTTTCCGAAAGGCCCGCATACCGCAAGCACGGCCGCAATGGCACGCCCTGAACCACGTATCGATTGCGCCAGATGGAGAGGTTATGCATGCGCAGGTTCCCGTTGGTTGCACTGGCGCTCGCCGGCCTGAGCCTGGGTTGCCTGTCAACCATCTTGGCGGCGCAAGAGTACTGCATTTCGTGTACCGAGCCGCAGGCCCTTTACCGCTGCGTGATAACCGATGCGCGGCCGAACGACGCTCAGCCGCTGCAAATGCTGTGCATCACCACGCTGGCGAAGCAAGGTGGGCATTCGACCTGCGCCGTGCGCCGTGGCACCGTGTTCGACTGCGACGCGCCGATCAAGCGGGTCTCGGCTACTGGAAGCGCCCCCCAGGCGGACGCGCCGCCAGCGCCAGGCAACGCCCCCAAACAGGAAGGACCGGCTCGAACCGTGGAGCAGCTGGCCAAGCAGATCGCCAAGTCCTCGAGCGATCAGGCCGGCAAGGCGGGAGAATCGGTGAGCAATACAGCCAGGAAAGCCTGGACCTGTCTGACCTCCTTCTTCAAGTCCTGCTGAGGCGGCGCCCGCTCGGCGGACAACGCCCCGGTCGACATCAGATGTAGCCGCCGACACGCATCGTTCCGGGACGCCGCTGCGAAGCTTAGCCCCTGGACGCAGATCAATGGCGCGCCAGCCACTCGCGCGCGGCTCTTTGCGCGCGCCCGATGTCGGCCCGCGTCATCTCGGCGGAAATCTCGGAACGGTAGCGGCGCGCCTCCGGATTGCCGCGCAACGCAGCGAGGTTGAACCACTTGTGTGCCTCGACGAGATCCAGGGCGACCTCGCGCCCCGAGCAATACAGCAGGCCGAGCTGGAACAACGCGTCGGGTGCGCCCTCCTGCGCGGCAGCCTCGACGATCGCCGGATACGGCGTTTGATAACGTGCCATGACGCATTCACTCCCGGAGCAAATCGCTCCTACCTGAACGCGGCAGCGAAAAGTCGCAAAGTGCGTCCCGCCGCCCAACCAGTGCGACAGTGCCATGCCGGCCCGTCGCGGGATCAACGTGTCAATTGTGGGATTAAATCGCGTAAACTCCGTGCTATCGGCGCACGGGTTTGCCGTTACAAAAGCCTGTTGAAGATGTGCGGATCAGGGACGAACGCACCTATTTGCTCCATTCGTCAAACACTTGTTGAGGGATGCGTTTACCTGCTGCTAACGACGTCGTCAGATTGTCTTGGCAGCGCGTGTTTTTCTCTGGTGCCGGCGTGGCGGCGCAACGCCGCGCACGGTTAATGCTACGTTGCCCCGGCGAAAGGATCGCATTACACTTAGTCTTGGTCTGAATGCTTCGATTCAGAGGCCGAAGTTGGGTCGAAGCCGGCACACCAGGAAATGGGGGGCTCTCCTTGCTTTTGCGTCTGATGACGCTGATCGGCGTGCTGTGGGCTTGCGTGGGGTGCGCAAGCGAGCCGCCGCTGCGCTCCGGCATTGCGCCGGACGCGACCGGGTCGACGCAGGCCACCCCGGCGCCGGGCCAGCTGCCGAAGAAAACGATGGCCGACAAGGTGCTGACAGCGATTGCGCTGGAGCGTGTCACCGGGTTGAAGCCCGACCCAGCGCGCCTGGCGGAGCTGAACTGACCACGCCAGACCGCCGGGGTGGGGCGGCTAACGCCGCGCCCGCTGTCCGAACAGGATCTTCTGCGCTTCCTTGTCAGTTGCCAGGCTGTAGTCCTTCGAGCGCAGATCTTCGCCGACCTTGACGGCCTTGGCGACCGCCGGCCGATCGTGGATGCGCTGGTACCAGCGCTGCAGCGCCGGGAACTCGGCAAGGTCCTGGCCCAAGTTTTTGTACGAACGCAGCCAGGGATAGCAGATCATATCGGCGATCGAATAGTCACCCGCGATGTACTCGCGATCCTTGAGGCGGGTGTCGAGGACACCATAGAGCCTGTTCACCTCGTTGGTGAAGCGGTCGATGGCGTAGGGCACCTTCTCGGGAGCGTAATTGCGGAAGTGGTTGCCGTGCCCGGAGACGGGACCGAGATTGGCCATCTGCCAGAACAGCCATTCGTCGACCGCGACACGTCCCCGCTCATCCTGAGGATAGAACTTGCCGGTCTTGCGACCGAGATACTGCAGAATGGCGCCGGATTCGAAAACCGAGATTGGTTTCCCGCCAGGACCATCGGGATCGATGATCGCGGGCATGCGGTTGTTCGGAGAGATCGCCAGGAATTCCGGCTTGAACTGGTCGCCTTTGCCGATGTTCACCGGCTTGATCTGATAGGGGAGGCCGCACTCCTCCAGCATGATGGTGATCTTGAAGCCGTTGGGCGTCGGCCAATAGTAGAGCTCGATGGGCTGACCGGGCATGCATTGACTCCTTTTTCGTCTCTACAGCCATCTTATACGCGGATGCGGCACGGCACCGGTCACGAACGCGCGACGCCCGATTGCGGCGCAGTCAAAAGACTGTCAGCGCGCACGGCTCGTGCCGCAAGACAGGGCCGCACAACGAAGGCCGGCGCGCCCCCAACGAGACCCGCCGGCCACCGTGTGACCTATATCCGCTGAAATCGGGCCGCCCTACTCACGGCATCAACACCACGCTGCCGGTCGTCTTGCGCCCCTCGAGATCGCGATGCGCCTGCGCGGCATCCTTGAGCGGGTATGTGTGGTTGACCTTGATCTTCACCACGCCCTTCGTCACCACGTCGAACAGGTCGTTGGCGGTCTCGACGAGCTCGGCACGCGAGGCCGTGTAGGCGCCGAGCGAGGGGCGCGTCATGAACAGCGAGCCCTTCTGATTGAGAATGTTGGGGCTGAATGCTTCGATCGGTCCGGACGCGTTGCCGAACGTGACGAACAGCCCGCGCGGTTTCAGGCAATCGAGAGAAGCAGGGAAAGTGTCCTTGCCGATGGAGTCATAGACGACATCACAGCCTTTGCCGCCCGTGATCTCCTTCACGCGATCGACGAATTTCTCCTTGGCGTAGTTGATGCAGTGCGTGGCGCCGTGCGCCTTTGCCAGCTCGCATTTCTCATCCGAGCCCGCCGTGCCGATGACCGTCGCCCCCAGATGCTTGGCCCACTGACAGGCAATCAGGCCGATGCCGCCGGCCGCCGCGTGCAAGAGCAGCGTCGTGCTCGGACCGACATTGTAGGTCTTGCGCAGCAGATAGCGCACAGTCATGCCCTGCAGCATCATGCCGGCCGCCGTCTTGTAGTCGATGCTATCGGGAAGCTTGACGATCCGATCGGCGGGGATCAGGCGCTCCGAGGCATAGCCGCCTGCAGGGCCGGCATAGGCGACGCGATCTCCAACCTTGAATTCGGTGACGCCAGGACCTACGGCCGTAACCTCGCCCGCCCCCTCCATGCCGGGTATGAAGGGGAGCGAGGGTTGCGGATAGAGCCCGGTGCGCAAATACACATCGATATAGTTGAGTCCGATCGCGTGCTGTTTGAGCTTTACCTGACCCTGGCTGGGTGCGCCAACCGTGACCTCGTCCAGCTGCAGAACCTCGGGACCGCCATACTTGTGCACACGAATGGCATGGGCCATAGCGCTACTCCATCCTTTCATGCTGATCGGCTGACCCGATAATCAGCCTTCGCACCGGCCCAATGCAACCCCCAATCCTCATGCCGGCACCGGCTTGCCCTATGGACAAGAAACCGCCATATGGCGGCCACCTCTGTTGCCTATGTGCTTCGCCGCGGATCCACGGGAGGGGATAGCGTGACCAAGATATCGCTGGGAGCCTGCATCATCCTCTGCCTGAGCGCGGCGGCTGCACCCCTCTTCCTCGCCGCGTGCTCCGGAGGCGGCATCCAGATTACCAACTCGGGCCTCACGTGCGTCGACGACAGCAAGGAATGTATCGAGCGACGCGGTGCAGCCTTGAAAGCCATGATGACCGACAAGAGCCGTAGCTGGATCAAGGATCCCGCTACGCCCGCGGCATACGCGTCAGGCGTGCGGCTGTTCGCCTACAAGAGCCGCAAGCGCGAGCTGTCCTGCGATGAGCTTGCCCACGGCAAGCGAGAGGCCGATGCGGCACCCCATGCGTTGAGCGGCGCGGGCGCCGCGGGGCTCTCCCCGGCGCAGATCTCGCGCAGCACCATGCTTGCGGCCGAAGTCTCCAAGGAGCTGGCTACCGAGATGAAGCGCCGTTGCAAGGCATGACGGCGCCGATGACGCGTTGACAACGACGCTGTCAGTGGGGCCTTTGGCGAAGCGGTCGGCATCAGGGTGTGTGGCAGACATGGGCTTGGAAGGGTTGACGGACGCGCTGCTCGCGTTCGTGCGCGAGCATCGGGTCCTGGCGCCGGCCATCGTCTTCGTGCTCGCCTTTGGTGAATCGCTGGCCTTCGTCTCGCTGGTGCTTCCGTTCTGGGGCATGCTGGTTGCCCTCGGTGCTTTGGTCAGCGCCAGCGGCAGTCTCGACTTCTGGCTGCTGCTTGCCGCGGCGGCCGCCGGCGCCGCCATGGGTGACTGGCTATCCTATTGGCTCGGCTGGCACTATCACGAGCAGATATCGCGCATGTGGCCTTTGAGCCGGTATCCTGATCTGCTGCCGAGGGGGCATGCGTTTTTCGAGCGATGGGGTGTATGGGCTATCGTCCTTGGCCGGTTCTCAGGTCCATTGCGTGCCTCCGTTCCCATCGTGGCAGGCATCCTGCAAATGCCGACTCTCACCTTTCAGATCGCCAACTGGCTGTCCGCAGCCCTCTGGGCTTTCGTCCTCCTTACGTTCGGCGATGCCCTCGGCCAGAGCTGGCACCTGATCTCGCAGAAATTCGGGCTGGGCTGAGCCCTTCACGCACATGAACGACGCGCATGGACGCTGAGAGCATCAAATCGTCGGTCCTGGCGTTCATGGAGCAGCACCAGTTGCTTGCCGAGCCCATCGTTTTCGCTTTGGGCTTTGCCGAGGGAATCCCGGTTCTTTCGCTCTTCGCGCCGTCGAGCATGCTGTTCCTGGCGATCGGTTCCGCCCAGGGAGCGTCGGGCGGGTCGTTGTGGACGCTGTGGCTGTCAGGTGCCGCCGGTGCCGTGCTCGGCGATTGCGTGACCTATGCGATCGGTCGCTACTTCAAGGATCAGGCAAAGTACATCTGGCCGTTCTCGCGTCATCCGGAGCGGATGGCACAGGGACACGCATTGTTCGAACAGTGGGGAGCCGGCGTTGTGCTGGGCGGCAAGTTTCTGGGCTTCCTGCGTCCCATTGTTCCTGTCATCGCCGGCATTCTCGAGATGCCGGTTCTGCTGTTCCTGATCGCCAGCGTGGCATCTTCGCTGCTTTGGGCCGGGGCCTTTCTCGCGCCCGGCTGGGGATTGGGCTCCCTCTTCGATTGAACAGCGCGAAGCACATCCATTTGTATTGCGGGTGGATGCGGCCGATATCATGTGCACGGCGGCGAAGGCTTGAGCGTACTGGAGAGCACGATGATGCTTGCCGACGGCGATACGGCTGCGGAGCACCCGCTCTATCCACCAACTGTCTCCCCTCCCGACCGGTCGCTGCCGCTGCCGCTCTTCCTATTTCGTTTCGTGCGCAATCCGCTGCGAGGCATTCCGCGCGCCGTCTATGAGGAGCCGCTGGTCTCCTACAAGAGCGGACCGGCAGCGATGGTATGGGTGACCGATCCGGGCCTCATCGAGCGCATCCTTCTGCACGAGCAGGACAAGTTTCCCAAGACGCCGCTCGAAAAGCGCGTGTTCGCGGAAACGCTCGGCGACGGCATTCTGACCTCCGAGGGCGCGATCTGGAGATGGCAACGCCGTACCGTCGCGCCGCTGTTTCGTCACGCCGATCTCCTCACGTACCTGCCGGCCATGGTCGAGGCTGCCGATGAGCAGCTCGAGCGCTGGCGCAGCGGTGGCAATGGCACGCTCCGCGCCGTGGATCGCGACATGACGGCCACCACCTTCGACGTGATCGCGCGCACGATGTTCTCAGGCGATGCCCTCGCAGAGGGCACCATCATCCAGCGCGCGGGCGGCGAATTCCTCGAGAGCACGTCCTGGGAGATTGCGGCGTCTCTGCTGCGCCTGCCCGCGTGGGTCTGGCATCCGGGAAAGCCGGCCATGCGGCGCAGCGCGCGTGAGCTGCGCGCGGCGGTGTCGTCCATGATTGCGCGCCGGCGCGCTTCCGGAACCGAGAGCCAGGATCTGCTCGGACGTCTCATGCGCGTTCGCGATCCGGAAAGAGGCGAGCCCATGTCCGACAAGCAGCTCGTCGACAACCTTCTCACGTTCCTCGTTGCCGGACACGAGACCACCGCCAAAGCACTGATGTGGACGCTGTATCTGCTCGCTCGCGCCCCGCACTGGCAGCAGCGCGTGCGTGCGGAGGTGCGTGAGGTGGCAGGCGCCACGGCCATTCGGGCAGAGCATCTCGACCGTCTCATTTTGACACGGCAGGTGCTGAAGGAGTCGATGCGTCTTTATCCACCCGCACCGATGATGACGCGCCTCACGAGCTGCGACGTGGAGCTCGCCGGCACAAGGATCGGGCCCCGCGTCGTGATCGTCATTCCGATCTTTGCCGTGCACCGCCACACCAAGCTGTGGAAAGACCCGAGCCGCTTCGATCCTCAGCGCTTCGCGCCGGAGAACGAAAAAATGCTGCTGCGCACGCAATTCATGCCGTTTGGCTTCGGACAACGCACGTGCATCGGCATGTCGTTCGCAATGATGGAAGCGACCGCAATTCTCGCCACGCTCGTGCGCAGCGCGCGCTTCGAATGGGATGGACATCACGCACCCGAACCGATCAGTCGCGTCACGTTGCGACCGAAAGGTGGCATGCCGCTCGCTGTGACTCTCATCGCGTGAGCAATATGCGTCATCCACATTCGATTCGATTTTGCAAGCGTGCGACTTGTGCAACACATCAAAAGCAACTAGATGATCTGTGTTGCAACCGAGAGGAGGAGTCTGGTCATGGCTGCAGCACGTGGAGCGCGCTCAGCGCGCAACGTTGCAAAGCGGAAGAAGAAGGCAGTGCGGAGCATCCCGCGCAAGAAGGCGAGCAGCGCGCGCGGTAGCACGCTCGGCGCACGCAGCCGCGTGAAGAAGGCCGCTGCGAAGAAGCGCGCCAAGAAGGCGCGTGGCTGATCTCTCTCGCTGAGAGGCAATCGCCAGGGGCTGCTCATCGGCAGCCCCTTTTTTGTTCATCTCGTCTTTGTTCATCTCGTCGCCAGCAACGATGTGAGCGATACGCTCATCCGGCCGACATGCCGAGGCGCCCCCACCCGGGAACTTTCAGTGCCGGCCGGCGCACGTCGACGCCGGCAACTGCGCCGAGCAGGTTCAGCTCGAGCCCTTCGACCCAGCCGACGCTCAATCCGATCAGTCCTCCGAATGACACCTGCAGGCCGGTGCCGCTCGGTGTCGGACCGATAAAGCGAGGCCAGCGCACGTAATCCTTGCCGATCGCTGTCGGCAGCAACGCGCTGGCAAGCTCAGGAACGGCACGCGCGACGTAGGCAACGAAGGTGTTCGAGTTCGGTCCGGGCCAAACGCCGTAGCTGCCGGCGGAGGAGAACGGGTAGCTCGCGACCGCCTCACGGATGCGTGGGATAGCGCGCTCCGCCGCTTCACCTGTCAGTGTCCTGAGAATGCGCGGCGTGTCGCCATACCAGCGCCCGTCAGCGGCATAGCCATCGATGCGAACGGGCTGGCCCCAGCCGACGACGTCGAACCGCGTATGGCGGGATGCGCCCTTCGGCTTGATCACAATCCAGGTGTGATGGGCAAAGATGCCCTTCCATCGTCCCGCGCGGCCAGCCAGCACATACACAACGGCCTCAGGCACCCGCTCCGCCGGCGGAAGGACGCCGGCCGAGGACCAGTCGGCTTCCGCAAACGAGCGCGGGTGGTCTTGCGCCAGCCACCAGGCGGCGTGGGAAACAAGCGGCAGAAGAAATGCAAACAAAAGAAGCTGGCTCGCGAATCGCATGCGCAGCAGCCTAGCGATCCACCGCGGCGAGCGTTGGACCGGCCGGCGGACGGCACGCGATCTCATGTGGAAGGCCCCGTGGGCGAGTGTCGGAAGGCAAAACGGGGCTTTGTTTGTCAATCCGTCGCCCGCACCGACCCGTTAGGACCGTAGCGTGCAGCGCAGTCTGCTCGCGTCAGGACGTGGGTCCGAACACATCGGTGACGGAGAGCTCGATCCTGGGCGGGTCGAGGTGCAAAGGCCCCTCGCCTGCGACCCGCGTCTCAACGGCATCACCGGACCCGCGCCTATGGTGGGTTATCGTACGCTCCTCCGGATCCACGATCAGGTAGTGCTGCACGCTCTTGAGCAGGAAATAGCCGTGTAACTTCGTTGTGGCATCCGTGCGCGCAGTCGACGGGGACAGAACCTCAACGACGACAATAGGATTTGGTACTTCCTGGCTGTGCAATACCGGCTCGGGCAGCGGCGCAACAAGCGCGTCGGGCTCGAAAGCCGTGCGGCCGTCAATGCGAACCGTCATGCCATCGGGCGCGCAGTAGAATGGCAGGCTCCCACGCGCAATCGCTGCGCTCAGCGCCGAGTAGATTGCAGCCTTGAACTTCGCATGCCCCCATTGCTGCGATTGCTGCATGACGACCACGCCATCGAAAAGCTCATACTTCCCCCGTTCCTGGCGCGCCGACCACGCCAGGAACTCATCGACCGTCAAGCGGGATGGCAAAGCGACGTTCATCATCCCAACATAATATGCCGCGGCGGCGCCTGCCAGCCAGGCGCGGGGTGTCAGAGCCCCAACTTCTTCTTCAGCAGCTCGTTAACGGCCTGCGGGTTGGCCTTGCCGCCGGACTGCTTCATCACCTGGCCGACGAACCAGCCGAGCATGCTCGGCTTGGCCTTGACCTGCTCGACCTTGTCTGGATTGGCGGTGATGATGGCATCGACGGCGGCCTCGATGGCGCCCGTGTCGGTGACCTGCTTCATGCCGCGCCTCTCGACGATCTCGGCCGGGTCACCGCCCTCGCTCCAAACGATCTCGAACAGATCCTTGGCGATCTTGCCGGAGATCGTGCCGGCGGAAATGAGGCCGACGATGCTGCCGAGCTGATCGGCGGACACCGGAGACTGCGCGATGCTCAGGCCCTCCTTGTTGAGGCGGCCGAACAGCTCGTTGATCACCCAGTTGGCGGCGAGCTTGCCGTCTCGGCCCTTCGCGACCTGCTCGAAGTAGTCGGCGCTTTCGCGCTCGGCAACGAGCACGCTGGCGTCGTAGGCCGACAGGCCAAGGTCCCGCATGAAGCGAGCGCGCTTGGCATCCGGCAGCTCCGGCAAGCCCTGCTTCAGGCTGTCGACGTAGTCCTGCGTCAGCTCCAGCGGCAAAAGGTCGGGATCGGGGAAGTAGCGGTAGTCGTGCGCCTCCTCCTTGGAGCGCATGGACCGCGTCACGCCCTTGTCGGCGTCGAACAGCCGCGTCTCCTGCTCGATCTTGCCGCCCTCCTCGATGATCCCGATCTGGCGGCGCGCCTCGGCCTCGATCGCCTGGCCGATGAAGCGGATGGAGTTGACGTTCTTGATCTCGCAGCGCGTGCCGAGCGGCGCGCCGGGCTTCCTGACCGAGACGTTGACGTCGGCGCGCAAGTTGCCCTTCTCCATGTCGCCATCGCAGGTGCCGAGATAGCGCAGGATCGTGCGCAGCTTGGTGACGTAGGCCTGCGCCTGCCTGGCCGAGCGTAGATCTGGCCTCGAGACGATCTCCATCAGGGCCACGCCGGAGCGATTGAGGTCCACGAAAGAGCTGTCGGGACTCTGGTCGTGGATGGACTTGCCGGCGTCCTGCTCCAGATGCAGCCGCTCGATACCTACGGTCATGCTCTCGCCGTCGACGTCGATCTGAACCTCGCCCTCCCCGACGATCGGCTGCTTGTACTGGCTGATCTGATAGCCCTGCGGCAGGTCGGGGTAGAAATAGTTCTTGCGATCGAACACGCTCGTGAGGTGGATCCTGGCGTTCAACCCGAGGCCGGTGCGCACCGCCTGTGCGACGCACTCCTCGTTGATCACGGGCAGCATGCCGGGCATGGCTGCATCGACGAGCGAGACATGGCTGTTGGGCTCGCCACCGAACTCGGTCGAGGCACCAGAGAACAGCTTGGCGCGCGAGTTCACCTGCGCGTGCACCTCCATGCCGACGATGACCTCCCAGTCGCCGGTCTCGCCCTTGATGAGGTTGGAGGCCTTGCCGTTCGCCTTGTTCTGCATTGCCGTGCTCACCATCACCTATGCTCTACCACCCCTCACCCCAACCCTCTCCCTGAGGGAGAGGTACTCGCCCTCTGGCTCATGGTTGTCGTGGGACCTTGCGCGAGATGAAGCCGATCCAGGTCCACACGATGCCGAGGATGCACGACAGAACGAACACCCCGGTCAGTGCGCTCGAATCCGCTTCGGACAAACCGAGAGCCATCAGCAGCCCCGCGAAGAACACACCAGCAACGCCGGAGGCAAAGGCGCCGATGACGATTTTCTGTGCTTGATCGACGTGGCGCCCGACGAAGAAGCCAGCCAGCAACGTGCCCAGGTTCACGAACGAGAGCGTCAGCACGTCCCACAACTGTGGCGGCAGAGCCAAGATCGGCCCCTCTCAAGTCTTGCCCTCGATCTGATCGCGCAACTTCTCCTCCTCGTACTGGATGAACCAGCCGATCATCTGCCGCCACAGCGCCTCGCACAGATCGGGCGGCAGGCCCTTCTCGATTGCCCGCGCGCGCACCTTGTCGACCACCTGCTGATTGCGCCAGGGCACGTTCGCCTCCTGCTTGAGACCGAGCTTGATCTGCCAGGCGCGCTCGACGTAGCTGAACCGCTCCGCGATCAGATCCACGAGCGCGTTGTCGACCCGGTCGATCTCGACCCGGACCTGGGCGAGATCCACACAATCCTTCGCTGCGCGCGGTGCCATCATGCTGCTCCTGATTTCCACCAAGGCTCCGTCACGCGGAACAACCCTGCGGCGTTCTCGATCACCTGCGCGGCGGTAAACAATGTCGCCTCGTCGAATGGCTTGCCGATGAGCTGAAGCCCGAGGGGCGTTGCCTGCGAGGACAGGCCCGCAGGCACGGAGATGCCGGGCAGGCCGGCCATGTTGACCGTCACGGTGAATATGTCCTCCAGGTACATGGCGATCGGGTCGCCGGACTTCTCGCCGAAAGCGAAGGCGGGACTGGGCGTCGTGGGGGTCAGCACCACGTCGACTTTACCCCACGCCTCGTCGAAATCGCGCTTGATGAGCGTGCGCACCTTCTGCGCCTTGAGATAATAGGCATCGTAGTAGCCCGCCGACAGGACGTAGGTCCCCATCAGCACACGGCGGCGGACCTCTTTGCCGAAGCCGGCGGCCCGCGTTCGCTCGTAGGTATCGATCAGATCTTCTCCCGGCACACGCAGGCCATAGCGCATGCCGTCGTAGCGGGCGAGGTTGGACGAGCACTCCGCCGGCGCAACGATGTAGTAGGCAGGCAGCGCGTACTTCGTGTGCGGCAGGGAGATCTCGTGAATGGTGGCGCCGGCGTCCTTCAGCCAGCAGATGCCGCGCTGCCAAAGATCCTCGATCTCCTTCGACATGCCGTCGATGCGATACTCTTTCGGCACGCCGACCCTCAATCCCTTCACCCCCTTCATGAGCTGGGCTTCATAGTCGGGAACAGGAACGTCGACGGATGTGGAGTCCTTGGGATCGTGGCTGGCCATCGTGCCGAGCAGGATGGCGGCATCGCGCACGGTCTTGGCAATCGGGCCGGCCTGATCCAGCGACGAGGCGAAGGCGACGATACCCCAGCGCGAGCAGCGGCCGTAGGTCGGCTTGATGCCGACGGTGCCGGTCAGCGCCGCAGGCTGGCGGATCGAGCCGCCCGTGTCGGTCGCGGTGGCGCCGAGGCACAAGTCCGCGGCAACGGCTGCTGAGGAGCCGCCCGAGGAGCCGCCGGGCACCAGCTTCGCATTCGACAATTGACCATTCGGCAGCCTGCGCCGCCAGGGGTTCACCACGGGTCCGTAGTAGCTCGTCTCGTTCGACGAGCCCATGGCGAACTCGTCCATGTTGAGCTTGCCGAGCATGAGCGCGCCGGCGTCCCACAGGTTCTGCGTGACCGTCGACTCGTAGGTCGGCTTGAAGCCGTCGAGCACGTGGCTGCAGGCCTGACTGTGCACATCGCGCGTGCAGAACAGGTCCTTGATGCCGAGCGGCAAGCCCTCGAGCGGGCGTGCATTGCCCTGCGCAAGGCGCGCATCGCTCTCCTTCGCCTTGGCGAGAGCAAGCTCTGGCGTGCGGACGATATAGGCATTGAGCGCAGCGTTGCTGGTCTCGATGGACTCGAGGAAGGCTTGCGTCAGCTCCGTCGAGGTGAACGACTTCTTCCTCAATCCCTCCCGCGCTTCAGCGAGAGTCAGACGCGTCAGTTCTGCCTTGGACATTCAGGTAAGCTCTTTGACCATGAACAGGCTCAGCGGATCAGGCTTGTAGTCGCCGAAGGGTTGGCATTCGCGAAATCCCGACCGGCGATAAAGGCCGATCGCTTCGGGTTGGTGGATGCCCGTCTCCAACGCCAGCCGTTTCAAGCCTTGGCCTGCGGCCTCGCGCTCGAGCGCGCCGAGAATCCGCTTGCCGAGGCCCAGACCGCGCACCTCGGGAGAAACGAACATGCGCTTGATCTCGCCGAGCTCGGCGTTGTGCCTGCGTACGGCACCACAGCCAATCACCTTGTCCTCCGCGCGAGCAACCAGGAACGTCACGTCGGCGGCCGCCAGTGTCTCGACGTCGAGCAGGTGATTGCTCTCGGCGGGATAAAGACTCGTCATGAGCGCATCGAGCTCAGCGATCAGCGCGCGCACACCGGGCTGACGCGGGTCCTCTGGGCGAATTGCAATGTCGACGACCGTCATTCGACCACCTTGGGCACGACGAAGAAGTGATCGTCCGCCGCTGGCGCGTTGCGTACGATGTCCTCCGCCTTGCCGCCATCCGTGACGACATCAGAACGCTTCTTGAGCGACATGGGGATGACCCGCGTCATCGGCTCCACGCCGCTGGTGTCGACCTCGTCGAGTTGCTTGACCCAGTCAAGAATGCCCGACAGCTCCTTCTGGAGCGCCGTCGCCTCCTCGTCGGTGATCTTGATGCGGGCGAGCCGCGCGATGCGGCGGACGGTCGCTTCATCGACCTGCATGGCCTCGATGCCTCGATTTTGCTGGAAGCACGTTGAGCGTTGCGGCACTCATAGCCCCGTTGCCGGGCCGGTGCAACGGCCGCAGGCTGGGCAGGAGGACACTAAAATGAGCACCCTCAAGGAAGCCGCACAGCGCGTCCAGCAGCGGGCCCACGAGCTGGGTCTCGACATCGCCGTGCGGCAGATGCCGGCCAGCACACGCACCGCCGAGGAGGCGGCCGCAGCCTGCGGATGCGGGGTGGGCCAGATCGTCAAATCCCTGGTGTTCAAGGGCAGGTCGTCCGGCAAGCCGTATCTGCTGCTGGTCTCAGGCGCCAATCGGGTCGACGAAAAAGGCGTCGCCGGTGTCATTGGCGAGGCCCTGGTGCGGCCCGACGCCCAGTTCGTGCGCGACGTGACCGGCTTTGCCATCGGCGGCATCCCGCCGCTCGGCCACGCGACACCGCTCTCGACCTACTTCGATCGCGACCTGCTCGGCTACGACGTGGTGTGGGCGGCGGCTGGCACGCCGGAAAGCGTGTTCGCCGTGACGCCGGCAATGCTCGTCGAAAAGACCGGCGCGACGGTCATCGCCGTCCGTTAGCTGCGCGACTTGCGCCAGATCGCCGAGACGATATCGGAGAAGTCGTCGCTCCAGGGGGCGACTGCGACTCCATCGACGGGGTGCACATAAGGGAGCGTCTTGATCAGCTCGAACGACTCGCGCGAGCGGGTGACGAAGACCACCTCCGACGAAAGCGCCTCGAGGCTTCGGTGCTCGAACCTATCGACGGCCAGGGCGACGAATGTTTCCGGGATCGACTTGGCCGTGGCAGCGGCGACCGTGCGCAGGTCGAGGTGCCGGTTCGACACGTGCAGCGCGAGAATGCCGTTCGGCGTCAGGTTGTCGAGGTATAGGCTGATCGCCTCCCGCGTCAGCAGGTGCACAGGCACCGCGTCCGAGGAGAACGCGTCGATGAGCAGGTAGTCGAAGCTGTGCGGCGCTTCCTTGGTGAGCTTCAAGCGTGCATCGCCGAGAACGATATCGGCGTTGCGCTGACACGTTGAGAGGAACGTGAACCGATGCCCGTCGCGGGCGATCTCGACCACGACCGGATCGATCTCGAAAAAGCGCCAATGCTCGCCCGGCTGTGCATTGCAGGCCATGACGCCAGCGCCCAAGCCCACGACGCCGGCCCGAAACTGCGCACCCGACTTGGCGGTCGCAAGCCGCGCCACCGCGGCGCCACGTGCGTTCGGCGATCCCGGATAGTAATAGGCGGTCGGAACGAGGGGCTGGGCGTGCGGGCCCTCCGCATCGCGGATGCGTTGCACACCGTGCAGCGTGGTCCCGTGCATCAGGAGCCGGAGCTTCCCATCAGGCGACGTCATGACACGATGCACGCCGAAAAAGCTGCGTTCGGCGTGGCCACGGTTGAGAGCCGAGGGCAGCACCACGATCGCGATCGCGGCCAATGCGATGAAGGCGAGCTGCCGCAGGGGCTGCGCAGCGTTGACCACGGCAAGCAACCCGCAGCCGACGATGAAGAACGAGCGTGCCAGCTCGGATTGCCAGCCGGCCATGACGCCACCGGCGAGCAACAGATTGAAGCAGAGCATGAGCAGCAGTGCTGCCCCTGCCGTGCAGGCAAGCTCGGTCGCCTCGTTGCGCGACTGGCGGACAAACACCCCCGGCCGTAAGGCCGCGCCGAGGACCAGCAGCAGCGGAAACTCCCAGATCACGCTGAAAATCTGGGGCGCCACCAGCGCCGCAAATATTCCGCCGAGCACGCCGCCGAGTGACATCCAGAGATAATACTCCGTCAGATGAGCGCTGGCGGGACGCCGATCGTAAAGCTCCTTGTGACAGACCATGGTGGTGACGAAGAAGGCAACCGCGCCTGTCACCGCCGCGATGACCCAGCCCCGATTGCCGTTGAGCGACAAGCCCAGAACCACTGCAACCACGGCCACCGGCTGAAGCAGCAGCATGGTCCGGTGCGGGATCAGCGGGACATCGCGGAAGACCAGGATGAACGTTCCCAGGAACATCGCCAGCGGGATGACCCACAGAAAGGGCGCGGAGGCGATGTCCGTCGTCACATGACTCGTAAAGGCAACAAGGAGCCCCGACGGCACGAAGGCCAGCGCGACCCAGGCGAGACGTTGCGACGAGGTCGGCCGCGGCGGCGCCGCGCTCTCGAGACTCGCCACGTGATCCACGTCGCCTGCGTGCGCCTGGACGGGACCAAGGAGAGCGCAGGTCAGGATCGCAACCCCCAGCGCCAGGAACCCCACCGTCCACAGCGCCGCCTGCGTGCCGAGCCCCGCGAACGGCTCGATCAACACGGGATAGCCGAGCAGCGCCACCAGGCTGCCGACGTTGGAGGCGCCATAGAGGAAATAGGGATCGCGGGCGTGCGGATGGCCTGAGCGCGCGAACCAGGCCTGCAGCAGCGGCGCGTTGGCCGAAACGGCGAAGAAGGGCAGACCGACGCCGGCTGCGAGAAGCCCCATCAGCCACAGATAGGCGTCGCCAGCAGGTGGCTCAGACCATGCTGCGGGCA
>JBLNBZ010000018.1:0-10597 GCA_050260355.1 Bacteroidota bacterium | reverse complement strand
GTAGCGCGTGTACTGGTTGATCTGCTTGCGGCCCTGCTCGCCCTCTTTCTTCAGCGCTTCCAGCGTCGGCGACACCGACGTCATGAGCTGCATGATGATCGAGGCCGAGATGTAGGGCATGATATTGAGGGCAAAGATCGCCATGCGCTCGATGGCGCCGCCGGCGAACAGGTTCACCATGCCGAGGATGCCGCCGGCGTTCTGCTGGAATGTCTCTGCAAACGCCGCCGGGTTGATGCCGGGGATGGGGATGAACGTGCCGAGACGGTAGACGAGGAGCGCGGCGAGCGTGAACCAGAGGCGCTTCTTGAGATCCTCGGCCTTCGCGAATGCCCCGAAGTTGAGGTTCGATGCCAGCTGTTCGGCCGCTGATACCATTTGGGGTCCGAGCTCCCGGGAGCTGTAGGCGCCGCGTCCGGGCGCGCTGCCTCGGACCGGCGCAGAAAACATGAGCGGCTAGAGCATGGCGGCTTGAAGCGATGGATGCAACCGGCTAGCACCTGCCAGGGAGCCGCATGCGCCGTGCGGCCCGCGCTCGCGGCCCGGCCGAGCCGGACCGCGCCAAGCACATCACTCCTCAGGCTCGGCGGGCTTCTTCTTGCCCGTTTTTTCCTTCTTCGCTGCGGTCTTGGCCCGCTTCGCCTCATCCGCCGCGAGAATTTTCTCCTTGATCAGGCTGACCTTGCCGCCGGCCTTCTCGATCGCCTGGGTCGCGGACTGGGTGGCGTGATTGACCACGAGCTCCAGCTTCGCCTTGAGCTCGCCACCGCCGAGAATGCGCACGCCGTCGAGGGGGCGGCGCAGAACGCCCGCCGAGACAAGGGCTGCCACGTCGACCGGCTTGCCCGCGTCGATCAGACCCGCATCGACGGCCGCCTGGAGCCGGCCGAGGCTCACCTCGTTGAAGCGGCGCCGGTCCATCGACCTGAAACCGCGCTTGGGAAGACGGCGATGCAGCGGCATCTGGCCGCCCTCAAAGCCGCCCAGAGCCACACCGGTTCGAGCCGTCTGTCCCTTGCCGCCGCGTCCGCCGGTCTTGCCGATTCCGGAGCCGATGCCGCGGCCGATCCTCAGCCGGAATTTGCGCGATCCGGCATTGTCCTTCAGTTCATTGAGCCGCATGGGCCAACCTCTCCACCGCCTGTGCGTCAGGCCTTATCATCAACAATGCGCACCAGATGACGAATCTTGCCGATCATGCCGCGCACATCCGGCGTATCGGGCAGCGTACGCCGGCGACGCAGCTTGTTGAGACCCAGTCCGATCAGCGTCTTCTGCTGGATCTCGGGCCGCCGGTTGGGGCTTCTGATTTGCTCCACCGTAATGGTGCCGCCGGGCTTCTTGGCCGCCATGTCACATCACCTCGAACCAAAGGGCACGCCGCTCGCGCGCCATCGCAGTCCCTGCCAGGCTCACGCCGTCTCCTGCGCAGCCTCTGTCGACTCGCCGGCAGCATCGCGCCGGCGCGCTACGATCTCGCTCACCTTCTTGCCCCGGCGCGCCGCAACACCGCGCGGGTTCTCCTGCGCCTTCAGCGCGTCGAAGGTGGCGCGCACCATGTTGTAGGGGTTCGTGCTGCCGAGCGACTTGGCCACCACGTCCCTGACGCCAAGCATCTCGAACACGGCGCGCATCGGACCACCGGCGATGATGCCGGTGCCCGCCGGTGCCGAGCGGAGCACCACCTTGCCGGCGCCGTGCCGGCCGACGCTGTCGTGATGCAGCGTGCGCTTGTCGCGCATGGGCACGCGCACGAGCGAGCGGCGCGCAGACTCGGTGGCCTTGCGGATCGCTTCGGGAACCTCGCGCGCCTTG
Source organism: Bacteroidota bacterium (assembly GCA_050260355.1). Lineage (GTDB taxonomy): Bacteria > Pseudomonadota > Alphaproteobacteria > Rhizobiales > Hyphomicrobiaceae > CADEFX01. The sequence goes on along the minus strand of JBLNBZ010000018.1, from coordinate 8,782 downwards.
CCGTGTCCGTATCCGACCTGGCCTTGCTGGTCGCCGACCACCACCAGCGCGGCGAAGCCGAACCGCTTGCCGCCCTTCACGACCTTGGCGACGCGGTTGATATGCACGAGCTTGTCGGCGAACTCGCTCTTGCGGTCGTCGTCGCGGTCCCTGTCTCTCGAGGGGTTGCGTGCCACTTGGAGTTCCTTTCCTAGAAGCTCAGGCCGCCTTCGCGGGCAGCGTCGGCCAGCGCCTTCACGCGGCCATGGAACATGTAGCCGCCGCGATCGAAGACAACGCGGTCGACGCCGGCACCGACGGCCCGCTCGGCGATGAGCTTGCCGACCGCCGCGGCCGCCGCCTTATCGGCACCCGTCTTAAGCTGCCCCTTGACGTCCTTGTCGAGGCTCGAGGCGGCAGCGAGCGTGCGGCCGCTCGCGTCGTCGATCACCTGCGCATAGATGTGCTTCGAGGAGCGGAAGACCGACAGTCGCGGCCGCCCGTCGGAACGCTGTCGAAGCGCACGGCGCACGCGTGTGCGGCGCTGCTGGAACTGCTTGTCGTGAGCGCTCATCGGTGCCTCTACTTCTTCTTGCCTTCCTTGCGGAGGATGTATTCGCCCTGGTAGCGCACACCCTTGCCCTGGTAGGGCTCGGGCGGCCTGAAGCCACGGATCTCCGCCGCCACCTGGCCGACCTTCTGCTTGTCGATGCCGGAGATTTGGATCTGCTCCTGCTTGGCGCCGGCCAGCTTGATGTCGATGTCGGCCGGCACCTTGTAATTGATCTCGTGGCTGAACCCGAGCTGCAGGTTGAGGTCCTTGCCCTTGAGCTGCGCGCGGAAGCCGACGCCCTGGATCTCGAGCGTTCTGGCATAGCCGTTGACGACGCCCTTGATCTGGTTGTCGATCAGCGTGCGGGACATGCCCCACATGCTGCGCGCGCGCTTGGTGTCGTCGCGCGGCTCGACCGAGATGCCATCGGCCGTCTTGGCCAGCTTGATCTCCTCGGGCAGCGTCAACGACAGCTCACCCTTGGGGCCCTTGACCTTGATCGTCTGGCCGTCAACGGTGGCCTGCACGTTGGCCGGTACCGGGACCGGCCTTTTGCCGATGCGCGACATGGCGCGATTCCTTTATCTGCTCGTCTGCGACCCGAAGCCCGGATCAGAACACGTCACAAAGCACTTCGCCGCCCACCTTCTCCTCCCGCGCGCGCGTATCCGACATCACGCCCTTGGGAGTCGACAGGATCGCCACGCCGAGGCCGTTGGCGACCGTCGGCAGGTCCTTGAGCTGCGAATAGACGCGCCGGCCGGGCTTGGAGACGCGCTTGATATGGCGGATCGCCGGCTGGCCGTTCAGATACTTCAATTCGATCTCGAGCTCGCTCTCGCCGCCCTTGTGATCGACGCGCGTGTAGCCGCGGATATATCCCTCCTCGGCCAGCACGTCGAGCACGCGGGCGCGCAGGTTGGAGGCGGGCGTCACCACGCGAGGGCGGCGCCGCATCTGCGCGTTGCGGATGCGTGTCAGCATATCGCCCAACGGATCATTCATCGCCATGCGAACTCTCCTCCTACCAGCTCGACTTCACCATGCCGGGGATCAGTCCCTGGCTGGCGAGCTCGCGGAGCTGGTTGCGACAGACCCTGAGCTTGCGGTAGTAGCCGCGCGCGCGGCCCGTCAGCTCGCAGCGGTTGCGGATGCGCGTCGCCGACGAGTTGCGGGGCATCTGCGCCAGCTTCAGATGCGCAGCAAAGCGCTCCTCGGCCGGCTTGGATCTGTCGCTGGCGATCTCCTTCAGCTTCTGGCGCTTGGCCGCATAGAGGGCGACGAGCCGCTTGCGCCGCTTGTTCTTCTCGACTGAGCTTGTCTTTGCCATTCAGAGTCTCCCAAGACCCACTTATCGGTTGCGACCGAGGTTAGGCCCTAGCTGCGGAAAGGAAAGTTGAAGCCGCGCAACAGCTCGCGCGCCTCCTCGTCCGTGCGTGCCGTCGTGCATACGATTACGTCCATGCCTCGGACCTCGTCGACCTTGTCGTAGTCGATCTCCGGGAACACGATGTGCTCCCGCAGGCCCAGCGCATAGTTGCCGCGGCCATCGAAGCTCTTCGGATTGAGGCCGCGGAAATCCTTGACCCGGGGCAGAGCAATCGTGACCAGCCGGTCGAGGAACTCGTACATGCGGTCCCCGCGCAGCGTCACCTTGGCGCCGATCGGCATGTTCTCGCGCACCTTGTAGGTGGCGATCGACTTGCGCGCGCGTGTGATCACCGGCCGCTGGCCGGCGATCAACGCGAGGTCGCCCGCCGCGTTGTCGACCTTCTTGCGGTCGTTGACGGCCTCGCCGACGCCCATGTTGAGCACGATCTTCTCGAGCCGCGGCACCTGCATGTGATTCTTGTAGCCGAACTTGCTGGTCAGCTCGGTCTTCACCACGGTCTCGTACTGCACCTTCAGGCGCGGCTTGTAATCCTTCGGCCGCGCAGCCTTGGGCTTCGGCGCAGCCTTCTCGGCGGGCTGCCCCTTGCCCTTGGCCGCAGCAGCAGCCTTGCCGTCAGGCTTGCCTCCCTTGGGCTGCCGAGCCCCCTTGTCGGCGGCCTTGTCGGGCTTCGTCTTCTCGTCGGCCATGCTCATTTCCTCTCGGGAATCACTTCGCCTGAGCGCTTGGCGAACCGAACTTTCTTGCCGTCCTCGAGGATCTTGAAACCGACCCGGGTCGGCTTGCCGTCCTTGGGATCCTGGAGCGCCAGGTTCGACAGATGGATCGCCGCCTCCTTGGAGACGATGCCGCTCTCCTGGGACGCCGTCTGCTTCTGGTGCCGGCGCACCATGTTGACGCCCCGGACCAGCGCCCGGTTCTCCTTGGGCATGACGCGGATCACCTCGCCCTGCTTGCCCTTGTCACGGCCGGCCAGCACGATCACCTGGTCGCCCTTCTTGACCTTGAGCGACGGCATCACAGCACCTCCGGCGCAAGGCTCACGATCTTCATGTGGTTCTTGCCGCGCAGCTCGCGCGTGACAGGCCCGAAGATGCGCGTGCCCACGGGCTCGCCCTGCGGGTTGATCAGCACCGCAGCGTTGCGATCGAACCGGATCAGCGAGCCGTCGGCGCGGCGCACGCCCTTGGCCGTGCGCACCACGACCGCCTTCATGACCTGGCCCTTCTTCACGCGCCCGCGCGGGATCGCCTCCTTCACGGTGACGACGATGGTATCGCCGATCGTGGCGTACTTGCGCTTGGATCCGCCCAGCACCTTGATGCACTGGACGCGTCGCGCGCCGGAGTTGTCGGCGACATCGAGATTGGATTCCATCTGGATCATCTGGCGATCCCTCGTTCCTTGTCATCGGGGCCTTGCCCCGGTCGAATTCCTCGAGCCCTGCGATGAACGCTAGGCGCTGTCCTTCAGCACGACCCAGCGCTTGGTCCTGGAGATCGGCTTGCTCTCCTGGATCCAGACCTTGTCGCCCGTCTTGCACGTGTTCTGCTCGTCATGGGCGTGATACTTCTTCGACCGGCGCACGGTCTTCTTGAAGAGCGGATGCGTGAACCGCCGCTCGACCTCGACGACGACGGTCTTGTCGCTCTTGTCCGACACCACCACGCCCTGCAAAACACGCTTCGGCATTGCCTACCCTCTTTGCCTCTAGCGACCGGACACGGCCGCGCTGCCCCGCTTCTGGCGGGCGATCGTCAACACACGGGCGATGTCCCGGCGCACGGCACGCACCCGTGCCGTGTTCTCGAGCTGGCCGGACGCCGCCTGAAAGCGCAGGTTGAACTGCTCCTTCTTGAGCTTGGCCAGCTCGTCCTCGAGCTGGTCTGGCGTCAGGTCCCTGAACTTCTCAACTGCCGACATGGCCGTCCTCTAGCTTTCGTCAACCGCCACGCGCGCCGCCTACAGCAGCCGCGTGACGACGCGTGTCTTGATCGGCAGCTTCGCCGCGCCCAGAAGAAGCGCCTCGCGCGCCACCTGGTCCGTGACACCGTCGATCTCGAACATGATGCGCCCAGGCTTGACACGGCAGGCCCACAGCTCGGGGCTGCCCTTGCCGGAGCCCATGCGCACCTCGGCGGGCTTCTTCGTCACCGGCAGATCCGGGAAGATGCGGATCCACACGCGTCCCGCACGCTTCATGTGGCGCGTGATCGCTCGCCGCGCCGCCTCGATCTGGCGGGCGGTCAGGCGATCGGCTGCCACCGCCTTCAGACCGTGCGAGCCGAAGTTGAGCGTCGTGCCGCCCTTCGCCTGGCCGTGAATGCGGCCCTTGAAGGCCTTCCGGAACTTGCTCCGTTTCGGTTGCAACATGACTGTTCAGCCCTTGAACTGCTGTGTTAGGCGCGCTCGGATGCGCGCTCGCGGTCTGAGTCTCGGCGCCGGCCGCCGCCACCGCCTTCCTGCGCCTCCATGGCGCGTCTTTCAGCGGCCATCGGGTCGTGCTCCATGATCTCGCCCTTGAAGATCCAGACCTTGACGCCGATGATGCCGTAGGCAGTCCGCGCCACCCCATAGCCGAAGTCGATGTCGGCCCGCAGCGTGTGCAGCGGCACGCGGCCCTCGCGGTACCACTCCATGCGCGCGATCTCGGCGCCGCCGAGCCGGCCGGACACGTTGATGCGGATGCCGAGCGCGCCGAGCCGCAGCGCCGACTGCACCGCCCGCTTCATGGCGCGACGGAAGGCAACGCGCCGCTCGAGCTGCTGGGCGATCGTCTCCGCCACCAGCGTGGCATCGATCTCGGGCTTCCTGACCTCGACGATGTTGAGATGCACCTCCGACGAGGTCAGCCTCGCGAGCTGCCCGCGCAGCTTCTCGATGTCGGTGCCCTTCTTGCCGATCAGGATGCCCGGACGCGCCGTGTGGACCGTGACGCGGCACTTCCTGTGCGGGCGCTCGATCACGACCTTGGAGATGCCGGCCTGCCGCTGCATCTTCAGGATGTGCTCGCGGATGGCCATGTCCTCGTGCAACAGGCGGCCATACTCCGCGCGGCCGGCAAACCAGCGGCTGTTCCAGGTCCGGTTGATGCCGACGCGCAGGCCGACAGGATTGACCTTGTGACCCATTATGCACTCTCCTTCGCTGCAGCCGCCTTCTCGGCGACCTCGCGCACGACCACGGTGATCTGGGAGAAGGGTTTCATGATGCGCCCCGAGCGGCCGCGGCCGCGGGCATGAAACCGCTTCATGATCAGGTTCTTGCCGACCCATGCCTCCGCCACGACCAGGTCGTTGACGTCGAGGCCGTGATTGTTCTCCGCGTTTGCCACCGCGCTCATGACGCACTTCCTGACGTCGATGGCGATGCGCTTGCGCGAGAACTCGAGCTCGGCGATCGCCTGGCTCGCCTTCTTGCCCCGGATCTGCGCGGCCACGAGATTGAGCTTCTGCGGGGAGACGCGCAGGTTCCGCGTCACGGCCTTGGCCTCGTGGTCCCCGAGCGTGCGCGGGTGCTTGGGTTTGCCCATGTTACTTCGCCCTCACCGCTTTGCGATCGCCGCTGTGGCCGTGAAACGTGCGTGTCGGAGCGAACTCGCCGAACTTGTGGCCGACCATGTCCTCGTTGACCGACACGGGGATGTGCTTGTGCCCGTTGTAGACGCCGAAGGTCAGCCCCACGAACTGCGGAAGGATGGTGGAGCGGCGCGACCAGATCCGGATGATCTCGTTGCGGCCCGACGCGCGCACCTTCTCCGCCTTCTTGAGCATATAGCCGTCGACGAACGGACCTTTCCAAACTGAGCGTGACACGTTCTCGTGCTCCTAGATCAAAGTCCGCTATTTCTTCGCCTGCCGCGGACGGACGATGAACTTGTCCGTCGCCTTGTTCTTCCTGGTCTTGAAGCCCTTGGTCGGCTTGCCCCACGGCGTTGCCCAGTGCTTGCCGCCCTTCGTGCGGCCGCCGTTGGGATGATCGACCGGGTTCATCGCGATCGAGCGCACGGTTGGGCGCGTGCCCATCCAGCGCGTGCGGCCGGCCTTGCCGATCGAGGTGTTGGCGTGGTCGGGATTGGAGACCGCCCCAACGGTGGCAAAGCACTCCTGGCGCACGCGCCGCGTCTCGCCCGAGTTGAGCTTCAAAATGGCCCAGCCCGCATCACGGCCGACGAGTTGCACGTAAGCCCCTGCCGAGCGCGCGATCTGGCCGCCGCGCCCCTGCTTCAGCTCGACGTTGTGAACGATGGTGCCGATCGGCATCGAGGCGAGCGGCATGGCATTGCCCGGCTTCACGTCGACCTTGTCGCCCGCCACGACCATGTCGCCGACCGCGAGCCGCTGGGGCGCCAGGATGTAGGCGAGCTCGCCATCCGTGTACTTGAGCAGCGCCAGAAACGCCGTGCGGTTCGGGTCGTACTCGAGCCGCTCCACGCGGGCCATCACGTCGTGCTTGCGGCGCTTGAAGTCCACCATGCGGTAGGCCCGCTTATGGCCTCCGCCGATGTGGCGCATGGTGATGCGTCCATGGTGGTTGCGCCCGCCGGTGCGCGTCTTGCCTTCGACCAGCACCTTGATGGGATCGCCCTTCCACAGGTGGCTCTTGTCGACGAGCACGAGCTGGCGCAGGCCGGGAGAGGTCGGGCGGAAAGTCTTGAGTGCCATCGCTCTTCTCCTAGAGCCCCGTCGTCACGTCGATCGAGTGGCCTTCCTCGAGCGTGACGATTGCCTTCTTGGTGTCGCTGAGCCGCGAGACGATGCCGCGAAAAGCCTTCTTCTTGCCCTTGCGCACCAGCGTATTGACCGCTCTCACCTTGACGTTGAACAGCTGCTCGACCGCCGCCTTGATGTCGGGCTTGGTCGCCTTGCTGGCGACCTTGAAAATCACCTGATTGGCCTCGGAGGCGAGCGTCGCCTTCTCCGTGATCACAGGCGAGCGGATGATGTCGTAAGCGCTCAACTTGCTCATTTGAATCGCGCCTCCAGCGCCTCGACGGCGGCCTTGGTCAACACCAGCTTGCGGCGACGCAGGATGTCGTAGACGTTGATACCCTGCACCGGCAGCACGTCGATGTTGGGAATATTGCGGGCGGCGCGCGCAAACTCCGGCTCCAACTCCACGCCGTCGATGAACAGCGCATTGGTGAGCCCGAGCTTCTCGAACTTCTGCTTGAGGCCCTTGGTCTTGCCGTCGGTCGAGTGAGCCTTGTCGAGGATCACCAGCTCGCCGGCCTTGACCTTGGCCGAGAGCGCGTGACGCAGCGCCAACGCCCGCACCTTCTTCGTCAGCCCGATCTCGTGGCCCCGCGGCTTCGGTCCGAAGGCCTTGCCGCCGCCACGGAACTGCGGTGCCGACTTGTCGCCGTGACGGGCGCCGCCGGTGCCCTTCTGCTTGTACATCTTCTTGCCCGTGACCGAGACCTCGGAACGGTCCTGGGCATGATGCGTGCCCGCCATCCGCTTCAAGGTCTGCCAGCGGACCATGCGCTGCAGCAGATCCGTGCGCGGCTCCAGGTTGAAGATCTCATCCTTGAGCTCGAGCGTGCCGGCCGCTGCCGCATCGAGCGTGGTGACTTGCGTCTGCATCAGGCTTGCTCCTTCTTGGCCTCGGCAGGCGCGGCGCCGGCTCCGCCGTCGGAGCGGGCGCTCTTGCGGAAGGCCCCGGGCCTCGGCGCGTCCTTCGGGAGCTGCTTCTTGACGGCATCGCGCACCAGCACCCAGCCGCCCTTGGCGCCGGGAACGGCGCCGCGCACCAGGATCAGCCCGCGCTCCGGATCAGTCTGCACCACCTCGAGGTTCAGCGTCGTGACGCGCTCAGAGCCCATCTGGCCGGCCATCTTCTTGCCCTTGAAGACCTTGCCCGGATCCTGCCGCTGGCCGGTCGAGCCGTGGCTTCGATGGGTGACGGAGACGCCGTGCGTGGCGCGCAGACCGCCGAAGTTCCAGCGCTTCATGGCGCCCTGGAAACCCTTGCCCTCGCTGGTCCCGGTCACGTCGACGAGCTGGCCCTTGACGAAATGGTCGGCCGTGATCGTGGCGCCGACCTCGATCAGGTTATCGGGCGACACGCGAAACTCGGCGACGCGGCGCTTGGGCTCCATCTCGATGCGGGCAAAACCTTCCCGCTCCGCCTTGGTCAGCCGGCTCGGCTTGCGCGTGCCGGCGCCGAGCTGCAGCGCGGTGTAGCCGTTCTTCTCGCTCGTGCGGTGAGCCATGACTTGAACGTTGTCGAGCTTCAGCACGGTGACGGGGATGTGCTCCCCCACCTCGGTGAAGACCCTGGTCATTCCGACCTTCTGCGCAATCACACCGGAACGCATCGGTTGCATTCCCTTCCTTCTGGAGCAGTCTCGCAGCCACGCGGCCCCGCCGCAGCGACTGCCCTGCGAACTCTAGAGCTTGATCTCCACGTCGACGCCCGCGGCGAGGTCGAGCTTCATGAGCGCATCGACGGTCTGCGGTGTCGGATCGACAATGTCGAGCAGCCGCTTGTGCGTGCGCATCTCGAACTGCTCGCGGCTCTTCTTGTCGATGTGCGGCGACCGGTTGACCGTGAAGCGCTCGATACGCGTCGGCAGCGGAATGGGACCCCGCACCTCCGCACCCGTGCGTTTCGCCGTGTTCACGATCTCGCGCGTCGACGCATCGAGTATGCGATGGTCGAAGGCTTTGAGCCGGATGCGGATGTTCTGACCGTTCATATCTCGCTCACCAAAACGAAGGGAAGCGCCCGATTGGGGCGCTTCCCAGGAACCCTACTCGATGATCTTGGTCACGACGCCGGCACCGACGGTGCGGCCGCCCTCGCGGATGGCAAAGCGAACCTTCTCCTCCATCGCGATCGGCGAGATCAGGTCCACC
>JBLNBZ010000017.1:0-9891 GCA_050260355.1 Bacteroidota bacterium | reverse complement strand
GCGCGCGTCGATGCGGGGATAACTTTCGTGCGTCGCCGGCCCTGCTCTCCCCCTCCTCTGGCGTCATCCCGGCCCCGCATGCGCAATCAGCGCATGCGGAAACGGGCCGGAACCCAGATGCGCCTCCACCTGTGTTGCGCAAGCCATGACCGCGCAACCGCCCCGCAAATGTCGTCCTCGGGCGTGGTGCGTTCCAGCGGCGGTGTCTCTCAGCGCTGCCGCTCTTCTCCCTCTCCCCGTCCTTTACGGGGAGAGGGTCGGGGTGAGGGGCAGCGGGGTACAATCCGAGCTCGTGTCTGCCCCTCATCCTAACCTTCTCCCCACAGGTGGGGAGAAGGGACTGTTCGGCGCTTGTGTGCGGCTTCCGCATCATCCCGGCCCCGAATGCGCGACAGCGCATGAGGAAATCCGCCGGGACCCAGACGCGTGCCCACGCGCGCTGCGCTTATCCCTGCACAACGCCTCTTGGCCGCGCGCGACTAAGACTTTCGCGCGAAGCCTTTCTCCAGATGAGCGACTGTTTTGTAGTAATACACCTCCGACGATCCATCGTGCACGGAGACGAGCAGCCGGTATACGTCGCGTATGTCTACATATCGGATCGTGCACTCGCTGGTGTCCAGTGAGCCTCTAACTACCACGCCGCATAGCGCTCTCTTGGTTACGTTGAACACGGGACTACCACTCAACCCTCGAACTTCGGAGAACTTTGGCCTATCGAATTTCCCGATCGCACTCCTCAGAGTAGCGTCGTGGCTTTTCTCTGTATTGTCGTTGACCTCCAGAAGAGCGTATGCAGGCGAGATGGAGCGATTATCGATTTGACTGCTCTCTTTCAAAGCCCCGTAAGCATGCAGAATGTCCCCAACGCTACTTCCCGCAACAGTCTTTAAATCTAGAAGATAGGGCGTGTCACCGAAAAACATACCATCCACGTCATCACTGAACTCAACGACGGCAATGTCGAGAATGTCCGCATCAATTGCAGCGTCCTTTGGACGACTAGGATACGAGATCGACTTCAAACCGGCCGCTTTTGAGCCAGTTCGTTTGTCAGTTACTACAAGCTGTTCCCACCTGAAATCTTTGAGAATGTGCAAGCAGGTCAGAGCATAAGGCTTTCCCTTGTAGAGGACGACGAAGAGCGTGCCGCCGTGAGTGGCGTACTCCCAGTCCTCATAGCCAGTTTCAAAGAAGACGAACCGCGCGGAAGTCCGGAAGTCTTGACGAATGATCAAGCTGGAGGAGAGCTGTTGCGTAACCCGCATATCCTTCTTATTGATCAACCGACGCATTCCACCCCCCTAATGCGCCTCGTCCCAGTTCGCCGCGGCCTTGGCGTCCACCTTCAGCGGCACCTTCAGCTTCACGGCCGGCTCGGGCGCCTTCTCCATCACGTGCGCCACCGTCTCGAGCGTGCCCGCCACGTCGCGCTCCCTGGCCTCGAACACCAGCTCGTCATGCACCTGCAGCAGCATGCGCGTCGATGACAGGCCTGCCGCCTCCAGCGCGGCCGGCATGCGGATCATGGCGCGGCGCACGATGTCGGCCGCGCTGCCCTGGATCGGCGCGTTGATCGAGGCACGCTCCAGGAACGCGCGCATGGACGGGTTCTTCGTGTTGATGTCGGGATAGTGCACGCGCCGGCCGAAGATGGTCTCCACGTAGCCGTTCTCGTGCGCGAATTTCTTGGTGCGGTCCATGTAGTCGCGGATGCCGGGGAAGCGCTGGAAATAGGTCTGGATGTACTCCCCCGCCTCCTCGCGCGGGATGCCGAGCTGATTGGCGAGGCCGAACGCCGAGATGCCGTAGATGATGCCGAAGTTGATGGCCTTGGCGCGCCGGCGCACCTCGGGCGGCATGTCCTTGACCGGCACGCCGAACATCTCCGACGCCGTCATGGCGTGGATGTCGAGGCCGTCGTCGAAGGCCTGCCGGAGCTGCGGGATATCCGCGATGTGCGCCAGCACCCTCAGCTCGATCTGCGAGTAGTCCGCCGAGATCAGCTTGGCGCCCTGCTCCGCGACGAAGGCGGTGCGGATGGCGCGGCCTTCCTTGGTGCGGATCGGGATGTTCTGCAGGTTGGGCTCGCTGGAGGCGAGGCGCCCGGTCGGCGTGGCGGCCAGCGCGTAGCTCGTGTGGATGCGGCCCGTATCCGGATTGATGTAGGCCGGCAGCGCATCGGTATAGGTCGAGCGCAGCTTGGTGAGCTGGCGCCATTCCAGCATCGTATTGATGAGCCTGCGCGCATCCTCCGGCAGCTCCTCGTTGTTGGCGAGCTCGTCGAGCAGGTTGGCGCGCGTCTCCCACTGTCCGGTCTTGGTCTTCTTGCCGCCGGGCAGCTTCAGCCGGTCGAACAGCAGCTCGCCGAGCTGGCGCGGCGAGCCCAGGTTGAACTTGTGCCCGACCAGGCCGTTGATCTCCTCCTCGAGCCGCGCGACGCCTTGCGCGAACTGGCTCGACAGGCGCGACAGCACAGACGGGTCGACCTTGATGCCGGCGCGCTCCATGCCGGCGATGACCGGCACCAGCGGCCGCTCCAGCGTCTCGTAGACCGTCGTCATATGCTCCGCGATGAGCCGCGGCTTCAGCGCCAGCCACAGCCTTAGCGTGACGTCCGCATCCTCGGCCGCGTACTCCGTTGCCTTGTCGAACGGCACCTGGCCGAAGGTTTTGTCGGACCGCTTGGCGCCGGGCGCGTACTGGATGACCTGATCGAACGGCATGCAGGTGTGGCGCAGATGGCGCTCGGCGAGGTCGTCCATGCCGTGCGACCAGCGGCCGCCGTCGACGCAGTAGGATATCAGCATGGTGTCGTCGATCGGCGCCACGGTGATGCCGTGCTGCGCGAAGACGGTCACGTCGTACTTGATGTTCTGCCCGATCTTGAGGATCGACGGCGCCTCGAGCAGCGGCTTGAGCGCGGCAAGCACATCGCGAACGGCAAGCTGCGTGACGCCGGCGTACTCGCCGAAGTCGAGCGCACCCGCGGCCGTGCGATGGCCGAGCGGAATGTAGCAGGCCTCGTTCGGCGCCACCGCGAGCGAGATGCCGACCAGCTCAGCCCGCATGGGATCGAGGCTGGTAGTCTCGGTGTCGATGGCGACCCTGCCGGCGGCGAGCGCCTTCTCGACCCAGGCCTGCAGGCGGTCCGGCGCGGTGACGGACTCGTACTTGCTGCGGTCGACCGGCGCGCAGGCGCGCTTGGCGTTGAAGGCGACGACGGCCGACGGCGTCGCGGCGCCCTCGGGCGCCGCCTTGCCGTTGCCTGCAGGCTTGGCGGGAGCCCGACTGACCGCGGGAGCGGCCGGCCTGTCTTGCAGCGCGGGCACGGGCTGGCCGAGGCCCTCGGCGATGCGCTTGGTGAGCGTGCTGAACTCCATCTCGCGCAGGAAGCCGAGCAGCGTCTGCGCTTTCGGCTCCTGCACGCCCAACTGCTCGAGCTTGACCTCCACCGGCACGTCGAGCTTCAGGCGCACCAGCTCGCGCGAGATGCGCGCCTGCTCCTCGAACTCGATCAGCTTCTCGCGCCGCTTGGGCTGCTTGATCTCGCCGACGCGGGTCAGCAGCGTGTCGAGATCGCCATACTCCTTGATCAGCTCGGCCGCGGTCTTGACGCCGATGCCCGGAACGCCCGGCACGTTGTCGACGGAGTCGCCGGCCAGCGCCTGCACGTCGATCACCTTCTCCGGCGGCACGCCGAACTTCTCCACCACCTCGTCCGGCCCGATGCGGCGGTTCTTCATCGTGTCGAGCATGGTGATGCCGGGCTGCACGAGCTGCATCAAATCCTTGTCCGAGGAAATGATGGTGACGTCGGCGCCGGCCTTGCAGGCCTCCACGGCATACGTGGCGATCAGATCGTCCGCCTCGTAGCCGAGCTGCTCGACGCAGGCGACGTTGAACGCCTTCACCGCCTCGCGGATCAGCGGGAACTGCGGCACCAGCTCTTCCGGCGCAGGCGGCCGGTGCGCCTTGTAGTCGGGGTGGATGTCGTTGCGGAAGCTCTTCTCGGACGCATCGAAAATGACCGCGAGGTGCGTCGGCCGGTCCGAGAGCTTGGAATCGCCCAAGAGCTTCCACAGCATCCCGCAGAAGCCGTGCACGGCACCCACGGGCAGCCCGTCCGAGGGCCGGGTCAGCGGCGGCAGCGCATGGAAGGCGCGGAAGATGTACCCGGAGCCGTCGATCAGATAGACGTGGCTGCCCTTGATGACGGGGACCGGCTCGCCGTCGGGAACGGAGCAGACGGCGGCTCTGGGAGCCTTGGCAGGCTTGGCGGATGTGCTGGTCATGGGCGGGGAATATAGAGGCTCGCCCCGGCGCGGTCAGCCCTTGCAGCTCGGGACTGTGGGCAGCTCCTGACATGCGTCCGTGGGCGACGGCCGACATGCAGAGACCGCAGCCCGAAGGCAGCGAAGGCAACCATCAAGCGGTCGGGCTTGCTGCTGCAGGCTCCGGGAACAGGCCGGGCGTGATTCTGGCGGCTAGGTTGGCCGGAAATGCGATCCGCCAATCGGCCCTTGGCCCAGGCGACATTATGATCCCGTGGCGACACAAGGCGTTGGTCACTGCTCTAGCCGTTCGAGCGGACTGCCCCACAGTTGTCTCGACCTCCGCTCGAGGTAGCGACCCACGAAAAAGAATGGCGTCTAGCACGCGGGGGGCTTGAGCGGGCAAACGGCCAGAATCGATCTCCTCAGCCGCCCATCTCAGGATAGGCTTGCGCGAAACGAGGCCGATCGCTTCGTAAGCTCCAGGACCAGTTCGCTCAGTTCCTGACGCGCGGAGTTTTCTTCACCAATCCGCATCGGCTCCATGAGCGCCACATCTTCTCCGTCATCTCGGGGGGATGCGGTGGCCGTCTTTCTTGCCGGTATTTTTGCCGCTTTCTTTGCCATGTCCAGATCGCCAGAGATTCTCTGATTTAATAATACGTATCAACAATATAGACGCATGAATCCGGATGCGATCCCACTACTTTTGCCGTCTTCTCTGCCGCATCTTATGCCATTTATATTGCCTCTTTCCACAGCCGTTGCCAATTGCTCCGCCACACTCGCCCCTAAGTCCTGGAGGGCCGCCCCGCGCCAGGCTTGCCGCCGTAGACATGAGGCTCGGCAGGCTCCGTCGGAGCGCCCTCGGCCAAGGGACGCGGCGTGAACCGGCCCAGCGTGCGCACGCGGTCGTACATGACGATGGCGCCGGCCATGGCGACGTTGATGCAGAAGCTGGTCGGGATCCTCACCACGTAGTCGCAGCGCGCCAGCAGCTTGTCCGACAGCACGCCGCGCTCGGGTCCGAGCACATAGGCCGCGCGCAGCGGATGGCGGAAGCTCGGCAGATCGATCGACTTATCCAAGAGCTCGATGCCGACGAGCTTGCAGCCCTGCGGCAACGCGAGGTCATCAAGGCTCGCCCAGTTGAAGTGCGGCACATGCTTGCGACCCTTGGACGTATCGGCGGCCGCCTCGAGCGCCTGGTACGTGGCGCCGATGGTGAAGGTGAAGCTGGCCCCGAACCCGTGCGCCGACCGCATCAGGTTGCCGAGGTTCAGGCTCTTGGAGATGCGCTCGGCGCCGATGCCGAAATAGCCGCGGGTCGAGGGTGGAGGTGTGCTGGGGCTCATCCGCGTGCGTCCCGGTAGGTTCCGGCCCGTTGCTTGATGCCGGCCGCCATTGCCCTAAGCTTGCGTGCTCTCAGGAGGTCCCACATGAAGGCCGTGCTTTGCAAGACGCTCGATGGTCCCGACGCGCTGGTCGTCGAGGAGCTGCCCGATCCGGAGCCCGGTCCCGGCGAGGTCGTCGTGGGCGTCAAGGCGGTGGCCCTCAACTTCTTCGACACGCTCATCACCCGCGGGAAATACCAGTACAAGCCGCCGCTGCCCTTCTCCCCTGCCGGAGAGATGGCCGGCGTCGTCGAGAAGCTGGGCCCCGGCGTGTCGGGCCTGAAGCCGGGGCAGCGCGTGTGCGGCTACCTCGGCGCGGGCGCCGCGCGGGAGAAGGTTGCGGTGAGCGCCGATGTTCTGCTGCCGGTTCCCGACGGCGTCAGCGACGAGGCGGCGGCCGGCGTCACCATAACTTACGGCACGGCCATCCATGGACTGAAGGACCGCGGCCAACTCGAGGCTGGCGAGACGGTGGCGGTGCTCGGCGCATCCGGAGGCGCAGGCCTGGCCGCGGTCGAGATCGCCAAGCTGATGGGCGCGCGGGTCATCGCAGCCGCATCCAGCGCCGAGAAGCTCGAGCTGTGCAAAAAGCACGGTGCCGACGACGTCCTGAACTACAGCTCGACCGATCTCAAGCAGGGCCTGCGCGACCTGACGGACGGCCGCGGCGTCGACGTCGTCTACGACTGCGTCGGCGACAAGTATGCCGAGCCTGCCCTGCGCGCCATCGCCTGGGGCGGCCGCTACCTCGTCATTGGCTTTGCCGCTGGTCAGATCCCCAAAATCCCGCTCAATCTGACCCTCCTCAAGAGCTGCGCCATCGTCGGGGTGTTCTGGGGCGAGGCAGCGCGGCGCGACCCCGCAGGCAACCGCGCCAATATGGCTCAGGTGCTCGGATGGGTTGCCGAGGGGCGGCTCAGGCCGCACGTGCATGCCACCTACCCGCTCGAGCGCACCGGCGAGGCCATCAAATCGCTCGAGACCCGCCAAGTCGTCGGCAAGGTGATCGTGCAGGTTTGATCTGCCAGCAGACAAATTATCTCGCCAGAGCAAGCCTTTGCGTCCGCACCGCTTTCGGCTAATTAGCCGCTTCGCAGGCCGCGCCGCGGCCTGGCGTCGATCGCTTCTGAGGCACCTAGGGAGAACCATTGCAATGAAACGACAGGCCCTGACCGCGCTGGCGCTTCTCGCCTCGCTCGGTTTCGCGCCCGCCGAGGCACAGCAGGCCAAGCAGCTTTCTATCGCGACGGGAGGAACCGGCGGCGTCTATTACCCGCTCGCCGGCGGCTTCGGCGCGATTCTGGCCAAAGAGTATCCTGGACTTACCGCAACCGCCGAGGTGACCGGCGGCTCGATCGACAACATGAAGCTCATCGGCTCGGGCAAGGCTGACGTGGCCTTCACACAGGTCGACGCCGCCGTCGACGCCATCAACGGCCGTGACAAGTTCACCTCGAAGCTGCCGATCCGCGGCCTGGTCGTCATGTATCCCAACGTGATGCAGGTCATCACGCTCGAAGGCAAAGGCATCGAGAAGTTCGAGGACATCAAGGGAAAGCGCGTCTCCACCGGCTCGCCTGGCAGCGGCAGCGAGGTCTACGCGTTTCGCATCATCGAGGCCGCAGGCCTCGACAAGGATAAGGACATGAAGCGCGAGCGGCTCGGCGCCGCGGAGTCCGCCAACGCCCTCAAGGACGGCAAGATCGACGCCTTCTTCTTCGTCGCCGGAGTGCCGACCGCAGCCATCACCGACGTTGCCGCGACGCCGAACGTGAAGATGAAGATCCTCGACCACGCCCACGTGCTGCCGAACGTCGTCGCGAAGTATGGTCCGATCTACGGCGAGGCGACGATCAAGAAGGGCTCCTATCCTAACCAGGAGAAGGACGCTGCCATGACTGCCGTGTGGACGATCATGGCGGTCAACGAGAGCTTCCCCGAGGACCTCGCCTACAAGCTGACCAAGACCATGCTCGAGAAGCGGGAGGACCTCGGCCGCGTGCACAAGGAAGGCCTGAGCGTGGTGCCGGAGAACCAGAAGACCAAGCTGATCGGCGTCCCCTGGCATCCGGGTGCTCTCAAGTACTTCAAGGAAAAGGGCATCAACGTCGACTAGCTCCAAGGCGGGCGCCACGGAGCCGAGCATGCCGGGCATGCGCAGAGCCCGGCAGCTCGTTTTTTGGTCGAATTGCCGCCCGCGTCAGCGTCTGCATAAGACGCCGAGGCGCATCAGGAGACGGGCATGAATCAGGGGCCGGGGATGATAGTCGCCGCGGAAGACCGGGGCGGCGCTCTCGACGAGGACACGCGCAAGCGGGTCGAGGAGCTCATCGAGGAGGAGGAAGGCGCAACCAATCGCCTTGGCGGATGGTTGGGCCGCGCCATCATGCTGGCGGCAGCCGCGGTGTCGGTCTTCCACCTTTATGCCGCCGCCGGCGGCTCATGGCCCCTCACCGCCACCCCGATCGTTCCCACCTACCTGCTGCGGCCGCTGCACGTCGGCATGGTGCTGGCGCTGATCTACGTGCTGTTCCCAATGCTGAAGCGCTGGCGCAATCGCATCACGCCGCTCGACTGGCTGTGCGCCGCGGCCAGCTTGTTCGTGGTCGGCTACATCGCCTGGCAGGGGCCGGAGTTCGGCGACCGCGCTATCGATCCCGAGCCGATGGACTACGCGGTCGGTCTCGTGCTGATCGCGCTGCTGCTGGAGGCTACGCGCCGCTCGGCCGGCTGGATCATGCCCGTCGTGTCGCTGGTCTTCGTCGCCTACGCTTTGCTCGGCAAGCACCTGCCGCCGCCTTGGACCCACCGCGGCTACGACCTCGAGCGCCTGACCGGCCACCTCTACATGACGCTCGAGGGCATCTTCGGCACCACGGTCGACGTGTCGTCGAGCCTGATCATTCTGTTCACGATCTTCGGCGCCGTGCTGCAGCATTCGGGCGCCGGCCGCTTTTTCATCGATTTCTCGTTCGCTGCCATGGGCGGCAAGCGCAATGCCGCCGGCCGCGCCGTCGTGCTGTCGTCATTCCTGATGGGTGGCCCCTCCGGCTCCGGCGTCGCCACCACCGTCACCATCGGCACCGTGGCCTATCCGCTTCTGGCACGCGCCGGCTATGAGAAAAACGCTGCCGGCGGGCTCCTCGCCGCGGGCGGGCTCGGCGCCATCATCTCGCCGCCCGTGCTCGGCGCTGCGGCTTTCCTGATCGCCGAGTTCCTCAAGCTTTCCTATCTCGACGTCATCGCGATGTCGTTGATCCCGACGCTCCTCTACTACTTTGCCATCTTCGTCATGGTCGAGCTGGACGCGGCCAAGTACGGCGGCGGCGGCGAGCTTCTCGGCGAGCGCCGCTCGCTGTGGGAGCTGACGCGGGGCTACTGGTTCCACTTCGGCTTGCTGATCTCCATCATCGCCTTCATGCTACTGGGCTTCTCACCGGTGCTGTCCGTGTTCTGGGCGACCATCCTGGCGATCGCGGTCAGCTACCTGCGAGCCGACACGGCGCTCGTGCCCTCCAAGCTGCTGCAGGCGCTTTCCGAAGGCACCATCGGCGTGCTCAATGTCGCCGCCACCTGCGCGACAGCCGGCATCATCGTCGGCGTGGTGACGCTCACGGGCCTTGCGCAGCGGTTTGCCGACATCATCATCGGCTACGCCCAGGGCAGCCTGCTGCTGACGGCTGTCTTCACCGCAGCCATCGTCTGGATCGTCGGCCTCGCCGTCCCGGTCACCGCGTCCTACATCATGTGCGCGGTGATCGCCGCTCCGGCGCTGATCAAGCTCGGCGTGCCGGACTTCGCCGCGCACATGTTCGTATTCTACTACGCGGTGCTGTCGGAGGTTTCGCCGCCGACGGCCCTGTCCCCCTTCGCGGCAGCCGCCATTACCGGCGGCAGCCCCTATCTCACCACGTTGCAGTCGTGGAAGTACACGATGCCGGCCTTCCTGGTGCCGTTCGTCTTCGTGTGCGATCCGCTGGGCCTAGGCCTGCTGCTGAAAGTGCCCAAAGGCGGCAACTGGCTCGACATCATCGAGATCACGCTCGAGACGGCGGCGGGAATCGCCCTGCTGGCGTTCGCTTTCCAGGGGCGGTTCCGCAAGGCCAACACCCCGCTCGAGACCGCGCTGTTCGGGTTGTCCGGGCTGCTGTTCGTGTTCCCGAGCTTCATCGGCGCGGCCGTCAAGCCGTTGACCGGCTTCGACCTGGATAGCTACGTGCCGT
>JBLNBZ010000016.1:0-42069 GCA_050260355.1 Bacteroidota bacterium | reverse complement strand
GTCGCAGCGTGCGCAAGGAGCTTTGGCGCGCGATCTCGGCGTCTCGCGCCAGGAGATCGAGAGCCTGCTGCGCGAGGCGCAGGCTGCAGGCTGGGTACGCCAGCACGGGCGCGGCTTGCGCGTGGTCGCTGAAAGCGCGCGGCCGCTGCGGCCGGTCGGGCGGCCCTCGTCCGAGCCCACGCCCACGCAGCGCTCCGACTTCTACGATTATCTGGAAGGCCTCACCGGCACGCGCCGGCGCCCCGATGGACGCACCGCGCTCGGCTCATTGTCGCGCGCGGCGCTGGCCGATCTGCAGAAGGAGTTGGGCCTGGCGCCGGCGCAATTGACGCGGCTGACCTTGGAGGCGCAGGAGCTCGGCTGGCTTGCCCGCGATGCGCGCGGCAACCTGCGTCGCACTTGGGTCAGGGGGCTCGAGCGCGGCAAGGCCAAGCCGCCGATGCGTCCGACCGAGGGCGACATCGAGCGCACGCGGGCCACGCTTGGCACCGCTGCGGACAAAGCACGCGAGCTCGAATCGCCGCCGCGCGCTCCCGACGATCCCGATGCTCCGCTGCGCGTGGCCATGTCGCCCGACGAGCAGGTGGCGCTTTTGAACCGCATCGCCTCGGAGATGCGTGGCGCACCGGTCGAGCAGCTCGCTCATCTGCGCCTGCCGGTGCGCTCGGAGAGCGAGCGGCTCATGGTGGAGCACGTCTGGCGGCGCGCCACCGTCACACCCGACGTGGAGCGCGCGATCCGCGGTGCGGACCAGATCACGCTCTCCGACAACTCGGACGGGCCCACCTACTACGATCCCGCGAGCGGCACCCTGTCGCCGGGCACGCTCGATGTCACGCGCTCCGATCATGGCGTGCTGATTCGGCACGAGTTCGGCCATCATCTCGACACGGCGGCGACGCCCGACGGCACCATCGTGCAGTATTCGGCGAGCCCGCGCTTCGGTCTTGCCAAGGCAATGGCGACCGACACCGAGGCGATTGCCGCGGGCTATGCGCCCGAGCAGGCGCTGACGATGACGCTGGAGTCCGCGCTTGCTGCATTCCAGCAGCGCTTCGGCATCGATCTGAGCTCGAGCACGGACAAGGAGGCGGCGCATCGCGCGGCCGAATATGCGCTCGCCGGCAATCCGGCATTTCTGAAGGCGGTCGATACGCTGGTGCGCCAACGCGCGGTCACTGATCCGGTGATCGCCTCCGAGCTCAACGTGTTTGCCGACTTCGTCGGCGCGGTGACGCGCAAGTCTCTGGGCACGGGACACGCCGATGCGTACTACCGCGGCGGCTTCGACATCGGCCACGACTATTCCTCGCGCCATGCGGCGGAGGCGTTCTCCAACTGGTTCGCGTTGCATACCTCGGAGCGTCAGGGCTGGCGGGCCCTGCTCAAGCAGCATTTCCCCAACGCCAACGAGGCGGCCAGGTCCATCCTCGAGGGGATCGGTCAGGATGCGAGCGGTGACTGAGACGTATGCGCTGGCGCAGCGCCTGCTGGTGCTGTCGCTCATCTTGTCGAGCGCGGGCGCGCTCATCGGTGTGGGACTGATGCTGCTCGAGGCGCGCAAAAACAAAGGGCGCTGAAGCTTCCCGCAAGCTTCAGGCGCCCTTGCCGCATCCCCCGTTGCCGGGTCCCCGCCGGTCGTCCATCGGTGAGTGCCGATGTCCCTCTGTCTTCGACTGACGCAACCGTACGATGCGGGAGCGAGCATGGAAGCTCGGCGCATGCTCCGCAAGCGGAAAGTCCACGCACCGTTGACTTCGCGCTGAGCCGTGGCGGCTTCGCCACACTCGGTCTAGTTGGACTGGACGGCGCGCGCGATCGCCGTTATGGCATGGCGCATGAGCCTGATCGTCTCCTGTCCGCATTGCAGCGCCCGCGAGGACTTCGAGCTGCTCATGGAGGCTCTGGATGAGCCCAAGCTGCAGCCGGAGCGTGGCGACATGGCGCTGCAGGCGCTGAGATGCAGCGTGTGCGATGGCCGCTTCTATCCGCTCGCCCGCGTTGGCGGCGAGATCATCTCCAATCTCTTCAACGCGGATGGCACGCGCTACGAGGGCGCTACGGTCGGCTCTTATCAGTGCAGCGCGACTCTGAAATTTTTCAATCTCCTGCCGCTGCGCGGGATGCTCGATTTGTCTGACGCGGAGGAACGGGCATGAGCCGCGTGCCGCTTCGGCATGGGCCTCTGCGCGATGCTCTCGACGACTACGAGAGCCGGTTCGGCCCGCTGCCGCTCGACACCCACAAGCTGGAGGCGCGCACCATGCGCGCCCTGATGACCTTGATCGAGGACGCGCTCGAGAGCGACGCGCCGCTGCAAGGTCAAGACCTGCGCGAGATCGGCATCGAGTCGGTCCACCGCGGCGTCTATTACTGAACATAAGGGCCCAACGCCCACCGCGTGCTTTGTAGCGTACTCCGAGAAGACGAGCCGCCGCACGATCCTTCCGGTCGCGTGTCGCCGCAGCGCCGCACGAGCCACGTCGTGGCTCGGGCAAACAGCAACGCTCGTCTTAACGGAGCATACCAACAATGTTTAGGATGAGAGACGTGGGGTTCATAACTCCACTGGCGCACACCAAGTTGCGCCAATCCTTCCGCAACAATTTGAAGCTGACGCCGGTCGAGGATCAGCTGACGCTCGGTGCGGTGGCGGTGGGGGTCACGCTGGAGGCCTACACCACCGTGCTGGTCTCTGCCACCTCGGGCGCCCAATTCAATCTGCCCGACGGCGAGTACGTGGGGCAGCGCAAGCACCTCAAGGCGCAGATCTCGGGCTCGGGCACGGCGGTGGCCTCGGCCTCCGCGCTCAGCAAGCTTGTGCACTTGGCCATGTCGGGTGAGACCCTCGACACGATCGATGCTCTCGTGCTCGACGCCAACAATGAGCAGGTGCTTCTCGAGTGGACCGTCACCGGCAAGTGGAACGTGCTCTACGCCAGCTCGGGCGTAATCACGGTCTCATAAGCCCCGTGGCCGCATTGTTGCGGACTCACCACAGCCGTGCGGCAATTCTCTGCGCAAACCTCAATCTTTGGCTGGGTGACATGCGCGACGTGGCTTAACGAGGTCCACAGATCGATGACCGAGGAGCGCGACCGCGCAGGCCGCCCCACCCTTTCAGGAGACGAGACATGTACAAGGCCCAGAATATGCACCGCTCCCAGTTCGAGAAGGAGCAGTTCATCGATGGCATGGAGACCAACCTCAACCTGGCGCCGGCGGCGGACGAGCTTACGCTCGACTCGAGCTCGGCGGCCAAGGCGGTGACGCTCGCCTGCTACAAAACGGTGCTGAAGACCGCCGTTGCCGGCGCCATCTTCGATCTGCCGGACGGCGAGTGGGCCGGTCAGCGCAAATGGCTGACGGTCGCCATCACGGGCTCGGGCACGGCGGTGGCCTCCGCGGCCGCGCTCGCCAAGCTCGCCTCGCTGGCGATGATCGGTGCCGCCGGCCTGACGGGCTTCTCCACCAACGACGTGGTGTCTGCCCTCGTGCTCGACGCTGCCAACGAGCAGGTGCTTCTCGAGTGGACCGGCGCCAAGTGGAACGTGATCTACGCCACTACCGGCGTCGTCACGCTCTCCTAAGACCGGAATGCGGCCGAGGGCTGAACGCTCAGCCCTCGGTCTTTGTAGCGGCGTTGATCATTCATCTGCAAGCAAGGAGCCCCGAGATGGCCAAGTCGCTGAAGAAGCCCATGCCCAAGGCGAGCAAGAAGCCCGCCAAGAAGGCGCCGGCATCCAAGAAGCGCTGAGCGCGCCCATGGGCAAGCAGGCCCCTTCCAGGATCGCGGCGCCCGGGGACGATCCTCGCCGGCGCCGGCATGGTGCTGGCCGCCCATGCGCGATCGCCGCGAAGGGGCTTGCTGCCGGGCCGGCCACCGCCGCGCTCGGCAATCTCGGTCGAAAAGGCGCAAAAGATGCGCTAGGCTGGCGCCTCGTTCAGGGAGGCTCAGCCCCATGTCCCAGTCCCTCACACGCCGTCGCTTCTCTCTTTTCATCAGTGCCGTCGTCGCCGGCGGCGCCATTCAGCTGCCCTGGGATGCGCCCGACGCGGCGCCGGGCGGGACGGCGCCTGGTGACGCAGCCGGCGAGACCCTCGTCTCCCGCTTCACGGCGCGCGTCGCCGGCGCCTACGAGATCACGGGTCACGCCGCCGTCGGGCCGAGCGAGACGCTCGTGCTGCGCGTCAACGACGAGATCATCAGCGCCTATCCGCACAAGCGTGCGCCGGATGAGAACGTGCTCGTCAGTGTGCGCGCCGCCTTTCATGCCGAGGCGGGCGACTGCGCCGAGCTCGTGCTGCTCGACAGGGTCGTCCCCTCGACCTTCGGCGCCGACGACGCCGTCTGAGGCCGCAGGGCGGGAGGCACGCCGTGGCTAGGCGCGTTCGCGCAGCGAGGGCGGCTGGCGAGGATACGGCGGAGAGCGGCGAGCCCGAGCGCCGCCGCACGCTGGAGGCGGCCCTCGACGGGCTGCTCATGGATCTCGATCCGGTCGTCATCTACGACGCGGAGACCGGCCGCCAGCTCGGCGACGGCGAGATCGCGGCCAGCCCCTCTCCCGATACGCCGCCCGAGATTGCCATCACCTTTCGCCGGCGCAGTTAGCCGGCGTGCTCGCAATGACGCGTCGTGGTTAGGAGATCAATCGGAGAGCTGCCCATGCAAGCTGACGATCCCACATCTGCCGGGCTCACCCATCCCGCTCTCATGCAGGCCGATTTGGAGCGGTCGGCGCTGCTGGAGCGGCTCCAGCTCGAGCAATCGCTGCGGCTGGAATGCCTGATCCTGGCGACCGAGCTCTACGAGTCGGGGGACGAGCTGCCCGACATCCTGCGCGTGGCCGCGCGCATGGCCCATTTCGTGCTCGAGGGCATGCCGAACCTGCCCGGCGAGAGTGAGGACAACGTCATCGCCATGGCCCGGCGCGGTGGGCCGCGCCAGCGGCACAAGGACTGATCGCGGGGGAGAGTCAACTTGTCGCAGTCTGTGGTCTTGACAGGCGAATTGACAGATTCGCCGATCGTACCCATTGTCGTGTCAGGCTGCGGTGCTGCGAGCGCTTGCGGCTTTTTTGCTGGACGCGAGGTCCACGCGCTGTGGACTTCGAGGCTCCCCACCGCGGGCGTGAGGCCTGCTCCCCCTTTTCTTCGTAACCCCTGACCGGCGGATCGCTCTGCCGCGACCGGGGCGTGTAACGCGATGCGGCCGAGCGTGAGGCTCGGCTGGGCATCGTGCCGTTCATCTGCCCCGGCGTGATGCTGTGGGCACAACCGCGGGCGTGAGGCCCGCAGCGAGAGACGTGATGCCTTTCGACTTTCCCTTGACTGCTCCCAATCTCGACGAAATCCCCGAGGAATTTCGCTCTCTCTATGTACCCGAGAAGGAGGGTGAGGACAGCGTGACGCTGATCCCCGACCTCAAGAAGCGGGTCGAGGCGACGACGGGGCTCCACAAAGGTCTCGACATCGAGCGCAAGGCGCGCAGCGCCGCCGAGAAGGCTGCCAAGGCCTGGAAGGAAGCGGCCGGTGTCGACACGCCCGAGGCGCTGAAGGCGCGCTTCGAGGAAATGACCACCGAGTTCGAGGCCAAGCTCGCTGAGGCGACCAAGGTCAACGACAAGGGCGGTCCGACCGACGTGGATATCGAAAAGCGCATCTCCCAGGTGCGCGAGGAGAAGGACCGCGAATGGTCCAAGAAGCTCCGCGCCGAGGAGGAGGCACGCAAGAAAGCCGAGGCAGAGCGCGACGAAATGTCGAAATCGCTCGAGCTCGACATGAAGGAGCGCCACGCTCTGGAGGCCATCGTTGCGAACAAGGGGCGCCCACTGCTCCTGAAGCGCATCGTCATGGACTCGTTGCGCGTCAAGCGAACCGAGAACGGCCGCTATGCGGTCGTTGTCGTCGATGAGGACGGCGACGAGCGCTATGACGGCGACGGCAAGCCCATGAGCGTGACCAATCTCGTGGCCCACATGCGCCAGAGTGACGATTACGCCGCCGCGTTCGAGGGCGATGGTGCGAGCGGTTCCGGCTCGCGCACGCCGTCGGGTGGCTCCCGCCCCAAGACCAACCCTTGGCTCAAGGGGCCCACGTTCAACGCCACCGAGCAGGCGAGGCTGCTCAAGCAGAACCCGCAATTGGCCCAGCAGCTCAAAGCGCAGGCCGAAGCGGAGATGCGCAAGTAAGCCTCCCGACGCTCTCTCCTGAAGCGTCGCGAAAAGCCCGTCGTCGCCGAGCCCTTTGTGGGCCCGCGGCGTGCGGGCTTTTTGCTTTTTTGGGGGACGCTGCGCGAGCGCGGCGATGACGTTGCACGCGGGTCTCTCGGGCCGCAACCCGTGAGCATCCTCCATGACCGAGACTCGCCTGCAAGACGTCATCGTACCCGAGCACTTCAACGCCTACAGCCTGCAGATGACGACGGAGCTTTCGCGCTTCCGCCGCTCCGGCATCGTCGTCGACTTCACGGCCGAGCTCGGCGCCCACATGGGCGGCACGACCGTGCATATGCCCTATTTCAACGACCTGGAGGGCGATGACGAGGTTGTCGATGATACGGAGGACCTGACGGTCGCCGGCATCACGACCAGCCAGGACATCGCCGCCAAGCTGTATCGCGCCAAGCCGTTCGGCGCCTCCGACCTGTCGGGCGATCTCGCCGGCTCCGACCCGGTCAAGGCGATCGCCACGCGCTTTGCCGAGTATTGGGTGCGGCGCGAGCAGGAGATTTTGATTGCGGCCTGCTCGGGTGCGCTGTCGGCCGCCTCCATGGCCTCCAACGTGCTCGACATCTCGGGCCTGTCGGGCTCGGCGGCCAACTTCGATCCGGCCTCCTTCATCGACGCCCAGGCCATGCTCGGCGATCACCAGGACATGCTCTCGGGTGTCGCCGTGCACAGCCGCACCTATACGGCCATGAAGAAGGCCGATCTGATCGAGGAGATCCGCCCCTCCGACGGCGGCGATCCGATCCCGGTCTATCAGGGCAAGGTGCTGATCGTCGACGACAAGATGCCCTATAACCCGAGCACGGGCATCTTCACCACCTACATCTTCGGGCAGGGCGCCATCGGCTACGTGCAGTCGAACCCAAAGGTGCCGGTCGAGGTGGTGCGCGAGGCCCTCAAGGGCGGCGGCCAGGACATCATCGTGCAGCGGCGCATGCTCGTCATGCATCCGCGCGGCGTCAAGTGGATCGGCACGCCGGTCAAACAGACGCCGTCCAACGCCGAGCTTGCCGTGGGCAGCAACTGGACGCGCTGCTTCGACGCCAAGAACGTGCGCATTGTCAAGTTCGTGCACAAGGTTGGCTGATCGCCGGCCGCAGGCTCTTGATCGGGGTGCCCCTCCCTGCGCCCCGATCGGATCGGGATGCCGCTTCACATCCCGATCCGTCCCTGTCGCGCACAGCTCTTTTTCCTTCCTCTGGAGAGCTGCGACAGGGACCTTTTGTCCCTTTGCTTGAAACATCTTTGACCCACACGAAAAACCACGCCGCCCCGGGTTGCCATGCTGATCACCACCGATACGAACGCCATCAACGATCTTCTGGCGCGGCGCGCTGCCAAGCGTGCGCGGCGCCGGCGCGCGCTGGCCCGCCAGCGCAACCAGCTCGTGGCCACCTCGCGCTCCATCTACATCAATGCGATGCGCGCTGGCTGGCCTCAAGCCGATGCTGCCGCCCTGCAGGCTCAGTTCGAGCAGGCGGCGGATGACGGCGACACTGCCACCCTCGATCTGCTGATCGAGGTGTCGCGCGTGTCGCCGGAGAATGCGCGCAGCATGATCGAACGCATTCTCGACTCCGCGCAGGCGGAGCCCGATGACGAGGTCAAGGCTGAGCCGCAGGCCGAGGTTATGACCGTTGTGTCACCCGCGCCCCATGCGAGCGACAAGCCCGATCCTGTCGTCGAAAGCGCCCGCGAGGAGACGGCTGCCCTGCGGCGGCCCGGGTCCCCGGTCGAGGCTGCCGACCCGGCGCCCCTTGCCGATACGGCCGAGGCGCTGTCGGATGGCGCTCTGATCGATGAGGGCCTGCCGGCCTCGCTCACGGGCGAGCCGGTGCGCGCAGTGCCCAAGGCCGCCAAGGCGCGCAAGGCGAAGCGGGCCAAGAAGGCTTCTGCGCCCGCCGCGCCAGCCGTCGATCATGACATGACGTCGGCTGCCTTCGGCGGCGACGACGTGGCGGAGTAGGGCGATGGCCTACGCCACGCGCGAGGACATCGAGAAGGTCTACTCCGTCGAGCTGCTCGACATCATTGCCGACCTCGATGCGTCCGGCACTCCCTCGGATGAGGCGGTCACGGCCGCGCTGGCGGAGGTGTCCTCCGAGATCGACACCTACGTCGGCGTTCTCTATCCGGTGCCGGTGAGCCCGGCACCGCCGATCCTCACCCTGCTGGCTCGCGACATGGCCGTCTACCGGCTCTCGCTGCAGGCGGGCAAGCGCACGCTGGAGATGCGCCAGCGCTACGAGGACGCCATCAAGCTGCTCGAGCGCATTGCCGGGGGCAAGGCCTCGCTGCCGCTGCCGCCACCCGCGCCCGGCGACAGCGACGGCGATGGCGACGTCGACGACGATGACGTCGTGCACGGCGCCTGGACCATTCCCACCGTCCGCCGCTCCTAAGCCCTTTTCCAGATAGCGCCAGGCTGCATCAGGACGGGTTGCCCGCATGTCCGTCATCATCGCCGATCACAGGGGGTTCGACGAGGCGATCCTGGTCGTCTCGGGCCTCGGCCACGTCCCCCACAATCAGCTGTTGGCGGTGCTGGCGGAGACCGTGCGCAAGCAGACGCTGCGCCGTTTCGCCACCAAAACGGCGCCCTCGGGGGCGGCCTGGGCGCCGAAGAAGCGGCCCGACGGCTACGGACTGCTGGTGCGCACCGGTCGCATGCGCAACTCGATTGCCTCGCGCATATCGGGCATGACGGCCGAGATCGGCACCAACGTGCACTATGCCAAGTACCACCAGTTCGGCACGCGCAAGATGGTCGCGCGTCCCTTCATGGGCATCAATCCGGCGGATGCCATCGAGCTGCAGCGTGTGGCTGAGCGCTTCCTGGCGGCGGGCCTCGGCGGAGCGGGGTCGCGCGTATGAGCTTTCTGGCCTTCCGCCAGGCGGTCATCGCCGACATCCGCGCCAACCTGGTCTCGATCAACCCGGCCGATGCTGCGTTGAAGCCGTTCCGCGAGGTGACGCCGTCGCCGCGCAACATCGACGAGACCTGGCTCGAGTACGTCTCCAAGCGCGAGCCCGGCATTCATGTCTGCTTCATCGGCTCGAGCGGCGCCATCAACCGCAACCACATGGGGCAGCTGATCGGCCCGTGGGCGACGGTGGCGCATATCGTGACGGCCGGCTCCAAGACGCGGCCGGCCGAGGACGTGATGCTCGATTTGCTGCACACCTTCATGGTGTGGGTCGAGGGGCGCACGTTCGGGTTTGCGGCAACCGGGCCTGCCGAGGTGCTGCAGACGGAGAACTTGTGGGACGTGCGCGTCGACGAGCGCGGCTTGTGCCTGGGCTCGGTGATGTGGCGCCAGGAGATTTCGTTCGGGCCCGAGCTCGGCGGTGCCGATATGCAAGCGGATCTGCTGCGCCTCTTCGACAAGGATGGCGCGCCGATCGCTTTTCCCGAGTCTGCTCCCGATCTCGATCAGGTCTTCAGCGATCCCGCCTACGTGGCTGGCAAGCCGCTGCTGCCCGATGCCGATGCGTGAGGCTGTCGCGTGGACTACAAGGATAAGGATCGCCTCAGCGACAATGTGATCGATGCGCGTCAGGGTCCGGCCTCGGGCGATGAGGTGCGCGCGTTGCGCGAGGCGGGTCACCTCGGCAAGGAGGAGGTTGCGCGCCAGGATCAGGATCGCAGGCAGGCATGGCAGGAGAGCCAGAGCCCACGTATCGAAGAGTTTTACTCTCGGCTCCGCGCCCAGCAGGACCGTGTCGAGGGAAAGCACGTCGGCGCGCTTCGCCGCACGTTCGAGCAGCGCTCGGATCGCCGACTCGGACGCGCCTTCGACGGCATCCTCGGTCCGCTCGAGAACTATCGGGATTCGCGCTGGGGGGCGCTCTCACGCGCGCGCCTGCGCAAAAGCTTGCAGGACCTGAACCTCGAGCGCTTCCTGCGCCAGCCCACCGAGGACCGCAGCGATCCGGCTCCATTCCCGGCCGGGCCGGCTATGCGCCTGCAGCAGGCGCTCGGCAACGTCGCCGATCTGCGGCGCAGCATCGCCGCGCTGTCTCAATCCGATCTGGAACAAGCAGAGCTCGATCCCATGCTGCGCGACGTGCTCGAGGACATGCAGGACGCCATCGTCGAGCTGCAGCACGAGGTCGCCGAGGCGCACCGCCGGCTGGCCAACGTCATCAGGCCTGGCCGCGTCACCGATCTCGATGCCGCCAACGGCGTCGTCAAGGTCGCCTACGCCAAGGACGAGAACGGCGCCGACGTCAAGACCGGCTGGATTCGCTGGCAGATGCGCACCGGCTCGCAGAAGGAATGGGACCCGCCCAAGGTCGGCGAGCAGGTCGTGCTCATCTCGCCCGGCGGCGATATCTCGCCCAACACGTGGGTCGCCCCCGGCGGCTTTTACGAGGCGATCCCGAAGAACCACAACCAGTCCGGCCAATACAAGCGCAACGTCGGCGACAAGAGCGAGCTCCTGATGACCGGCGACACGATCGTGTTGCGCACGGCCACTCTCAAGCTGGTGGCCGATCAGGTCTCCATCAACGGCCAGCGCATCGATCACAATCAGCAGGGCTGGAGCTCCGATCCCGCCACGCCATCGGTGTAAGGGCGCGCCATGGCAACCATGAGCCCCGAGCTGCTGGCGGCCATCACCGCCTCGCTGGCCGAGCCCGCCAACCAATGGGTGATGACGGCGGCGCAGACCGAGGAATTCTGGAGCGTGGCGCCGGGCGCGGAGGACATCTCCGTGGTCACGGCGACGCACACCACCTATCAGCTCGAAAGCGCACCGCTCGGGCTGATGCTGATCTTCTTTCATGAGACCGACACGCCCGATGCGGGCCTCGCCCTCTACCACTCGGGCTTCGTCTATCGCACCAGCGATGCCGGCCTGCTGGCCACTCTGACCGGCATGGTGGCCGCTGCCGAGGCGGCCAAGGCGGCGTCCCTGATCGCAAGCCTTGCGGGAGAGTGAGCATGGCTTTCGGCGCGGCGCGTCAGTCCCTCGATCGGGCGATCGGGGCCCAAATCGGGCTGGGGCAGAGCTTCGTCTTCGTGCAGGGCAAGCTCTGGATGGTGAAGGGCGACGTCAACGCGACGCACGCGCCGTTCTTTCCCAAGCACATCATCGGTCTCGACAAGATGGTGCAGGGCTCGCCGTTCGTCTTCATCAACGGCATTCCGGTCTGCCGGCAAGGACATCTGGCCGCCTGCGGCCACCCCACCACCGGCTCCAATTTCCTCTTCGTTGAGACGTGAGGACAACCATGCTGAAGGCCTACAGGTCGACAGGCGGCTGGGTCATGGGCAGCTATTGGGAAGCCGGCCGCGTCGGCAAGCTGCATCCCAAGCAGGCGGCCGTCTTCCTCTCCGCCGGCATCCTGGTGCCGGCCGACGCGGCGCCTGCGGCTGCCGCGCCCGCGCCTGTCAACGTGCAGCCGACGCCGATGGCCGACAAGCCTGCGCCCTCGCCCGCCGTCACGCACGAGCCGCCCGAGCACGTGCGCCGGCGCAACCGCCGCGTCACTGTCTCCACCGACGTTGGCCAGATTGCGCGCATCGGCCCGGTCGCCAGCAGCACCAAGCTGCAGGGCTCGTAAGGCATCCTCGTCATGGCCGGCATGCACCGCGCGACCGGCGCCAGGCTGAGCTCGTGGCAGCATGTCGCCCAATCCATCCTCGACATCCTGACGACGCCGATCGGCACGCGCGTCATGCGCCGCGACTACGGCGCGCGGCTGCTCGATCTGGTCGACCGTCCGATGAACGAGCTCACCATCACCGAGGCGACGATCGCCGTCTCGGAGGCGCTGGAGCGCTGGGAGCCGCGCTTCAAACTGAAGTTCGTCACGGTCTTCAAGAGTGAGCCCGGCCTCCTCGGGCTGACGGTGACGGGGGTCTACATCCCCGACGGCCATCTGCGCGCCATCAACGTGGAAATCTCGGCTTGAAAGGCTAAGGCGCCGGCATGGCCCGCTTCAACGCGATCGATCTGTCGCAGCTGGCGGCGCCGCCGGTCGTCGAGGTCCTCGACTATGAGGACATCCTCGCCTCGATCATGGCCGACTTCGTCACGCGCTATCCCGACTACGACGTCGCCGAGCTCGAGAGCGATCCGGCCAAGAAGGTGCTCGAGGTCGTCGCCTATCGCGAATTGCTGCTGCGCGCCCGGGTCAACGATGCGGCCAAGGCGGTCATGGTGGCGTTCGCGCGCGGTGCCGACCTCGAGCACCTGTCCGCGCTGTTCGGTGTCGAGCGGCTGGTGGTGCAGGAGGCCGATCCCGACGCCACGCCGCCGCTGCCCGAGATCCTGGAGACCGACGATTCGCTGCGCGAGCGCACGCAGCTGTCGCTCGAAGCCTACTCGACGGCCGGTCCTTACGGCGGCTACCTGTTCTATGCCATCTCGGTTGCCGGCGTGAAGGATGCGGGCGTCTATGGCCCCGAGGCGCACCTGTCGCGCCCCGTCACCATCTCGATCGGCGATCCTTGTGTCATCAATTGGGTCGGGCATCGGCGCAAAGCCGGTCAAGCCATCCTGTTCTCCACCACCGGCGCGCTGCCCACGGGGCTCCTTGCCAACACGCCCTATTACGTCATCGAGGCAGGGCTCACCGCCGACACCTTTCAGATCGCGGCCATCCCGCAAGGGACGCCGATCGCCACGTCCGACAGCCAATCCGGCGTGCACACGGCGCGCTGGAACGTCGTGCAGCCGGGCGAGGTTGCCATCTATCCTCTGTCCGCGCAGGGCAACGGCACGCCCGACAACGCGCTTCTGCAGGAGGTCACGGCCGCTTTCTCGCCCGAGGATCGCCGGCCGCTCACCGACAAGGTGCTGGTGCGCGTGCCCGACATCGTCTCCTATACCGTCGATATGGAGATCATCATCGGCGAGGGTCCCGCACCCGAGACGATCGAGGCGGTGGCGCTCGCCAAGGTGCAGGCCTACGTCGCCTCGCGCCACCGGGTCGGCATCAAGGTCTCCACCGCCGGCATCGCCGGCTCCGCGTTCGTGGCGGGCGTCGAGGACATCAATCTGATCGCGCCGGCTGCCGACATCGATCCTGGCCCCGATGCGGCCGCCTTCTGCACCGGCATCAACATCTCCGTCTCCGTGATCTCCTGACGAGGCGCGCCCCATGGCGACGAATTTCCGCGCGCCCTACAGCGAGCATCTGCTGCCGCCGAATGCCACGGAGATGGAGCAGGCGATGTCGGCGACCTCGCGCCGGCTGCTCGATATTCCGCGGCCGCTGCGTGAGCTTTGGCGGCCCGAGACCTGTCCCGTCGAGCAGCTGCCTTGGCTTGCCTGGGCGCTGTCGGTGGATGTCTGGAACCCGGAGTGGTCGGAAGCGAGAAAGCGTGCGGTCATCGCCGCGTCCGTCGACGTGCATCGCCACAAGGGCACCCGCTACGCCATCCGCAAGGCGCTCGAGGCGCTCGACGTCGGCTGCACGATCCAGGAATGGTTCGAGTACGGCGGCGAGCCCTATCGCTTTCGCATCAGCTTCAACGTGCCGGCCGGGCAGGCGCTGAGCGCGGCCGACGTCGATGCGGTCTATCGCACCGCCATCGCCAACAAGAACGTGCGCTCTTTTCTGGAGCAGACCAGCGTCAAGCGGGGACGCGAGACGGTCGGCTTCTCCGTAGGCAGCCGGACCTTCTCGCGCGTGCGCATCCGCAACGTCGTCTCCTGAACGCTTTGAAAAAGACTGGACGCACCGGTGCCCTTCACGAGCGTCATCACCACGACCGGCCTGGTCAAGATCGCCAACGCCATTGCCGGCGACAGCCAGATTTTGATCACCGAGCTTGCCGTCGGCGACGGCAACGGCACGACGCCCGAGCACGAGGCGACCGACACGGGTCTCGTGCACGAGGTGTGGCGCGACGCCGTCGACAGCGTGCAGCGCGATCCGGACAACCCGGACCAGGTCATCGTCACCGCGACCATTCCGGTCGAGGAGGGCGGCTTCACGGTGCGCGAGGCGGCCATCTTTACCGCCGACGGCCAGATGTTCGCCGCCACGGGCTATCCCACGACCTACAAGCCGTCGCCGGCGGAGGGTGCCGCAACCGAGATCACGCTCGAGTTCGCGGTCGTCATCAATCCGGCGGCGACCGTCACCGTCGTCATCTCGCCCGACGTGGTCACGCCCATCTCCAAGATGCTGCGCGTACCCTTCATCTCCATCGAGAGCATGACGGTCGGCACGCCGCCGAGCACGCCCGAGCCCGGCGCCATCTACATCATGCCGGCCTCGCGCAGCGGCGTCTTCCTGGCCTTCCCGCAGCACTTCATGGCGCAATGGGACGGCGGCGCCTGGCGCGTGGCCAACGCGCCGGAAGGCACCGTCGTCTACAACATCAGCGACCAGCTCTACTACGCGCGCACGAGCTCGGGCTGGGATCTGTTTCACGCCAGCGCCACCAAGCACGGCCTGATCCGTCTGACACAGGCTGCCGACATCGGCGCCAACGATGCCGCCAAAGCGCTGACGCCGGCGGTGCTCGATGCCGCGCTCACCAACGTCGGTGTTTCCGGTACGGCGATTGGCACCTACAAGGGCCGCAATTCCAACAGCTATCAGTTCCGCGCCGTGGAGGGGCAGAACGGCATAGCGGCGGCGGCGAGCAGCGACGGCAACAAGGTGCTGGTGGGTCTGTCCAACCAGAACGGCTGGACGCTGCTGTTGCGCAACTCGGCTGCCATCGGCGTGCCGGCCGGCGTCGGCATGCTGGAGCTGACGAGCGAGCCCAACGTTCAGCCCACCGATTTCGTTCTGCTCGGCAAGAGTGGCGACGGCGCCTTGCGCAGGGCGACGCGCGACGCCGTCATCGGCCAGATCAGCGGCTGGGCCATCATGCTGCGCAATGCCGCGAGCGCGGGCGTACCGGCGGGCGTGCTGATGACGGCGCTGACGGAGGAGACCAACGTCGCCGTCGACGACTATCTGCTGCTCGGCAAGCATGCGGACGGCGCGCTGCGCAAGGCGACGCGCAACAGCGTGATCGGCAACATTCCCGGCTGGTCGATCATGCTCAATGCCGGCGCCTCGCCGGCCGTGCCGCAGGGCGTCAAAATCACGCAGCTGGTCCAGGAGAGCAATCCCTCTCCACTCGACTGGCTCATGCTGGCCAAGAGCGCTGATGGCGAGCTGCGCAAAATCCAAGCCGGACTGTTCGGCGGCCTGAAGGGCTTGCGCGTCTTTACCTATACGGGCTCGGTGCAGACCTGGACCCGGCCGGCCGGCTGCACCAAGGTCCTGGTCATCGCCACCGGCGGCGGCGGGCGCGCCGGCGACGGCGGGCTCGAGACCGACGTCCCTGGCACGGCTGGCGACACCGTCTTCAAGTTTCTCGACGTGACGACCATTGCTTCGGTTCCCGTCACGGTCGGCGTCGGCGGTGAGAACTCGACCCCTTTTCTCTGGCGCGGTCAGGACACGACCTTCGGCTCCTACTGCAAGGCCTCGGGCGGCGCCGGCGGCAACTTCTTCGACGGCACGTTCTTCAACGAGGGCCGGTCGGTCGGCGATCTGATCATCTCGGCGGGCGGTCCCGAATCGTTCTGGGGCGGCCATACGCCCAACAACCTGGGCGGCACCTACTACGGCGCCTTCGGTACTGGCGGCTCGCCCAACACAACGTCGACCTCGCCAGGCCGCCGCGGCGTGGTCGTCGTCCTCGAGTTCTAGAAGCGGCCAATCCTCACGCGAGGCGAGCATGCCGATCACGGAGCGCCGGCGTCTCATCAATTTCGCCGAGATGGACACGTCGACCACCGACTATACGGCGACCATCGCCGCCTTCTCGGGCACGCGCGGCGTCTGCGATTTCCACGACGCCTCCAACCCGTCCTATCTGTGGACGCAATGGGCCGACCAGCTCGGCGCGCGCAAGGCGTCGACCGACATTTAAGCAAGACATCTAACAACGTCGCGCGATCTCAGCAGTCCATCAGCGGCCGGCATCGCCACCCATGAGCATGAGCCTCAACCAGCGCCTGCAGACGGCGGTGCGCACGCTCGAATTGATCGAGCTGATCGTGCGCTCGCCCGAATCGGGCCCCCAATCTCTGATCGATCTCGGCGACGGCGTCATCGTCAAATCGGTGGCGCGGCGCCTCGCCGAGCTCGGCGTGTCCTTCACGGTCGCCGGCGGCGCCGCTGTCAGCCCGATCAAATCGCAAACCGGCGGCGATTACGTGTTGATGGGGCACGAGGCGGTGGCGCCCTTGTCGGTCGCCGCCGTCGGCGACAACATCCGCCACAGCATCGATCTCAGCGACTACTACACGCGCAACGAGATCAACCTCATCACCTCGCAGTTCGTCGGCCTCAACCACACGCACGACGACCGCTACTACACCAAGGGCGAGGCCGAGGCTCTGATCGCGTCCGAGATCGGCTCGACCCTGCTGCCGCGCCGCTGGGTCAAGACGCTCGCGGGCGGCGAGACGCTGCTGAGCGGAGACGACGATGCGTCCAACGCGCTCGCCTACGAGGTCGGCGGCGAATGGGTCTACCTCAACGGCGTGCTGCTGGTGCGTGGCGCCGACTACTCCGCAGCCGATGGCTCAACCGTCAGCCTGGCCGTGCCGGCCGAGGCTGGCGACGTCATTCAAATCTTCGACCAGGCGCCGACGCCCGGCAATCTGACCATGGCGCGTGCCGGCCACGGCAGCAAGGCGCTGCGCCTGCTCGACGGTGAGGAGGGCCTGGCGCTGGATTTCAGAGCGCGCTCGGCGGCCATTGTCGACTTCGGCTTCGTGCGCGGCTTCGTCGGCCGCCCCGACGATCTGCTCAGCGTCTCGCGCGCCTCCCAGGCCAGCTACTTCGATCGCAACGGCGTCCTCCAGTATGCCGCCAACAACGTCCTGCGCTACGACCATGATCCAATTACGGGCGCTCCGCTCGGGCTCCTGATCGAGGGGGCGGCGACCAACATTGCGCTCAACTCGCAGGACTTCGGTCCCAACTGGAACGAGACCAACGCCAGCGTCAGCTCCAACGTGCAGGCCGCGCCCGATGCGACCATGACGGCGGACAAGCTGGTGGAGAGCAACGCCAACGGCGCGCATCACACCACGCGCAGCCTGACCATCGCCGCCAACACGCTCTACACCTTCAGCGTGTTCATCAAGGCCGGCGAGCGCACCAAGGGCCGTCTCTCTTGGTCGAACTCGGGCCTCACCAATCAGGTTCTGTGCGACTTCGATCTCACCGCCGGCACCATCACCAACACCCAGGCTGTGGGCTCGGCCTCCTCGGCCGCCTCCAGCATCAAGGCGCTCGCCGATGGCTGGTATCGCATCTCGCTGAGCGGCATCATCGACGCCTCGACCACGGCCGGCTTTCCCGTCATTGCCCTGCGTGACGGCTCGGGTGCAACCAGCTACACGGGCGACAACGCCAGCGGCTTCTACATCTGGGGCGCCCAGGTCGAGCTCGGCGGTGTGGCCACCTCCTACATCGCCACGGCCGGCGCCACCGCCACGCGCAACGCCGATGCCATCACCCTGCTGCTCAACGCGCTGCCGTTCAACACGCTGCAAGGCACGCTTGTCGCCGACGTCATCCTGCGCACGACCTTGCCGGCGGCGGTCGTCGGCGCCATCGTCGACTTGAATGACGGCTCCGACGACGAGCGCATCGGCCTCAAGTATGATCCTTCGGCTTCCAACAACGTGGGGCCGATCGTCAGCGATGGCGGCACCGATCAGGTCAACGCCAACGCCACGGCCACGTTGAACAGCGCGCAAAAGCACGCCCTTGCCTGGCGCGCCAACAACTTCGCCTACTCGCTGGCGGGTGCCGCTCCCGTCACCGACAGCGCCGGCACGCTGCCGTCGGTGACGACGCTGTGCATCGGCGGGCGCGGCGATGCGGGAGCCGCGCAGGGTATTCAGCATCTGCGCTCGCTCATGTATCTGTCGCGCCGCGTGACGAACACCGAGTTGCAGGCGCTGGCGACTTGAAGGCGGCTGTGCATGCTCAATCATCTGATGCGCTATGCCGATGAGGCCGCCGCCAAGGCCGACCTGCCGCAGTACTGCAAGGGCGGCCCGTGGCGCGCCGACATCGTCATCGCACCCCAGCGCGTCATCCTGCGGCGCGCCGTCGTCGACAACGACGGCATCGTCGTCGTGCCCGAGCAGGTGATGCCGGGCTTTTATCTGACGATCAGCGAGCTCGAGCGCTCGAGCTGGCTGGAAGGGCGGCCCGGCGGCGCCTGCCGGCTGATCGGCAACTCCGACACCGGCCAGCTCGTCTACGTTGCGCCCGACCTCGACACCGCGCTGCTGGCGACGGCGATCATCGAGCCGCTGCCGTTCGGCGTGGCTTACGTTTTTGGGGCTTGATCCGACATGAGCCGCTCGCGTGCTATCTCCCAGCTCGTGGCTGGTGCTCCGACGGCATTGGATCGTCTGGTTGAGATCGCCGGCGCCATCGATGACGATCCCGATTTTGCCGGCTCGATGGCGGCCGCGCTGGCTCTGAAGGCGTCCCTCGCATCGCCCGAGTTCACGGGCGTGCCGACGGCGCCGACGCCGGGCGACACCGACGACTCCACGCAGATCGCCAACACCTCATGGGTGCTGGCGCGCATCTCGGAGGCGACCATCGTCGGCGACGAGCTCGACGCGGCTGGCCTCGGCAGCAGCCACTGGACTCCGATCAATCTTGCGGTGGGCTCCACCACCGACATCGGCTCGATCGCTTCTCCGCGCGTGGCAATCAACGGCTCCGGCGCCACCATCACGTCGCTCGGCACTCAGGTTGATCGGCTGCGCTTCGTCTCCTTCGACGGCGTCAACACGCTGGTGCACAACGGCACCTCTCTGATCCTGCCCGGCGGCGCCAACATTCAGACGCGCGCGGGCGACACGGCGATCTTCATGTCCGGCAGCTCCGGCAACTGGCGCTGCCATCATTATCAGCGGGCCGACGGCGCGCCGCTCGGCTTCACCGCCAACAACACGGCGGCGCTGGGCGGGCTGGTGCCGGCCGCCGACAAGGTGCCCTACTTCACGGGTGCGAGCGCCGCGGCCCTGGCCGACTTCACGGCCTATGGCCGCTCGCTGGTGGCGGTCGCCGACGAGGCGGCTCTCAAGGCTCTGATCAATCTCGAGGCGGCCGACATTCTGGCGGCGCTGCTGACCGTGGATGGCGCAGACTCCACGCTCGATGCCGATCTGCTCGATGGCCAGCAGGGCAGCTATTATGCCGACATTCCGGCCCGGCTCGGCTTCACGCCGCTCAACAAGGCGGGCGATGCGCTGACCGGGCGCTTGCGCACGGCCGCGGGCGCGGCGATGGGCAACAATGGCGTAGCGACGGCCACGAGCGATCTCGGCGAGCTCGAGGTACGCGGCAACGGCACGGGCGCGGCTGTGCTTGCATTCCTGCGCAACACCTTTGGCGTCTATCTGGGCCTCGACGCCGACAATCAGCTCAAGATCGGTGGCTGGTCGCTGGGCGCCAACGCCTACAAGATCTGGCATGAGGGCAACGACGGCCCGAGCTCCGGCCTCAATGCCGATCTACTCGATGGTAGCCACGCCTCCGATTTTGCGGCGGCGGTGCACGATCACGACAGCCGCTACTACACCGAGAGCGAGGTCAACAGCCTGCTCGCCAGCAAGGTCAGCTCCGTTGTTGTCAACAACGTCGAGGCCGGGCGCGTCATAGGGATCACCGCTTCGATCTCCGGCACGCAGCTGATCCTCACCGTCACGCACGAGGGAATCACCGGTGGCGGCGGTGGTGGTGGCGAATGATCAACGGCCAGCACAAGGACATCGCCGCGCTGATGCAGCCACACGCTTCTCCTGTCGACGCTCAGACTGGCGCCGATCTCACGGCCGGCCTCAAGACCGCCCACCTTACGGAGTGTCTGGCGCACGTGCGCCGGCAGCGCAACGAGGCCCACGACCGCCTTGCCGACATCACGGCGGCGCTGGCCGTGCTGCGCCGCGCCTTCGACGCCAACATCAACGAGCTCGCCGCCGCCAAGCTGCGCATCGAATCCCTCGAGCGGGAGATCGCCGCGCTCAAGGAGACAGCCGAGACGCGAGGCGCGCCAACCGCGCCCGACGCCAAAGACGCTGCCTGATCCAAATCCAACGCCGCTGGCTTGCCGTCGGCCCCCGGGAGGCCACGTCCTCCCCGACTCAATCGTTTGCACCACAAGATGCCGGCGCCGCCGCAACCGGCACCTCCTAACCCTCGTCCAGTCCAGCTAGCTCCACCCCACTCGCGCTCCCAAAGGGCCGTCTCGACCAGAGGCGGCCTTTTTCTTTTTCGCCAGGAGAGACAAGGCCATGGCCGCAGTCGAGCAATATCTGCATGGCATCGAGGTGATCGAGGTCACGGATGGCATCCGTCCCATCCAGACGGTGAAGGCCTCGGTCATCGGCATCGTCGGCACGGCGCCCGATGCCGACACCGATGTCTTCCCCCTCAACGAGCCGGTGCTCTTGATCGGCGATCAGCGCAAGGCGGGGCTGCTCGGCGCGGCCGGCACACTGCGCGATGCCATCTCCGATATGTACACGATCACCGGTGCCACCATCGTCGTGGTGCGCGTGGCGGAAGGCGCCACCGCCAACGAGACGCTCTCCAACGTCATCGGCGATCCGATCACCAAGACGGGCATCTGGGCTCTGCTCGCCGCCAACAGCAAGGTCAAGGTCAAGCCGCGCCTGCTGTGCGCGCCGGGCTTCACGCAGACGCGTCCGACGAACGGCATCGCCTCCATCACGGTCAACACCGGCGGCAACGGCTACTCGAGCGCGATCCTGCCCAACCTCTATATCTCCGGTGGCGGCGGCTTTGGCGCCATGGCCCAGCCGGTGGTCATCGCCGGCGTCCTGCAGTCGGTCATCGTCACGGTGCCCGGCCACGGCTACGCCTCGGCTCCGGACGTGCTCGTGGAGAGCGCAACGCCGGTGCTGACGTCGACGCCCGGCGCCTCCAATCAGGGCGACGGCGCGCTGACGTTCGCCTCGCCGGCCTACGGCCCCGGCATCAGGCCGGGCAAGTACGAGCTGGTGTGCACGGTGGCCGGCGCCACCGGCACCTTCACGGTAACCGATCCCGCCGGCAACGCCCTGCCGAACCTGACCGTGGGCACCGCCTACAATCAGGGCATCAAGCTCACCATTGCCGACGGCTCGGCCGACTTCGCGGTCGGCGACAAGTTCACCGTCACCGTCACCTTCGATCCGACCTTCGTGCGCCACTGGGCGGAGCCCACCAACGTCGGCAAGGGCGTCCTCACGCTGGCGACGCCGGCCTGGGGTCCGGGCGTGCAACTCGGGGACTACACTCTCGTCTGCAAATCGACGTCGGCGGGCGGCGGCGTCTTCGAGGTGAAGGACCCCGCCGGCGTGACGCTGGCCGACGCCACCGTCGGCACGCCCTACACGACGCAGATCAAATTCACCATTGCCGATGGCACGCCCGACTTCGCGATTGGCGACAAGTTCACGGTGCGCGTCAGCAACACCGGCATCGGCTACGGCGCGACGCTGACGGCGACGCCGGGACTCACCGCCAATCCGGTGGCCAAGGCACTCGAGGCCTGCGCCATCCGCTTGAAGGGCGTCGCCTTCATCGACGGCCCCAACACCACGGACGTGGCGGCGGTGGCCTACGCCGGCGACTTCGGATCGGACCGCGTGTGCGTGCTCGATCCCTATCCCTTGGTGTGGAACACGCAGCTGTCGCAGTACGTGGCGCGGCCGCCATCGCCGCTGGCCGTCGCCATGCAGGCCAAGGTCGATAACGACAAGGGCTTCTGGTACTCGTTCTCCAACATCGTGCTGCCCATGGTCGGCGGCATGTCGCGCCCCGTCTCCTGGGAGCTCGACAACCCCGACACGGAAAGCAACTACCTCAACCGCAACAAGATCACGCCGATCGTGCGCGTCAGCGGCACGACCAGTGGCGGCTTCCGCTTCTGGGGCGTGCGCTCGACGGCATCCGATCCGCTCTATGCCTTCCTGCCGGTGCGGCGTACGGCGGACATGATCTTCGAGTCGATCGCGGAGGCCTTCGTGCCGATCATCGACAAGCCGATGACGCCGCAGACCTTGGAGGACGGCGTGCGCTCGGTGCGCCAGTACCTGCGCTCCCTGCAAAGCCGCGGCGCCACGCTCGGCGGCGATGCCTGGCTCGACCGGCATCTGAACACGGTCGACCAGATGTCGGCCGGCAAGCTCACCATCTCCTTCGACTTCGAGCCGCCGGCGCCGATCGAGCGTCTGACGTTCCAGGCGCATCGCAACGCCGCCTACTACGAGGTGCTGCTCGAGGAGGTAATCCGAGAGCTGAGCGTCTAAAGCAATCGCAAAGCTGAGCGCTGGAGCAAGGGCCGTCCCGCACTGCGGGGCGGCTCTTTTTTTTGCAACTGAACGGGGTGGCCGATGGCACAGATCAACAACATCCTTCGCTACTACGCGGTGTATCTCAACGGCGTTGGCTACATGGGCGAGGCATCCGAGGTGAAGCTGCCGGACCTCAAGATGAAGAGCGAGGAATTTCGCGGCGGCGGCATGGACATGGGCGTCTATGTCGATCTCGGCATGGACCCTCTGCAGGCCGAGTTCAAGATGTTCTCCTACGATCCCGACGTGCTCGCCCGCTTCGGCCGCTATGGTCTGGCGCAGTCGACGCCGCTCACCTTCCGCGCGCATTTGATGGGTCAAGGCGGTCAGGTCGCCACGCTCAAGATCAACATGGACGTGCGGCTGTGTGAGGTCACGCGCGACAACTGGAAGGCCGGCTCCAAGACCGAGGTCAACTACAAGTGCTGGGTGGACTTCTATGAGGAGTTCCACAACGAGCGGCGCGTGCTGCTGTTCGATCCGCTCAACTTCCACCGCACGATCGACGGCGTCGACATGATGAGCTCGGCTCGCCTGTCGCTCGGCCTGACCACGGCCACGCAATAATTCGTAGATCGAGTTTCTCCCGGCACCACGCGTAGCAGCCGCGTTCGGACGCGGCCGGCAACCCACCCTGCAGAGGCTGGGGCCGGCCGCCTTATTCCCTAGAACCTCAAAGGACATCGCCGATGACTGACGAGACGGCGCCGCCGCCTGGCGGCTACGTGCGCACTGCGCAGGACGTTGAAGCGCTGGCGCGCGCGACTTCAGCCCAATCCTTTGCCCCCAAGACGCGCACGGGGCGTCCGGTGCCGCAGCGCGCACCGGGTGTCGATGCGCCGCTCAAGTCGCATGCCCAGCGCCGCGCCGAGGCGCAGCCGACGCTGCGCGAGGCGATGGCGCGCCCACGGGACGACTTTGCCGACGAGGAGGCTGGTGACGACATGGGGGTCTCGCCGGCGGCGATGGCTGCGGCAAGTGGCGCTGCGCTGCTGCGCGAGAAGCTCTACACGCTCGAGGTGCCGGTGATCGACGGCGCCGGCCGCGAGCACACCCAGCTCGTGCTGCGCCGCCCGAAATGGTGCAAGGTGGAGGAATGCCTGGCGCACGATCTGGTGACGAGCAAGAAGCTGTCGGCGAACTCGGCGATGATTGCGGCCTGCGCCGGCGTGCCGCTCGACTTCATGCTGGAGCTCGACTTCGTCGACGGCCTGGCGCTGGTGGCGGAGCTTGCGGATTTTTTCCCCCAGGCCCTTCGGGACAGACTCCAGCCTGGCTCGGCGTGATCGGCGGCGATCTGGCCGATCGCTTCCGCTGGTCGCCCAACGACTGGGCCGACTGGAGCTGGGAGCGACTCGTCTACTGGCACGAGGAGGCGTTGCGGCGGGCGCGCCGCGAGAGCGAGCAGTTCGAGCAGGAGAAACAGAAGGTGCAGGGAGGCATGTCCTCTCTGCGCTCGGACTTTGCGGAGGCTTGACGTGTCATGTCGTATGAGGCTCGGGTCTACCTCTTTGGCGTGCTGGCGCTGATTGCTGTTCTGGCGCTGCCGCTGATTGCCCTGCCGGGTTGCACGCGCGCCCCCGACGACGTCGATCGTCTGCTCGAGAAGGCAGCTCTGCCGGCAAAGCCGACGAGCATCAAGCCGTGGGCACCGGGCACGCGTGAAATGGCAGATTCTCTGCCATTAAGGCTTGCTCCTTAATACGCGGCGCGCGGCGGCAGATCGCGTATCTGCTCCGTTCATGGTGCGCGGTTGAATAAACACCAACCGATGAACAGAGCCAGAATGATAGCGGTTATGAAAGTGGCGCTGCGGTCGTTTGGCAGCGCCGCGGGCTCTTCTTTCGGCGCGCGACGTGGGCCGCCGCCATCATATAGCGCCTTGAATATTCCCTGCGCGATGGCCGCCGATCGGTTCCAGTAGAAAATCTTGATGCGTCGTCGCGACACGTCGCCCTCCTTGCCCGTGACCCGAGCACTCTAACAACCGTCCTCAAACTTTCAATAGCGCCACACCGCCATGGCCCTCGACGTCTCCGTACATCTGCGCATGCTCGATGCGCTGACGGCGCCGGCCAACAAGGCTGCCGAGGCGCTCGGGCGGTTGAAGAATGCCGTCAAGTCGGTGGCGACCGGCTCTGACACGGCCTCCATCCAGCGCCTGTCGCAGAGCTATGATCGGCTGGCGCAGAGCGCGGAGCGCGCCTCAGCGCGCCTGGCCTCGCTGCGCGGCAAGGCTCTGGCTGTGGCAGCGGGCGCCTTCACACTGTCGGCGCCGGTGAAGAATGCCGCCGACTTCCAGCTCAATATGCTGCGCTTGCTGCAAGTCGACGAGTGGCAAGACAAAGTTGAAGAGGCTTACCAGAAGGCGGGCAAAGCTCTGCCCGAGCTGTTTCGCAAGGGCAACAAAGGCACGATCGACGGTCTGACCTCCGAGGGCAAGCGCCTGCTCGACGAGTACATGGCCACCAATACGAAGCTCGTCGATCAGATCGGGCGCGAGTCCGTGCAGAGCTCGAATTCGGTGCTGCAGGCGCTCACCACCATGGTGGCGCGTGGCGTCGGCGAAGGCAGTGTGCTCAAG
Source organism: Bacteroidota bacterium (assembly GCA_050260355.1). GTDB lineage: Bacteria > Pseudomonadota > Alphaproteobacteria > Rhizobiales > Hyphomicrobiaceae > CADEFX01. Next base: position 16,888 of record JBLNBZ010000016.1, on the reverse strand, counting down.
GATGTTGGTCAAGCCATCGGATTGATCCGCGCCGCGGGCCGTACGGCGACCGCCTCCGGCGCCGATTTCAATGATCTGGCCAAAGCCGGCTATGCATTCCTGGAAAATTTCGGCATTAGCCCCGAGTCGGCCGCGCTGGCCTACGATATTATGCACAAGGGCGGCAAGATCGGCGGCGTTGAGATTGCGGATCAGGCGCGCTGGCTACCGCGTCTAGGTGCGCCCCTTGGCGGTCTCATGCAGACGCGCTGGAAGGAACTGCAGCGCATTCATTCACCGGGCCTCTACGAGCGATTCAAAAATGAGGAGGCTCTTGATCTGCTGGGCAACACCGTTGGCTATATGCAGATCGCCCTGAAGGGCGCTGCCGATCCCGACGAGGCTGCCAACAATCTCGCCAACGTCATTCAGAAAACATTCATCAACGAGACTGCGGAACATTTCGCCAAGCATGCCAAGCTCGCGGATTTTGCCGGGCTGGCTGCGTATGGCATCAATTATCTCGACTTCGTAAAGGAGGATAAGAAAGGGGGCAAGCAATTCGACTTCTTCAAATATATCGAGGCGCAGACGCGTGCTGGCGTTGATCCGTGGCTTGCCCAGATGCGCCTGTCGTCAGTATTGGCGCAGGCGATGGGCAGCAATCTCATTATTGGTAAGTTGTGGAACGACCGTCAGGCCATGCAGGGCATGTTCATCCTGACGAGTAAATATCAAGAATACATCGATCGTCGCAATGCCGACGTGCGCTCGGGCAAGCTGTCGCCCGACTCGAACCCAGAGGTTTACTGGAACCGATATCGAAAACAGATCCGCGATGCACGTGGCACCATCGATAGGGATTTCGGCTCAGCGGTCGAAACGCTGACCATAAAATTCCGGCGCCTGACATTCACCCTCGAGCGCCTGGTCCGCATGTTTACGACCGGCGGTCTGATGGGGCCGATGACCAGCTTCTTCGATCTCATAGGCAGCTGGGCCTTGAAGTTGGAGGATCTGGGCATCGCAAACCCGAATTTGGTGAATGCACTTGCGACCGGTGCGTCCTACGTCATGACGGCAGTGGCTGGGTTGGTATTGATGCGCTTTGCCGTGTCCGGTCTGCAATTCGTTTTTGCGCGCGCCGGCATGGCTGGCATCGGTCTAATGCGCATCATTCCGGGCTTGGTGCCGCTGCTCGGCGTCTTCGGCAGCGCGCTGGGGCCACTCGCCAAGCTCGGTCTACTCGGAGTCGGCGGACTTCTGCTGTGGTCGCACTGGGACAAGATCGCGCCGCGCGCGAACGACTTGCTCGGCGGCTTCGGGTCGCGCCTTCAGACCATGATGCCCGGCACCGTGAGCTGGCTCACCGATGTTGCACTGCCCAAGTTGCGCGACTGGTTCGGTATGACGGCCGATGCGGCGCGCATGCTGGGCGAGCAGCTTCGCCAGCTCGCCGTCAACAGCTACGAGGCGCTGCGTTTTCTGTTCACGGGCCAAGGCAGCGCGATCTCGGGTCAGGCCGCCAAGGAAAGCTTCCTCGGCCTGTTCGGCTCGGTGCGCGAGTCCGTGCCGGCGTTCAAGTCGCTGGAGGAATGGTGGGAGAAATACCGCCGGCAGCTCACCTTTCAGGAGGGCTGGAAGAACGGCTTCATGGCCTGGCTGAAGACGCTGGGCGTCGGCGCCGGCGTCTTTGCGACCTGGGCGGTTGGCACGCACGGCATCGCCGGCTTTCTGCTGATCCTGGCGGCGGCGCGCTCGGTGCTGTTCGTCATCGGCACACTGCTGGCGGCCCTCAACGTGCTGGCCACCATGTTCAACATCGTGCTGGCGCCGCTGCTCGAGACGCTGATGGAGTCGAAGTGGGCGCAGGCGCTGGGTGCCGCTCTCGCGCGGGGCTTGGGGTTTGCTCTCGGGGGGCTCGGGTTGAGTTGGTATATGTTCGGCTGGGAGGGGACCAGGGATCTGTTCGCCGGCATCTACGATCGGTTCGCCGCGGAGGTGGCGGGTCCGTGGGCCAACCTCAAGGAGCGATTCAACGAGTTGTGGACGACTCTGTTCGGCATAGAGACCGAAGCCGAGCTACAGGCGCGCATTGATCGCTACAAGGAATGGGGCACAATTCTTGGTGGATGGGTTGCTTATGGTCTGCAACAAGTTGCCGACGCGATTGAAGCTCTGAGCAACGCCATCCAGCGTTTCAAGGTGGCTCACCCCGATCTCACCGATTTTCTGACGGGCTGGGGCGGCGAGCTCCTCAAATGGTCGATCGCCATCGGCATTGCGACCGCATCATTCAACGGGCTGCGTAAAGTTCTCGCGGGTGTCGTGGATCTTTTGCTCATGGTGACTGGCCTGGGGGCGGTCTGGGGTCTGATCTTTGGTAGAGGCGAGAGGGCAGGCCTTCTCAGCAGGCTCGGCACAATCGGCAAGTGGGCGGGCGCCGGTGCCGCGGCGGGCTGGGCCTCGCGCGGGGCCATCGTCGGCCGCCTCGTTGGCATGGGCCTGCCGCTACCTCTTGCGCTGGCGCTCGCCGGCGCTCTGGGCTTCGGCGCCTGGGCCAGAAGCAGCGGCGATACCGGAGATCTCACCGGCCGCGGCGTTGGCACGGGCCCCTTCGGAGAGGCGCTCGACAAATACATGATGAGCGCTTACCGCGACAGCTACAAGCCCGATGTGCTGTCGCCCAATGCCGTTGCCGGGCCACTCCTGAAAGCGGGCGACGACGTTGCCGGCGGCGTGCAGGGCGCCGGCGCCAACATCGTCAACGCGCTCAACTACGTCGCCAGCATCATCGCGAACGCCGCCTCCTCGCTACTGTCGGCCAGCCGCGGCGGCGACTTTGCCGCCCGCTCGGCCGGCGCCCTCTCGGATGGACCCAGCGACAGCCTGGGCCGGTTTGGCAGGAACTAAACGCGCATGGGCCTGACGGTTTTCGCCCTTGCCGATCCCATCGCCACGCGCGTGGATCAGGCCGAGGCCGCCTTCGGCGCGCTAGCCAATGCGCCCGACGGCGCCGATCCCAGTCTGACGCTGTCGGCTCTCGACGCCGATACGCTGGCGGTGATCGGCGAGCAGTTCACGGCCGCCGTCGAGCGGCGCCAGCGCATCTTGTGGTTCGGCGTCGACGATCTGCCGCAGACCGGGCTCGACCGCAATCTCGAATTGCGCTTCGACGGCGCCAAGCGCCTCGGCCGCCGCGTCGCCCAGCAATTCCTTGGGGTCGGCGAGGAGACCGTGTCGATCAAGGGCACGATCTATCCGCCGCAGTTCGGCTCCTTCGAGATGCTGGAGGAAATGCGCGAGGAGGCCATGCTCGGCCGTCCGCGCGCCGTCGTGACGCGCTACGGGCGCTATGAGGGCATCTGGTGCATCAAGGCTATCAAGGACACGCAGACCGTCTATTTCAAGAACGGCTATCCGCGCAAGGTCGAGTTCACGCTCGAGCTCGTGCACTACGGTCAGGATGGCTATGGCCTCGGCTTCAGCTTCTAAAGAGACGCGCGACAGGGGCGAGCGCCCTTTGAGCGCGGCCGAGAAAAGCGCGCTGCAAGCGGCGCTGCGCGCGTGCGTCCGCATCGTTCACAAGGCGACGAAGAATGGCTGACAAGCTTTATGTGACGCGCCAGGAGGACATGCTCGACCTGATCGCCTGGCGCTACTACGGCCGCTCCTCGGGCGTCGTGGAAGCCATCCTGGCGCGCAATTTCTTCGACGAGGCGCGCACGCTGTCGGAACGGGCTGAGGTGCTGGAGGCGGCCAAGCTCATCATCCTGCCCGAGCTTGCCAACCCCTCGACGCAGCGCACCGTCAATCTGTGGGACTGACAACCTCGCCTTGATCGCCGCGCATGCATCCCATCGTCGTCATCTCAGGCCTGTCCCAACAGGCCAACGAGCGCATTTTGCGCGTCGAGGTCCGCGACGAGCAGGGCCTGCATGCCGACAGCCTGACGATCGAGCTCGATGATCGCGATGCCATCCTGGACCTGCCCGAGCGCAGCCAGACCCTCAGCGTCTCGATCGGCTATGAGGAGTTCGGCCTCGTCAACAAGGGCATCTTCAAGGTCGACGGCGTGACGGCCTCCGGCCCGCCGTTCGTGATCAAGATCCACGCCAAGTCGGCCGACATGAGCAGCAAGCTCAAGGAGAAGCGCAACAAATCCTGGGAGAACAAGACCATCGGCAATATCGTCAGCGATATTGCCGAGCGCAACGGGCTGGCACCGCGCATCAGCCCCTCCCTCGCCAATATTCAGACCGACTACGTGGCGCTGAGCGAGGAAAGCGACATGCATTTCCTCACCCGGCTCGCCGGCGACTACGACGCCAGCTTCCAGGTCAAGGACAACCAGCTGATCTTCGCCGAGCGCGGCGAGCTCGAGAGTGTGACCGGAAAGACTATGACGCCGGTGGTGGTCAGCGGCACGCGCGGCGGCGCCAGCGGAGGCTTTGGCGATTTGCCGGGAGAGCTCATCGATTATCGCTGCGATGTTCTGCAGCGTCCACGTCATAGCGCGGGCGAGAAGCGAGGCTGGGACAAGAACAAGGCCGACATCTACTTCGAGCGCGACGTCTCGCTGTCGGGCTCCTCGGACGCCAACAACCGCGCGCGCTATCTGGACAGCGGCAACAAGCCGGACACGAAGAAGAAGGCGCGCGGCAAGAGCCGCAAGGGCAAGCGCGGCCGGGGCCAGCTGTCGCTGACCATCGTCGGCGATCCGCTGGTGAGCACGGAGACCCCGCTCACGGTGATCAACGTGCGCACCGGCATCGATGGCGTATGGCGCGTCAAGCGCGCCACGCACGAGTTCTCCGGGGCGCACGCCTACACCGTCAAGATCGAGGCCGAGAAGCCCAACGAGGACAAGCGCGCTGAGGGCACTGGCAAGGCCATCAGAATTCTTTCGCAGGGCACGGCTGGCTCGGCAGCGCCCTGATCGGCACTACGCGTTCGATTTTTCCATTCTCAATCAAGCCAAAAACGGAGAAGCCAAATGGCTCGCAGCAAAGCCGCCGCATCCTTCAACGTCTACGACTTCCCGCCGACCGCCGAGCCACGCGGCCGCGGCGCACCCAGGCGCTCCCGGAAGAGCGCGCCGTCCCAGCAGAATACGCTCTCCCGGCATCTGCACACCGCCCTGGCCAGCGCGCGCACACTGTTTTGCCTTGTCCTCCTCGGCCTGATGCTGCCGGTGCTGGTGGCCGTCCTGATCCTGGCGGCGGTCACCGACGCCATCTTCAGCGCGCTCGCCTTCTGGCGCTGGCAGCTGTGGGGCGACCTGCGGCCGATCCTGCAGCGCTGGATGCCGGCGTCCAAGCCCAAGCGCGGCCGGCCGCGCGGCGCCAAGGACAAGAAGCCGCGCAAGCGGCGCGGATCGCGCGCTACTGTAGCGCGCGTGCATCACTGATCGGCCTTTCGGTCGGCGCCGTTTGCAAAGCTGCGTGCGGAGCGGGTCAACACTCTCTAGACTGACGCCGCACGCAGCACGCAGGCGCTCTCGTTCTCATCGCGTGAATCGAGTCGATTTGGGGTCGCTTTTTGATTGGCCCCGCCCGCCCCGTGCTGTGGAGCCCCCATGACGACGACCGTCGAGCTCAAGGTGCTGGCGCCCGCCCAGTGGACCCTTGTGGTCGCTGGCCCCAAGGACAGCGTGTGGCTGCAAAACCAGTCCACCGACAAGCCCGTGCACGTCACGCTCGCCGGGTCGTCGCCCGCGGCGGATGCGGCCATGTTCGTGCTGCAACCGATGCCGCTCGGACTGATCGAGGATTTCGGCTCGCTCGAGGACGGGGTTTCGATCTTCGCCAGACCCGGCGACAATTCCGGTGAGCCTGGGCTGCTCGTCGTGCGCCATGACGTGGAGGCGGCCTGAAGCCGATGTCGGTCGTGCCTGCCCCCAGCCAGTTTCTCGATCGCCTCGAGGCCTTCACGCCGGACCCGAGCTCTCCCCATCCCTGGCTCGACCGCATGGTCGAGGCGGCCGAGCGCGGCGTGCGCGAGGTTGCCGGCAGCAAGGACAACCCGGAGATCCTCAAGTACTTCGCCCTGTGTGGGCACCCCGAGATCGAGCACGACGAGACGGCCTGGTGCGCGGCGGGTCTCGGCGCGTTCCTGAAGTTGTCAAGCTATCCGATCCCGCCCGTTGCCCACAATTTGATGGCGCGCTCGTATCTGACCTATGGCAAGCCGTGCGAGCCCAAGCCCGGCGCCATCATGGTTTTGCCGCGCGGGGCGCCGCCGTTTGGGCACGTGTGCGTCATCACCAAGGTCAACAAGAACGGGACGGCGCGCGTCATCGGCTGCAATCAGTCGAACGCCATCACCTATCAGACGGTGCGCATCAAGGATGCGCTGCCGAACGGCATTCGCTGGCCAGTGGCGGCGACCGTCAAGGACCTGCGCGCGGCTGGCTCCACCGAAATTCGTGACGCGGACGCGCTGGAGAATACGGCTGTCGCAGGGGCGACAGCGACTGGTGCTGCGCCGGTCCTCAAGGAGTTGGTGCAGGCGTCCGCAGCGCCGGCGCCCGATCCTGCAACCGTTCAGAGCGCCGTTGAGAGCGCCAAGCAAGTCGCCGACAAGCTCGATGTCCTCAGAATGCTGATGGAGGCTGGCAATGCGGTGGCTCAGCTTGCTTACAAAAATCCGTGGGTGGTGGGTGGCATTCTGTGCTGTCTTGTCCTCTTTGTGGTTGCGCGCCGTCGCAAACAGCAGCGCGTGGCCAAAGCCGCAATGGGTCAGCCGCTTTCTCACGCCCTTGCTGGATAAAATCAAAGGGTCGCCGATGACGCAATGGATCATGCTCGGCCTGCTGGCCATGAACGTGGTGGTGTACGCGGGCACGAAGATTCACGACAAGATCGTCATGGCGGCAGCGCTCGAGGCCAAGGAGATCGAGCAGACGAGCGTATGCAATGCGCGCGTGGCGCAGATCGAGCTCTCGATGCGTCAGGATGCCAGCCGCAAGGTGGCGGAGGCTCAGAAGGCGGCGAACGAGGCGGAGGCCAAGCTGCCCAAGACGGCAAAAGAGATCATCGAGCTGTGCAGCAGATCAGCGTCTTGCGTCGACAACATGATGTATCGCGCCAAGCGCCGGGCTGCGGCGGCCGAAAAAGCGAACTGAGCTCCATGTCCACCATCGGCCTTACGATCCGCATCCTGATCCTGGCTGCGGCGGCCACGCTGGCTGGCTGCGCCGATGCGGGCAAGGTGCCGGTGCAGAGCGTGACCGTGCAGGGTGACACGTTCTGCGAGATCATGGACGAGAAGCTCGAATGGTCGATCAACGACACGCCCAACACCATTCGCGGCATCGTGCGTCTCAACGCCAAGCGTGATCGCATCTGTGGCGTTCCGGGTAAGGAGAAAAAACCCACGTCCTGACTCGAGGAGGGTTCCCATGGCTCGCGCCCGCACCCGCGAGGCTCTCGATCGCTCGCGCATCGTCACGCCCACCAATACGTATCTGTCGGCCGGACTGGCCACCACGTTGGCTCTGGGCGGTCTGGGTCTGGTGACCTGGTACTACTCCCAGCGTGACGAAGTGGCCCACCAGCTGGAGAACGTGCGCGCCGTCGCCATCGAGCAGAAGTCCTCGATCGATCTGCTGCGCGTGGAGACGACGAACCAGACTGCGACCCTGCAGAGCAAGATCGACGGTCTGGCGCGGCGTGTGGACGCCGCGAGCGATCGCGCCTGGACCAAGCAGGAGCATCAGATCTGGTGCATGCAGAACAAATTGCGCGGCAAGAGCTTGAGCGGTCTGACGTGTCCGGAATTTGGCCCCCAGCAGCTGCTGCCGCACGAGGCGCGCCCGACGCGCTCGGCGCCGATGCGTCCGCGCCAATTGCCCCAGCGCGTGGAGCGCGAGCCGTTCAACCCGTTCGCAACGCGCTAGCGTTGCACGTGCTGTGGCGCAGGAGTCACGGCGCGCCGATATGAGTCAAGAATACCTAGACTGAGGCTGCAATCGTTCTTAGCCTCGGTCTCATGTCGATCAACGCCACCGAGGTCTATCGCAAGACGCAGGCGCTGCAGCGGCGCGCACACTGTGCCGGGCTGTCGTCGTCGGATGCGCTGCCGATGCTGATTGCGCGATTGGCCATGCGTGAGCCCGACGTCGCCCTCTCCATTCTGAGCCGGTTCGAGATCGAGCTGATGGATCTGCTCGATCTGGTCCGCACGGCGGACGAGATGACCGACTAGTCTCGTGCCGCCGTTTCGGTTTGCGTGTGCGTGCTAACGAGAAAGGAAACGGCCGATGCTCTATCGCGCTTCAGGCGTGACGAGACGACGAACCTTCCCTCTCAATGAGTGCCGCGTATTTCTTCTTCCCATCCATCCTATCTACAAGACGCATCATCCACCCTGAAGCCTGGTTTTGACCCTTGCCATCGCAAATTTGCGATCGACGCGACGGGAGCCAGGCATTTGCGAGCGCCACCCAACACGCTCCGACTCGACCTGAAGGGCCTGGATCGCTCCAGGCCTGGCTCCCACCACCCCTCACGAGGTTCTTGTCCAGCGATGATCTGGTGTCCGCGCTGCCGCAACGAGCGCAGTCATGTCACGGATTCGCGGCCTGCGGGCGACACCGTGCGCCGGCGTCGCGCGTGTCCCAGATGCAATCATCGCTGGTCGACGTGGGAGACGACCGTCAGCCCCAATCGCGCGGCCGAGGTCGTCGGCGGCCTGCGGCGCGAGCTCGTCAACGTCGAGGTGGCGGCGGCGCGCACGGTCGAGCAGGCCGAACGCAGTCTGCAGCTCATTGCCGAGCACATGCAGGCTGTGGAATCTGCGTCCAGCGAATCTGGACCTGACCATCCCCCTGAAGTACACGTGCGCTCATGATCCTCTCCGCGCAAAGCATCCGCGGCCGCACCGGTCTGCTCGAGCCCTTTCATGAGCGCACCGTGTTCCGCGGCATGACCTTCGGCCTGTCGCCGGCGGGCTATGACATTCGCATTGCCGAGGACGCCGTTCTGCGGCCTGGCGCGTTTCAGCTGGCCTCCTCCATGGAGCGCTTTGCCATGCCGCTGGACCTCATCGCGTTCGTCAAGGACAAGTCGACCTGGGCGCGGCGCGGGCTGTTCGTGCAAAATACCGTGATCGAGCCGGGCTGGTCGGGATATCTGACGCTGGAGCTGACGAGCAGCGCGTCGGAGCCGCTCGAGCTCAATGCCGGCATGCCGATCGCGCAGATCGTATTTCAGCTGCTCGACAAACCGACCGACAGTCCCTATCGCGGCAAGTATCAGAACCAGCGCTCAGGCCCGGTGCCGGCTAGACTCGATCCGGGTTGCGGCTGAAGCCGTCTTTATGCACGCCCATGGAATGGTCGTCATCGGCGTCGCCGGCGGCTAGCGTGACGCCGGGCGACAATCCAGAAGAAGAGGCTCGGGGACGGGCTCGTAGGCTGCAGTGAACGCCTCGGGTGACAGGACGTGAAAATCACCCGCCTCATCCCTGACGATCCAGTCATAGGGCTCTACCGTCACCGGGCCTGATGGCGTGCCGATGCGCAGCTTGTCTCCTACGTAGAAAATCTCGCCACGGCGCAACCAGAAATTCGCGTAGTCGACCACCGGAACCACCGATGGAAACCACATCGGGCACGTGCCTTTGACCACATTGCCGTCGGCGCCAGGCTTGCCGACAAGCTCGCCATCGTAGAGCGCTGCATCGACCATGACCGACCTCGTGCGGAATTTCATGGCGCGTCATCCATCTCTGTTTCCGTCTCGTAGACGAGCGAACTCCCGTCGAAGAGGCGGTTGTTCGTCTCGTCCCGCAACTCCTCATCGCGCAGGTGCTGATGCCACTTGTTCCAGGCGTCACACAGCTCGATCAAGAGGCCGGCGCTCAGCAGCTTGTGGAAGCGCTCGTAGCGCGCGGAAACATCGTTGTGCCCGTGCCTGAGTGCGAGCCGGTAGAGCTCGGCACGCGCCTCAACGAGGCTCACGTAGACGGCCCTTTCCGGCTTCGACGGCAGTTCCTCCTCGGGGACGCCGTTCTTCCATGCACGCATCTGCAAGATCAGATCGCGCTCGTCATCGGTGAGGACGATGTCCGTCGTCATGGTGTGGGCTCCTCGTCTCCATCGCCGTCGTCATCGATGCCGCTGTCGCGCAAGGTCAGCACTTTGGTCGGCGCGGTGAGGGCCAGCGTCGCATCGATCTTGACAACATCGGCGAGCAAGAAATGGCGGGCGCCATTGCTGTCCTCGCGCTCGACGACCCGATCACCGACAAAAATCGGCAGCCCAGTCACGCAGCAAAGAGCGATCCCTGAATAACCGTCGGAGATCAGGTCGGAATATTCCGCCAGCAGCTCCCTCGTAACCGCCTCGTCGCTGACATAATGCTTGTGGAAGACGCGGTGAAATTCGTCGCGCGCCTCGTCGGCAGCCGCACGTGCAGCCTCCATTTTCGCGCGCGCTGCGATCACCTCCGGATGGTCGTTCACCGTCTCCTGGCCGACCTTTACCTCATCAAGGCGAGCCGCAATCCGTCGCCGCTCTTCCATGCGATCCAATGCCATTGTTGCGTCCTATCTCTTCGCCAATCGCTTCATCACCGTTGCGTACTTCCTCGCCGCTTCGTCCAGGATGCGGGCTGACTTCCTCGATGGCGCCCTGAGCGGACAAGCCGGTCGCGGTTCTCTGCGGCAGTCGTATGCAAGAGCGCACGTGCGGCAGAAAATGATGTCTTGCCCGCTGTCGAGCGCGCATCGCTTGCTCTCGCCCATCCTCATTGGGCCATCCTGGCTCGTAATGGGGTTCTTTCTGCAAGCGCCGCTCATTGGTAGGAATCCCGTTATGCGTCGATCGGGTGCCTGAGCACTGCTCGTTTTCACACGCATCGCTTCGAGCCGCTAGATCGTGGTCGCTGAAAACCTCCCAGGCGTCGTCGCTGGCTCGCTCACTTTCCCGCATTGAGCCCGAACCTTCCGGTTGCGCGGGCTCCACGATGTCCCGGCAGCGGCGATTCCGGGACAGGCGCCTATCCCATGCCCTTCATGGCTAGCGCCTCACCTGGCCCCGTCCGAGCTCTGGATCGGTTCTTCCGTCCCAGGGCTCGGCGGGGCCTTTTTTCGTTTCGGCGCGCGCTTGGCGGCGCAGCCGGTCGCGAACCAGCGGTTGGGATCGAATGTTGCGGCGCAATCCTCGTGCATGACGTAGCCGCGGGCGTTCGACAGCACCCGGCACTGCGCCACCCGATAAGCTTTCTGCAGATGCGTATGTCCGTGCACCCAATGGCGGATATTGGGATATGCGGCAATGAAGCCCTCGAGATCGCTGTAGTAGGCGTCATTGAGTGGGGAGCTGTGCACGTGCTCCGGACTCAGCCCCTTGACGCTCGGTGCATGGTGCGTGGCGACGACGATGGTCCTGCTGGGATGGGTCTCCGCGGTCTGCCCGATCAACTCCAGCGTGCGCTTGTGACAGCGCACGGCATCGTGGGTATCGAAATCCTCGAGCTGGCCGTCCTTCTCGATGCGGATCAAGCGGAAATCGTTGAGCGCTCTACGAATGCGCTCGTGTGCGCGGCCGCCGCCCATGTCGGTCCACAGCGTGCCGCCAACGAGCAAAGTCTTGCGATCGAGCTCGATTACGCAATCGTCGAGAAGCTCAACGTCCGCCATGGCGCGGCGGATCAGGCTGGGGCTCCAGGTCAGGCAATAGCCGTAGGCCTCATGATTGCCGATCACGTAGATGATGCGGCGAAAGTTGCGCCGGCAGGCCTCGAGGAAATCCTGCGTGCGCTGACGCGTCCGCGCCAGGCGCTCATAGTTTTCGCTGCTGGGATCGAGTGCGGCGAGCAGCGTGATGTCGCCGACGAGCAGCAGGACATCGCCGCGCGGCAGCGGCTTGTCGAACGCGCCGAACTCGAGATGCAGGTCGCTCATGTAATGGATTCTCATACTGGGCTGCTCTCTGGAAGCTCGACATAGATTTTGACGTACATCTGGTCCGGCGTGGACGTCGACACGCCTGGCGGCAGGCCGCGCAGGATGCCGTAGCTGTGCACGCGGCAGGCCAACTCGATGACGCCGATGTCGCGCACGAGCCGATCGGTCCACACGAGCAGGCCGGTCAGCTCGAGGCGCGTCTCTGGATGCGGCCACACGTCGATTGTGACGAGCTGATCGGGGCCCGGCTTGACGGGCTCGAAGATGGCCTCGCGCCGGCAGCGCTGCAGCCACATGTCGTAGAGGCCGTGGCCGATGTCGGGCGGCGCCGGCAGGCGCACGGTCTCGATGCGTGCAAAGTCTCGCATGGGCAGGGGTCAGATTCCCGGTGGCACGAACAGGCAGACGACCTTGCCGTCGCGAATGCAAGCGTGCAGGCGGTTGTCCTTGCTTTCGCGCCGGCTCGTCTCGGCGGTGACGGGTGCGGTGCCGTTGCGCGTGGTCACCACCATGGTCGGCATTTCCGATGGTGTCAGCGGCAGCATGCCGGCGCGGTAGGGCCCGCCGGCCATGACGGATTTGTCCACCGGTGCGCAATCGTAGCCAGCGCAGCATTCGATCGGATACCAGTCATGCGCCTTGGCGGGTGAGAACAGCCCGATCAGCATCATGATGAAGATGAAGATGGCGATGGCCGCGCCGACGAAGCCGCCGAGCACGGAGGCCAGAAAGTCGATGGCTCGCATCGAATTGTCCCTTCTCGTGTCATCTAGTCTTTGGATAGCTCCTCCTCACGCACGCTGGTTGCACGCTTGCTCTCGAGCTCGGCGTTGAGCTTGGCCGAGGTCTCGTCATCGATCAGAAGCAATCCGAAGCGCATCCAGATCGCTTCCTCGTGATGCCGCCAAAGCACCAGATCGCCCTTGAACGGCAGCAGGCCGCTCTCGCGCAGGTCCTCGAGCAGCGCAATGAGAGTGTCGCCTTGCGCGACGGGCCCGTCGTCGCCCAGCGCGACGAGCAAGTTGGCGGTCGCAAGCGCGCGCGCGAACTTGGCCTCGTCCTCGGCATCAACGACGGCGAGTTTGTCGGGCGTGACGCTGATGGGGATGGCGGCGAGGATGTCGGCGCCGAACAGGCGAAACGGCTTTTTGATGTCGTAGTTGCCGTGCAGACCGTCGAACGCGCGCTGCAGCACCTCCTCGATCGAGTGGCACCACGTGTCGCTGTCGTCCCACTCCGCCTGAAAGACGGTGAGGGGTCGTGGATCGGCGATCTGGATCTCAGTCATGGCGCGTCAGCCCCTGCTTTCCCATCTCGTCGACGATGTCGGGGGAGACGAGCAGCGTGCGTGGTCCCGCGAGCCGCCAGGATTTGGGCGGCAGCGAGGGATCGGTGGTGATGCGCATGTCGTAGAAATGCGTGACGGTGCGTGCCGGTGCGGCGCGGTCATGCATCGGCGCGCCGCTGGCATGGGCGAAAACCCCCTTGAAGCCGGTCTTGTGGGTCATGCGAGTGCCTCGGTGGTCACGATCCAGGGCGACCGCCCCGGCTGCGGTGTGAACTCGAACTCGTAGTTGGCGAGGATCTCGAGCGCCCGCTCGTGTATGCGGCGGGCGCTCTCGCTATCGGCGAGCATGCGATCGACCTCGCGCGCCTTGGCGTCGAGGATGGCGGCGATCGGATCGGCGCCCTTCTTGCGCAGGCGGAACTTGGTCTTCATTCGCATGATCCTGTCGCGCGCGGCCTTGGCGTCAGCGACCTGTTTGTCCATGTTCTCTAGACTTTCTTTGATCGCTGAACGCATGGCGGCGAGTGAATCGGTGTTCCCGGGCTCGTCGCCCTGGCCCAGGATCTGGGTCAGCAGCTCGCCCAGCATGCTGAGGGCGTTCGACTCGGTGCGGTCGAGCGCGGGACGATCGATGCGGCCGGTGGCGTCGTAGCGGGCGCGCCGCTCGGGATCGAGCAGGATCTGTTGGGCGAGCTTGACGTGCTCGAAGGCTCCCGGGCTGCCGCCGGCGTCGGGATGGGTGACCTTGGCACGTGCCCGGAAGGCCGTCCTGATGGTCTCGGCATCGGCGTCGCGGGACACGCCCAGCACCTCATAGAGATCGAAGATCTCGGTGGGGTCGGGCGGCTCGAGGGTTTGCCGGCGGGTGGTGTTGCGCTTGCGGCTCATGGGGCCTTGCTCGCTTTGCAATAGGTGCGCTGCAGGCTTTCCATCCCGTCCAGCACCTGCTCGATGGTGCGCTTGGACACCTTCGTGTGGTCGTGCAGGAGGGCGATGACGGCCTTGCGGTTGAGGCCGCCGCGGGTGAGTGCGGCGACGCCGGCGCTGAGCTTGATGATGCTCTCGGCGAGGATGGCGGGGCTTTCGGGCGGATCGCCGAAGGCGACCCGCACGGGCGATGGGGCTTTGACCGTCACTGCAACCTCCACGTTTAGTTGGCGCGAATTTCGCGGCACTCACGCGCGACGGCCGCAATTAGAACGAAACGAGAAACCTCGGGTGCAAAATCAGCCGGTTTGCGCCCGAGTCGTTCGCGGGTGTTCTCGGGTGCAACTTGGGCGCAATCCTACCATGTTCTTGCCGTGTTCACGCCGTACCCACGCATTCAGGCGACTTTGAGAGTCCGTGAAAATGCAGCAAAAGCCGCGAGGCAATTTGGGCATCCATGAGGTGGGCGGCTCCTTGCCGGCTCGAGCTCCACAATGAGCCGCGGCGCATCCAACACGTCCACCGTCACGGCCGGCCCAAACGATGCCGGCGCACGCCTCGACAAGGTGCTGAGTGCCGCCCTCGTCGGCGTGACGCGGTCGCGTATCCAGGCGCTCGTCCGCGGCGGCCAGGTGACGCTGGATGGGCGGACAGTAAGAGAGCCGGGGCGCAGGGTCAAACCGGGCGAGCGCTACGAGGTCGTGTTGCCCGAGCCCGAGCCATCCATACCCGAGCCGGAGAATATCCCGCTCGCGATCGTGTACGAGGACCGACACCTGATCGTGGTCGACAAGCCAGCGGGCCTCGTCGTCCACCCGGCCGCGGGGCATGCCTCGGGCACGCTCGTCAATGCCCTTCTCGCCCACTGCGGCGACAGTCTGTCCGGCATCGGAGGCGTCCGGCGCCCGGGCATCGTGCATCGCCTCGATAAGGACACAAGCGGTCTCCTCGTCGTGGCGAAGACCGACGCGGCTCACCAGGGCCTGGCCGAGCAGTTCGCGGCCCACGGCCGTGACGGGAGGCTCAGGCGCCGATATTTGGCCTTCGTCTGGGGAGTGCCGGCGAGACCCGCAGGCGCGATCGACGCTCCCTTGGCGCGCGGTCCGCACAGCCGGACGAAGATGGCGGTGGCCCGTTCTGGACGCGGGCGTCGCGCTGTGACGCATTATCGCATCAAGGAGTCCTATGAGGCCGATGGCAGGGCCCTTGCGTCCCTGCTGGTCCTGGAGCTCGAGACCGGGCGCACGCACCAAATTCGCGTGCACATGGCCCACTTAGGTCATCCGGTGCTCGGCGATCCGGTGTATGCTGGCGGCTTCTCGGCCAGCGCGCGCCGGCTTTCGCCATCGGTG
Source organism: Bacteroidota bacterium (assembly GCA_050260355.1). Taxonomy (GTDB): domain Bacteria; phylum Pseudomonadota; class Alphaproteobacteria; order Rhizobiales; family Hyphomicrobiaceae; genus CADEFX01. The sequence continues at coordinate 1,429 of JBLNBZ010000016.1, read as the reverse complement.
CGCAGTGTCGTCGAGAATTTGCGGCGTCAGGCGCTGCACGCAACCGAGATCGGGTTTGTGCATCCGGTGACCGGCAAGCGGCTTTCCTTCACCAGCGCGTTGCCGCCTGATCTGGAGGCTGTGCACAGGGCTCTCGGCGCCAGCCGGCGATAACGACGCATCCCGCTGATTGCGTGCTAGAATTGGATCGAATTGGTCGATCGTAAGTTATTAAAATTGCGGGGCTCGGCTTGGCCGACGGAATCGGGCCGATCAGTCCGTTAAGCTCTTGAAGTTCGGGTGGGCCGCCCCCACATAGGTCACCCTCGCGTGATACGACGTGACCTCGATAGAACGTAAACGTGCTTTGTCGCGAACGGGCTCGCGGGAGTAAATGGTGCCCATGACGCCGGGCTTTCCGGCGGGCCCCACTAATGAGGGAGCAGCGGAGGTCTCCGACAAGAGATCGATGCTGTACAGCAGATGGCAACGAAGACGCTTCCGACAATCGCTACAGGCTCGGGTGGTTTGGCGCGGTACCTCGAGGAGGTGCGGCGCTTTCCGATGCTGGAGCCGAACGAGGAATACATGCTGGCCAAGCGCTGGCAGGAGCATCAGGACGCCGACGCCGCGCAGAAGCTGGTCACGTCGCATCTGCGGCTGGTTGCCCGCATCGCCATGGGTTATCGCGGCTATGGCCTGCCCATCGGCGAGGTGATCTCCGAGGGCAACGTCGGCCTGATGCAGGCCGTCAAGCGCTTCGACCCGGACAAGGGCTTCCGCCTTGCCACCTACGCCATGTGGTGGATTCGGGCGTCGATCCAGGAATACATCCTGCGCTCGTGGAGCCTGGTGAAGATGGGCACGACCGCGGCTCAGAAGAAGCTGTTCTTCAACCTGCGCCGCGTGAAGGGCCAGATCCAGGCGCTCGAGGAGGGCGATCTGAAGCCGGAGCAGGTCAAGCTGATTGCAACAAAGCTCGGCGTGCCCGAGGAGGACGTGATCTCCATGAACCGGCGCTTGTCGGGCGATGCTTCGCTCAATGCGCCGGTGCGGGCCGATGCCGAGTCCGGCGAATGGCAGGACTGGCTGGTCGATGACCGGCCGGACCAGGAGGAGCAGCTCGCGGAAAGCGAGGAGTTCGACCGGCGCAAGTCGTACCTGACGCGCGCCATGGGGTCCCTCAACGACCGCGAGAAGCGTATCTTCGAGGCGCGGCGTCTTCAGGACGAGCCCGCGACCCTCGAGGATCTTTCGGTCGAGTTCGGCGTCAGCCGCGAGCGTATCCGCCAGATCGAGGTGCGCGCGTTCGAGAAGGTCCAGAAGGCGGTGCAGAAGGCGGCCCACGTCGAGGAGGCGCGTGCTGGCGTTTAGGTCTCGCGTGGATTGAGGCTTCGCGCTATTTGATTTGACGTGCCGGCTGCTTTTTAAGATCAGCCGGCACGGTCCG
>JBLNBZ010000015.1:0-3823 GCA_050260355.1 Bacteroidota bacterium | reverse complement strand
GAGGGCGACCACCGTATCGGCCGCAAGCACGTAGGCCTCCGCCAGATCCGGGTCGTTGGCGATCAGGTCGCGCGCGGCCTCCGCCTTGGCGCGCGACAGGCGCGTAACGAGCGTCCTCGGCATCTCGCCCCGTCGCGGAGTCTCGTCGACGGAGGAGGGGCGCAGCGCATCGGGCTGGACGCCGGCTTGCGATAGCAGCATCAGCCGGCGCGGGCTGGCGCTCGCCAGCACGAGCCGCGGCCGCAGCTCCGAGCGCCGGCCGACCGGCTTGCTGCGCGCCCGCTGCTGGCGCAGCGTCTCGCGCTGCTGCGGCGCCTCGGAAGCACGGCCGAGCGCAGAGAGGAACAAGGACTTGGCTGAAGTCATCGGCTGCATCTCGGCGTCAGCGTTGCAGCGCGTCCCGGCCACGCCGGCAACGGGCCTTGCGCGCAGGGACCACGCCCCGAATTCGGACCGGAGAATGCCCAGCTTGTCCGCCGAAAATCAATAGGCCCGGAAGGTCGTTCCAGCCTATCTTGCACCGGCCAGTCGAGCGCCGCGCGTGAGCCTTGCCATCACGCGAGATGCGCGTTTCACCACAAGCAGATAGGCACTACAGGAGCCGCGTATGCAAGCCAAGAAGAACCGGATGCCTCCGATCCCCGAGGAGAAGATGAGCGAGGCGCAGAAGCAGGCGGTTGCGAGCATCGTCTCGGGTCCGCGCGGGCATCTGGTCGGCCCGTTCATTCCACTGCTCCGCAGCCCCGATTTCATGAACCGGCTGCAAAAGACCGGAGAGTATTTGCGGTTCAACAGCGCGTTCGAGCCGCGCCTGTCGGAGCTCGCCATTCTCATAACGGCGCGGCTCTGGTCGCAGAACTTCGAATGGCATGCGCATCGCATCCTGGCCGAGAAGGCCGGCCTCAAGCCCACGATTTGCGACGCGATTGCCGACGGCCGCCGCCCTGCCGAGATGGCCAGCGACGAGGCGGCCATCTACGACTTCCTCGATGAGCTGATTCGAACCCGCACCGTCTCCGACCCGACCTGGGAGCGGACGGTCGGCCTTTTCGGCGAGAGGGGCGTGATCGATCTGATCGGGATCCACGGCTACTACAGCCTGCTGGCGATGATCCTCAACGCCACGCACGCGCCGCTTCCCGAGGGCGCCAAGCCGGGGCTGAAGCCGCTCCCGTAGAGGCCCGGCGGCGAGAGCGCGGGTCAGACCGATGGCCCGCCCCCGAAGCCGAAGCGCTGCTTGATGCGCTGAAACAGTCCGTCGCGCACCTGGCGGTAGGCCGCCAGGATCTGCTCACGGCTGGCATGTCCATGCAGGGCGGTGGCATCGAACGTCGGCCAGTACTCGACGTCGACGGCCATCGTGCGCGTCAGCTCCAGCGCCTGGTGATGGGCCTCGGGCGAGAGCGTTATGATCAGATCGAAGGACGTGTCGTGCAGGTCGGCGATCGTGCGCGGCGTGTGCTGGCGGATGTCGATGCCGATCTCGTCCATCACCGCGGCGGCAAACGCATCGGGTTCCCCGGCACGCACGCCCGCCGACTCGATGTAGATGCTGCCGCGGGCGAGATGGCGCAAAATGGCGGCAGCCATGGGCGAGCGCACCGCATTCATGGTGCAGGCGAAGAGCACTGCGCCTGGCAGCCCGCCCCCGCTCATGGCGTGTCAGCCCTTCCACTGCACTGCGCAGACCAGCGTAAACAGGCGGCGCGCCGTATCGTGATCGACCGTAATCTTGCCCTTCAATCTCTCGATGAGGAGCTTGCTGCCTTCATCGTGCAGCGCGCGCCGCCCCATATCGATCGCCTGGATGCGCGAGGGCGGCGCGGTGCGGATCGCCTTGTAGTAGCTGTCGCAGACCAGAAAATAGTCCTTCATCGTCCGCCGCAGCGGCGACAGGGACAGCATGAACGTGGCAACTTCGTTGCCGTCCTCGGTGCCGACACCAAGAACGAGCCTGTCCTCCGAGATCGACAGCTTCAGCGTGTAGGGGCCGTCATCCCGCCCTTCGAGCGCGAAGTAATTGGCGTCGAGAATGTCATAGATGGCGACTTCCCGCTCGTGCTCGACGTTGCTGTTGGAGCGTGCAATCGACTCCTCGTCGAGCATGATCTTCACGAGGCGTGATCGACTCGTGTCCTCGCCGCTCATCTGGCCGCCTTCGGCGCAGGCAGGCGGATTGCCACCGAGCGCCGGTGCGCATCGAGCCCTTCCGCCTCGGCAAGGGTCATGGCCGCCGGAGCAAGGTGCGCGAGCGCGCCGGCATCCAGCTTGAGGATCGAGGTGCGCTTCATGAAGTCGGCCACGCTTAGGCCCGACGAGAAGCGAGCCGTGCGCGCGGTCGGCAGTACGTGATTGGAGCCGGCAACGTAGTCGCCGATGACCTCCGGTGTCACGGCCCCAAGGAAAATCGCGCCGGCGTTGCGGATGCGTGCGGCGAGCGCCTCGGGATCGCGCGTCGCAATCTCCACATGCTCGGCCGCAATGCGGTCGGCCAGCGCCGGCGCCTCCTCGAGCGAGCGCAGCAGAATGACGGCACCATGAATGCTCCAGCTTTCACCGGCGATGTTGCCGCGCGGCAGGTCGCTCAACTGCCGGGCGACCTCAACCTCGACGGCAGCGGCGAAGGCGGCATCGTCGGTCATCAGGATCGATTGGGCGGCGACGTCGTGCTCGGCCTGGGCGAGCAGGTCTGCGGCGATCCAAGCCGGATTATTGCTGCCGTCGGCGATGACCAGCACCTCGGAGGGACCGGCAATCGAATCGATGCCGACCGTGCCGAAGACCTGGCGCTTGGCGGCCGCGACATAGGCGTTGCCGGGACCCACGATCTTGGCCACCGGGCGGATGGTCTCGGTGCCGAACGCAAGTGCCGCCACGGCCTGCGCACCGCCGATGCGATATATCTCGTCCACACCGGCGAGGTGCGCCGCGGTCAACACCAGCGGATTCATCTCGCCGCCCGGGCTCGGCACGACCATGACGACGCGCGCAACGCCGGCAACCTTGGCCGGAACGGCATTCATGAGCACCGAGCTCGGATAGGATGCGGTTCCGCCGGGCACATAGAGGCCCACCGACTCCACGGCGGTCCAGCGCGAGCCGAGCTCGGCGCCGATCGCGTCCCGGTAGCGGTCGTCCTTCGGCAGCTGGCGGCGGTGATGGCTCTCGATGCGATCGCGGGCGAGCTCGAGCGCCGCTAGCGCCGCCGGGGCGGTGTTGCGCAGGGCAGCCTCGATCTCGGCGGACGCGACGCGAATGCCCGTCTGATTGAGATCGATCCGATCGAACTTGCGCGACAGCTCGATGAGGGCTTGGTCGCCTCGCGCGCGCACGTCGGCGATGATGGCGCGCACTGCCGTGTCGACGCTCTCCGAAACCTCGCGCTTGACGGCGAGGAACTCGCTGAAGCGCTGCTCGAAGTCCTCGCTGGCGCTGTTCAGGTGCTGCGGCATTGCGCATCGCCCGGCTCGGTCGGAGCCGCCTTCGACTTTCGCGACAGGTCATCGCCGGCCGGATCAGCCACCCGGTGCTCGGGCTTGCGTGGCGTCTGCCAGGGATCTCCGAGATCGCGCAACTCGACCTCGATGCACTCGACATGCAGGCGGATTGCTCCCCCGCCGGCGAAGTACAGCGTGATGTGGCCCTCGGGGTCGTCGGAATTGATCGGCGTGAACTGGATGGCGAGAAGCGAGAGGACATCCTGCTTGCGCTCGAGATCGATGCCCGTCAGGCGTGCGCCGAGCACTCGCTCCAGCCGCAGCGCCGACTCGCAGCGCGTAAAGGGCTGTGTGGCGCTCTCGCGTATGGCTCGCGCCCAGTCGAA
>JBLNBZ010000014.1:0-61029 GCA_050260355.1 Bacteroidota bacterium | reverse complement strand
GATGCGGTCCGGGCGGTGGCCAGCGGCGATCTTGCCAAGGCTCGCAGCCTCAAGGCGCAGCTCACGGAGCCGGTTGCCCGCAAACTCGTCGACTGGGTGACCCTGCGCAGCGGCTACGGCGACGCTGCCGACCTCGTCGCCTTCGGCGAGGCCAACCCTGCGTGGCCGGACCGCGCGCTGCTGCGCAAGCGCGCCGAGGAGCAGCTCTTCGTTCAAGGCGGCGATTCGCAAAAGATCATCGCCTTCTTCGCCGGAAGCGAGCCGCAGACCGGCGCCGGATATGCCGCGCTGGCCTCCGCCTATCTCGTGGAGAAGGATGAGGCCAAAGCTCGCGCCCTCGCCGCCAAGGCATGGCGGGAGTACGAGCTTGCGCCGAGCCTGGAGAACGGATTTCTCGATCGCTTCAAGAGCCTCCTGACCGAGGCCGACCACCGCCGCCGTCTCGACCGCATCCTGGTCGACAGCGTGCGCTTCTCCGCCGCGCGCAACGAGCGGGCCGCCATTGCCCGCCGCGTGATCCCGCTGCTGGCCGAAAGCGAGCGCGCAAAGGCCGAGGCTCGCCTTGCCGTTTTCCTCCAGGCCAAGAACGCAGGCGCGCTGCTCGCGGCCTTGCCGGCGGAGACCGACGGCAACATCGACTGGGGGCTTGCCTATCAGCGGGTGCAGCAGCTTCGGGCGCAGGGCAAGATGGACGAGGTGTGGAAGATCCTCGCGGCCGCACCTGCCGACGCCGACAAGCTCGTCAGTCCCGACGACTGGTGGATCGAGCGCCGCAGCGCCGCGTATGCCGCATTGCGCAGCGGCAAGCCCGCGATCGCCTACGACATCGTGCGCAATCCCGGGCCGCTCAGCGTCAACCCGCTCAAGGACGCGACCTTCATGGCCGGGTGGCTCGCGCTGCGCCACCTGAACGACCCCAAGGCCGCGCTTGCCCACTTCGAGGCTTCGCTTGCCGCCGCCGACGGTCCCCACAGCAAAGCGCGCGCCGAATATTGGGTCGGCCGTGCCTTGGAGGCCCTCGGCCGCCGCAAGGACGCGGCCAAGCGGTACGCCGACGCGGCCAAACAGTTCGACACGTTCCACGGCCAGCTCGCCTGGCACAAGATCAAGCCCGGCAACATCGACCTGCCGTCGGGGCCGCCGGCCGCGCCGACCAGCGAGCAGGCTGCCCGCTTCAACAATCTCGACAGCGTGCGCGCTGCCGTGCTGGCCATGAAGTCGAGCCTCGACCGCAATCTCATGCGCGCCCTGCTCGGCCACCTGCGCTATCACCTCAACACGGAGGCCGAGCTCGCCATGCTCGCGCATCTGGCCGAAGCGCTCGGCGACACGCAGATGTCCATCCGCATCGGCAAGACGGCGCTCGCCCGCGGCATGAACCTCGTCACGTACGCCTACCCGGTGCACCCCTTCCCGAATTACAAGCCGCTGCGCGATCCACCCGAGATGGCGATGCTGCTCGGCATCGCGCGCCAGGAAAGCGAGTTCAACACCGCAATCGTGTCGACTGCGGGCGCGCGCGGCATGCTGCAGGTGATGCCCGTCACCGCCAAGCACATCTGTCGCGACCACAAGGTGAAGTGCGACCTCCCGCGGCTGCTGACCGACAACGGCTACAACGCCATGATCGCGTCGGCTTACGTCGGCGACCGCCTGGCGGAGTTCTCCGGCAACTACCCGCTGACGCTTGCGGCCTACAACGCCGGGCCCGGACGGGCACGCGAGTGGATCCGCGCCTTTGGCGATCCGCGCGATCCCAAGGTCGATCCCATCGATTGGATCGAGTCGATCCCGATCGAGGAGACCCGCGACTACGTGAAAAAGGTGCTGTCCAACATTCAAGTCTACCGCGCCCGCCTTGGGGAGCCCAACCCCCTGCGTTTGACGGAAGACCTGAAGCTGCGGCCGTTGCAAAAGACCGAGGTCCAACCCGTCGTGCAGTAGCCTCGCCGCTCCCGAGAGCCGCGCTGCATGTCGGTGAAAGCGAGCCTATCGTTCGCGGCCCGCCCCCCCTTCACCCTACCCAACCGACCGCGCCGATAACGGCAATCCACCCGATGCCGCAGGCGCTCATTCCGTCACAAACTCTCTTTGATCATCACGCGGCAAAGATTTCTGATCAACGTTCATCACGCCTGCGTGAGAGGGTCTACCGGGCCGGACGGATCGGCCCATATGAGGGTTCATGGACGGCTGACCCGCTCCGCTGAGGGGGCAGAAAACCGAACTAAACCCGCGACTTACTCAAAATCGGAGGACTACCATGAAGACGCTGATCACAGCTTCCATCCTTTCGCTCGGCCTGTTCGCAGGCACTGCCAACGCAGCCGACGTTTCCAAGTCGCTCTTTTCCGACATCAATGCGACGGCACCCCGCTCTGGCATCTTCCCAGGCCTGAACGACACGGCTCCGCGCAGCCTGTTCGATGACATCAACGAGACGGCCCCGCGCAGCGTGTTCGACGACATCAACCAGTCGGCTCCGCGCGACGACGGCGTCTACGGCACGATCGAGAATACCGCGCCTTAATCGGGCGCCACACGAACCCGCATCCCCAAGCGGGCCCTCGACCCCTAGGCTCAAACGAGCCTCCCGCGTCGAGGGACAGGCCCGGGAGCTCCCCTCCTCTCCCGGGCCTTTTTCTTTGGCATCGTCCCGGTTGCGATCGGCATCTTTCTCGTCACCCGGCCGGCCGCCGCGGCGCCGGCTGTCACGAGCTGCGCCATTTTGCCTGCCCACCGCTGAGCCTGGGCAGGAACCAGGTCAGCAGGCCAATCAGCGGCAGGAACGAGCAGTACCAGTAGACCGTCTCGATGCTGGTCAAATCCGCAAGCTCCCCCAGCATGGCCGCGCTCAAGGCACCGAGGCCGAACGACACGCCGTAGAACATTCCGGCGATCATGCCGACTTTGCCGGGCAGCAGCTCGAGCGCGTACACCAGGATGGCCGGAAATGCGCTGGCCATGATCATGCCGATCACCACCGTCAGCACCGCGGTCCACACCAGGCCCACGTACGGCAGCATCAGCGTGAAGGGCAACGCGCCGAGAATCGAGAACCAAATGATCTCGCGCCGGCCGAAGCGGTCGCCGAGGTGCCCGCCGACGAGCGAGCCCAGCGCCTGGGCCAGCAGGAAGACGAACAGCAGGATCTGCGATGTCTGCACCGGCACGTGAAACCGGTCGATCAGGTAGAACGTGTAATACGAGCTGAGGCTTGCGGTGTACGCGCTCTTGGAGAACATCAGCACGGTCAACACCGCCACCGATAAGACGACCTTCGTCGAGGGCGCTGCCGCGCTCGCCGCCGCGCCGCCTTTGGTCCTCGGCTTCACCGGGGCGGGCGCCTGCCGCTGATACCAGCGCCCGACCTGCAGCAGCACGAACATCGCCCCGAGCGCGACCAGCGAGAACCAGGACAGGCTCGCCTGCCCGCGCGGCACGATGATGAACGCCGCCAGCAGCGGCCCGATGGCCTGGCCGGCCTGTCCGCCCACCTGGAACATCGACTGTGCAAAGCCGTGCCGGCCGCCCGACGCCAGCCGCGCCATCCGCGTCGACTCGGGGTGGAACACCGACGAGCCGGTGCCGATCAGCGCCGCTCCCGCCAGCAGCATCGGAAAGCTCGCTGCATAGGCGAGCACGAACAGCCCGATCAGCGTGCAGCCCATGCCCACGACCAGCGAGTACGGCTGCGGCCGCCGGTCCGTAAACGTCCCCACCACCGGCTGCAGCAGCGACGCCGTGAGCTGAAAGGCAAGGGTGAGGAGCCCGATCTGCCCGAAGTCCAGCCCGTGCTCCGCCTTGATCAGCGGGTAGATGGCGGGCAGCAGCGACTGCATCATGTCGTTGAGGAGATGGGCGAAGCTCAGCGCCACCACGATCGAGAATGCGGCCTGCCTCACGGGTTGGGCGATGGTCTCAGGCGGTACCGATTTCTGCATTTCCGTCCCGGGTTGCTCGAGCTTGGAGAGGCCTCGGAAAGAGGCCCCGGATTGAATATCCGAGGCCGCTCCGCCCTGTCATGATTCCTTTATATTACGTCAGCGGCCGAGCCCGAGCGATGCCGGCGACGCAGGGCACCATTGCCGCGCAACCTCGGATGCGACTAACGTCCGGCTCAACCACTATTCGCCCGATCACGAGGACATGCCCATGAAGACCCGCGCCGCCGTCATCACCGAGATGGAGAAGCCGCGCCCCTACGCGACCTCGCAGCCGCTCGTCATCGAGGAGCTCGAGCTCGATCCGCCGGGCGAGGGCGAGGTGTTGGTCAAGATCCGCGCCGCGGGCCTGTGCCATTCCGACCTGTCCACCATCAACGGCGACCGCCCGCGCCAGATGCCCATGGTGCTCGGCCACGAGGCCGCCGGTGAGGTCATGGAAGTGGGCGCCGGCGTCAAGGATCTCGTCCCCGGCGATCATGTGATCCTCGTCTTCGTGCCGAGCTGCGGCCACTGCATGCCCTGCATGGAGGGCCGCCCCGCGCTGTGCGAGCCCGGCTTCAAGGCCAACGGTGCCGGCACGCTGCTGTCCGGCGCGACCAGGCTCAAGCGCAACGGCAGCACGGTTTATCACCACGTCGGCGTGTCGGCGTTCGCCGAGTACGCCGTCGTCTCGCGCCACTCCATGGTCAAGATCGATCGCTCGCTGGCGTTCGAGGAGGCCGCGCTCTTCGGTTGCGCCGTCATCACGGGCGCCGGCGCCGTCATCAACACCGCCAAGGTCCCGCCCGGAACGAGCGTCGCCGTGGTCGGCCTCGGCGGCGTCGGCCTCATGTCGATGCTGGCAGCGCGGCTTTCCGGCGCGCGCCAGATCGTGGCCATCGACATGCTCGACGACAAGCTGCAGCTCGCCAAGCAGCTCGGCGCCACCCACATTGTCAGCGCCAAGGACCCCAAGGTCGTGGACAACGTGAAGGACATCACCCAGGGCGGCGTCGACTTCGCCTTCGAGATGGCAAGCTCGGTGAAGGCGCTCGAGCTCGCCTACAAGATCACGCGCCGCGGCGGCACCACGGTCACCGCCTCGCTCCCGCACCCGAGCCACACCATGGCGCTGCCCGCCACCAACCTCGTCGCCGAGGAGCGCACGGTGAAGGGCAGCTACGTCGGCAGCTGCGTGCCCGCGCGCGACATCCCGCGCTTCATCTCGCTCTATCAGCAGGGACTGCTGCCGGTCGACCGGCTCATGAGCGAGCGCATCGGCTTCGCCGACATGAATGCCGCCTTCGACAAGCTCGCCGACGGCGGCACCGTGCGTCAGATCCTGGTGCCCTGAGCCGAGCGCTCCGCCCGCTTTGCTTCAGGCTCGTCGGACATCGGCACCGGCTCCGGCCCCGTCTCGTCGAGGAACCTGGCCTTGAGGTCCACGCTGGCGCGCCGGCCAACCAGCCGCAAGTTGCGGTCGAGCCACTTGTGCGTCTCGGTGCGTCCCGCGTTGTGCAGGAACGCCAGCAGCTCGCGATCGGGCCTGAGCTTCGTCTCCGGCGACAGCGACGCCGTATAGCGGCCAGCCTCGATCAGATGAAACCGGTGGCTGGCAAGCCGCGCCAGCCGCCCTTTGCCTCGGCGCCAGCCGAAGCCTCTCTCGCGCGCCGCCTCGATCATCTCGATGTCGCGCAGCAGCGGCTGATTGAAGGTGATGCGGTTGACGTCGAAGGCGATGTCGCGCGCGCCGCGCGGCACGCCAGTCTTCGTCACCGAGCTGATCTGCACGATGATGGTATCGCGCACCGGGCTCTCGGCGGCGAGGGTGACGAGGTCGGGATTGGCCGAGAAGCCGCCGTCCCAGTAGGCGCGGCCGTCGATCTCGACGGCATGATGCACCGTCGGCAGGCAGGCCGACGCAAGCACCGCCTCCACGCTCATCTCGGCACGGCGGAACAGCCGCGCCCGTCCCGTCGTCACGTCGGTCGCCGCGATCAGCAGCTCGATGTCCCTGAAGGCGCGCACCTTCTCGAAGTCAATGTGCGCATTGAGCAGCTTGCGCAGCGGATCGAAGCCCAGCGGATTGAACTCGTACGGCGAGAACAGGCTCGCCACCTGGCCTATCGGCCCGGATCGGCTCATGCCGTACAGGAAAGGATTGAGCCGCAGCAGGTCGGGCACGCCCGCCTCCTGCACCGCCTCCCATACGCGGCGCAGCTTGTCGCGCGCACCGGCCCTGCCGCCCTCCGCGAGCCCGGCCGCCAGCGCCACGGCGTTGACCGCGCCGGCACTCGTCGCGCTGATCCAGGCCGGCTCGATATCGCCCTCATCGAGCAGCCGATCGACGACGCCCCACGTGAACGCGCCATGCGCCCCGCCACCCTGCAGGGCGAGATTGACCCGCACACGCTTGCGACCCAGTCCGAACAACTGAATGCCCCGCTCGCCGCCGGCCTTCCATCATTGCAGGGGTGCAACGGGAAGAACAATCGGCACGCCCTCGAAAGTCCCGCACGCCACGCTCACACCGAACGCCTTGGATAAGGGCTCCGGCGCCATGATCGAGGCTGCAGGTCCTGCCGCCGCCACGCGGCCTGCGACAAGCAGCACGACATGATGGCAGAAGCGGGCCGCCAGCGTCAGATCGTGCAGGGCGATGATGACCGCGCGTCCTTCTGCCGCAAGCCGTCCGAAGATCGCGAACAGCTCGAGAGCATGCGCAGGATCGAGCCCGGCCGTCGGCTCGTCGGCCACGAGAATGCGGCTTTCCTGCGCGAGTGCCCGCGCCACCAGCACGCGCGCACGCTCGCCGCCCGAGAGCTGCGACACCGGTCTCTCCGCAAAGGCCGCCACGTCCATCGCCTGCATCGCCGCCGCAATCGCGGCAGCATCGTTGCTGCGCGGGCCGGCCCGATGCGGCAGGCGCCCCAGCGCCACGATCGCCTGCGCCGTGAGCGGCCAGTGCACGGCGCGCTCCTGTGGCAGATAGGCGAGCTCCCGGGCAAGCTCCGACCGGTCGAGCGCCTCGAGCGCGCGGCCGTCGATCTCCACGGCGCCGCTTTGGCGCGGCAGCAGGCCTGCCATCGTCTTCAGCAAGGTCGACTTGCCCGCGCCGTTCGGGCCGATCACGGCGGTGATGCGGCCGCGCTCGGCACGGCAGCTCCCCGCATCCAGAATGACGCGTCCGGCGAGCCGCACGGTGACTGCCTTGGCTTCCAGGCTCACGGCGCCAGCTCCGCCCGCATCTTGAGCACGAGCCACAGGAAGAACGGCGCGCCCATCAGCGCCGTCAGCACGCCGAGCCGCAGCTCTCCGCCCGGCGTGACGATGCGCAAGGCGATATCGGATGCAAGCACCAGCCCCGCGCCGCCGAGCAGGCTCGCCGGCAGCAGCCGCGACGGCATGTGCCCGACGAGCGGTCGCAGCACGTGCGGCACCACGAGCCCGACGAAGGCGATGGTGCCGACGATCGCCGTCGCCGCGCCCACGGCCAGCGCCGTGCCGGCAACCACGAGTCGCCGCACGCGCACGAGATCGATGCCGAGGTTGTGCGCGGCGTCCTCCCCGAGCGTCAGCGCATCGAGGCTCGGTCCCAGCATCAGCAGCACCGCCATCCCGGCGAGCATCAGCGGGCCCGCCAGCCACACGTGCGTCATGCTGCGGTCGGCGAGCGATCCCAGCAGCCAGAACACGATCTCGACGGCGGCAAACGGGTTCTGCGCCAGACTCAGCGCCAGCGAGATCAGCGCCGTCGCCACGCTCGACACGGCAACGCCGGCCAGGATGAGCGTCAGCGCACCGCCGCGCTCTCCCGCCAGCGCCAGCACGATCAGCGTCGCCAGCGCGGCGCCGGCCAATCCGCCGAGCGGCAGGGCCAGCGCCAACGCTGCGGACGCGCCCGAGTGAATCGCAAGCACGGCCCCGAGCCCTGCGCCGCTCGAGATGCCGATGATGCCGGGCTCGGCCAGCGGATTGCGCAGATAACCCTGCAGCGCGGCGCCCGACAGCCCCAGCGCCGCCCCCGTCAATGCCGCCAGCAGGGTCCGCGGCAGCCTGATCTCGGTGAGGATCAAGCCTGCGGCCCCTTCGCCGCGCGGCAACCCGAAACCCGCCGGCCCGATCATCAGCGACAGCACGGCGAGCGCAATCACGCCCCCGCCGAGCAGCAGGAACAACCTGCCGCTGCGGTGTGAGAGAGACGTGGGCGCGTACAAGCTCATGCGTGAGGACCTGCAAACCGCCGACGGCTCGCAAGCGCCCCCTCTCCTCGGCGGGGAGAGGGCCGTTCGCCATGACTGGCGAGCGCAGTGCCGCTTGCGTTCGCTGCCCGAGCTGGTTCACGCGAGCAAGTCATTCGGCGAACAGGGCGAAGGGGACACGCTATTGAGATTCGGGCCTGCATGCGCGCTCGCATAGCACGCAGCAGCGCCCCCGAGGATACTCTCATCGCACGGCCCGCGCCTTTTCCAGCTCCGCACGCACCGCCGCCAGCCGCTCGATGGCATCGGCCAGATGCGGCGTCGCGCACAGCCAAAGCCGCCACGGCAGCACCACCGACGGCCTCGTCCGCATCAGCGCGGCGAGCGCCGGATGGCGCAGGTTCTCCGCCACCGCCGTGCGGTACTCGGTGACCGGCCCCGACAGCACCAGCAGGTCCGGCGGCCGCGCCACCAGCATCTCCAGCGGCAGTTGGCCGCCAGGCCCGAGGCCCAGCTCGGATGCGAGATTGGTGAAACCGGCGGCATTCAGCACGGTGTCGGCGATGCTGCCAGGCGCCGCGGCCGAGTTGTTGACCTGATAGACGACGGCGGTCGGGCGCCAGGCCGTTTTCGGCGCGACCGCTGCGATGCGCCGGTCGAAGTCCGCGATCAGCTCGTCGGCCTTCGCCCGTTCGCCTACCGCATCGGCGATCTGATACGTCACGCTGCGCACGCCCGCGATATCGCTGGCCTGCGGCACCTTCAGCATCTTGATGCCCAATCGCTCGAGCAGCGACACCGTGGCCGGCGTCGTTAACTCTCCGACGATGACCAGATCCGGATCATAGCCCAGCACCACCTCGGCCTCGCCGTGCGTCCATGGAATGCCGCGCGCCTTCTCGGCCACTGCCGAGACCTGCGGATCGGCCGCGAGATGGCTTACGGCCCTGATGCGCTCGCGCGGCACCAGGTCGACGAGGATCTGATCGGTGCAAAGGTTGAGCGAGACGATGCGCGAGGGCACATCGGCGCGGGCGGGAGCGGCGGCACACAGAGCCGCCCCCGCGAGCAAAGCCTGAAAGAGGCCGCGCAATCTCGTCTTCCGCTCCTACTTCAACGCCGGCACGAGCCCTGCGGGCTCGTCACCGCCCAGCGTGATCTTCACTCCGCCATAGGCCGCAATGCCCGGCGTGTCGAAGCCGTAGACCTCCTGATACTGCTCGTCGAGCAGGTTTTCGACGCGTCCGAAGATCTCCACGCCAGGCTTCAGCTTCCACGAGGCTGCCGCCGTCAGCAGCCAGTAGTCGCCGAGCGTGACCCTGGTCTGGTCGAAGAACGGCAGTTGGAAAGCGATGTCCGGCGTCCGGCCGTTGTAGCTCGCCGCCAGCGTGAGGTTGCCGCGTCCATCGCCGAAGCCGTAGGACACGTCGACCCGCGCCGTGTTGCGCGCCCGGCGAATCTCGGGCTGCCCCACATCGTCGCGCGCATCGAGCCAGGTGTAGGCGCCGCCGATCGACAGGTACGGCAGAACTTGCCAGCGCGCCGACACCTCGACGCCCTCGCGCGTGCTCTTGCCCGTCAGATTGTCCACTGTCGTGATGAAGCCCGGCAGGAAGCGTGTCACGATCTCGTTCTGGAGGTCGGTGTTGAAGTACGTCACATCCAACACGGCGCGGCCTTGCAGGAACTTGGCCTCGATGCCCGCATCCCAGCCGAAGCTCTCCTCCGGCAGGAGCGAGGGATTGGGCACGAAGCCCGCAAACTGGCCGAACTGCTCGACCATGGTTGGCAGCCGCACGCCGGTGCCGACGCTCGCATGCGGCCTCAAGCCCACCTCCTTGAAGACCAGCGAGGCCCCGGCCTTCCAGGTGGTGAAGTCCTCGAACGTATCGTTGCTGTCATGGCGCACGTTGCCGGTGATGAACAGCCGGTCGAAGAACTCGCCGCGATATTCGCCCGCGACTCCGGTGCGGTTGCGCTCGCGGTCGATGTTGTCGCCCGTCACCGGCGTGAACGTCTCCATCTCGCGCTCGACGAGCCCGGTCAGGAAGTGCTTCGCGGCGCCACCCGTATCGATCCGCCAGGTTGCCAGATAGCCGAGATTGGAGCGCTCGTTGTCGTTGCGCGACTGCGAGGAGAACGACAGGTCCAAGGGTTGAGCCGTGTCCTCCAGCTTGGTCTCGGTATGGTTGAGCTTGAACGTGTGCGTGAGCGCGCCGCCGAACGTATCGAGCCGGGCCTCGACGCCGGCCAGCCAGAAGCCGGTCGAGAAGCGGCTGAAGCTGTCTGTCTGATGCGACAAGCCCGTGCCGGTGAACAGATCGTCGTCGCGGTCGCCGCGCTTCTCCGAGTTGCGCAAGACGAAGTCGAGCGCAAACACGTCGGTCGGCTTGATCCCGCCCTTGAACAGAAAGTTGCGGCGCTGAAAGGCGTCGGTCTCGCTGCCTTCAGGGGCGATGTTGAAGCCGTTCGCCTGGCGCACGCTGTAGGACATGAGGCCATGCGCCTTGTCGGTGCCCCCCGACACCGATACGCCGCCCTCCACCGTCTTGAACGAGCCGATCTCGCTCCACACGCTTCCCGTAGGCGGCCCCTTGCCGCTCCTGGTCACGATATTGACCACGCCACCGATCGCGCCGGAACCATAAATCCCGCTCTGGGGACCGCGGATAATTTCTATGCGCTCGATCTGATCCGCGGAAAGCAGGGCGAAGTCGAACTCGCCGGTGCCGGGCTGATTGGCCAGGACGCCGTCGATCATGACCAGCGTGTGATTGGCCTCCGCGCCGCGGATGCGCACCTGCGTCTCGCCGCCGAAGCCTGCGGCCCGGCTGACGTACACGCCGGGCATGCTGCGCAACGCATCGGCCGCATCCCTGATCTGCCGGCGGCGAATCTCCTCGCCGGTAATGACGGTCACTGCTGCGCCGAGCTTTTCGGCCTCAACCCCGGCTTCGTCGCCGCCCTGGGCAGCTTCCTGTGGCTGCGGCGGAGCTTCCTGATCCACAGCACGCCGGCGCGCCGACGGCTTCGCCAGCGTTGCCCCTTCCACGACGACACCCGGAAGCGGCGTTTGCGCAGCGGCTGGAGCCACGATGGCGGTGCTACCGAGCGCACTCAACGCGATCAACGACAAGATCGGCGCACGACCATTGGCCGGCGCTTTGCTGTGACTGAGCATCAACGTCTCCCGTTGCGACTTCGGGAGCACTCACGTCGATGACCTCGAGGTTGCCGTCACCGCTCGCAGCCACGGCGCGCCGCGGCTGCGTTGGACTGCTTGGATTATCGGCTGACCCCGAACATGCCGCGACTGCTCCCAACCCACCACAGTCGCCGCTACGGTTCTCCGCTCTCCCGCACGCCCCGTACGGAAGATGGGCGACCCGTGCCGGCAGGTCTCCTGGCTCGCGGCTCGAGCGCCTGGCTCCGGCCTTCCCGACCGCGCAATGGGCGCGGCCAGTGGCATGGTGGAGTGAGGCTTGCCGCTTACAGTTGCGGGGGCAGCCGCGGCGTTGGGACAAAGCCCGCACCGCGTTCCCTTTTCACCCTGCCGGCCGCGAGGCCGGCAGGAACCGTCACGTGCATTCAAAAAAGCAGAGCAGCCGGCGGCCCGTCAATCGAGGCGCATGAATAAGGAAAGCTGGTGTGCCGGCGGGGCCACAGCCCGTGCCTCAGGGCATCTGTGTCTTCCAAAGGCCCAGCATTCCGCCGGTCGGGTCTGTGATGATCGTGAAGGAGCCCATGCCAGGCACCTGGGTTTCCTCCTTCATCACCTTTGCGCCGAGCGACTTGGCCTTGTCGGTTGCCGCTTGCAGGTTGTCGACCAGGACGTAGGGCATCCACATGGTCGGCGCGTTCGGAATCGGGTTCTGCATCAATCCCCCGCCGGTGCCGTCGCCGACCTTGATCACCGTGTAGTCCATGTCGCCCGATTGCATGTCCTCGAGCTTCCAATCGAACAACTTCCCGTAGAAGGCCTTGGCCTTGCCGACATCCGTCGACATCAGCTCCATGTGCACGAACGGATTACCCATCACTCACCTCCTGTGGGCGGTCGCTCGGGGCTCGCGCCCCGGGCTCAGACTTAACCATATGGTTCAGTCGAAGCACCGCCACAAGCTGCGTGAGCCTTTAGCTCCCGCACCATCGAGCCGTAGGCGACGTCACCTACTTCACGGCGTCTTTGATGATTCCGTCGAGGAGCTGGTCGATCTCGGCCAGCGCTGCACGCGAGGCCTCATTGCCGCGCGGCGTGTGAGTCCTGTAGCCGACCACGATCTCGCCCGGTGCCGCAACCGACTCGTAGATGAACACGACGTAGGGACAGAATCCGAGATTGACCGGATCGGCCTCCATCATCCGCCGCGAGAACCGCGCCGAGCAGAACGACAGGAACCGCGCGTTCTTGTAGATCGGCTTCGTCGATCCGACGTCGGCACCGGTCCGCTCCAGCATCTGGCCGATATTGCCATCCTGCTCGACCGACAGCCCGCGCCGCACGATAGCGTCGTTGAGCTCGAACTTAACGTCCTCGAAGTCGCCTTTCTTGGTGACCGTCTTGATATCCTGCGCCATTGCAGGAGCCGCCGCCAACAGGCCCGCGCCGAGCATAACCGCCGCGGCCGCGACGACCAGCGCCAGCCTCATCGCGCGCCGCGCCTTGTCGGCAGCTGCCGAAGCCGATGGGCGTATTGCGTGGTCGCTCAGAAGCACCATACGCGGCCGGCGAGCGTTGAAAGATCGAGCAGCAGAGCCTCGCCGCGTACGGCGATGAGATACAAGGCTCCGGCGAGGATGGTCGCGACGCCGGCGAGAATGGCAAGCCGGGTTTTGAGCGGCGCCGTCGCACCTGCGCCGCTCTCAATCGCATTCATAGGCCCTGTCCTGCCGCCGTCCATCGACCTTGTCCATTCGAGGCGTGACACGAGCTCACCATACCACACCTCGCCGCCACACTGTAGAGACGGCGGCAAGGCCTATTGTGCCGGCCGCATCAGGCGCGCGCCTGCGGCGCCTTGACGAAGCCTGGCAACGGGCTCCTCCTTGATCGGCCAGTTGACGATGGCCGCGAAGAGGCCGAGCGCCACCGACAGCCACCACATCGTATCGTAGGACCCCGTGGCATCGAACAGCCGGCCTGCGAACCACACGCCCAGGAACGATCCCACCTGGTGCGACAGGAACACGAAGCCATAGAGCATCGACATCCACGCCGGGCCGAAAAACGTGGCGACCAAGGCGCTCGTCAGCGGCACTGTCGACAGCCACAGGAACCCGAGCAGAACGCTGAGCACGATCACGGTGAGGGGCGTCATCGGCAGGAACAGGAAGCCCAGGAACACGACCGATCGGCCCATATAGATCATGGTCAGGCCGTAGCGCTTGGGCTTCGACTCTCCCCACCGCCCCGCCAGCCAGATGCCGATCATGTTGGAGATGCCGACGAGCGTCAGCGCGGTCGGCGCCACGCTGGCCGGCATGCCGAGGTCGCTGACATAGGCCGGCAGGTGCACGCCATAAAAGGCCAGATGGAACCCGCACACGAAGAAGCCCGACGTCAGCAGCCAGAAGCTCCGGTGCGAGAACGCCTCGCCCAGCGCCTCGCGCAGGGACTGCGGAAGGTCGGTGCTGGTGACCGTTGGCTTGCCGGAGAGCGGCCAGGCCAGCGGCAGCATCAGGGTCGCCGTCAGCGCCAGAACCAGCAGGCAGGCTTTCCAGCCGAGCAGCTCCATCACGATGTGCGTGTAGGGCAGCGCGATCAGCACGCCCACGCCTCCACCGATGCCGACCGCGGCGATGGCGCTCGTGCGCCTCTCGGGCGGCACGATGCGTCCGACCACGCCGACCAGGGACGAGATGCCCGCGCCGCTGATGCCGATGCCGAGCAGCACGCCGCTGACAAGCAGCACGATCTCCGACGTCGCCGTCCACATCAGCACCAGCCCCAGCATGGTCGACAGCGCGCCCGTGATCACGACGCGGCCCGCGCCCCACTTGTCGGCCACGGCGCCGGCGATGGGCGAGCCCAGCCCCCACACCAGATTGGCGACCGCCATGGCGAGACCGAACGCCTCGCGGCCGATACCGAGCTCCTTGGTCATGGGCGGCAGGAACAGGCCCATCACCTGCCTCAGCCCCATTGAAATGCCCACGATGGTGCCGGCTGACGCGACGATCAGCCAAACCGGGGGCGAGCGAACAGGCATGGCGGCCGGAGCCATCTTCTGCATGGCAACGCTCCTGTGTTGAGATGCACGCCCGTCATGGGCGAAGCGGCCCGCAACATACATGCGCCGGCGCGTTGTCCTGCCTGATTTTTGCTAATGCCCCGGTTGCAGTTTCCTCATGCTTGCGCCGGCGCCCTGGCGGCTCCGATCCAGCGCCGGTCGAGCTCGACGACCTCGCCATCCGGCCGCGCGAGCCCGCGCCCAATCATCTCGATGTGCGGCCGGCCTTGCCGCGCGCCGATACGATACAGGTTGTAGCGCCCGAGCGGCTCCTCGCCATGCGGCCTGCCGATCGACGCCGACGCGACGCCGATCACCGGAATGTCTGCGGCGCTCCCCGTGCACCAGGCCAGCATGTTGCGATGGTTGTGCCCGTGCAGCACCAGCTCCGCACCGTGTCGCGCCAGCGTCTCGGCCATCGCCTCCGCATCGACGAGGCCGCGCGTGCGTGAGGCCTGCCCAGGCAGCGGCGGATGATGGATCAGAACGATGCGCAACAAATCCGCTTCACGAAGCCGATCGAGAATCGCACCAAGACGCTCGAGCTGCTCACCGCCCACGATGCCAGTGGCCAGCAGCGGCGGCGTCGGCACGGCCGAGTTGACACCGATGAGGGCGATGTCGCCGAGCCTGCGCACGAACGGAAAGTACGGCTCGGCGGCCGCGTGCGCGGAGACGAACGCCGCGCCCTGCGCATTCGAGACCATGTAGTCCTTCCAGCGGGCCACTCCGCTGTCGCGTCCGACGCGCGCATAAATGTCATGGTTGCCCGGTATCACGGTGACGCGCTCCGGCGGTCCGAGCCCGGCAAGCCACTCGCGTGCGCGCTCGAGCTCCAGCGGCAGCCCGATATTGGCAAGATCGCCAGTGACCACGATGTGATCCGGCTTCATCGCCAGCATGTCGGCGACGATCCGGTCGACAACGCCGCGCAGATGCACGCGGGCGCGCCTCAAATGCCAGTTGACGTAGCCCGTGAACCGCTTCACGCCCCAGCTGCCGGGTGCGAAGCCCACGAGCGGCGCGAGATGCACGTCCGACAGATGCGCAAGCGTGAATATCTGGCTCATGCGGCCCCTGTTCTATCGCGCCCGCACGCCGTCGGCTACCCGTGCCACCTTGGCCCGTGGCACTTGCCAAGACCGTTGGCCCGGTGCCATGTGCAGCATCAGCGCAAGAGGCACTTCGAGGAGGCTGCAATTGCGTCTCGAGCGTATGGCAACGAAGCTGGTGCAGCGCTACTGGCGCTTCAGCAGAGCATTGACGCTCGGCACGCGCGGCATGGTCCTCGACGGCGACGGCCGCGTGCTCCTGATCCGTCACACCTACACGCGCGGCTGGCACTTCCCGGGCGGCGGTGTCGAGTTCGGCGAGACGGTCGACGCCTCGCTGCGCCGCGAGCTTTACGAGGAGGTCGGCGTCGAGCTGACGGGCACGCCCGAGCTGATGGGGGTTTACGCCAACTTCGAGCGATTCCCCGGCGACCACGTGGTGATGTTCGTTGTCCGCGACTGGAAGCAGGCGCGCCCGTTCGCTCCCAACCGCGAGATTGCCGAGGCGCGCTTCTGCGCGACAGACGCGCTCCCCGACGACACGACCCAGGGGACGCGCCGTCGCATCGACGAGCTGGGCCGCGGCGGCGTAAAGGGAGCCACCTGGTAGCCGCGGCCCCCGCCCTTTCGAAAGTCGCACCCCATGTCGCTCGAGGTTGTCACGCGCGCCGTCGCGGCGGCCGATCTGCCCGCGATCAGCGACCTGCACGCCCGCGTTTCGGGGCCCGGCCGCTTCGCACGTGCCGCCTATCGCGTGCGCGAGGGCGCCCAATCCTCCTTCTCCCCGTTCTGCCGCGTAGCGCTGCTCGGCGATCGCATCATCGCCGCGGTGCGCATGACGTTCGTGCGCATCGGCACGACCGAGGGCGCGCTGTTCCTGGGCCCGCTTGCCGTCGATCCCGAGTTCGCCAATCAGGGATATGGGCGCCGCATCGTGCGCGAGAGCATGGATGCAGCCCGCGTCGCCGGCCTGCGCCTCGTCATTCTCGTCGGTGATGAGGGCTACTACGGAAGACTGGGCTTCGTGCGCGTGCCGCCGGGCCGGATCCGCCTTCCCGGGCCGATCAATCCAGCGCGACTGCTCGCCTGCGAGCTCGAGCCTGGCGCGCTCGCTGCGTTCACCGGCCTCATTGCCGCTGACGCGCATCCCGCGCAGCAGCCCTGACCTACCTACGTGATCCACCTTGCAGGCGTCCTCTCTCCGCGGGAGGAGAGAGGACGAAACGAGCCCGGACCACTGATCAGTAGTACCAGGCGCAAACCCAGCGGTCGTACCTGCGCGACCAGAACCACTTGCCGCAAACCGGCTTGTAGACATAGCTGTAGTGATACGGCTTGAAGAAGAAGCGGTGATGCTTGCCGTGGGCTTCGGCCGCGGGCGCGGCGAGAGCACCGAAAGCAAGTGCCGCAGCCACCGCCGCAGCGATTGACGTCTTCGACATGGGCTCAACTCCAGTTCGCTCGTTCTCAGTCTCAACCGGGCTCCAGCTCGCCGGTGCTGACCCGGGCCGAGCTGTTGCCTCGAGCGAAATGGTCTAAGCGTTGCGCCGCCCTGTGTAAGTTACGCAGGTAACTGCCGCGTCTCGCGACCGGTCCGGCGCGTGCGGCATGCGTGCCTCACCTTGGGCCCACACTCGGGGCGCCGCCTCAGGCCTCGAGCAATATCGGCTTGAGCAACACGGGCGACCCGCGCCAAACTTATCCCCGGCAGCAGGAGTAGGCACCGGCTACAACGCGTATCAGAAGAACAGCACCCGCCGGATCCGTTGCTGCAGGGAGGATTTTCGATGCTACAGCTCGTCGCCGCGGCGCTGGCCGCGCTTCTTCTGCTGCCGCATGCCATCGCACATGCGCAGCCCTATCCGTCCAAGCCCATCAGGTTCGTCCTGCCGTTCGGCCCGGGCTCGGCCAGCGATACGCTGGCCCGCATCGCCGGCCAGGAGCTCTCGCAGGCCGTCGGCCAGCCCATCGTGATCCTCAACAAGCCGGGTGCCGACGGTGCGCTTGCGGCCATCGAAGTGAAGCGCTCGGCTCCCGACGGCTACACGTTCCTGTTCGGCACCAACAGCCCGCTCGGGGTCGTGCCGCATATCCGCAAGGAGCCGCCTTACGACGTGCTCGCCGATTTCACGCCGGTGACCTACCTCGGCGACAATGCCTTCTTCATCGTTGTGCATCCTTCGGTGCCCGCGCATTCGCTGGCCGAGCTGATCGCCTATGCCAAGGCCAATCCGAAGAAGCTCAACTATGCCTCGGGCAACACCTACGCCATCGTTGCGACGGCGATGTTTGCCGCCAACGCCGGGATCGAGATGGTTCACGTTCCCTACAAGTCGGAGCCCGAGGCGATCCCCGATCTTCTGTCGGGCCAGGTCCATCTCATCAACGCCACGTCCACGACCGTCGCGCAGCACGTGAAGGGCGGCAAGCTGCGCGCCATCGCGGCGACGTTCCATGAGCGCAGCGCCGTGCTGCCCGATGTTCCCTCCATCGTGGAGGCGGGTCAGCCCAAGTTTCCCATCAGCCCCTGGTTTGCGTTGGTCGGCCCTGCCGGGCTGCCGCCCGAGATCGTCGCGCGCATGAACAAGGAGATGGCGGCTGTTCTCGCCAATCCTGCCGTCAGACAGCAGATGATGCAGCAGGGCTTCACGCCGAGATCGTCGACGCCCGAGGAGCTATCGGCGTTTCTCAAGGACCAGATCCCGGTCTGGAAGAAGGCACTGGCACTCGCCGGCATCGAGCCGCAATGAGGATCGATCCCCGTGCGGAGCAGCGCCGGAGCTTCTCACCCACCGTCGCGCCTCGCCTTGGCATCGAAGCGCGCGCGAGCCTCCTCGATCGTCTTCTGATTGCTCAGCGCCCAGGCGCCGAGCTCGCGCACCGGCGCCAGCAGCGAGCGGCCGAGATCGGTCAGCGCATACTCCACGCGCGGCGGCACCGTCGGATACACCGAGCGCGTCACCAGCCCGTCGCGCTCCAGCCCCCTGAGCGTGAGCGTCAGTATCCGCTGCGAGATGCCGCCGACCTCCCGCTCCATTTCATTGAACCGTTTGGGCCCTTTGCCCATTAGATTGACCACGAGCACCGTCCACTTGTCGCCGATCCTCGACAGGACGTCGCTCACGGCTCGACAGTCGCCGGACAAATGCATGTGACCAGGTTTCAAGAAAGTGCCTCCTTGCAGGGCTTCCTGTAGTCACCAATCTAGTGCAGGTCACAAACCGTAACCATAGGGGTGAGGTCCAGTCATGACCAAGATCGTCGTCATCGTTGGCAGTATTCGCCGCGAGTCTCTGAACCGTAGACTTGCCGGAGCTTTGACCAAGCTGGCCAAGCCAGGCACCGAGTTCACCTTCGCCAAGATCGACGACCTGCCCTTGTTCAGCCAGGACCTGGAGCCGAGTCCACCCGCACCGGTGACCCGCCTCAAGAGCGAGATCGAAGCTGCCGACGGCGTGCTGATCGTGACGCCGGAGTACAACCGCTCCATCCCGGGCGTGCTGAAGAACGCGATCGACTGGGCCTCGCGCCCCTATGGCAAGAACTCGTTCGACAGCAAGCCGACCGCCGCCATCGGCACATCGCAGGGCGCAGTCGGCACTGCCGCCGCCCAGCAGCACCTGCGCAGCATCCTCGCCTATCTGAACGTGATTCTGATGGGACAGCCGGAGGGCTACATCGTCTACAAGCCCAACATGGTCGACGATGCGGGCACCTTCGTCGACGAAGGCACGCGCAAGTTCATGCAGAGCTACATGGACAAGTTCCTCGCTTGCGTCGAGCGCTACCGCGCAAAGTGAGGCTTGCCGCGTCGGCGCTGCGGGCTGAAACGCCCCGATCAGCGCCCGCTTTAAAGCCGAGATGGCCGGGAGAGAGACCCGGCCATCTCGTTCGCCTATCGCCCCTCGCCAGGGCGATGCTCATGATCCTGACCGCATGTTCCAGCCGTGGTGGTACTGGCGCAGCCGGTCGCCGCGCTTGCCGTACACGGTGGATTCGATCTCGCCCGGGGTAAGCCCGATATCCTTGAGCGTGCGGCCGTCCAGCGCCCGCAGCATTTGCACGGTCGCCTTCTTGGCGCGCCGCTCCCAGTAGCTCCACCAGATCCGACTTGCGAATGCGCCCACGCGCGCCGCAGGGCCGGCCGAACGGCGCTGCCGCCCGCGCGAAATGAGTTGTATCGCTGACATGATCCTCTCCTGTTGTTATGCTCGCTCGGGTCCTTGGCTCCCGCTCGCCCGTCAATTCGACGGCGGTTCGCAATCGCGAAATCCGCCTTTGTTGAGCTCGAGGAATCCGCCCTGCGAGCGGATGTCCGGAACATAGGAGAGGGGTCCTGACAGCCTGCTGTCAGGAGGCCCTGACATGCTCCTGACAGCGTGGTGTCAGGAGGGATAAGCTAGTCTCCGCGCGCCGATCCAAAGGATCCCCGAGGACTTGCCGCCGTGCGCCGCGCCGACCGCCTGTTCGAGATCATCCAGTTCATGCGCCGCAAGGAGCTTGTGCGTGCTCAGGATCTGAGCGAGGCGCTGGAGGTATCGGAGCGCACGATCTATCGCGACATCCGCGACCTGATCACCAGCGGCGTGCCGATCGAGGGCGAGGCCGGCGTCGGCTACGTCCTGCGTGCCGGCTTCGACCTGCCGCCGCTGATGTTCAACGAGCAGGAGATCGAGGCGCTGGTGCTGGGCGCGCGCATCGTCGAATCATGGGCCGACGCGGAGCTTGCCGCCGCCGCCACCAACGTCATCGCCAAGGTCGAGGCCGTCATTCCCGAGCGGCTGCGCCGCTACATGGCCAACACGGCCCTGCTCGCGCCCCAGCATCACTACATGGAGCCGATCTGCTTCGACCTCGCCGAGCTGCGCCGCGCGCTGCGCAGCCAGCTCAAGGTGCAGTTCCGCTACCGCAATGCGCTGGCCGAAGCGTCGGAGCGCACCGTGCGTCCGCTGTCGCTCGCCTACTTCGGGCCGGTGTGGATGCTGGCCGCGTGGTGCGAGCTGCGCGACGACTTCCGCACCTTCCGCCTCGACCGCATCGACGGCTTCAGCGTGCGCGAGGATCGCTTCAAGCCCGAGCCCGGCAAGACGCTGCACGACTTCCTCAAGCGCGACCAGACCTGGAACCGCCGCTCGACGGGCAACGCGAGCCCCGAAGCCACGTGAGGTGTTGACTCACGGACGTTGAGAGCGGCCGCTTGACGTCCCGTGCACTCAACGTACCTCGCCGCACTCGCCCCAGCGTTAGATACAATCATGAAAAACTGTATCTAACGCGGTCGCGCAAGCGATCTTCACGGTGAAGGGCTGTGGCAATCCTTGCAACTTGTAGGTGCCGATGCGGGTGCTCTTGCCCTGGAGCCTGATGTTGTGCTCGGCGCCGCCGCAACGGCGCGCACGAGAGCGTGTGGCCAAAGGTGAGCCTCGACGCAGCTCCTCTGTGTTTAATCCCACCGCCAAATTCCAACGCAGCTTGTTCCGCACGGAACAGGCAGGTGCGCGCCATCGGGCTATGGTCCTCGCACCATCGGTCGTCCCCTCCCGATGGCCCCGCGTGCCCCTCTCCGCTAGGGCGCGCTCTCAGGACGCCTCGCCCCCGTCGAGGCGTCCTTTTTTTGCCGGTCTGAAAGAACCGCACCCAGCTGCCAGCTTTAGCCTGTGCCTGACCGATCAATCTGATTCGGCGGTCAACGCGTGCTTTTAAACTGCGAACGTCCCGCTTCAGATTGTCCACCTGCCAAAGCAGATATAGGACTCCCACAAACAGGAGAGCGCCACCGAGGCGTTCTCGCCAATCGCCAGGAAGAAGCGGATTGAGAACCGTCTCAACGAAGCAGCTAAACAGCCAACCGAATGCTATGATGGCGCCCCAAATAAGGGCGACGCCAACTCCGGTCGTCAAACGACGCAAGACTCGCCTCCCGATCTCTACTTTTGGCTTCGTCTTCGACCTTCCGTGTCCGACCTTGCCGAGGGCCTTCTATCGGCCGTCCTGGGCTCATCGACTCAAGCTGACGCGCCAGAACCTCGCCACCCTTGCACGCGCCAAACCGCATGCAGCCATCGCTCTTGCCCAAATTATCATCGTAGTCTCGGCCCCCACGCCAGCGTAGGATCGAACGACGCTAGCGAGGGGAGTGTCATGATTTTGGGGATGTCGCTTTCCACCTTCACGACGCTCCACGTCATCATCAGCCTGATCGCCATCGCTACGGGCCTCGTGGTGCTCGCCGCCATGCTGCGCGCGGAGCGGCTCGGCAAGTGGACGGCCATCTTTCTCGCCACGACGATCCTGACCAGCGTCACAGGCTTCATGTTCCCGATCGCCGGCTTCACCACCGGGCTGGCGCTCGGCGCCATCTCGCTCGTCATCCTGGCCATCGCCGTGGCCGCGCGCTACGCGTTTCACCTCGTCGGCGCCTGGCGCTGGATCTACGTGGCAACCGCCGTTGCCGCGCTCTACCTCAACTGCTTCGTGCTCGTGGTGCAGATGTTCCGCAAGCTGCCGGCGTTACATGCGCTGGCGCCGACAGAGTCGGAGCCGCCGTTCCAGATCGCACAGGGCGCGCTTCCCGTGGTCTTCATCGTGCTCGGCTTTCTCGCCACGCGCCGCTTCCACCCCGCGCCGGCCACGAGGTGACGAGGCGGCTGCTAGCCTCTCTCTGGCCCACAAGCCCCGGACAGGAGCGCGAGGGTGAGCGCACAGTCCCTTCACCCCACCTGTGGGGAGAAGGTTAGGATGAGGGGCAGACACCAGCTCGGACTATGCCGCTGCCCCCCACATGCGCGGCCGGGTGTCGGGCGGTTGCGCTCGCACCCTCCCCCCTTGCGTCATTCCTGCACAGGCCCGACCCCAAATGCGGCTCCACACGCTCGCTCCTCGATCGCGGCAGAGGCAGCGCCCGTGTCGACGCGACCTGCCCGCCCTCGGGCGCGTCCTCGCATGGCCGATGCGCCACAGGCTTCGGCGAAATGTCGGCCGCCCTGCCGATTTCCTTCATTGCTCCCAGAACTGCGGATATCTGCCTCGGACGGCGGAGCGATGGCTTCAGCCATTCCAAACTTCGCTCGAATCAGTCGGGATGCTGTCTGCACAAGGCGTACACCGTCCATCCGCACGACCCAGGAGAAAGCGTCATGCCTTTGTCACCCTTGATCCGCGCCGCGCTCAGCGCCTTCCTCCTCCTCGCCGGCGCGAGCCTTTCGTCGGCGCACGCCGACAGCGGCTACGTCAGACTGACGGTCTACAAGGGCGGCTGGATCATCGGCGGCTCGGGCGGCGGCGGCACGCTCACGTTCCATGGCCGCACCTATCCGCTCACCGTCGGCGGCATCGACTACGGCCTCATCTTCGGCGGATCGAAGACGGTGCTGCACGGCCACGTGCGCAACATCTACAGGCCCTCCGATGTCGCCGGCGTTTATGGCGCGGCCGGCGCGGGCCTTGCCGTCGGACGCGGCGCCCGCGCGATCGTGCTGACCAACCAGAAGGGCGCCGTGCTCGAGCTTTCCGGCCGGCAGATCGGGCTGCTCGCGAATGTCGATTTGAGCGGGCTCGCGATCACGCTGAAGTAGCGGGCGGCGGTAAACCGTCCCCACCAACCAGCTCCGAGCAAGCGGCCGCGCACCTGGGTCCCAGCCCATTTCCGCATGCGCGGTCTCAAGTTCAGCGCGGCGACGACGCGAAAGCCGCCCACAAGCGCCGAACAGTCCCTTCTCCCCACTTGTGGGGAGAAGGTTAGGATGAGGGGCAGACACGAGCTCGGATTATGCCGCTGCCCCTCACCCCGACCCTCTCCCCGTAAAGGACGGGGAGAGGGGGATAATGCGTGGTACGTGTCGTATCATCCCTCGCTCAGCATGAGTGGACGGGCGTCTGGGTCCCGGCCCATTCCGCATGCGCTTGACTCGCATGCGGGACCGGATGACGCCGAATATTGGGCACGGTCTCGCCCCATCCCCACGCGTCATCCCGCACCAGCGAGGCCCGTACGGGCCGAGCGCCGATGCGGGATCCAGCGTGAGACTCGTCGCAGACGCAGGAGACCTGGCCCTGGATCCCGGCTCGCGTTCGCGCTGCGCGCTCACTGGGCCGGGATGACGCCCGTTAGGAGGCAACCTCCGCGCCCCACACTCTTTCGTCATCCCGGGCTTTATGCAGGCCGAGCCCGAGGATGACAGGTGTCGGGCGTCGCGCGCGCATCCTCCCCACTTGCGTCATCCCTGCGCAGGCAGGGATCCAGATGCCGTGCCACGAACGCGGGTTCTCAATTGGGATCGGACATTTCCTTCGCCGATCCGACACAACTCGTTCTTTCACGACCCGACACAACGCCCGCCACTTGCGTCCCCGGACAGTGCGCACCAGCGCACTGTCCGGGGTCTTTCGCGCAGGTGTGAGCCGGTGCGTTGCGGCACCGGGAAAGATCCCAGATCGCCGCGCCGCTAGCGCGGCTTCCGGCACCGCAAGTGGAAAGGTGACGCTGCTCGATGGCTGCATCTGATTTGCAAGGTGGAAGTGTGGACGCGCTCGAGCCGCCCGCACGCACCACGCCGGGCTGATGAAAGATGAGGGGAGCAGGGCGCGAAAGCCTGGCTCTCAGTGTAGGCGAGCGCGACGTTCGCGCCCTGCGCCGCAAGAACGGCTCTCCAGGCACGGTAGCCGGCAGAGCCCGGGTCCGGCCGCTTCGTTCTTTCCCGGGGCGAGCCCGAGTGGATCGGAACGCCGCCGCCTCGCGGCCCTCGTCTCGCACTGCAGAGCGCGTCGACAGCGCCCCCTCGTGAGCCGAGGCGCGGGCAGTATCTCACGGGCGGAGTGGCGCGGGGATAAGTTGGCGGCCTTCTCGAAAAGGAACAAAGCCCACCCGCGGTTGTCATGGTCGCCTGCACTCGGACTCGTTCCGAGTGTCCCGACCATCAATCCATCAGCGTGCTCCTGCGCATGTGGAGCGATGGATCCTCGCGACAAGCGCGAGGATGACACCGTGGTATGGATTGCGCCCCCTACCCCAGCGCCTTATTGCTCTCCTTCGCCTTGTCGGCGTCCACGTACACCTCCCCGCCCATCTCGCGGAATTTCTTGCTCATCGCCGCCATGCCGGCTTGCGGATCGACCACGCTCGTCTCCTGCGCCAGCTCGACGCCCGCCTCGTTGAGCTTGGAGGCGTAGTCGCGCACGTCCTGCGTGATCTTCATGGAGCAGAACTTCGGCCCGCACATGGAGCAGAAGTGCGCCACCTTGTGCGCCTCCTTGGGCAGCGTCTCGTCGTGCATGGAGCGCGCGGTGTCGGGGTCGAGCCCGAGGTTGAACTGATCCTCCCAGCGGAACTCGAAGCGCGCGCGGCTCAAGGCATCGTCGCGAAGCTGCGCCGCCGGATGGCCCTTGGCGAGATCGGCCGCGTGCGCGGCGATCTTGTAGGTGATGACGCCGTGCTTGACGTCGTCGCGGTTGGGCAGGCCCAGATGCTCCTTCGGCGTCACGTAGCACAGCATGGCGCAGCCGAACCAGCCGATCATGGCCGCGCCGATGCCCGACGTGATGTGGTCGTAGCCGGGCGCGATGTCGGTGGTGAGCGGCCCGAGCGTGTAGAACGGCGCCTCGCCGCACACCGCGAGCTGCTTGTCCATGTTGACCTTGATCTTGTGCATCGGCACGTGGCCCGGGCCCTCGATCATCACCTGGCAGCCCTTGTCCCAGGCGATCTTGGTGAGCTCGCCCAGCGTCTCGAGCTCGGCGAACTGCGCGCGGTCGTTGGCATCGGCGATGGAGCCGGGGCGCAGGCCGTCGCCCAGCGAGAACGAGACATCATACTTGCGCATGATGTCGCAAATCTCGTCGAAGTGCTCGTAGAGGAAGCTCTCCTTGTGATGCGCCAGGCACCACTTGGCCATGATCGAGCCGCCTCTGCTGACGATGCCGGTGACGCGGTTCGCCGTCAGGTGCACGTAGCCGAGCCGCACGCCGGCGTGGATGGTGAAGTAATCCACGCCCTGCTCGCACTGCTCGATCAGCGTGTCCTTGTACATCTCCCAGGTCAGCTTGACGGGATCGCCGCCGCACTTCTCCAGCGCCTGGTAGATCGGCACCGTGCCGATCGGCACCGGCGAGTTGCGCAGGATCCACTCGCGCGTGTTGTGGATGTTGCGCCCCGTCGAGAGGTCCATGACCGTGTCGGCGCCCCAGCGGATCGCCCACACCATCTTGTCGACCTCCTCCTCGACCGAGGAGGTGACGGCCGAGTTGCCGATGTTGGCGTTGATCTTCACCAGGAAGTTGCGGCCGATGATCATCGGCTCGAGCTCGGCGTGATTGATGTTGGCCGGGATGATGGCGCGCCCGCGCGCGATCTCGTCGCGCACGAACTCCGGCGTGATGTGCTCCGGGATCGAGGCGCCGAAGCTCTCGCCGTCGGCCAGCGCCGCCTTGGCGCGGGCAAGCGCTTGCGTGCGGCCCAGGTTCTCGCGATGGGCGACGTAGATCATCTCCTTGGTGATGATACCGGCGCGCGCGAACTCGAGCTGCGTGACAGCATAGTTCCCTCTCCCCGTCACGACGGGGCCAGAGTGAGGGGCAGAAACTTGCGCCGGAATGCGTGGCTCGATCCCGCGGAACGGCGCCGTCTTGTTCGGGAAGTCGCGCGCCAGGTGCTTGCCGGTGACGTTGCCGTTGTCCTCCGGCTTGATGTCGCGGCCCTGGTATTGCTCGACGCCGCCGCGTTCCCGCACCCAGGCCTCGCGGTGCCGCGGCAGGCCCTTCTCGACGTCGATGACAGCGTTCGGATCGGTGTAGGGGCCGGATGAGTCGTACACGCGGAACGGCGGCTCGCCGGCCTCCTTCGTCAGCGCGATCTCGCGGAACGGCACGCGCACGTCGTCGTGACCCGGCGGCGACGAATAGACCTTGGCCGACGTCGAGATCGGCCCGGTGGTCACTTCCGGAATCATCAGGTCCTTGCTGCGCTCGATCTTGTTCATCTCATCCTTCCTCTGGACTCGTTGTGCTCGTTATCGCGGTGCGTTGGGAGTTGATGCCTCGGTTGGGTCTTCCCTTTCCCTTGCGGGATGGGTCAGAGACGGCGGCTCGTCAGACCGTGAAAGCGTGTCGTCATGGCGCAAGCCCGTAACCGTTGATGGTCAGCGTTCCGCCGAGCAGCATCGACAGCAGCGCGCCGCCCACCATGAGTGAATCCCTGCTGACCATCAGCTTGCCGAGCGCGGCCATGCGGGCCGGGAACACGGTCCGCGCAACGCCGCCGGCGATCGCCAGCCAGCCGATAACCGTGATCAGCACCGGCCAACCCGCCACCCAGACGTTGTGGAATTCCAAGATCAGCAGCCCGGCGAGCAGCGACAGCAGGCCGGCCAGATAGATGATGCCGGGATTGCGGGTCGCGCCCGCGATCATCTCCTGATATCCGCGACGATTGATGAGGATGGCCGCCGCGTTGGCGAGCAGGAGCGGGCCCATCAGGCGCGCAATGAAGCTCGAGCTCTGCATCCTACAAACCTCCACCGGACCATCGAGGCCGGGCACTCGCCGCAGTGCGGATCGCAGCCGGGGTTCTGGGAAGGAGGCGGATTCGATCCTGTCCCTTCGCCGGCATGATCCGGATCAGGTTCAAAGGGTGGCCATCCGGAACGGAGGATGGTCTCAGCCGGCTCCTGCCGGCCCCCCTCGGAAAGCGTCAGTCTGCGCCCATCGGCGCCGGGATGCAAGCCGGATACCCGTCCCCTCCCCGCACGCGCAGGGAGGGCGACGGCATGGCTTACTTGCTCTCCGGCCAGTAGTGGTCCGCCCCCAGATTATAGGGCGCGTACACGAACCGGCGAGCGGGCACGATCTCGGCGGCGTAGGCCCGCTGACTGTCGTAGACCTTCTTGAAGAACGGGTTCTTGGCTTCCTCGTCCTTGGCGATCTGGTCCCAGGCTTCGAGGATCTTCTTGAGGATGTCGTCCGGCGTGCGCTGGATCTTCACCCCGTGCTTGTCCCGCAGCTCCTTCAACGCCTCGGCATTGAGCTTGTTGAGCTGCGTCTGCGAGCGGAACGTCGCTTCCCATGCCGTGGAGACGATGATCGCCTGCAGGTCGGGCGTGAGCTTGTTCCAGGTGTCGCCATTGATCAGCAGCTCGAGCACCGTCGCCGGCTCGTGCGTCGACGGCATGTAGTAGTTCTTCCACACCGTCTGGAAGCCGATCTTCATGTCCTCGCCCGGGCCGACCCACTCGCCGCACTCGATGACGCCGCGCTCGCCCGCGGGAACGATCTCGCCGCCCGGCATGTTGACGGGCGCCATTCCGGCCTTGGAAAAGACCTCCGCGGTTAGTCCGGTCTGGCGGCACTTGCGGCCCTTCAGATCTTCCCAGCTCTTGACCGGATTCTTGAACCAGCCGAGCACCTGATTGGCGACCGAGGTGAGCGGAATGGGTACGACATTGCGCTTGAGCTCGACCTGATAGAGCTGCTTGTAGAGCTCCATCCCGCCGCCGTCATAGATCCAGCCCATGTAGTCCAGCATATCCATGCCGAACGGTCCGCCCGGCGCAGGCCCGAACAGCGCGGCGGCGCGATGCTTGCCGACCCAGTAGGCAGCGGCGGTGTGGCCGCCGTCGATGACCTGCTTGTGCACGGCATCGAGCACCTCGAAGGCGGGCACCAGCGCACCTGCCGGCAGCAGCTCGATCTCGAGCCGGCCTCCGGACAGGACCTTCACGCGCTCCGTCCACCACTTCACGTTCTCGAAAATGAAGCTCGAGGACGGAAAGCTCGCCTGGAACCGCAGCTTGATCGGGGTCTGGGCGGTAGCCGGGCCGGCCGCCAGCGCCGCACTCAGGCAAGCGGCCACTCCGGCAGCTAGCCAGCTTCTCAACTTCATAGCGTTCTCTCCCTATCGATAATCATTTTGTGGCGGAGCAGCTTAGCCGTTCTCGCTACGACGAACGTAGCATCACGGTGCGCCATGGGCCAGCAGCAAACCGCCCAGCGTTTGCGCCGCATCGAGCGGCGGCTATGCTCGCTTCTCGATTCGCTGGGGGCTGCACATGCTCGAGCGCTATTTCGAGCTGGAGCGTAACCGCACGACGGTACGCACGGAGATCGTGGCCGGGCTCACGACCTTCCTCACCATGGCCTACATCATCTTCGTCAACCCCACGATCCTCGCCGATGCGGGCATGGACAAGGGAGCCGTGTTCGTCGCCACGTGCCTTGCGGCCGCATTCGGCTCGGCCTTCATGGGGCTCTATGCCAACTACCCGATCGCGCTCGCGCCCGGCATGGGCCTCAACGCCTATTTCACCTACGGCGTCGTCAAGGGCATGGGCCACGCCTGGGAGACCGCCCTCGGCGCCGTGTTCCTGTCCGGTATCCTGTTCCTGATCGTTAGCCTGACGCGGGTGCGCGAGTGGATCATCGACAGCATCCCCTTGAGCCTGAAGATGGCGATCGCCGCGGGCATCGGGCTGTTCCTTGCCATCATCGCCCTCAAGAATGCCGGCTTGATCGAGGCGCACCCGGCGACCCTCGTCACGCTCGGCAACTTGCGGAGCCCCGCCGTCGTCCTTGCCGCTCTGGGCTTTCTGGTGATGGTCGCGCTCGACGTGCGCAGGGTTCCAGGCGCCATCATCATCGGCATCCTGGCGACCGCGCTCGCCGGCATCGCGCTCGGGATCAACGCCTTCGCCGGCGTCGTCTCGCTGCCGCCGTCCATCGCGCCCGTCTTCCTAAAGATGGACATCGCCAAGGCGCTCGAGATCGGGCTCGTCGCCATCGTCTTCACGTTCTTCTTCGTCGACGTCTTCGACAACACCGGTACGCTCGTCGCCGTCGCGCACAAGGCCGGTCTGATCGGCCGCGACGGCAAGCTGCCGCGCATCAACCGCGCGCTGACGGTCGACTCGACCGCCGCCATGGCCGGCGCCGCCCTCGGCACCTCGACCACCACCAGCTACATCGAGAGCGCCGCCGGCGTGAACGCCGGCGGCCGCACCGGTCTTGTGGCTGTGACGGTCGCCGCGCTGTTCCTGCTGGCGCTGTTCTTCGCGCCGCTTGCCGGCTCCATTCCCGCCTTCGCCACCGCGCCTGCGCTGTTCTACGTCGCCTGCCTGATGATGTCGGCGGTGCGGGAGATCGACTTCAGCGACGCGACCGAGTACGTGCCGGCCGTCGTCACCATCGCCACCATGCCGCTGACCTTCTCGATCGCGCACGGCCTGGCGTTCGGCTTCATCGCCTATGCCGGCATCAAGCTGCTCGCAGGCCGCGCCACGGAGCTCAACGCAGCGCTCATCATGCTTGCCGCGCTGTTCGTGCTCAAATTCGCGCTGCTGTAATGGCCGTCTCCGGGCTCACGGCCGCAGCCGGTAGCCGATTGCAGACTCGATCTCGATCGTACGTTTGACGGCGGGGCGCTTTATGATTCCGGCTCCAACCCCACTACGCGCCGCTGCTCCGCTCGGGCGAGTCCTGAACGAGCTCATCGACTTAGTTGTTGCGCTGGCGCCTTGTGGTCGTAAGCCGGGCTCGGGTCGAGCCGGGCGGTCGCGCGCAAACCCCTTCCCTTGCGTCATCCCTGCGAAGGCAGGGACCCAGGAGCCGCTTTACAAGCTGGGCCTCGCGGCTGAAGCACGGGCGGCTCAATGCCCATCCCACACGTCATCCCGCACCAGCGAGGCCCGTACGGGCCGATTGCCGATGCGGGATCCAGCGTAAGATTCGGTCGAAGACGCAGCGACCTGGGCCTGGATCCCGGCTCGCGTTCGCGCGGTGCGCTCACTTGGCCGGGATGACGTCAGAGAAAGGGGCAATGTCGTTCCTCGAGCTCGCGGAGTGCGTGCGGTGCGCAAGAGCGCGCGGCAATCACCCCCGGTCGTGCTTGCGCGCAAACCCCTCGCCTTGCGTCATCCCTGCGAAGGCAGGGACCCAGGAGCCGCTCCACAAGCTGGGCCTCGCGATTGACCCTCCTCCTACGTCGTATACCGCGTAAACGCAGTGGTGGTCGCGCGCGCCTTCCAATCGGTCACGACGCAGACGATCGCCGGCTTGCCGGCGGCGACCGCCTTCTTCGCGCGCTCCAGCGCAGGGCGGATATCGTCCGGCTTCTCCACGTACTCGCCGTGCCCGCCGAAGCACTCGGCGAACTTGTCATACCGCGGATAGCCGAGGTCGCGCCCCGGCTTGTTCTTGTCCGGATCGCCGGTCCAGCCGCCGTTCTGGCTGATGATCGTGAGGATCGGCAGCTTGTGGCGCACCATGGTGTCGAACTCCATGGCGTTCATGCCGAACGAGCCGTCGCCGTGCAGCACGATCACCTGCTTCTCGGGCTTGGCCACCTTGGCGCCGACGCCGAACGGCATGCCGACGCCCATGGTGCCGAACGCGCCCGAGTTGATGCGGTGCCTTGCCGTGAACTGCGGGATCGCCTGGCGGCCGTAGTTCAAGATCTCCTGTCCGTCCACGCACAGGATCGCGTCGCGATCCATGAAGTCGCGGACCTCCTTGCACAGCCGCAGCGGATGGACCGGTGATGCCGAGTTGGACAGCGCCTGCTCGGCCTCCGCCGTCTTCTGCACGTTGCGGGCGCGAAGACGCTCGCGCCACGTCTCGAACGACGCGGGCGACACCTTGCCCTTGAGCGCGTCGGCGAGCTGCCGGAAGGCGACCTTCGCATCGGCCACGACGCCGATGTCCAGCCTGCGCGGGCTCGACGCAATCTCGAACGGATCGATGTCGATGCGCACGATCTTGGCATCGGCATTCCACCGTGGCGGCGCCGCCTGGCCGATCACATAGTTCATGCGCGTGCCGACGACCAGAATGAGATCCGCGTCGCGGAAGGCTGCCGCACGCGCGGCCAGATACGAGTACTTGTGATCCTCGGGGATCACGCCGCGGCCCTGCGGCGTCGTGTAGAACGGAATGCCGGCCGCCTCGACGAAAGCCAGCATCTCGCTGTCGGCCTCGGACCACTGGACGCCGCTGCCCGTGATCAGCACCGGCTGCTTCGCCTTGGACAAGAGGTCGACGATCGCCTTGACGTCGTTGGCGCTGGCCGCCGGACGGGCGCGCTTGGAATAGTCGAACGGCGCGGGATACTCGATCTTCGATTCGTCGACCTCCATGTAGAGCACGTCGCCCGGCAGATCGAGATAGACCGGCCCCGGCTTGCCGGTCATGGCGTGCGTGACCGCGAGATGGATGAGCTCTGGGATGCGCCTGGCGTGGTGCACGCGGTCCGACCACTTGGTGATCGGCTTGAACATGGCTAGCTGGTCGCAATCCTGGAAGGCGCCGTGGTGCCAGGTCGAGACGGGCGCGGCGCCGCCGAGTGCGATCACGGGCGTGCAATCGGCCCAGGCGTGGGCGACACCGGTCACGAGGTTCGTCGTCGCGGGGCCGGATGCCGCCATGCAGAACGACGGCCTGTTGAGCAGCCGCGAGTAGGCGAACCCCGCCATGGCCGCGGCCTGCTCGTGGCGCACATCGATGCCGCGCAGACCGAGATTGAGGCAGGTCTTCTGCACCGCCAGCATGGGACCGCCCATGATGTAGAAGAACGCGTCCGCGCCCTCGTGCTTCAACGCCTTCGCGACGATTTCAGACCCGATAGCCATGAGGTTCCCTTCCTGATCCAGAAGTCATTCTGATCGCGTCCCCCGCTGAAACGAGCGCGGGACGCAAAACGCTCCGGCGCGTCAGATCACGCCGTCCTGCTTGAGCTTATCGAGGTCGCCTTTGCTCAACCCCAGCCAGTCGCCGTAGACATCCTCGTTGTCGGCCCCGAGCAGCGGCGAAGCCTCGACCTTCACGTAGGACTCCGACATCTTCACCGGCCATCCCGGCATCAGGAAATCGCCGCGCTTGGGATGCTTGACCGTGACGAAGATCTCGCGCTCGCGCATGGACGGATCGCTCGACAGCTCCATGGTGTCGTACACGGCACCCGCTGGAACGCCGGCTTTGCCGAGCAGCTCCATGGCCTCCTTCTTGGTGTACTGGATCACCCACGGCGCCAGCATCGCATCGACCGCATCGACGTTCTTGATGCGCATCTGCGGCGAGGCGA
Organism: Bacteroidota bacterium; assembly: GCA_050260355.1. Taxonomy (GTDB): domain Bacteria; phylum Pseudomonadota; class Alphaproteobacteria; order Rhizobiales; family Hyphomicrobiaceae; genus CADEFX01. Next base: position 28,560 of record JBLNBZ010000014.1, on the reverse strand, counting down.
AGCGCGGATCGCCGATCGCGTCCTCGCGGCCGATGATCTTGAGCAGCCGCTCCCACTGCGCGGGATTGGCGCGGCTCGTGTAGATGTAGATCCAGTCGTTGGGCCCGCCGCCCTTGGTCCGATACGTATCGCTCGGCGCATTGGTGCCGAGCACAACCTGGTTGCCCATGCGCCCGCAGGCCTTGCCCTGCATCGCCTGGGCCGCATACGCAATGCGGCAGTAGTTCACCATCGCGTCCTGCATGGCCACGCGCACGCGCTGGCCCTTGCCGGTGAACTGGCGCTGATAGAGCGCGGCCAGGATGCCGATCGCGCAGTGCAGCCCGGTGCCCGTGTCGCCGAGCGTCACGCCCGGCTTGATCGGCTTGCCGTCGGGCTCCCCGGTGATGCTCATGACACCGCCGGTCGCTTGCCCGATCATGTCGAAGGAGAGGAAGTTCTCGTAGGGGCTGCCCTCGCCGAAGCCCTTCACCTGCCCGTAGATGATGCGCGGATTGAGCTTGCTCACCTCCTCGTAGGAGAAGCCGAGCCGCTCGATCACGCCCGGCGCGAAGTTCTCCATGAAGATGTCCGCCTTCGGGATCATCCGGCGCAGCAGCTCCTTGCCGCGCTCGGTCTTCAGATCCAGCGTCACGCTGCGCTTGTTGGCGTTGAGCAGCATGAAATAGTGCGAGTCGACGCCCGGCCTGTCGGTGGACGCGTTGCGCCCCTGCTCCCCGCCCTTGGGATTCTCCACCTTGATCACGTCGGCGCCGAGCCACGCCAGCGTCTCGGTGGCCGATGTGCCGGCCTCGAACTGCGTCAGGTCGAGCACCTTCACGCCCGCGAGTGCCGTGCGCCCGGGCTCGGACTTTGCCTTGGTCATGTTTCGCTCCCTGCAGTGCCGGCCATTTGCCGCCGCCAGCCTGTTGCGACCAAATTTTGCGTCGTGATTGCGCCGGGAGCAAGCCGCAAGACCGCAGGCGGCGGCATGTCAGGCATGCGGAAGCCATTCGGAGCGGCATCGTTTTGACCCCCGCCAGCATCGATGCTACGCACCTGGAATGCGCATTTCAGCAATCGATCGCGATACGATCGCAGCCGCCTACGGCCGCATCCGACCGCACATCCGCCGCTCGCCGGTCATCGAGATCGATGCCGCCGAGCTCGGCCTCGAGGCCGGCACGCTGAGCCTGAAGCTCGAGCTCACGCAGCACTCGGGCTCGTTCAAGGCGCGCGGCGCGTTCGCCAGCCTCCTGCTCCAGGACGTGCCGGCTGCCGGCGTCGCCGCCGCCTCCGGCGGCAATCATGGCGCTGCCGTCGCGTTCGCCGCACATAAGCTCGGGCACAAGGCCCGCATCTTCGTGCCGGCCATCTCCTCACCGGCCAAGATCGCGCGCATTCGAGACTACGGCGCCGACCTCGTCGTGGAGGGCCAGCAGTACGCCGAGGCTGCCGAGCTTTGCGAGCGCTATGTTGCCCAGTCCGGCGCGCTGTCCGTGCACCCCTACGACCATCCCGCCACACTCCTCGGCCAGGGCAGCGTGGGGCTGGAGCTCGAGGTGCAGGCCCCGGGACTCGACACGCTGCTCGTTGCGGTCGGCGGCGGCGGTCTGATCGGCGGCATCGCCGCCTGGTATCAGGGCAGGATCAAGGTGGTCGGCGTGGAGCCCGAGAGCGCGCCCACGCTGCACGCGGCACTGGCGGCCGGCGCTCCGGTCGACGTTCGAGTGCAGGGCATTGCCGCGGACTCGCTCGGCGCGCGCCGTGCCGGAAAACTGGCCTTGGCCATTGTGCAGGACCACGCGGACAGCGTGGTGCTGGTCGCCGACGACGCCATCCGCAGCGCCCAGCGCCTGTTGTGGGATCGCCTGCGCGTGGCTGCCGAGCCAGGCGGAGCGGCGGCGCTCGCCGCACTGCTCACGAAGGCGTATCGCCCGGCCAAAAGCGAGCGCGTCGGCGTGCTGGTCTGCGGCGGCAACACCACGGCGGTGGATTTCGACCGCTGATGCGCCTCGAAAGAAGCCTCGCCAGGCTTGGGCCTCAGAACTTCGAGAGCAACTGCGTGAAGCCGTAGAGCTTGTCGTTGATGCCGTTCATGCGCAGCGCGTGCCAGTAGGTGGCGACGTTGATCGAGATCACCGGCTTGTCGAGCCAGCGCTCGGCCTCGTCCGCGATGCGCGCCATCGGCAGGTTGGCGCCGAACTGCACGATCGCCTCGATATCGGGCCCGTCGATCGACTTGATGGCGCGGATCATGTCCTGCGCGGTCAGCACCGAGTAGCTGGTCGGGTTCGCCCCGCGCATATGGTTGTAGCGGACCACCTCGAAGCCCTTGGCGCTGAACACGCCGACCATCTTCGGCTCGATGGCCGGGAAGTACGGCTCCATGATCGCGATGCGGCGCTTGACCCCGTGCAGCTTCAGCGCCTCGAACACGGCGTCCGTGGCGATCGCCACCGGGATCTCCCAGCCGGCCACCTTGCGGATGCGCCGCTTCAGATCCTCTCCCCATTCCGCGTTCCCGCCCCAGACCGCCAGGGCGGAGATGCCGAGAATGAACGCGTTCGGCTTGGCGCTCACCACCTGCTCCACCGCAGGCTCCAGCGCCTTGTCGATCAGGCCGACCATCCGGCTGAAGTCGTCGTCCGAGCGCACCGGCATGTCGGGGATCATCATGCGGCCCAGGTGATTGGTGACGCCGGCCGGCCGCATGTCGTCGTACTCGGGCTGCACCACCGTATTGGTCGACGGCGTCGTCACGCCGAACGCCATCCGCCATGCCAGGTAGTCACGCATCTTGCTCTCCGTAGTATCGAGGTAGCCCGGGACACGGGAAATTTAGACGATTTGCGGTTTCAAGCTCACGAGAGCCAGAAGCATGCGAGCGGCGCCGGTATGAGAGTCACGCGCGCAGAGAGCTTCTCGCTTTCCTTTCCCCGTATTGCAGATGTGACTTCAAGGATCCGAAAATCGTCCCAACGTCGCGAGATGACATAGCCGTGCTCGATCTTATGCTTCTCGAGGAAGAGCCGCATGCCCTTCAGTTTCGCACTGGTGATTTCCGCGTCTTGATATTTCACTTCAAACGGAACGGTGCGGTCGGGTAGCTCAGCCACCAGGTCGACCTCCTCTCCTCTCTTGGCATCCTTCCAGTACGAAAACCGCGGAGCATCGGCGTAAAAGCGCGTGAACACGTGCTTGAAAAATGCCGTCTCCACGGCCCTGCCCAGTCGGTCCGGTCTCTCGAGCAGCTTGCGGCCCTGCAGAGTCACCGCCCCAGGAATTGCGGCGTCCGCCAAATAAAGCTTGTCCCTGCCGCGCAAAACCTCTTTGCCGTATCCATAGGGTTTGAGACGGTAAATGAGGTGCGTCGCCTCGAAGAGATCGAGGAAGTTCATTGCAGTTTGGCGATTGACCCCCTGCAGCTCGCTGGTGATGGTCGGAATATCAATTATGCCTCCATCGTTGTAACAGAGGTAGAGGAAGAGGCGCTCCAGCTCGAGGACGCGCCGAACCTTATAGAAGGCCGTCATGTCCCGCTTCAGGGCCTTGTCGACGATGTCTTCTCGCAGCAGGCGCTGGCAGCGGGAGATATCGCTTGCCAGGGCTGGCTCCGGGAATCCGCCGCGTATCAGATACTCGTGGAAGTGAGCAGCGAGGGGCTGAGCGGCCGCCGCGGTCCGGATAAACTCTCCCGGCTGCCAATTGCTCAGCTCTCGAAGAGACCTTATGCGAGGCAGACTGGGCAGGTTCGCGACGTTACGCAGATGCAGGTATTCCCCGAAGGACAGCGTGGGCAGTGGAATTGTCTCCCACCTGCCAAGACCGCTCTCAGCCGACCCGTCCCTTAGACTCGAGGCTGACCCTGTAGCCGCGATTCGACTGCCGCGCTTGAAGTCAACCTGATGCTTGATCCAGGTCTGCCATCCGTCGATGAATTGGATCTCGTCGAGGAACAGCATTCGCGGATGCGCAGAGTCAGCGGGGTAGAGCGCCTCCCACGCGTCGAGGGTACGTTCGAGTCCTGCAAGCTTGAGAATCGGATGGTCGAAGGTCGCATAGACGATGTTGGCGGCCGGGAAGCCATCGCCTAACAGCCGGCGGATGGTTTGCCTGAATATAGTGGTCTTGCCCACCTGCCTGGCTCCCGTAAGCAGAAGGGTACGGCGAGCCTCCACGTCCTTTACCCATCTCCACACCTGCTCGGCCGCGGTACGCTGCCAGGCCGGAAGATCGGAAATCGGCTGGCCGGACCACCATGGGTTGAACTCTTGCAGAACCGCGAAGAGCTCTGTCTGCGGGATCTCCATCAGACCTAAACTCCGTAATTAAGTAAATCGTATAGTACTTAAATCATACCAACAAGTCCATTAGACTGAGTCAACTCGTCCTTCGCGCTCGCACCTCGGCCGACCGCCTTGACTTGTGCGGCGCAACATGAGATAAGCCGGCACCGCTCGGATGAGCGGCTTCCGGCGCTCCAGCCGCGTGAAGGGATATGTCTCGGGCTCAAAGAGCCTCTTTCGTCCCCCTGTTGAGCGCCTCGAACGACTTCCCACCAGACTGCCCAGGCCACGCGGGGCGTCCTCTAGAGACGAGCTGCGCTTTGCGCCGTGCGTGCGATGTGGACATCGGCACGCGGCCGCGCTTCCCGCGCACATGAACTGAAAGATCCCAACATAGTGACCAAATTTTCTGAACTCGGGCTGGCGGCACCGCTGCTCAAGGCGCTCGACGCCGAAGGCTATGCCACGCCCACGCCCATCCAGGCCAAAGCCATTCCGCCGGTGCTTGCCGGCCGCGACCTGCTCGGCATCGCCCAGACGGGAACCGGCAAAACGGCCGCGTTCGCGCTGCCGATCCTGCACCGGCTCGCCGCCGATCCCAGGCCGGCGCCGCGCAAGGCGTGCCGCACGCTGGTGCTGACCCCCACGCGGGAGCTCGCCACCCAGATCGGCGAGAGCTTCCGCACCTACGGCCGACTGCTCGGACTGAAGGTCGCCGTCGTGTTCGGCGGCGTCGCGCACAGCCCGCAGATCAAGGCGCTCGCCAACGGCGTCGACGTGCTGGTGGCAACGCCCGGCCGGCTGCTCGATCATGTCGGCGAGCGCAACGTGAGCCTGCAGAGCACGGAGATCTTCGTCCTCGACGAGGCCGACCAGATGCTCGACCTGGGCTTCGTCAAACCGATCCGGCGCATCGTTCAGCACCTCTCGCACAAGCGTCAGAGCCTGTTCTTCTCGGCCACCATGCCGCGGGAGATCGGCCATCTGGCGGACGAGCTGCTGCGCGATCCCGTCAAGGTGGCCGTCACACCTGCCGCCACCACGGTCGAGAAAGTGACGCAGCGCGTGATCCACATCGAGACGCATAAGAAGCGCGCCTTGCTGGCCGAGCTGTTCGCGGACGCTCAAATTACCCGCGCCCTGGTCTTCACCCGCACCAAGCGGGGTGCGGATCGCGTGGCCAAGCACCTCGAATCGGCCGGCGTCAGCGTCGCCGCGATTCACGGCAACAAGAGCCAGAAGCAGCGCGAGCTGGCGCTCGACGCCTTCCGGCAAGCGCGCATCCGTGCCCTGGTGGCGACCGACATCGCCGCGCGCGGCATCGACATCGACCGCGTGAGCCACGTCGTGAACTACGAGCTGCCGGACGTACCCGAAAGCTACGTGCACCGCATCGGCCGCACGGCGCGCGCCGGCGCAGCGGGCATCGCCATCTCGCTGTGCGATGCAGAGGAGCGCGCGCAGCTGCGCGACATCGAGCGGCTCACCCGGCAGACCATCGCCGCGGAGGACCGCCGCAACGATGCAAGCCTCGTCGCGGAAGGCCGGGTAAGCGGCCGGCCGCGCCGTCATTCTTCGGGCCATTCCGAGGGCGGCCAGCGGCATGGCGCACGCGATCATCACAGACCGGACGGCGAGCGGCGCCATGCAGAGCGGCGCCACGCGGAGCATCGCGATAGCCATCACGGCGGCCGCGATCACGCCGACGCCTCATCCTCGCGCGGTCACGGCAGCCGCAATCGGCACCGGGGCCAGCAGAACGGAAAGGCCAACGGGCATCAGCATGCGGCTCGGACGCCGGCCTCCGCTTCCACCGGTTCATCCGGCATGGAGCGCGTTGCGTTCATGGCGAGGCCCAGTCAGGCTCGGCCGATCGGCCGCGCGCCCGATCGCGACAAAGGGCATCGCCCCGCGAGCCGGCCCGTCCGCTACTGATCCATCGCTCGAAATCGCCGGCCCGCGCTCACTGAAAGCGGCGGATATCGAATGGCGCAATCGGAAGATTGGTTCTGCCGGTTGTGACCAGCTCCGCCATCAGCGAGCCAACCGCCGGCCCGAGCTGGAAGCCGTGCGCCGAGAAGCCGAAGGCATGAAACAGGCCTTCGCTCGTGGAGCTCGGACCGATCACGGGAATGTCGTCGGGCATGCGCGCCTCGATCCCGGCCCAGGCGCGCACGATCTGCGCCTGCCGCATCACCGGAAACAGCACGTGCACGGTCTCGGCATTGATCGCGAGCCGCCGCCAGTCGAGCGCCGTCCGGTTCTCGTCCGGAAACGCGCGGCCGCGATGGCCGCCGCCGATCAGCACGGTGCCGTTGGCAAACTGCTTGAAGGATAGCGTGCGTCCCGCCGCACCTACCACCGGCTCGATGAACCGCGGCATCGGAGCCGTGATCATCAACATCGGCGCGATCACCTCCAATGGAACCGGCTCGCCGAGCATCGCCGCAATCGCGCCGGCCCAGGCGCCCGCGCAATTGACGACGACCGGCGCCTGCTCGACGCCCTTGTCGGTGTCGACGTGCCACACACCGTTGTCGCGCTTCAATCCACGAACGCGCGTGCCCTCCAGAAAGCGCGCGCCGAGGCTTTGCGCCTTGCGCTTGAAAGCAAGCACCGTGCGATAGGGCAGCGCGGCGCCGTCGGCGCGGCAGATGATGGCACCGACACAATGCTCCGCGATGGCCGGCACGATCTCCTGCAGCTCCGCCTGTCCGATCAGCTCCTCGTGCGTGAAGCCGAGCGCGCGCACCTCCTCGACGCGCGCCCTGAGCCGCGCGAGCTCCTCATCGGTCTCCGCCACCTTGACCTGGCCGTGGCTCTCGAATCCGCAGTCGTCATCGACAAGGTCGGCGATGCGATGCCACAGCTCCATGGATGCGACGGAGAGCGGAATCTCCGCCACGTGCCGCCCGAGACGGCGCACGCCGCCCGCGTTGACACCCGATGCGTGGCGCCCCACGTGATCCTTCTCGATCAACGTCACTTTGACGCCGCGCCTGGCAAGATGAAGCGCCGTCGAGCAGCCGTGCAGCCCGCCACCGATCACGATGACGTCGGCTCGGCTCATGGCCTCAGAGTCTCACGACCGCGGCCACCGCCGCCTCGCTTTTCGGCATGGCTGCGAGCTCGGACAGCGTAATCGGCTTCACTGGGGGCCGCAGGCGGTAGTAGCCGACCTCGGCAGGCGAGATCCCCCGCGTCTCCGCGATCAGCTCGGTCACCGTCAGCCCGCACAGCCGGCCCTGGCACGGCCCCATGCCGCAGCGCAGGAACGCCTTGAGCTGGTTGGGGCCCGTACAGCCGATGCGCACGTTGTCGATCACCTGCTGCGCCGTCACCTCCTCGCAGCGGCAGACGATGGTGTCGCCGGACGGCACGCGGAAGGCCTTGGCCGGGCGATAGAGCGCATCCAGAAACGCGCGCGCGCCCTCGTATTTCGCCAGCGTGCGCCGAACGAGCCCTTCATCCGGGAGACCGCGCGCATCGGCCTTGAGCGCACGCACGGCCGCCAGCGCCGCCAGCCGCCCGCGCTCGACCGCTGCCTCCGCACCCGCGATCCCCGCGCCATCGCCCGCAATCGCGATGCCGTCGAGCCTGGTGCCGCCATCCCCATCGAGCACCGGCACGAAGCAGAGCTGGCCGTCGTCCCAGCGGTGCTCGACGCCGGCGGCCATGGCGAGGTTGACGTTGGGCACCACGCCCTGATGCAGCAGCAGCACGTCGACGGGCATGCGCTGCGCGCCTTCCGCGCCGCGCCGGAACACCACCGTCTCGACCCGGCCCGCGCCTTCCGCCGCAATCGACGTGATGCCGCGCAGAACGCGCGTGCGCCGCCTCACCGCAGCCATCAGCTTGAGGCCCTTCGACAGGTAGGGCGAGCGCGCGAACGGCACGGCGTGCTTCAAGGCCGTCCAGCGCGCCGCTGCATCGGATGTGTCGAGAATGGCATGGATGTGCCCGCCCGCCGCCAGGATCTGATGCGCGAACAGCCACAGCAGCGGTCCTGAGCCTGCGAGCACGACACGGCCGCTCGGAACGAGCCCCGACGCCTTGAGCAATGTCTGCGCGCCGCCGATGCTCATCACGCCGGGCAAGGTCCAGCCTGGAACAGGAAACGGCCGCTCCAGCGCGCCGGTCGCCAGGATCACGCGGCGCGCGCGGACCATGCGGGCCACGCCGCCGACCGAGATGCCGAGCTCGCGCTCGGGCGACAGGCTCCACACCGTGGCGCCCGGCACGTGCACCGCGCCGCTGGCGGTGAACGCACGCACCGCGCCCTCGCCCTTCCAGTAGTCGGCGCCGAGGATGTCGCGACCCTGCACCGGCGTCGTCGTGATGCCGCGCCAGACCTGCCCTCCCGCCGCCGGATTCTCGTCGAACAGGACCGTCGCAAGCCCGGCGCCTGCGGCCACAGTCGCCGCCGCCAGACCTGCCGGTCCCGCGCCCACGACGGCAACGTCATACTCGTCCTTGAGGTCGGCTGCGGGGGTCAATGTCCGGCCTCCCGCTTGCCCTTCTGCGTCTCGACGCGCATGCCCGCGCTCACCGGAATGAGGCAAGCTTGCCGGTTGCCGACGCCATCGATCGTGACCAGGCACTCGAAGCACACGCCCATCATGCAATAGGGCGCGCGCGGGCTGCCCGACACGGGCGTCGTGCGCGTTGCGCCCAGTCCCGCGGCCAGCAGCGCCGCAGCCACGGTGTCGCCGGGCCTTGCGTTCACCTGCGTGCCGTCGACAGTGATGACGACGTCGGACCCTACGCGGTCCCCGACACGTTGGAACATTGAAACCTCTTGGCTGTGAAGGCGCCCACCAGCGCCGGATCGAGCGCACCCTTCGCGATCATCGGCGCAACGCTGAGCGCGTGATTGGCCGCAAGCGTCACGCCGGAGTGGCAGCAGGCCACGAAGGCGCCCGGGCAAGTCTCCGACTGGTCGTAGATCGGAAATCCGTCCTCGGTCATGACGCGCACGGCCGTCCACGTGCGCACCACGTTGGCGCTACGCAAAATCGGGAACATGCGCACCGCACGATCCGCCTCGACCGAGGCGATGCCCATGTTCGTGCCTTCCGAGGTCGTGCCCTGCTCCTTGCTGTCGCCGATCATGACCGTGCCCTCGTCCGTCTGGCGCACGGTCACCACCGGATGCTTGAGGAACGGCTGCAGGCGCTCGGTGACGATGATCTGGCCGCGCTCGGGCCGCATCGGCGCATGAAGCCCGACCATGGGCGCCAGCGTCTTGTTGGCATTGCCCGCCGCCAGCACGACCTTGGCGGCACGCACCTCGCCGGATGTGGTGCTCAGCGCGAAACCCGCCGCGGAGTGCTTGATCGCATCAACCCGATGATTCGGCAGATAGCGCGCGCCGAGCTTGGCAAGGCCCGTATGCAGGGCGCGCAGCAGGCGCAGCGAGTTGACGTGGCCGTCGATGGGACAGTAGCTGCCGCCGACCACCTCGGGCCCGATCGCCGGCAGCATGCGCGCGATCTCGCTCCTGTCGAGCATCTTGGCTTCGTACTTGATGATGCCCGGCTGATTGTGCAGGCGATGCAAAGTCTGTGCGCGCGCTTCCATCTCCCGCTCGGAGAGGCACAGCGTGAAGCCGCCCGGTCGCTCGAAAGCGACGTCGAGGCCCGTCATCTCGCGCAGCTCCGTGGCAAATCCGGACCACGCCTCCGACGAGCGCACCGTCCAGCCGGCATATTCGGGCATGCCGAGGCCCTTCGACTGCACCCAGACCAGCGCGAAGTTGCCGCGCGAGGCGCGCAGCGCGTTGTCACCCTCATCCAGCAGCGCAACGCGCGCTCCGCCGCGCGCCAGCCCCCACGCGATGGCCGCGCCGAGCAGCCCGCCACCGACCACCGCCACCTCGAAGTCACCCTGCGCCGTCGCAACCGCCATCAGCGATCTCCACTGCCACGGCCGACCAGCAGCCGCTCCAGACCGTACACACGGTCGAGCACGATGAGCGCGATCACCGTCGCCGCGATGACGCTGGCCGATACCGAGGTCACCAGCGGATCGATGTTGTCCTGAATGTAGAGGAACATGCGGACCGGCAGCGTCTCCGTCCCTGGCGCGGCGATGAACACGGTCATGGTCACCTCGTCGAACGAGGTGATGAACGACAGCGCCCAGCCGCTGGCAAGCCCCGGCAGGATCAGCGGCAGCGTGACCCGCTTGAGGACCGTCCAGTCCGAGGCGCCGAGCGAGATGGCGGCCTGCTCGATGCGCCGGTCGAGGCCCGTGGCAGATGCCAGCGTCAGACGCAGCGCAAACGGCAGCACGACGACGATGTGCGACAGCACGAGCCCGCTGAACGTTCCCCCGAGTCCGATCTGCGTGAAGAAGCGCAGGAAGGCGATGCCCAGCACCACGTGCGGGATCATCAGCGGCGACATGAAGAGCGCAGTCAACGCCTCGCGGCCCCTGAAGTCGTAGCGCGCAATCGCCAGCGCCGCCGGCACCGAGAAGGCGAGCGCGATCACCGACGACAGCGCACCGAGCCAGATGCTGGTCCAGAACGCGTCGATGAACTCCGGGTAGCGCGCGATCGTGCGAAACCAGCGCAGCGACGGACCATTGGTCGGCAGCGAGAGATATCCCTCCGGCGTGAACGCGACGACGCACACGACCACGATCGGCGCCAGCATGAAGGTCACGAACAGCGCATGAAAGATCAGCGCCAGCGGTCCGTTGCGGCTCATCGGAACACCTCCGCGTAGCGCCGCTCCACGAGCCTGTTCGACCCGACGATGATGGCCACGAGCGCAATCAGCAGCAGCACGGCGACCGCGGCGCCGAGCGGCCAGTTCAGCGTGTTGAGGAACTCGTCATAGGCCAGCGTGGAGGCGACCTTCAGCCGCCGCCCGCCGATGATCGAGGGCGTGGCGAAGGCGGACGCGGCCAGCGCAAACACGATGATGCTGCCCGACAGGATGCCCGGCATGATCTGCGGCAGCACGATGCGCCCGAGCACCGTGGCCTGCGAGGCGCCCAGCGACAGCGCCGCGTTCTCGACCTGCGGATCGAGCCGCTGCAGCGCCGCCCACACCGACAGCACCATGAACGGCATCAGCACGTGCGCCAGCGCCACGATCATGCCCGTCTCCGTGAACATGAAGGGAATGGGCGATGAGATGACCCCAAGATTGAGCAACGCCTTGTTGACCACGCTGTTGCTGCCGCCGAACAGGAGCGCCCAGCCGAGCGTGCGCGCCACCACCGAGATCAGCAGCGGACCGATCACCACCAGCAGGAAAATGCCCTTCCATGGGCTGCGCATGCGCGACAGGATGTAGGCCTCGGGCGCACCGAGAACGGCAGTCAGCAGCGTCACCAGCGCTGCCACGCGGAACGTGCGCAGAAACACCTCGTGGAAATAGCCGTCCGACCAGATTTCGCGCCAGTTCTTGAGGATCAGGACCGTCTCGATGCCCTTGTACTGCCCCCAGTCATGGAACGAGAGCAGCACCGTCATGACGAGCGGCACCAGCACGACGCCGACGAACAGCAGCAGCGCGGGCGCCGCCAGAAAATAGGGCATCCAATCCTCGCGCCCGTCGGTGCCGGTGCCGCTCATGGTGCCCCTCCCGCAGGCCGCACGGACATATCCTCGGGCCGCCAGGCAAGCTGCACCTCGGCGCCCTCGGCCGGAACCACCTCGCCGGAGTTTTGGCGGATGACCGTAATCCGTCCGTGCGCCGTCTCGACCTGATAGAGCCAATGGTTGCCCTGGAAGATGCGCGTGACCACGGTGCCGGGCAGGCTCGGCCCTGCGCCCAGCGCGAAGCCGATCTTCTCGGGCCGCACCGTCACCAGCACGCGCGGCGGGCTTCCCGGCGGCACTGGCCAGCGCCCGCTGCCCAGGATGGCGGCCGAACCGTCGGCTCCGTTCTCGACGCTTGCCTCGAGCACGTTGGTCTTGCCGAGAAAGCTCGCCACGAACGGCGTCGCCGGCCTCTCGTAGGCCTCGTGCGGCGCAGCCACCTGCTCGATCCGCCCCTGGCTCATCACCGCGATGCGGTCCGACAACGCCATGGCCTCGGCCTGATCGTGCGTGACGAGGATCGTGGTGGTGCCGACGTTGCGCTGGATCTGCCTCAGCTCGATCTGCATCTCCTCGCGCAGCTTGGCGTCGAGGTTGGAGAGCGGCTCGTCCAGCAGCAGAATGCGCGGCCGGATGACCAGCGCCCGCGCCAGCGCCACGCGCTGCTGCTGTCCGCCCGACATGCGCCGCGGATAGCGATCGGCGAACGCGCCGAGCCCTACGAGATCCAAAGCCTCGCTCACCCTGCGCCGGCGCTCGGCCTTGTCGACGCCGCGCATGTCGAGGCCGAAGGCGATGTTCTCGGCCGCCGTCATGTGCGGAAACAGCGCGTACGACTGGAACACGATGCCGAGCCCGCGCTTGGCAGGCTTCACGGCCAGCAGGTCCTGCCCCTCGAGCTTGATCGAGCCGGAGGACGGCGTCACGAACCCGGCAATCATCTGCAGCGTCGTGGTCTTGCCGCAGCCGGACGGGCCCAGCAGGGCGAGAAACTCACCCTGCTCTACCGCAAGCGATACATTCTCAACCGCGACGTGGTCGCCGAAATGCTTGGTCAGCTTATCGAGGACGAGAAACGGCATCTGCGTCCGCCGATGGCTCAGCGCTCGACCTCGCGGTTCCAACGCTTGGTCCACTCCTCGCGCGCCTGGTTGATCGTGTCCCAGTCGGGATTGAGGACCTTGGCGGCCCGCTCGCCGACCGGCGCCATGCGCATCACGGCCGGATCGATCGGCACCTTCTTGCTGACGACCCCGTAGCCGTACTCGGTGGCGAAGATCTTCTGGATCTTCGGCTCCAGCATCGCCTTGATGAACTCGTGCGCGAGCGGATTGACGCTTGCCTTGGCCACCGGACACGCGGAGGCGAGCAGGATCGGCGCTCCCTCCTTCGGATAGACGAAGTCCACCGGGAAGCCGGTATTGGCAAACGCCTGCACCCGGCTCGAGCCCCAGATCGCGATCACCGCCTGGCCCGATTGGAACAGCTCCGTCATCTTGCCGGGCGACGGCTCGTACACCAGCACGTTGGGATTGACCTCCTCCTTCATGATCTTGAAGCCGGGCTCGATGTTCTTCTCCCCTCCGCCAGCGCTCTTGGCCATCATCATCAGCGTGTAGAGCCCGTACGTGTTGTTGATCGGCGGGATGACCAGAAGCTTGCGGTACTTGGCATCGCGGATGTCGTTCCAGCTCGTCGGCGGCGCCCAGCCTTTCTCCTTGAACACCTTGGTGTTGTACATGAAGCCGGTCGCGGTCATGCCGATGGCGACCGCCTTGTCGTCCTTGAACTTCGCCGCGTCGTACAGATCGGCCTTGTCGAGCCCCTGGATCGGCGCGCAGAACCCGAGCTGGATGGCCATGTACATGGGCCCATCGTCGACAATGGCGACGTCGATCACCTGGTTGCCCTTCTGCGCCTGCAGCTTGGCGAGCGTGTCGGTGGAGTTGCCGGCCGTATACTCGATCTTGACGCCGTGCTTCTGCTCGAACTCCGGGAAGATCTCCTTGCGCAGCGTCTGCTCGAAGGAGCCGCCGTAGCCTCCTACGACGAGCGTCTTCTGCTGCGCCGATGCCGGCGGCGCTGCGAGGGCCAGCGCCAATCCCGCAGCTAATAGAACGCGAACGTGTCTCATGGCGATGCTCTCTCCCCAAGTCTCGACGGAGCCAGACGGCAGGTTTAAACCGGACTCGGCGCTAGCGTGGTTGCGAACGAGCATAACGTCAAATTGCATTTGATTAGGCAAGATTGCACGAATGTTATACTCGCGCCAGATCGCGCTGCTCCCGAACCCAGATTTGCATGCTCAATCCACGTCAGCTCGAAGCGTTCCGCCTCGTCATGCTGCGCGGCAGCGTCACGCGCGCCGCCCTCGAGCTGAAGATTAGCCAGCCGGCGGTCAGCCGGCTCATTCGCGACCTGGAGGAGGATGCCGGCATCAAGCTGTTCGTGCGGCGCGGCAACCACCTCGTGCCCACACCGGAAGCCGACCTGCTGCTGGTCGAGGTCGAGCGCTACGTCCACGGCATCCAAGCCGTGAGCAACTTCGCGCAAGAGCTGCGCAACCGCCGGCGCGGAACGCTGTCGGTGGCGGCTCTGCCCGCCATGGCCTTGGGCTTCCTGCCCCGCTTCGTGGCCTCGTTCATCCGCGGCCGGTCTCTCCAAAGCGTGCACGTGAACGGCATGCCCACGCATCTCGTCGTCGAGGCCGTCGCGTCCGGCAAGGTCGACGTGGGGCTGGCTGCCTATCCCGCCGAGCGCCCGGGCCTGCACTTGGATCCGCTGATCTCGCATGCCGTCCTGGTCGTGCCGCACGGACATCGCCTGGCGCGGCGCACCTGCGTCAAGGCCGAGGATCTCGCCGGCGAGAGGTTCGTCTCGCTGGCCGAGCCTTCGATCTTCACAGCCACGACCGAGACCATTCTCGCCAACGTGCTGCGCGAAACCGTGGTCACGACGCCGCTCTCGGGCATCGCGTGCAGCCTGGTCGCCGCGGGCACGGGCATCGCTCTCGTGGATCCGTTCTCCGCCTCCGAGTTCGCCGGTCGCGGCGTGTCGGTGGTGGGCTTCGAGCCGCCGATTATCGTGCGGACCGATATCGTCACGTCCGAGCATCGCCGGCTCTCCGCCGTGTCCGAGGAGTTCATCGCAGCCTTCCGCGCCCACGTCACGGCCTTCGTCGCAAGCCAGCCCAAGCGCCGCGCGCGTTGAGAACCCCAGCTTGACGCTCACGCGTGCGCGGCCAGAAACGCCTCGAGCTCTTGTCTCGTGGGCAGACCCGCCCGGCTTCCCAGACGCCGGCATTTCATGGCTGCGACAGCCGCGGCGACCCGGGCACACTCGGCAGGCGGGCGGCCTTCCGCCACCATCAGTGCGAAAGCACCATGAAACGCATCGCCCGCGCCCGTCGTGTCGACCACATCCACCTTGAAGCCTGCCTGATAGCCGCCGCCTCCATCGCCCTGCGCCCAGCGATAGCCGTCCGCGCCCAGCGTGACCCCGGTATGCGGCACGCCGTGCCCGATCACTGCCGCAAGCCGCTCCTCGTCCGTGCCGGCGCGCACGAAGTCGCGCAGCGCGGCGGCCGAGAAGACGGCATAGTCCGTCAGGCGGAGGATATCGGGCAGCGCCTCGCGCGCGCCGAGATCGGCATCGAGGACGGTCGGCACGCCTGCCTGTCGCGCCTGCGCAAACACGAGCCGCACGGCCTCGAGCCAGCGCAGATCGCCGAGCACGACATCGGCCTCCGCGACCCGCTCCAGCGGCAGCCAGCTCGTACCCGACGGGATCGCGGTGTCGCGCATGCCGACGATCAGCCGCTCTCCCTTGCCGTCGACGATAACGGCCGAGGTCGACGACCGCGCCTCCTCGAAGGAGTGAAGGTAGCGGACATCCACCTTCTCAGCTTTCAGGCCGGCGCGGATGAGGGAGCCGGCGTTGTCATCGCCCACGCGGCTCCACAGCTCGACCTTCGCCCCGAGCCTGGCGGCAACCACCGCCGCGTTGGCGGCCATGCCTCCGCCGGCCTCGATGTGCTCGAAGGCACGCACCTTGGTCGGCTCCGGCGGGAACGCCTGGATCCGGTAGATGCGGTCGAGTGCGGCATGACCGACACAAATGATGCGCTTGGGCGAAGGCATTGTCCGACTTCAGTGCGAGCAGGCAGAAACGCACGGGCACAGCGGAGTATTGTCGACACCATGCCGCCGGCCGGTCCGAAAGGAAAGCCCCGTGCACCGTCCCCTCTCCCCGCGCGCGGGGAGAGAGTTGGGAGAGGGCGGCCTCGCCCCCTCTCCCCGCTTGCGGGGAGAGGGTTGGGGCCTGCCCTCGGCGAAGGCCGAGGGTGAGGGGCAGCCTCACGCTGCGGCTAAAGCCTGAAGACGCCTCGTTCCTGCGCGTCGAGCTGGTTCACCAGGTTGGTCTCCCACGCCAGATACGCGCGCGCTGCGTCCAAATTTCCCTCGTTGCGGCCGAGCGTGTGGAAGACAAAGTCGATCCGCTCGGCATCCGCCGGCCGATCCGGCGTGGCCTCGAGCTTGCCCCCGCCCGCCCGCCATGCCGCGATGCCGCCGTCGAGCACGCGCACGTCCCCCGCACCTGCCTCGCGCAAGTCCAGCGCCGCAGCACGGGCGACATCGAGCTCGTCGGCCACGAGCACGATGGATGAGGCCGCATGTCGAACGCCGTCGGCGATGCGCGGCCGCGTCGACCAGGCGGCACCCGGAATGTGGCCCGCGCGATAGTCGCCGCTCGCCCTCAGGTCGATGACCTGCGCCGCGCTCGCGTCCAGCAGGCCGGCAAGCTCGCTCGCGCTCACCCCATCGAGCTTCGGCAGCGCCGACTGAGCGCGAGACAAAGTCTTGCGCTCGAGCGCGACCTCCTTGGCCGCTCCCTTGCCCGGCTCCAGCACGAACGCCTGATGCCCGAGCTGGCGCAGCCACGCCGCCGTCATCGGCGCGCGCACCTGCTCCTCGTCCATGACGACGATGCGCGCGCCCTTGACGCCGACCCATTGATCGGTGGCCTGCACGAGCTGACCGCCCGGCGCGTGTGCAAATCCGGGCCGCGTGCCGGCCGCGAACTCCTCGTGCGTGCGCACATCGAGAAGATATGTCGTGCGCTCTTCATCGGCGAGCCAGCGCGCCACCGTCTCGACCGTCGCCGCCTGCACACCGTGCTTCTCGGCGTGCCTCAGTGCACGCGCACGCATGTCCTCGAGCGCGCCCGGATCGGGCGCCGCCTCCGGCCAGCGCCGGTTCGCCCCCTTCTCCACCTGCAGCCCGGCCAGCCACCAGCCCTGCGTGCCGTTCTCGAGCGCCACGGTGCGGTTGGGGACACCGAAGTCGATCAGCGTTTGCGCGCCGATGATGGAGCGGGTGCGGCCTGCGCAATTGACCACGATCGTGGTCTTGGGATCGGGCGCCAGCCGGCTGATCCGCAGCGCCAGCTCGCCGTTCGGACAGCAGATGCCGCCGGGAATGTTGAAGCGCGTGTACTCGGCCCAGGTCCGCCCGTCGACCAGCACGAAGTCGTCGCCGCGCTTGCGCATGGCGTCGAGCTCCTGCGCCGAGATGCGGGGCGTGTGCCGCTCGATCTCGATCAGCTCGCCGAAGGTCTTCGATGGAACGTTGACGCCTTCAAAGAGCGTGTAGCCGGCGGCTTTCCATGCCGGTGTCCCGCCCTCCAGGACGTGGACGTTGCTGTGGCCGAGCGCCTCGGCACGCCGGCTGGCGCGTTCGGCGACGCCGTCGCCGCCGTCGCACAGCACCGTGCGCACCCGCGGGTTGGGCGCGAGCCTCTCCATGTCGAGCTCGAGCCGGCTGTAGGGAAGCGGCACCCCGAAGAAGAGGTGCCCCTCCGCGAACTGACCCGCCTCGCGCACGTCGAACAGCGCCAGCTCCGCACCATCCGAGAGCCAGCCCTTCAATGTGCGGGCGTCGATCTTGCCGGCCATCGTTTCAACTCCCCACGCAACCAATTTCCGACCAGCTCAGGCCCGCCGCTGCGCCTTGACGACGCGATCGATCGCCTGCAGCTCGCCAAGCAAGGCTTCCATATCCCGCAACGGCACCATGTTCGGCCCGTCGGAGGGCGCATGGTCGGGATCCTGATGCGTCTCGATGAAGAGCCCGGCAACGCCGACTGCCACCGCCGCTCGCGCCAGCGTCGGCACGAACCGCCGCTCTCCCCCGGTGGACGTTCCCTGCCCGCCCGGCTGCTGCACCGAATGCGTCGCGTCGAACACCACGGGCGCGCCCATCTCCGCCATGATGGCCAGCGAGCGCATATCGACCACCAGCGTGTTGTAGCCGAAGCTCGCGCCGCGCTCGGTGACGAGCACGTTGGCGTTGCCGCTCCCCGTGATCTTGGCGACGACGTTCTTCATGTCCCAGGGGGCGAGGAACTGTCCCTTCTTGACCTTGATGACCTTGCCGGTGCGCGCCGCCGCGACCAGCAGGTCGGTCTGGCGGCAGAGGAACGCCGGGATCTGCAGCACGTCCACGACCGGCGCCAGGCGCGCGCATTGCTCCACCTCGTGCACGTCGGTCACCACCGGCAGGCCAAGACTCTCGCGGATCTCGGCAAAGACCGGCAGCGCGCCCTCGAGCCCGATGCCGCGCTTTCCCGTCAGCGACGTGCGATTGGCCTTGTCGAAGCTCGTCTTGTAGACGAGCCCGATGCCGAGGCGGCCGCAAATCTCCTTCAGCGCGCCGGCCATCTCCAGGGCGTGCGCCCGCGACTCCATCTGGCAGGGCCCTGCAAAGACCGCGAAGGACCGATCATTGGCAAAGCTCGCCTTGCCGACGGTCACGACCGGATTGGGATGAAGCGATTCGCTCATGCCCTGCCTATAGCACGCGGGCCACCCGGCCGGCCAACCGGCCGCAACCACTGTCCACGCGCAACCCTCTCACTCATTTCGCGTTGTTCCTCTTTGGTGGAGAGTGGAGTTCCCCATGCACAGGCTTCTGCTCGCGGCGTTGGCCCTGCTATCGGCGGGCACGTCCAACGCGCAGGTTCCGCGGACCGCTCTCGGAACCCTTACGTGCACACTGGCGGAGTCCGGAGAGAAGCGGTCGATGCCGCAGAGCGAGGAGCGCGCCATGCGCTGCGCGTTCAAGCCCACCGAAAGCGGCGCCGAGCACGTCTATACCGGCAAAATAAGGCAAGTCGGAACCGGTCAGGAGCTTCAGGGAAAACTCGTCCTGATCTGGGCCGTAATGGGTCCCGCCGACACCAAGCTGACGCCGGGGCTCATTGCCCAGACCTACGTGAGCGGCACTGCTGAGACTCCCGCGAAGGGTGCGGCGTCGAGGGGCCTCGTCGGCGAACGTGACAAGGAAATCGTCATGCAGCCTGAAACGCCGCAAGGCAGCGCGGACGGTCCTCCAACGATCATGGTCATCGAGCTGAAGCTGGAGTCGCTGCCGGCCTGACGATGCGAAGCACCTCAGCGCTTGCGAGGGCCTTTTCGGATCGGCTCGGCGCCGCTTCCTGTCTTGGCGAAGCGCGGCAGGTCGTCGTGCACGTCGAACCAGACCACCTGCTCGCCAACGTGCACGTGCCCGGTCGGCTCCCACTGCGAGGGATCCTCGAGCGTGCCGTGGAAGAGGTGCACCTCGCGCGGCCAGCGCGCGCCGGCATACGCCATCGGCGAGCCGCAGGTCGAGCAGAAGTATCGCTTGACCCCTGGCGAGGACTCGTAAACCGCCGGCTCCCCTTTGAGGTAGCGAAACTGGCCGATATCGACGCCGATGTAGGTGGCGAGCGCCGAGGAGACCGAGCGCCGGCAGCTCTCGCAATGGCAATGCATGACCCACTTCGGCTTGCCCTCGAACTCGTATTCGATGGCACGGCAGTGGCAGCGGCCTTTGGTTGTGCTCTTGGACATGACGTGGCCCCGGCGAGAACGCAATCGAGGCCGGCAGTCTAGCGCGCCGGCGCGGCCCTTGTCGCCCGTCAAACGTCGGGAGGGCGCGGCAGCCTTCAGGACGGTTACCGGATCGGCGGCATCGCTGCCGATCCTCGGCGCGAAGTAATCCCCGCTTCCGCGCCACGTGCGACCCTCGGCGCATGCCAAACGAGGTCCGCACCCGCATGCCGCCAGCCTTCCGCCGCACCGGATCGCCTTCGACACCCTCCCCGGTCAGATACTGCCGCCGCCGCGACTTGCCGCGGCTCATTCCCATGTGGCCGGCAGAGCTCGAGACCAGCAATGCCGAGGCGCGAAACAAGCTGATCGCCAAGCTGCGGCGGGCCCTCAGGGAGGAGCGGCGTCGGGGGCTCGCAGGCCACTGGGCCTACGACCTCGCCCGTCATGCCGGCCTGCTTCGCGCGTACAAGGCGGAGCTTGCCGCTCTGCGCGCCTGCGGCGACCCTGGCACAATCGTCTCCTGCGATGCGTGCCCCGATGCGGCAACGCGCGGCGGCTGCGGGCAGCCCGATCAGGCACCGCCCGAGCGTGAGCGCGCAGCGCCGCCTTGATCCCTCATTTGTCGCGACGGGTGCCGAGGCCCATCTTCTTCGCAAGTTGCGATCGGGCCTCCGCATAATTGGGAGCGACCATGGGATAGTCGTGCGGCAGATTCCACTTGGCGCGGTACTCGTCCGGCGAAAGCTTGTAGTGCGTGCGCAGGTGGCGCTTCAGCGACTTGAACTTCTTTCCATCCTCGAGACAGACGATGTAGTCGGGCGTCACCGACCGCTTCACCGCTACGGCCGGCTTCAATTCATCCCGATCCGGCACGCCGCCGCGCGTGGTGGCGCGATTGAGCGCATCGTGAACATCGCTGATGAGGCTCGGCAGCTCCGAGATCGGGACGTTGTTCTTGCTGACATAGGCTGAGACGATTTCGGCCGTCAGTTCGACGAGATCAGATTTTTCAGGCTCGACCATCAGTAATTCTCCCTATCCCCGGCGGTTGCTCGACGGCAACGAGCAATCCTGTACTTATGCGGCAGCTCAGGCCAAAGCTTCCGAGCCGGCGCGGAGTTGCGCGAACACGTGACTGCTGTGCATCAGAAAGGTGACTTCCATTTGACGCCTTATAAGCCGTCGAGTTCGTTTTTTCCCATCTGATTTATTGGCTACTGCACGAGCATCACTTAAGTAAATCACGTCCAGCCGCAGAACATCAATTTAATAGCTCGCCCATCCTGTCTGGCCAGGCAAGAGACTTGTAAGAACATATTCGATCAACCAAGGCATATCCAACACCTGTTTATACATCACTATATTTACTTATGCTCTGATGCGAAAGATTGCACTTTAAAGGATAAGGTTTCCATCGCGCCTACATTGCGATCTCGGCTAGGTCGACATACATACATGCAGTGCAGCATCATGAAAAATCAGGGCGCCGACTGTCGAAGCCATCGCAACGACTTCGAGAATGCCAGGCCCTGCCGGCCGATCGAGACACGCAGAGAGCTCGTCGCAATATGGTGAATACGCGTGGCTGGTCGCCGGCGGCTGGTTCGGGCAGTCTAGGGGCGATTTCAAGTCCTGCGAGGCCGAAGACCAGATGCTGGCGCTAGGAGATTTCCCATGGAAGACGTGAAGCCGGGTACTACCAAGAAGATTGAAAAGAGCGACGACGAGTGGCGGCAGGAGCTGACGCCGGAGCAGTACCGCATCACGCGGCAGCACGGGACCGAACGTGCCTTCACGCACGCCTACAACAACGAGAAGCGACAAGGCGTGTTCGCCTGCGTCTGCTGCGGCGAGCCGCTGTTCACCTCCGACACCAAGTATGACTCGGGCTCCGGCTGGCCGAGCTTTTACCAACCGGCCGCCGAGGATGTGGTGGCCGAGAAGGAAGACCGGTCACTGTTCATGCAACGCACCGAGGTGCTCTGCGCGCGGTGTGACGCCCATCTCGGGCACGTTTTTCCGGATGGCCCGCAGCCGACCGGACTTCGCTACTGCATCAACGGCGCCGCTCTCAAATTCGAGCCGAAAAAGCCCTGAACCCGCCCTTCGGGCGACGGGGAAACACCGGAATTGGGCCTCTGGTGCGCCCGAATCCGGAGGTTGTGTCTTGCGCGTGGAGGTCCCCCATGCACGGTTTTGTTAAGTCCCCAAATGCAATTGCCGCGCCGCAGGCCAAGCGGCGCCCTGTCACGACGATTCATCATGGCGTCGAGCTGACGGACGACTACGCCTGGCTGCGCGCGGCCAACTGGCAGGACGTGATGCGCGATCCATCCGTCCTCGATGCGGAGATCCGGGCCTATCTGGAAGCGGAGAACGCCTACACCGAGGCCCAGCTTGCCGGCACGCGCGGCCTGCAGGAGGTCCTGTTTGCGGAGATGAAGGGCCGCATCAAGGAGGACGACAGCTCCGTGCCGTCGCCTGACGGAGCCTACGAGTACTACACGAGCTTCGTGGCCGGCGGTCAGTATCCGCGCATGGCGCGCCGTCCGCGCGGCGGCACAGCCGAGACGATCCTGCTCGACGGCAACCTCGAAGCCCACGGCAAGCCCTACTGGCAGATCGGCGCTGCCGCCCACTCGCACGACCATCGCCTGCTGGCCTACGCGGTCGACGAGAAGGGCAGCGAGCTGTTCACCATTCGCTTCCGCGATCTGAAGACCGGCCGCGACCTTCCCGACGCGATCCTCGACACGCGCGGCTCCATCGTGTGGGCGCGCGACAATCGCACGCTGTTCTACACCCGGCTCGATGCCAACCACCGCCCGCTCTACGTCTACCGGCACACGGTCGGCACGTCGCCAGAGGACGATGTGCTCGTCTACGAGGAGAAGGACAGCGGCTTCTACGTCGGCGTAGGCGAGACCCAGTCGGGCCGTTTCATCCTGGTCGACGCGCACGATCACCAGACGAGCGAGATCTACCTGATCGACGCCTTCGATCCGCATGCGCCGATGCGTCTGGTGGCACCGCGCCGGCACGGTCACGAATACCAGGTCGAGCACCACGGCGACCGGCTCATCATCACCACCAACTCCGGCGGGGCGGAGGACTTCCGCATCTGCGAGGCCCCCGTCTCTGCGCCCGAGGAGGCGAACTGGCGCGAGATCCTGCCGCACAAGCCCGGCCGCCTGATCATCGAGACGGTCGCCCTGCGCGACCATCTCGTTCGGCTGGAGCGCGAGGACAGCCTTCCGCGCATTGTCATCCGCCGCTTTGCCGACGGCGCGGAGCACGCGATCGCCTTCGACGAGGAGGCCTATTCGCTCAGCATGTCGGCTGGCTACGAGTTCGACACGACCATGCTGCGCTTCGTCTATTCCTCGATGACCACGCCGGCGCAGGTCTACGACTACGACATGGAGACGCGCGAGCGCACCCTGCGCAAGACGCAGGAGGTGCCGAGCGGCCATGACCCGGCCGACTACGTCACGCGGCGCATCCAGGCGCCTGCGCCGGACGGCGAGCTGGTGCCGGTGTCGATCCTGTACCGCAAGGGCACGCCGCTCGATGGATCGGCCCCGCTGTTCCTCTACGGCTACGGCGCCTACGGCATCCCGATCCCGGCGAGCTTCTCGACCACCAGGCTGTCGCTGGTCGACCGCGGCTTCGTCTACGCCATCGCTCACATCAGGGGCGGCAAGGACAAGGGCTATCGCTGGTACAGCCAGGGCAAGCTCGAGCACAAGCGCAACACGTTCACAGACTTCATTGCCGCGGGCGAGCACCTGGCCAAGCTCGGCTTCACGAGCCGCGGCCGCATCGTGGCCAACGGCGGCTCGGCCGGCGGCATGCTGATGGGCGTGGTGGCCAACATGGCGCCCGAGCTCTTCCTCGGCATCATCGCCGACGTGCCGTTCGTCGACGTGTTGAACACCATGCTCGACGAGACACTGCCGCTGACGCCGCCAGAGTGGCCCGAGTGGGGCAACCCGATCGCGTCCAAGCAAGAGTTCGAGACCATTCTCTCCTACTCGCCCTACGAGAACGTGGAGCGCAAAGCCTATCCGCACATCTTCGCCTACGGCGGCCTGACCGATCCGCGCGTCACCTACTGGGAGCCGGCAAAGTGGATCGCCCGCCTGCGGGAGAGGAGCACCAGCTCCAACCTGATCCTGCTCAAGACGAACATGGAGGCAGGCCACGGCGGCGCCTCGGGCCGCTTCGAGCAGCTCAAGGAGATCGCCGTCGACTACGCCTTCGCCCTGCGCATTGCCGGACTTGCCGGCGCATGAAGGACGCAGTTGCGGTGAGCCGCCAGACAGCGCAAATTCGGCGGCAATGCCGTGCCGAGGAGGAAACGCAATGACCTACACGCTCGAGGCATTCTGCAAGGATTGCCGCGCGGAGCTCACCAAGGACAGCGGCCCCGGGGGACGCGAGAAGGTTCGGGGCCTCATCGAGAAGCTCCTGACCAACAAGGAGTTCATCGCCGAGAAGCTCGGACCCCACGTGAAGCCAGGGCGCCACACCCTGTATGAGGACCCCGAGCTCAAGTTCTGCGTCCTGGCCCATGTCGACCGGGACGGCCGCTCCTCCGCGCCGCATGATCACGGCCGCTCGTGGGCGGTCTACGGGCAGGCCATCGGCTGGTCGGCCATGAGCATCTGGAAGCGCAAGGACGGCGGCACCGCCGAGGGGCCGGCTGAGCTGGAAAAGACGGGCGCGTTCAAGCTCAATCCGGGGCAAGCCGGCATTTTCGACGTCGGTGTCATTCACGGCGTCGAGCGCTCGCCTGGCGATTGCTGCTACGTGCGGGTCACCGGCGAGGATCTGGAGGTGGTTCCGCGGCTCAAGTACGATCTCGACGCCAAGCGCGCCATTGCGATCGAGAGCGCAGGCATCGGCCGCTGAGGCGGGTAAAATGCCAAGGGCGCGTCAACGGACGCGCCCTTTTGCGTTTCGCATCCGACGCGCTATCAGATCAGATGTCGATATCGTCGCTGCCCCACGAGCTGTCATCAGCATCGTAGTTGCCCGGATCGTTGTCGTCGGCGTCCTGGTAGTGCGCCTCCTGATGATGCGTCTCTTCCGGCTTGTCCTCGTTCTGATTGACCTCGTAGGGCGAGGACTCGGTCGCCGCCGGCTTCGCCGGGTCGGCGGTCGTGGTCGCCGCATGCGCGTGGCCGGCACCGCCGCCCATCATGTTGCGGATCGCCTCGGCGGCCAGCACGCCGCCGGCAACACCGGCCGCGGTCGACATGGCACTGCGCATGAACCCGCCCCCGCCACCGCCTCCTTGCGGGGCGGCCGGCTGGCCGAAGCCGCCTGGACCGGGCTGGCCTCCCCAGGGCGAAGCGCCCTGCGGAGCATCATAGGCCGATGGCGCGCTGCGCGAGCCGACCGGCGGCACACTGCCCGAGCCGCGCGGCTCGGGTGCGCGCTCAGCCGCGCGACCGCCGCCGAAGATGCTGCCGAGAAAGCTGCTGGAGCCCGATGAACGCGGGCGGTCTCGCTCGAGATCACGCACGCGATCCTCCAGCTCCTGGACGCGGGCCTGGGCGTCCTGCAATGCGTGCTCCTGCACCAGCACCGACTGCACCAGCAGGTAAGGTGCTTCGGGGAACTGGCGCACGGACTGGTTGATATAGCTCTCCGCCTCCCGGTCCTTGTCGATGGTCCCTACCGACCGCATCCGCTCGAACAAGCCGGCGATGAGTTCGCGTTCCTCAGGCGTCATGCAACACCCTCCCAGATCGGAGTTAACCTCGTCGACATATCGGGTGCGCCGGGCCGGTCGGCAATAGCGCAAGCAGTCACGGCCGGAATCCGGGGGCATAGACCTCAGGCTCGACCTCGTCGCGCATCCGTTGCTGCCGCGAAGCTGTGCCGGCCGGAACGGAACGGGAAACCTGCTGCACGCTTGCCGGAGATGGTTACCGCATGCGCCCGGCGCATGACCCTTCCGCTGTCCCATAAACTTTGAAACAAGAACCCGATTTCTTGCGGCAGGATAGGGTGGGATATAGTCCCGACTGCCATCAGTGAGCTGACGATGCTCTGAAGGAACCCATGCCCGCGATCAAGGCCCGGACGACCGGCCCGCAGAAGGCGAGGCGCACGGCGGGAGGTGCCCATGGCCGCCAGCCGACCAAGGCCGAGCGTGCCTATCGCGAGTTGCGCCGGCGCATCCTCGACAACGACCTGCCGGGCGGGTCCCGGCATTCCGAGCAGCAGCTTGCCGCCATGGTCCGCTCCGATGTCGCCTCCACGCGCAAGGCGCTCTCGCGGTTGGCAGAGGAAGGGCTCGTTGACGCAAGCTCCCGCACCGCGGTTCGCATCCTGCCGATCTCGGTCGACGACATGCGCGATATCTTCGACATCATGGTCGCGCTGGAGCCCATCGCAGCCCGCGACGCAGCGCGGCGAGATCCGAGCAAATCCGATCTCGAGCGGCTCGCGGCAACGATCCAGCAGATGGATGCGGCCCTGCTCAGGAACGATCTGCTGGCCTGGGCCAAGGCCGATGAGCTGTTCCACACCCGGCTGATCGACCTTTGCAGCAACAGGCGGATTGCGGCGGTCCTTGCCAAGTGCCACGACCATCGTCACCGCGCCCGCATGCAGACGCTCGGCGCGCGGCCCCTCCCGGTCGACTCCAACCGGGACCACGCCGCGGTTGTAGATGCCGTCCGGCGCGGCGACGCCGAGGCCGCCTACTCTCTGCATCACGATCACCTGGCGCGGTCCTCGCACATGATGATCACCCTGCTGCGCGCCCCGCGCACCAATCACCACTGACGACCTGGGGCTGCGGGCGGTCCGCGCGAGGCGATACCCGCGGACGGCCCATGTCCGCGCGCTTCGGCTCACGATCCGATCACGGCGCATCCAATTCTGATCAACGTTCATCACGCCCTCGTGAGGCGGTCTTTTCGCGCTCTCAGCACGGCCCATATGAGGCCGCGTGAGCAACGACGCTCGCACGATCACAAAGGCTAGACGCCTTTTCCCGCACAATTGGAGGATGACCATGAAGAGCCTGATCTCAGCTTCGATCCTTGCCGTCAGCTTGTTTGCCGGCAGCGCACAGGCCGCAAGCCCGTCGCAGCAGTTCTTCGCTGACGTGAACGCCACCGCGCCCAGGTCCGGCGTGTTCGGCGACCTGAACGCGACCGCGCCGCGCGCGGGCACCTTCGCCGATATCCAGGCGACCGCCCCCCGTTCCGATGTCTTCGGCGGCATCAGCGAGACGGCGCCCCGCTCGGACGGCGTCTACGGCGGCCTCGAGACATCGGCACCCTGAACGCGCTGATCTCTAGAGTTTTCCGAGTAAAGACGTGCCCGGCCGAAGACCTTGGCCGGGCACGTTCTTTTTTCCCCACGCTCGGGGCCCGGTCCTTGCGCCTGCTCGAGTCGCGTGCCAGCTTGCGCGCATGAAGCTCGATGCGCGTGCCTCGATTCGCCCAACGTCGACGTGCGCCGGGCGAAAGTGGCGGGACATCTTCTACACGTCGCGCGACGGACTGCGTCTTTATGCGCGCCACTACCCAGCCCCCGACTCGCCGCGGCGACCGGTCCTGTGCCTGCCGGGCCTGACGCGCAATGCGCGCGACTTCCACAGCCTCGCGATGTATCTGAGCGCCGCCGCGCACGCCACGGCCCGCGACGTCTATGCCATCGACTATCGCGGCCGGGGGCGCTCCGCACACGATCCCGACTGGCGCAATTACTCTTTGCAGGTGGAGGTTCTCGACGTACTCGATTTCATGACGCTTGCGGGGCTGAACGAGGCAGCCGTGATCGGCACCTCGCGCGGCGGCCTGATCGCGATGATCATGGCCACGATGCGACCCGGCAGCCTCGGCGCGGTCGTCCTCAACGATATCGGCCCCGTGCTCGAGCGCGAGGGCCTCGCCCGCATCGTCGCTTATGTCGGGCGTGTGCCGCTGCCCTCCTCCTGGAGCGAGGCCGCCCGGCTCGTGCAGGATATGAATCGGGCGCATTTTCCCGACGTGACCGACGAGCAGTGGCTCGAGATCGCCCGGCAGTGGTTCGACGATGTCAACGGCAAGCCCGCCTATGGCTACGACCAGAACCTCGGCAAGGCCATCAACCTCCTCAACGGTCCCGTTCCCGAGCTGTGGCCGCAATTCGAGGCCCTCTCCCGTCTGCCGACCCTCGCCATCCGCGGTGAGCTCTCTGATATCCTCACGGATACGACGCTCGCCTCCATGCGGCTGCGCCACCCTCGTCTGGAAACATTGACAGTGCACAGGCAGGGGCATGCTCCGTTTCTGAGCGAAGAACAAATTCAGGCGGCGATCGCCGGCTTTCTCGCTTCGGCCGACCCTGCTGCCGCACCCTGCGCCACGCTGCCGGCTGCGGACGGCACGGCCCCCCGCTGAAGCTCACTCAGCGCACCGATCCTCGCGGTCCGTTGGACCCGAGGTTTTGCGTCGTCTTTCGTGTTCCCCACCCACGTGGGGCGGAGCGGCAGGGGCCGTTACCAAAAACAACGGGGATGCGGCGCCTGCCGCCCCACACTCTACGAACGGACTGCCGGCCGCCAGTCCCCGACCATCCTTACCGGGGGAGAGCCAGCGTACGCTGATCGCTGGCAGCAGACACGGCACGGATTCGCTGATGTCTCGTGCCCGTTCGTCGCTCCCGCTCCTCCGCAAGTGCCCAGCTCGCACCCGCAGCCCACGCGTGATCGGGGCGGGATGGCTCAAGCATATGTGCGCGCGTCGATGCGGGGATAACTTTCGTGCGTCGCCGGCCCTGCTCTCCCCCTCCTCTGGCGTCATCCCGGCCCCGCATGCGCAATCAGCGCATGCGGAAACGGGCCGGAACCCAGATGC
>JBLNBZ010000013.1:0-25194 GCA_050260355.1 Bacteroidota bacterium | reverse complement strand
AGATGTGGAAGTCGCCCAACGGCACCATCCGCAACATCCTCGGCGGGTGCATCTTCCGCGAGCCGATTGTCATCTCCAACGTTCCCCGGCTGATCCCGGGGTGGACAGACCCGATCGTCGTCGGCCGCCACGCCTTCGGCGACCAGTATCGCGCGACCGACTTCCGCGTGCCGGGACCCGGCAAGCTGACGATGAAATGGGTCGGCGAGCACGGCCAGGAGCTGGACTTCGACGAGTTCGACTTCCCGAGCTCCGGCGTCGCCATGGGCATCTACAATCTCGACGCCTCGATCCGCGACTTCGCCCATGCCTGCTTCAACTACAGCCTCGGCCGCCAGTGGCCGCTCTACCTCTCCACGAAGAATACGATCCTGAAAGCCTATGACGGCCGCTTCAAGGATATCTTCCAGGAAGTTTTCGAGAACGAATTCAAGCCGCAATTCGACAAGGCTGGCATCGTCTACGAACACCGGCTGATCGACGACATGGTGGCGAGCGCGCTCAAGTGGAGCGGCAAGTTCGTCTGGGCCTGCAAGAATTACGATGGCGACGTGCAGTCAGACATTGTCGCGCAGGGCTTTGGTTCGCTCGGCTTGATGACCAGCGTGCTGATGACGCCGGACGGCAAGACGGTGGAGGCGGAAGCTGCCCATGGCACGGTGACCCGCCACTACCGCGAGCACCAGAAGGGCCGCGAGACCTCGACCAACTCGATCGCCTCGATCTTCGCCTGGACGCGCGGGCTTGCGCATCGCGCCAAGCTCGACAACAACGCCGAGCTCGCGAAGTTCGCCTCCACGCTCGAGAAGGTGTGCGTGGATACCGTCGAGTCCGGCTACATGACGAAGGACCTGGCCCTGCTCGTCGGCGCAGACCAGAAGTGGCTGTCCACCACCGGCTTCCTCGACAAGATCGACGAGAACCTAAAGAAGGCGATGGCAGCCTGAGCGGGTTTCATTCCCGAGGCTTCGCTTCTTGGCTTTATGACGGCAGATGGGCGCCGGGCCTCGGCCCGGCGAGCCTCTGGTGACGCTTGCGATAGTCTTCGGCGGGACGCGAGCCGGCATGCCGCCAATACGCCACCGCGAGCCCGCCCAGTATGCTCACCGCGATCAGCACCGGGATGATCGAGCCTGCATTTGCTCGAAGCTTGGGAACGGCGAACGCTACAGCGATCAGCGTAAGACTCGCGACCGTTAACAAGGCGCCCACGCCGCTGCTACGTCGGGGCATTCTCTGCTCCTGTCAGTCGTTCAATAAACTGCTCAGGCGAAAGAACGCGGAAGCCGAGGGGGGCGTTCCTCGGGCCTCCCCCCACGCATCGCTGACACCAGTTTGATCGCCAGCCCGGCCGGTCCTGCCCCCCCCTTAGCCGAACGGGCGCGCCGGCCGGCTACTCGGTCGCCCGCTTGCGCTGGCTGGGCCTGATGGCCAAGGTCTTTCGCCCCGCGGCGGCCTGCAAGACGGCGCGGAACTCGTCACGCTTTTCATGGATCGAGGCGATCACGGGCCCGGCGGGCACGCCCAGCCCCACGAGCGCCGCCTCGGAAAGCTGAAGGCTGGCTTCGATCGTCTCCGGCACCGCATCGGTAACGCCGAGATCGTAGAGATGGCTGGCATGTTTGGCGTCGCGTGCGCGCGCTACGATGACGATATCCTGGCGCAGTGAGCGCACGACCTGCACCAGCTCATCGATCTCGTGTTGCTGGTGGATGGTGATGATGACCGCGGCCGCGTCCTCGATGCCGCAGCGCTTCAGGAACTCGGGATTCTTCGCGTCACCGAAATAGATCGGCCGCCCCCGCTTGCGCCAGGCCGCGACGAGCTTGGCATCGCGCTCCGTGACCAAATGCTGGACGCGATGACGACCGAGCATATCGGAAACGAGCTCGCCCACGCGACCGTGCCCGATCACCAGCGCCCTCGGTGCAATGTCGGCGGGCGGCGCCACCAGCGTCTCGGGATCCGCCCGTGCCGCCGGCACGAGCCGCGCGGCCGTCCAGCGTCCCGCGCGATCCAGGATCGGGATGAGGGCCATGGTGAGGGTCGTGATCGCGACCGCGAACGTGCCCGTGTCGGGCTGAATGACACCCCACGTCATGGCGAGCCCGATGACGATGAAGGCGAACTCGCCGCCAGGCGCCAGCAGGAACGCGCTTTCGATGGCACTGCGCCACGACACTCCGAAGGGCCTCGCGAGCGCAGCGAAGATTGCTCCCTTGAGAAGAAGCAGAGCTGCCGTCGCTCCGAGCACAGGGATGGGATGTTGCGCCATCCACTGCACGTCGATGCTCATGCCGACCGAAAAGAAGAAGACGCCGAGCAGCAGCCCCTTGAACGGCTCCACCGTCGCCTCGATGGCCTTGCGGTATTCGGTCTCCGCCAGCAGCAGCCCGGCCAGGAATGCGCCGAGTGTCATCGACAGGCCCGCCGCAGCCGAAAGCAACCCACTGCCGACGGCAACGAATAGCGTGGCGGCGACGAACAGCTCCACGCTCCCGCTCGATGCAACGAGGCGAAACAGCGGCCGCATCACCAGCCAGCCCGCGCCTACGATCACCGCAACCGCAAGTCCGGCCTGGCCGAAGGCTTGGGCGATGCTGCCCATCAGAGAGCCCTGCTGGCCGGGCCCGAGGAGGGTCACCAGGAACAGCAGCGGCATGACGGCCAGGTCCTGCAGCAGCAGGACGGCGAAACTCACCCGGCCCGTCGAGCTCGTCAGCCGCCGCTGCTGCGACAGGACCTCCACGACGATCGCGGTCGAGGACAGTGCCAGACTTGCGCCGATGAGAACGGCAGCTCCGGGGTGCGCACCGAAATAGACTGCAGCCAGGCCGATCGGGATCGCGGAAACCACAACCTGCAGGCTGCCGAGACCGAACACCAGCCGGCGCATGGTCAACAGACGCGCTGACGACAGCTCCAAGCCGATCAGGAACAGCAGAAAGACGACGCCGAGCTCTCCGATGACCCCGAGACCCTTCTCGTCGCCGACCGTGATCCAGTCGAGCAACGGCACGCCGTGCACCGCGCCCAGGCCTCTGGGCCCGAGTGCCGTGCCGGCGAGCAGAAACGCCAGCACGGGGCTTACCTTCCAGCGCTTGACGAGCGGGACGATCACTGCCGCCGTCGCCAGCAGGATCATCGCGTCCTTGAAGACGGCGGGATCGGTTGTCGAGGCCGCCATGGATCGTCATCCTCCCGCTTGTGCCTGGTCACGCGGCGATCCGGAGGCCGGATGGATCGCCGCGAGCATGGCCTTGGCGATCTCGTGCTCACCCATGATGACCGAGGTCGCCCCGCGCTTCTGGAGATGCGCGATCTCCTCCTCCGAATGAGCACGAGCCGTGATGAACAGCGCGGCGTTGATGGCTCGCGCCTGCTCCACCACCTGCCCGCCTTCGAAGACGTCTGGAATGGCAACGATAAGGTATCGCGCGGCGGCAAAGTTGGCAGCCTTGACGACGTCGGGATCGGCCGCGTTGCCACTGATGACCTCCGACCCGGTCTCCTTCAGCTTGGCGGCGAGGTCCTCGTTCGACTCGATGACGAGCAGCGGCATGCCCGCTTCCTTGAGACCGGCGCTGACAACGCTACCAACGCGCCCGTGTCCCACGAGCACGACGTGATCGCGCAGATGCGTCGGCGCCAGCGGCTGGCGGCTTGCTTGCACGCTCTCGGCCGTCCCCTCCACGTCGCCGGCATGCGCGGCCTCACACCTCGCGAGATACCAGTCGAGCGCCGCGAACAGCAGAGGATTGACGAGGATCGAGATGATCGCCGCGGCCAGGATCAGATCGCGCCCGCGCTCGGGCAACAGCTCGAGTCCCACGCCCAGCCCGGCCAGAATGAACGAGAATTCTCCGATCTGCGCCAGGCTTGCAGAGATGGTCAGCGCCGTGGAGGAGGGATACCCGAACAGGCGCACGATCACGAACGCGGCGACAGACTTGCCGACGATGACGATCAGGACGGCGCCGAGCAATGGTCCGAGCTCGCGCACGACAATGCTCGGATCGACGAGCATGCCGACCGAGACGAAAAACAGCACCGCGAAGGCGTCCCTGAGCGGCAGCGTCTCGGAGGCTGCGCGCTGGCTGAGCTCGGACTCGCTCAGGATCATCCCGGCGAAGAAGGCGCCGAGCGCGAACGATACGTCGAACAACGTGCTGGCACCGTAGGCAACGCCCAGTGCGATCGCCAGCACGGCCAGGCGAAAGAGCTCGCGCGAGCCCGCATGCGCCACGTAATGCAAAATCCAGGGAATGACGCGCTTGCCGATCGCCAGCATGACGGCAACGAAAGCGGCCACCTTGCCCAGCGTCGCCAGGATCGGCAGCGCCAGCGCGGCCGCGCCGGCTCCGGCGTTGCCTTTCAGGATGCCCGCCAACGCCGGCAGCAACACCAGCGTCAGCACCATGGCGAAGTCTTCGACCACGAGCCATCCAACTGCGATGCGCCCACGCTCGGTGTCGACCAGCCGCCGCTCCTGCAGCGCCCGTAGCAGCACCACGGTGCTGGCCACCGACAAGGCGAGGCCGAACACCAGGCCCGCGCCGACCGACCAGCCAAGATAGCTGGCGAGCCCCATTCCCAGCAGCGTGGCCACCAGGATCTGAGCAATGGCGCCCGGAATGGCGATGCCGCGGACCGAAAGCAGCTCCTCGGGCGTGAAGTGCAGACCCACGCCGAACATCAGCAGGATGACGCCGATTTCGGCGAGATCGTTGGCAAGCGACTGGTCGGCCACGAAACCGGGCGTGAACGGACCAACCAGCACGCCCGCCAGCAGATAGCCGACCAGCGGCGAGATCCGCACGCGGTTCGCCAGCACGCCGAGCGCGAACGCCAGCACCAGGCCCACCACGATCGTGGAGATCAGCGGTGTGTGGTGAGGCATTCTCGAGCTCCCTTCCGGCGCCTCAGCCGCCTTCGCCGCCTGCGACGCACACGCTCTTCCATCGCCGCCCTTTCGCCAGATTGGGCGCGGAGCTTGCGGCGCCAACCAAAGAGGATGCCGCATGAGGCAACCGCTGGCTTGCGCCGCAGCCGCACTTCTGTTGATAAGTGCCTTTGCCTTCCTGAACAACACCACATTGCTGACGGCGCCCGGCTCCGGCACGCCGAAATTGCTCGCCCACAGAGGATTGGCACAAACATTCAGCAGCACCGACCTAAAGGCAGACACCTGCACGGCGGCGCGCATCCATCCGCCGGAGCACCCCTACATCGAGAACACGCTGGCGTCGATGCGTGCCGCGTTCACGCTCGGCGCGGAGATCGTCGAGCTGGATATTCATCCGACGGCCGATGGTCAGCTTGCCGTCTTCCACGACTGGACCGTCGATTGCCGCACCAACGGCAAAGGCGTCACGCGCGACCTCTCCCTCGCCGCGCTCAAGGCGCTCGATATCGGCTACGGCTATACCGCTGACGGCGGGCGCACGTTTCCCTTTCGGGGCAAGGGCGTGGGACTGATGCCCTCCCTCGATGAAGTTCTGGCGGAGTTCGCCAACCGGCGCCTGCTCATCCACATCAAGAGCAACGATCCGCACGAGGGTGAGCTGCTGGCCCAGCGCCTGAGCCGTCTCGCCTCCGACCAGCTCGGCCGCATCATCGTGTATGGCGGAGCGCGCCCGGTGGACGTGGTGCGGGCGCGATTGCCTGGCCTCAAGACCATGCACGCAGACGGGCTCAAGCAGTGCCTGCTACGCTATGCAGCCATCGGCTGGACCGGCTATGTGCCCGCTGCTTGCCGCAACAGTCTCATTCTCGTCCCGCTCAACTACGCGCATTGGCTCTGGGGCTGGCCCGGCCGCTTCCTGGGTCGCATGCGCAAGGCGTCGAGCGAGGTCTATGTCCTCGGTCCGTGGCGCGGAGGGGAATTCTCCACCGGCATCGACGAGGTCGAGCAGCTCGACCAGATCCCGCGCGACTTCTCCGGCGGGATCTGGACCAATCGGATCGATCGGATCGCTCCGGCGCTGGCCGCGCGCCGCTAGCGGCAGATCAGCCGACGAGGGTCAGGCGAGCTTTGCCTCGATCGCCTTCAGCGCCGCATCCGCCTTGGTCCCGTCCGGCCCGCCGGCCTGAGCCATGTCGGGCCTGCCGCCGCCGCCCTTGCCGCCCAGCGCCTCGGCACCGGCCTTGACCAGATCGACCGCGCTCAAGCTCTTGACGAGATCGTCGGTGACGCCGACGGCGAGCCCGGCCTTGCCGTCCTCGGTCACGCCGACGATGGCGACGACGCCGGAGCCGACCTGCTTCTTGCCGTCATCGACGAGCCCGCGCAGATCCTTGGGGTTCAATCCCTGCACCGTGCGCGCCAGCAGCTTGACCTTGCCCACGGTGCGAATGGCCGCAGCACCGGCGGCCCCGTTGCCCGAGCTTGCGCCCAGCGCCGCCTGGCGCCGTGAGTCGGCGAGCTGCTTCTCCAGCGCCTTGCGCTCATCGAGAAGCGCCTTCACGCGCGCGACCACCTCTTCGGGTCTGGTACGCATGAGTGCTGCAAGCTCCCGCACGCGCTCGTCCTGGGTTGCCAGATAGTTGCGCGCACCTTGCGCCGTCAGGGCCTCGATGCGGCGCACACCGGCCGCCGACGCACTCTCGCCGACGATGCGGATGAGCCCGATGTCGCCGGTCCGCCTCACGTGCGTGCCGCCGCACAGCTCCACGCTCCATGCCTTGTTCGCCTTGGGGCCGGCTTCGCCGATGCCCATCGACACGACGCGCACCTCGTCGCCGTACTTCTCGCCGAACAGCGCCATGGCGCCGGTCTGCATGGCATCCTCGAGAGCCATCAGCCGCGTCTCGACCGGCGCATTCTGCAACACGATGGCATTGGCGAGGTCCTCAACCGCCTTCAGCTCGTCGGCTGCGATGGGCTTGGGATGCAAGATGTCGAAGCGCAGACGGTCCGGCGCCACCAGCGATCCTTTCTGCGCCACGTGCGTGCCCAGCACCTGGCGCAGCGCCTCGTGCACGAGATGCGTCGCGGAGTGATTGGCCCGCGTGGCCGTGCGGCGCTCATGGTCGACGATCAGCTCGACCGCATCGCCCGCCTTGAAGCTGCCGCTCTCGACAACGCCGGCGTGCACGATCAGATCGCCGAGCTTCTTCTGCGTATCGCTGACACGGAACAGCGCGCCTTTCGCGCCCTTGATGAGGCCTGCATCGCCGACCTGGCCGCCGGACTCGCCATAGAACGGCGTCTGGTTGACGACGATCTGGCCCTCCTCGCCCTTGGCAAGGGCTTTGGCCTCCTTGCCGCCCTTGACGATGGCGCGAACCTCGCCTTCCGCGTGCTCGGTGTTGTAGCCCAGGAACTCGGTTGAGCCCGTTTTCTCCTTGATCTCGAACCAGACGGTCTCGGTCGCCGCCTCGCCGGAGCCTTTCCAGGCCTTGCGCGCCTCCTCCTTCTGCTTCTCCATCGCTGCATCGAACGCCGCGGTGTCGACGCTGATGCCGCGCGATTTCAAGGCATCCTGCGTGAGGTCGAGCGGGAAGCCGTAGGTGTCGTAGAGGCGGAAGGCCACGTCGCCCGGGAAGGTGGCGCCCCTGGTGAGCTTGCTGCTCGCCTCGGCCAGCAGGCCGAGGCCGCGCTCCAGCGTCTTGCGGAAACGCGTCTCCTCGAGCTTGAGCGTCTCGGTGATGAGCGGCTGCGCGCGCACCAGCTCCGTGTAGGTGTCGCCCATCTGGCGCACGAGCGCCGGCACCAGGCGCCACATCAGCGGCTCCTTGGCGCCGAGCAGGTGCGCATGGCGCATGGCGCGCCGCATGATGCGCCGCAGCACGTAGCCGCGGCCCTCGTTGGACGGCAGCACGCCATCGGCAATGAGGAAGCTCGTTGCGCGCAGATGGTCGGCGATCACGCGATGCGAAGCCTTGTGCTCACCTTCCGCCTTCACGCCGGTCGCATCGACCGAAGCGGCGATCAGCGCCTTGAACAGGTCGATCTCGTAATTGTCGTGCGTGCCCTGCAGCACAGCCGAGATGCGCTCGAGTCCCATGCCGGTGTCGATGGAGGGCTTGGGCAGCGGCACGCGATCGCCCGGCGCGCGTTGCTCGAACTGCATGAACACGAGATTCCAGATCTCGATGAAGCGGTCGCCGTCCGCATCCGCCGAGCCGGGAGGCCCTCCGGGGATCTTCGGTCCGTGGTCGAAGAAGATCTCCGAGCACGGCCCGCACGGGCCCGTATCGCCCATGGCCCAGAAGTTGTCCGAGGTGGCGATGCGGATGATCTTGTCGTCGGAAAACCCGGTGACCTTCTTCCAGATGCCATAGGCCTGCTCGTCGTCGTGATAGATGGTAACCAGCAGGCGCTTGGGATCGAGGCCGTACTCCTTGGTGACCAGCTCCCACGCGAGCGGGATCGCCAGCTCCTTGAAGTAGTCGCCGAAGGAGAAGTTGCCGAGCATCTCGAAGAACGTGTGGTGGCGCGCCGTGTAGCCCACATTGTCGAGGTCGTTGTGCTTGCCGCCCGCCCGCACGCACTTCTGCGCCGTCACGGCACGCTTGTAGGGGCGCGTCTCCTGGCCGGTGAAGGTGTTCTTGAATTGCACCATCCCGGCGGTGGTGAACATCAAGGTCGGGTCGTTGCGCGGCACGAGCGGAGACGACGGCACGTGCTCGTGTCCGTTCCGCTTGAAGAACTCGACGAAGGTCGAGCGAACCTCGTTGACGCCAGTCATGATGCTCGATCTCTCGGGCTGGTGCATTGCCTCAGCGCGCAAGCCCGCCGCCGGTCCCGCGCGCCCGCCTCTTCTAGCCTGCACTGCTGCGGAATGTCCACAAACCGGCACGGCCGCGGCGCCTGCGCGTTGAGCCTGAAACGCCCGCGGCGGAGCTCAATCTGCGAGCAAGGGGACCCGCCGGCTGCAGCACGACGGCTCGCGGGCGCGCCACTGGCGGCCGCGAGCCCAGATCCCGCGAGCACTTCCGAGCAAGGGGACGAGAAGGTCAGTCGCCGCCGCCGGATCCAGCCTTGGCCGCGCGTACCGCACCGCCGGACGTTGCGGCCTTGCCACGGCCGCTCTTGGGGCTGTCCTCGATATCCGGCAGCACGCCGTCCTCGTCGGGACCCTCGTCCGCATCGGCGGCCTCATCGTCCTCGGGCGCCGCCTCCAGCATCTTATCGACGATCAGGCCAGCGCTCTGCCGGATCAGCTTCTCGATCTCGGCGGCAAGCTTCGGGTTCTCCTTGAGATAGGCCTTGGTGTTCTCGCGGCCCTGGCCAATGCGGTCGCCCTTGAAGGAGAACCACGCCCCCGACTTCTCGATGATGCCGGCCTTGACGCCGAGATCCACCAGCTCACCGGTCTTGGAGATACCCTCGCCGTACATGATGTCGAACTCGACCTGCTTGAACGGCGGGGCGACCTTGTTCTTCACCACCTTGACGCGGGTCTGATTGCCGACCACCTCGTCGCGCTCCTTGATCTGGCCGATGCGCCGGATATCGAGCCGCACCGAGGCATAGAACTTGAGCGCGTTGCCGCCGGTCGTCGTCTCGGGATTGCCGAACATGATGCCGATCTTCATGCGGATCTGGTTGATGAAGATCACCATGCAGCCCGACTTGGAGATCGAGGCCGTGAGCTTGCGCAGCGCCTGGCTCATCAAGCGCGCCTGCATGCCGGGCAGCGCATCCCCCATCTCGCCTTCGATCTCGGCCTTCGGCGTGAGCGCGGCGACGCTGTCGATCACCAGCACCTCGACGGCGCCGGAGCGCACGAGCGTGTCGGCGATCTCGAGCGCCTGCTCGCCGGTGTCGGGTTGGGAGATCAGCAGATCCTCGACCTTCACACCGAGCTTGCGAGCGTAAACCGGATCGAGCGCGTGCTCGGCGTCGACGAAGGCGCAGATACCGCCCCTGGACTGGGCCTCGGCAACGCACTGCAGCGCCAGCGTGGTCTTGCCCGACGATTCAGGCCCGAAGATTTCGATCACGCGACCCTTGGGCAGGCCTCCGATGCCGAGGGCGATGTCGAGGCCGAGCGAGCCCGTCGAGATAGCCTCCACGTCGATCGTGCGGTCGTTGGCCCCGAGCCGCATGATGGAGCCCTTGCCGAAGTGCTTCTCGATATGAGCAAGCGCAGCGTCGAGCGCCTTGTGCTTGTCCATTCCATCACCCTCGATGACCCGGAGTTGCGGAGCCGCCATAATCGATTCCCCTTATTCCATGAGATGCAGAGTCGCGCAATTAACCCTCAATGTACCTGTTTTGTTCTCACGACGCAAGTGGCCCCGTGGATGGCCGACGCAGGGCGATTGGCTATTGCCGATGGCAGTCTTGGCAACGCCCGGAGGCGCGCGCCGGCGATAGGAATCGCCCGCTCGCCCGTCCACCGCCGCGGCGTGCACTACCGCGCCAGCTCCTCCTTCACCTTGGCGGCAAGCTGCGGCAGCGTGAAGGGCTTTGGCAGGAATGCGAACTGCTCTGCCGGGTCGAGGCTCTTCTTGAACGCGTCGTCGGGATAGCCGGAGACGAAGATCACCTTGAGCTCCGGATTGCGCGCCCTGAGCTCCTTGAGCATCGTCGGCCCATCCATCTCCGGCATGACGACATCCGACACGACGATGTCGATGCGGCCCTGCTCGCGCTCGACGACCTCGAGAGCCTCGATGCCGGTGCCCGCCTCCAGCACCTCGTAGCCCTGGCGCTTGAGCGCACGCACCGCGAAGTTGCGCACTGCGTCCTCGTCCTCCACCAGAAGCACGCGCCCCATCCCGGTCAAGTCGCGCGTGTTTTCGCGCTTCTTGTCGCGCCGCTGCGGGATCTCGTCCTCGGCCTCGACGACATGACGCGGCAGGTAGATGCGGAACACGGTGCCCTTGCCGAGCTCGCTCTCGGGATACACGTAGCCGCCGGTCTGCTTGATGATGCCGTAGACCGTCGACAGGCCGAGGCCGGTCCCCTTGCCGATCTCCTTGGTCGAGAAGAACGGCTCGAAGATCTTGGCCATCACCTCGGGCGACATGCCGTGCCCGGTGTCCTCGACCTCGATCAGCACGTACTCGCCGACCGGCATGCCGTGGCCGCGCAGCTTCAGGGCCTCGCGCTCGGTGATATTGCGCGTCCTCACGGTCAGCCTGCCGCCGTTCGGCATGGCGTCGCGCGCGTTGACGGCCAGATTGATGATCACCTGATCGAGCTGCGTCTTGTCGGCCTTGACGTGCCACAGATCGCGGCCGGGCAGGATCTTCAGCTCGATCTTCTCGCCGAGCAGCCGGTTGAGCCAGGCGGAATTGTCGGTCAGCACCTCGCCGAGCTCGAGCACCTCGGGCTTCAGCGTCTGCCGCCGCGAGAACGCCAGCAGTTGACGCACCAGGCCCGCGGCGCGGTCGGCGCTCTGCTTGATGTTCATGATGTCCTTGTAGGCGGGGTCGGTCGGCCGATGCGTCTGCAGCAGCAGGTCGGAGAATCCGATGATGGCCGTCAGCACGTTGTTGAAGTCGTGCGCAATGCCGCCCGCCAGCTGGCCCACGGCCTCCATCTTCTGGCTCTGCGCGTACTTGAGCTCGAGCGCCTTCTGCTCGGTCGCGTCGATGGCGTAGAGCACGCCCGCCTCGCCCTTGGTGCCGGCCTTGACGACCGGACTAATGTAGATGCGCCGCGTGTATTGCGACTCCGGCCCCAGGGTGATCTCGATGGGCTCGATGGTGGCACGTCCCGCCACCATTTGCGCCAGCGCCGCTTCGATGGCTCGGTTCGTATCACCGTTCGTATCCCCCGCCGCGCCGGCTGACGCCAAGTCGGCGATGCTGCGCAGGTCGGCCTTGCCGCTGTCGAAGAACATGCGCGCGAACGCACCGTTGGCGCTGAGGATCGTGCCATCGCGTCCGAGCGTGGCGATCCCGAACGGCGCCGAATGGAAAAAGCGCGCGAAGCTGACCTCGGAGGCTGCCTTATCGCTCGGATCGCCAAACTCCGATTCCGCCTTGACGATCAGCACGCTCAGCCCGACCCGGCCTGAGCTCGACTCCTTCGCCTGGGCGATGACCGTGGCCAGCACTCTGCTCCCATCGCGGCCGACGAGACCAAGCTCGAGCATGACCGCCGTGCCCTTCGCCTGGATGGCGCGCGCGCGCAGCAGCGCTTCCTCCGTGCCGGCGAAGACATCCGCCAAGGTCAGCGTGCCGGCGCCCTCGGCCATCGTTGCGATGCCGAGCCAGTCCTGCAGCGCGGCATTCATATAGGTGATGGTGCCGTCGGGGTCGGCCGCGAGGAAGCCGAGCGGGAGGCTTTCATAGTAGGCCAGCGCGATCTCGAGATCGCGGACCATCTCGGCCTCGCGCGCCCGCTCGCCCGTGATATCGCGGGCGCGCCACAGCGTCATGGGTACGGTCTCGCTGGGCCCGCCAGGTGCTGCGAAGGGGCGCACACTGAGCCGGACCCAGCGCGCCGCCCTGGCGCGGGTGTCCGCGGCCCGCAGCCGAAATTCCTCCTCGTGCGCCTCGCCGCGATCGGCCGCCCGCATCAACCGGAACAGACACTCCGCCGCAACCGGCTCGCCGGCGAATGCCTCCTCGAGGCCGCGCGCCTGACTCTCAGCATTGCTTCCGAGAAGCTCATGAAACAGAGCGTTGGCGTACGTGGCGGTGCCGTCCCGCGCCGTGATCTGAACGCCTTCGTCGAGCTCATCGGCGGCAGCCCGCAGCACCGCATCGCCGCCCGTCGGTCCGCCGAAGCGAATGTGACCCGCGGCAAGCCCGAACAGAAAGAATGTGCCGAACATCGCCAGCGTGGCGAGAATGGCGAGCACAAGCCACTCCGCGGAGCGGCTCGACATGGCTGCGATCCCGATCCCGCCTGCCGTGACCAGGGCGATCAGTGCCGCAAGCGCCCATGGCCCGGCTCCGGACAGCACGCGATCAGCCGCCACCGGGCTTTCCGTCTCGGCCCTGCTCATGACGCGAGAACTTATCTGATTCTGGGGAAAGACCGCTTGCAGTGCCCGATGGAACAGCGAACTCGACACGAAATCCACTCCTTGCGGACGTGCCGTTACGCCGACCCGCCCTCAACCCCGCCGTCAACAAATCAATCATTAGAGTTAAAATGCCCCTAAATCCGCGCTATAGCTGCGCCGACTCGCCGTGCACTCCAAGTCCGCGCACGGCGTCGGTGCGGGCAGGACTCGAAGTTGGCTGGGAGCACGGCGAGGGCCGTGGCACGTGATGGCTGATTTCCTTTTCTATGTGTTCCTGCTTGCGCTGCTCGCGTTCGTTGCCGTTGCCGGGTATTGGCTGGTGCGCAACTACATGAACGGCGTGTCGCCTGTGGCGGCCCTGTTCGGACCTCGACCGGAGCGACGGCTCGCCGTGGTCGAGCAGGCCTCGGTCGACGGCCGGCGGCGCCTCCTTCTGATCCGCCGCGACGACGTCGAGCATCTGATCATGACCGGCGGCCCCGTCGATGTTGTGATCGAAACCGGGATTCATGCGCAACGGACACCCATGACGGCCTCTCCGGAGCCTGATCTCGCCGCCCCCATCTTCAGTCGCCACCCGCGCAGCCTTGGCCAGACGGCGGGAGAGCGTGCGGCCGAGTAACGCGGGCATCCGCCACGAAATCGATCATTGGGCAACGTTTAGGGAGGTCGGGCAACGACCCGCGATCTCGCTGTGAGGCATTCGAGACGATGCTCGACCCGCAACGCATCAATCCCCTGGTCTTTCTCTTGCTCTTGGGGCTCAGCCTGCTCATTGGCACTGGGCCAGGGCTCGCTCAGGCCCAGCAGCAGAAGGCGCAGGCCCAGCAGGGAGCCCAGCAGACGGCCCCGGCGGCCCAGCAGGCCGCAGCGCCCGCGGCTCAGCCACAGTCGCAGTCGCCGCTGCCGCCCGATCTCGCAGCCCCCGTCGAGAGGCTGACCAAGGGCATCGAGCAGGCCGAGAAGGCCGTGCAGCAGCTCAAGGAATTGGAGGAGGAGCTCGGACGGCTGCGCGTCGACGTCGAAGGCATTCTCACCGAGTCCAAGGATAAGGCCGAGGAGCTGCGCCCACGCGCCAGTGCCATCAAGGACCAGATCGAGAAGCTCGGTCCGCCGCCCGCCAAGGACGCGCCGCCCGAGTCGGCGGAGAT
Source organism: Bacteroidota bacterium (assembly GCA_050260355.1). Classification (GTDB taxonomy): domain Bacteria; phylum Pseudomonadota; class Alphaproteobacteria; order Rhizobiales; family Hyphomicrobiaceae; genus CADEFX01. Next base: position 11,108 of record JBLNBZ010000013.1, on the reverse strand, counting down.
CGCAGCCGAGCGCGCGCGGCTCAATGCCGAGGCCGCAGCCATCGAAAGCGCCATCAAGGCGACCGAGCTCACCTGGGTCCGCGCCCGCCAGCTCATCGTGCGCATCACCGAGCTGCGCTACTCCTTGTTCACGCGCAACCTGCTGGAGCGCCAGGCCAGTCCGCTCCTGCCCGACATCTGGCGCCGGGTGTCGAACGACGCACCGCCCGTCGGTCGGCGCCTTTCCTATCTCGCCACGGACTGGATGAGCTGGGCGCGGCAGCAGCAGCAGGCACTGGGCCTGCTTCTTGTCGGAGCCCTCATCACGTACCTCCTGGCGCGCTATGTCGCGCAGCGCGTGACCAGAAGGCCGGCACGCGATCCGGCGCCCGGCTTTGTGGAACGGGCGGTTTCCGCCGCATGGGTCGCTCCCGTTCGCATCGTGCCGGCTCTGCTCGCCGGCCTCGTCATCTATGCGGGCCTCGACGGGCTCGATCTCCTTTACCAGCCGTGGGAAGGCCTGGGCGCCGGGTTGGCCAAGGGTCTGCTGGTCTTTGTCAGTGTCGGCACGCTGCTCGCCACCGTATTCGCGGTGCGTGAGCCCTCCTGGCGCCTGTTCGACCTCTCGACCCGCAGCGCCCGCCGCGTGTGCCGCATCCTGCAGACCCTGACGGCCGTGTATGCGATCGACCTGGCGCTGACCGAGATGGCGCGAGCCTTCTTCATCCCGCTCGGCCTCAGCATCGTGCAGTCGCTGATCACCAGCCTGCTATTCGTGTTCCTGCTCGCGCTGCTGTTGCTGACGCCATTCCAGCCCGCATCAACTCCGCCCGAGATCGCTCGCCCCCGTCACGAGCCGCGCTGGCTGAAGCTTCCCCTTTGGATCCTCGCTGCCGCCATCCTCGCCGCGGCCTTGACCGGCTACATGGCACTGTCGAGGTTCGTCGCACAGCAGATCGTCACGTCCGGCCTGGTAGTCTTCATCACCGGCCTGCTCTACCTGGCGATCCGGTCGTTGACGCGCGAGCCTGCGAGCCCCGACCATCCCATCGGACAGCTTCTCGAGCGGCGCTTCGGCCTCGATTACCCGCGCCGCCATCAGCTTTCGCGGCTCACCGAGATCTGCCTCGCGCTCGTGCTGGGCCTTTGCGCCCTGCCGGTCATGATGCTGCAGTGGGGCTTCTCCGGCGCCGAAATCCGCGACTGGTTCCGTCAGCTCTTCTTCGGCCTCGAGATCGGCCAGTTCAGGATCTCGATCGCGCGCATCCTGCTCGGGCTCGTCCTCTTCACGGCTCTGCTGCTCGCCACGCGCCTGTTCCAGCGCTGGCTGCGCGACCGGGTGCTCCAGCAGCCGAAAATCGATCCCGGAATCGCCAACTCGATCGACACCGTTGTCGGCTACGTCGGCATCTTCCTCGCCGCGCTGATCGCTGTCTCCTACGCGGGCCTCGACATCACCAACTTCGCCATTGTCGCCGGCGCCCTGTCGGTCGGCATCGGCTTCGGGCTGCAGTCGATCGTCAACAACTTCGTTTCCGGCCTCATTCTCCTGATCGAGCGTCCCATCAAGGTCGGCGACTGGATCGTGGTGGGCAACGAGCAGGGTAACGTGCGGCGCATCAGCGTACGCGCCACCGAGATCGAGACGTTCGACCGCGCCAGCCTGATCGTTCCCAACTCGGAGCTGATCACGGGGCGCGTTCTCAACTGGACGCATCGCAATCTGCTCGGCCGCGTGGTTCTCAAGATCGGCGTCGACTACTCGGCTGACCCGGACAAGGTGATGCAGGTCCTGCTCAAATGTGCCGAGGACCATCCGCTGATCCTCAAGACGCCAGAGCCCAAGGCCGTGTTCGAGGGCTTCGGTGCGAACTCGCTCGAGTTCTCCTTGCGCTTCCTGCTCGGCGATCTCAACCGCTCGGTCGATGTCCAATCGCAGATGCGCATTGAGATCCTGAGGGCGCTGCGAGCGGCAGGCATCGATATCCCTCACACCCAGCAGCCGGCGCAGCCCGTGCCGCAGGACATCGTGCTGCACATCGGTGTCGCCTACGCCACGGATCCGGACCGGGTCATCCAGATTCTGCGCCGCTGTGCCGATGCCCATCCCGCAGTCGTGGCATCGCCCGCACCGAAAGCGGTGTTCGAGGGCGTCGGGCCGAGCTCACTGGATTTCTCGCTCCGCGCCACCATCGACGACCCTGCCAAGTCGATCGACGTGCAGTCGGAGCTGCGCATCGCCATCCTCAAGGCGTTCCGCGCCGAGGGCATCGAGATCCCGTATGCCCAGCACGACGTGCACCTGCGCGATCTGGACGGCCTGCGCGCGCTCATCAGCCGTGCCGCCGAGCAACGGCGCGCAAGCGAAGGCAACCAGGCCGACGACCCGCATGCGGCGCCGGCGACGCCCCTGCGAAATGGATGAAACGCGTGAGGGCCGGCGCCGTGTGGCCGGCCTCAATCCTCGCGGAATACCCGCTCGCGCCGCTCGTGTCGCTCCTGCGCCTCGAGCGATAGCGTTGCGATCGGGCGCGCATCCAGGCGCTTGAGGCTGATGGGCTCGCCCGTCTCCTCGCAATAGCCGTAGGTGCCTTCCTCGATACGGGCGAGAGCTGCATCGATCTTCGCGATCAGTTTGCGCTGGCGATCACGGGCCCTGAGCTCCAGCGCGCGGTCCGCCTCGAATGTGGCGCGATCGGCAAGGTCGGCGTGTTGGGATGAATCCTCGTGCAAGCCCTGAAGCGTCTCGCGGTTCTGGCGCACGATCTCCTCCCGCCACGCGAGCAGCTTGTTGCGGAAGTACGTGCGTTGGCGCTCATTCATGAAGGGCTCGTCCTCGGTCGGCCTGTATCCCACGCCCAGGACGATCTCGCTGCGCTTGGCGTCCCCTTTTTTCGATGTCGCTGCAGATTGCGCCTTCGGCCTTGCTGCGGCCGGCTTGGGTTTAGCTGCTAACGCTTGGACATGCGCGCCATTGGCCTTGCCATTGAGGCGCTTGGCTTTGCCGCCAACTACGGCCCTGTTGCCGGGCTTCGCCCTTTCGCGTTTCCGGGAGGCCATTTTGGGAACCTTGTCTATTAGTATATTCCCCGAGTCGCCGCGTTTGCGGCCACCTATCTAAGCTGCTGTTTTTTCAAGTCAAGGGAATAGCGAGCAAGACCGCATCGAGGCCGTCTTCGCGCCATTGGGGGGCCACCTTTTCGCCCTCCCCGCTCCTTGTGCGCCGCAAAACCAAGGCCCCGAACCGAGGGGCAGCCGCATGGCCGGCCATAGGCGTGTGATCAACGGCCTGGCTGCCCGACTGTTCGCTTGCTGGCCTCGGGGCAAGCCCCTAATCTGCCGCGGCTTTGCCGCGCTGCGAGAGGCTGCATGAAGTTTCAGGGAACCAAAACCTACGTCGCCACCGATGACCTCAAGGTCGCCGTCAATGCAGCCATCACTCTGGAGCGACCCTTGCTCATCAAGGGGGAGCCGGGCACCGGCAAGACGATCCTGGCGCTCGAGGTGGCCCGGGCTCTCAATGCTCCCCTGCTCGAGTGGCATATAAAATCCACGACCAAAGCCATCCAGGGCCTCTACGAGTACGACGCCGTCACGAGGCTCCGCGACAGCCAGCTCGGGGACGAGCGGGTCAAAGACATCCGCAACTACATCAAGCGTGGAAAGCTCTGGGAGGCCTTCACCGCGGACGAGCGGCCCGTCCTTCTGATCGACGAGATCGACAAGGCCGACATCGAGTTTCCGAACGACCTGCTGCAGGAGCTCGATCGCATGGAGTTCTTCGTCTACGAGACGGGGGAGACCATCAAGGCCAAGCGGCGTCCCATCGTCATCATCACCTCCAACAACGAGAAGGAGCTGCCTGACGCCTTCCTGCGCCGCTGCTTCTTCCACTACATCAAGTTTCCCGACCCCGAGACCATGCGCGCCATCATCGAGGTGCACTTCCCCAACCTCAAGGGACGCCTAGTCTCCGAGGCGCTCAAGATCTTCTACGACGTGCGCGAGGTCCCGGGGATAAAGAAAAAGCCGTCGACCTCGGAGCTGCTCGACTGGATCAAGCTGCTGCTGAACGAGGACATCGGCCCCGAGACCCTGCGCGAGACGGATCCGCGCAAGCTCATTCCGCCGCTTCACGGCGCCCTCCTGAAGAACGAGCAGGACGTGCATCTCTTCGAGCGCCTGGCGTTCATGGCGCGCCGGCAGGGCCAGAGCTAGCCCGGCCGTCCGAGCGCTCTTGGCGCGGGCGCCTGCCCCGCCACGGCGTGGCCCCAAATGCCTCCTATCGCTGGCGCCGTCGCACCGGGGGAGGAAGATCGATCATGGCCATCACGCAGCCGCCGTCGGCGGACGACGCCGCGGGCGCCGGCGTCGCGGAAGGCGGCGCCCATGGCAGCCTGCTCGCGACCATCTTCTCGGCGATGGCGCTCGGCTTCTCCGGGTTCAGCTTCTACATGAGCGCGCTGCAGGGGCCCGAGCTCGAGGTCTACGTGCCGCCGACCATCCACTACGCCCGCGACGGTGGCGGCGACGTGGAGCTGTTCGCCATTCCGGTCACCATCGTCAACGACGGAGCCCGGACAGGCACGGTCCTCTCCATCGAGCTCGAGGTTGAAAGCTCCAAGAGCAAGAAGTCCAAGCGCTACTACAGCGCGTTCCTGGGCGAGCACCCGCGCAACTCCGACGCGCTGAACCGCCAGTTCGCCCCGCTCAGCATTCCCGGGCGTGGCGTGTTCACCGAGACCGTGCGCTTCTACCCGGCCGGCAACCCTCTGCCGAAGCTGATCGACGAGGAGGGTGAGTACTTCTTCCGCCTCAAGCTGAACACGGCAACTCCGGCCGGGCCCTCCCTGCTCGACCGGCTGGCCGGGCGCACCGAGCCCGCCCCCGTCAGCTTCCAGATGACGCTCCCATGGATCTCCGAGCAGCAGCTCGATATGCGCCGCGCCACCATCGCCATGCACGCCAAGGACTGGAAGCCGACCGCCGTCACCGGTCGCTGAGGAGGCAGCACGGCCTCGGCACTTGTGCCCGCCGCTGCGAAGCGCCAACTTGCCCCCTCAGCGAACACAGGCAAGCTTGCTGGCATGGCCGCACCGGAGCCTCTAGGCATCACCGAATCCGCGCTCGGCGCCCTGCGCAGCGCTGGCGACTACCTTGCCGATCTGGTCACCCCCACCCTGCGCCTCGGCGTCACCGGGCTCGCCCGCTCCGGCAAGACGGTCTTCATCACCGCACTGGTCCGCAACCTGATCGAAGGCGGGCGCCTGCCCTTTTTCAGCGTCGTGGCCGAGGGGCGGCTCGTGCGCGCGTTTCTGGAGCCGCAGCCTGACGATGCCGTCCCGCGCTTCGCCTACGAGGACCATCTCGCGGCGCTCGCCCGGACGCCGCCCAGCTGGCCCGAGAGCACCCGGCGTATCAGCCAGCTTCGCGTGACGGTGGAGTATCTGCCGCGCAGCCGCCTGCGGCGCAGCCTCGGGCCCAGCAGGTTGCATATCGATATCGTCGACTATCCCGGCGAATGGCTCCTCGATCTCGCCCTCATCGATTTGAGCTATCGGCAATGGTCGCGGGCCGCCGTGGAGCTTGCGAGCGAGCCTCATCACCAGCGCGCGGCCGCGGCCTGGCTCGCCTATGCGGCCGGCATCGATGCAACCGGTCCCGAGGACGAGCAGGTGGCGCTCCAGGGAAGCGCCCTCTACGCGGACTACCTGCAGGCTGCGCGCAACTGCGACCCGCCGCTGTCGACGCTCGGCCCGGGGCGTCTGCTGATGCCCGGCGATCTGGCCGGCTCGCCCCTGCTTACGTTCACGCCGCTGGTGATCCCGGAGGCCGCCTCTCCGCGGCGCGGCTCCCTGTTCGCCATGATGGAGCGACGCTACCAGGCGTACAAGTCGCACGTGGTCATGCCGTTCTTTCGCGACCACTTCAGCCGCCTCGATCGCCAGATCGTTCTGGTCGATGCGCTGGCCGCCCTCAATGCCGGCGAGGCGGGCCTCGTCGATGTGGAGCGCGCGCTCGGCGCCGTGCTGGCGCCGTTCAAGCCGGGCTCCGCACACTGGCTCATATCGCTCCTGACGCGGCGCATCGATCGCATCCTGTTTGCCGCGGCCAAGGCCGACCACGTCCATCACACGAGCCACCAGCGCCTCGAGAACGTCCTTGCCCGCATCACGGCCCGCGCGGCGGGCCGGGCCACGCTGGCCGGGGCCGCGATCAAGCTGATGGCCGTAGCGGCGCTGCGCGCCACGCGCGAGGCCGAGGTGAAGCGCGCCGAAGAGCGCCTGCCCGTCGTGGTCGGCACGCCGCTGCCCGGCGAGCGGATCGCAGGTGAGACCTTCGACGGCTCGAGGCAGGCGGCGATCTTTCCTGGCGACCTGCCCCTCGCCGACGCGGCCCAGCCCGGCGCAACGGCACCCGTGCCGGACGAGGAGGTGCGCGTCGTCCGCTTCCGGCCGCCGCACATTCCTCTGGTCACATCAACGGGCGAGCCTGTCGCCTGGCCGCACATCCGGCTCGATCGCGCGCTCGAGTTCCTGCTCGGAGACCGTCTCGCATGACCCGCAAGCCGGCGGCATTCACGCTCGAGGAGGCGGTCGTGCCCGAGACGGCGCCGCCCCCCATTGCGCCCGGCATGCCGCCGGAGGATGCGCGAGGCGACGCGTTCCAACCCGCTTCGGGCTCGCTTGCCTCCATCCAAGGCCTGCGCCGCGGTTTCCGCTGGGGAGCTCTGCTCGCTTCGGCCGCATCGGCGCTGGCGACCCTGGCGCTGGCGCTCTGGTTCGCCCGCTTCGTCTCGATCGCGGTCGAGCGCAAGGATTGGCTGGGCTGGACCGCCTTCGTCCTGCTCGGACTCGTGATCCTGTCGGTGCTCGCCATTCTGACGCGGGAGGTCGCGGGCTTCTTCCGCCTCGCGCGGCTCGGGCGCCTGAAGCAGGATGCCGAGCGCGCGCTCCGCGAGAGCGACCGCAGCCTCGAGCGCGCCACCCTCCGCCGCCTCACGCACATGATCGCCCACCGCCCCGAGCTCAAATGGCACCTCGCCCGCCTGCACGAGCACGAGGCCGCCGTGAGCGATGCCGGCGACCTGTTCCGCCTGGCCGATCGGGAGCTGATGGCGCCGCTCGACATAGAGGCCCGGCGCGCCGTCGCAGCCACCGTGCGCAGGGTGAGCGTTGCCACGGCCATCAGTCCTGCGGCCGTATTCGCGGTCGGCTGGGTGCTGGTCGAGAACCTGCGCCTGCTTCGCGTGCTGGCCGCGATCTACGGCGGCAGGCCCGGCTTCATCGGCACGGCGCGGCTCGCGCGCATGGTCTTCACCCATGTGATTGCGACCGGCGGCGTCGCGCTCACCGACGACCTGCTCGGCCAGTTCCTGGGGCAAGACCTTCTTCGCCGCCTGTCGCGGCGCCTGGGCGAGGGCATCTTCAACGGCGCGCTGACGGCCCGCATCGGCACCGCCGCCATCGAGGTCACCCGGCCCCTGCCCTTCCTGGACGCCCGCCCGGTCAGGGCGCGCGACTTCCTGGCCGAGCTGGTCAAGCGCGGCAGCGCCGGGACGCCAAAGGCCGCGCCCTGATCCGAGGCGAGGCGGCGCAAACGACGATCGGCGCCCTGGTGATCCCAGCAGCGCCGATCCTGAGATGCCGTGCAATGCGCCGGCGCGGCCGCACAGAGCAGCTCGCACGCAGCCGTCAGAGGGCGCTCAGTTCAGAGCGTCCTTCAATGTCTTGGAGGCCTGGAACTTCGGAACGATCGAAGCCGGAATCTTGATCTCCTGCTTGGTCGCGGGATTGCGGCCCGTGCGCTCCTTGCGCTTCGTCACCTTGAATGTGCCGAACCCCGGGATGCGCACCTCGCTGCCGCTCTGCATCGTTTTCTGGATGTGCGCGATCATCGCGTCGACGGCGGCGCCGGCTTTCTCCTTCGGCAGATCGGCTGCATCGGCCACGGCGTCAATGAGGTCCTTCTTGCTCATATGTCTGTCCTCGAGATGAGATGAAATTGGCCGCGGTACCGCCTGCAAATGTCTCGCCCGGGGCCGTCGGTCGCTGCGCCAGCAACGGTGCCGGGCACCCAACGATTAATGCCGGGCCCCGTCAAGGGGAAAAGCAGCAGAAATGCCCGCAAAATCGCTGAATCGTGATGGTTTTCACCTGATGAACAGAGCACGAACAAAGGGGCCCTCGGCGTGTAATCCGAGGGCCCCTTTCAGTTTCGCGCTTCGGCGGTGTCGAAAACACCGTTCAGTGCATGTTCAGTGCGCGGTCGGGCGGCTGCCGCCTTTCTCGTCGCCAGCGGCCACCGCAGCCGTGCTTTCCTCTTCCCACGCAATCGGATCGGGCTGTCGCACCAGGGCGTTTTTCAGCACGTCGTCCATGCGCGCGACCGGAATGATCTCCAGCGCATTCTTGACGTTGTCCGCGATCTCCGAGAGGTCCTTGACGTTCTCCTCGGGGATCAGCACGCGCTTGATGCCGGCCCGCAGCGCCGCCAGCAGCTTCTCCTTGAGACCGCCGATAGGCAGCACGCGGCCGCGCAACGTGATCTCTCCGGTCATCGCCACATCCTTGCGGACCGGGATGCCCGTCAGAACGGACACGATCGCCGTAACCATGGCGACGCCGGCCGACGGCCCGTCCTTGGGCGTGGCGCCCTCGGGGACGTGCACGTGGATGTCCTTGCGCTCGAACATCGAGGCCGGGATGCCGAAGTCCACCGAGCGTGAGCGCACGTAGGCACTCGCCGCCTGGATGCTCTCCTTCATCACCTCGCGCAGGTTGCCGGTGACCGACATCTTGCCCTTGCCGGGCATCATCACGCCTTCGATGGTCAGGATCTCGCCACCGACCTCGGTCCATGCCAGACCGGTCACGACGCCGACCTGATCCTCCAGCTCTGCCTCACCGTAGCGGAACTTCGGCACGCCGAGGTACTGCTGCAGGTTGTCGGGCCTGATCTCCACGGACTGCGCCGACGTCGACAGGATGTCCTTGACCGCCTTGCGCGCGAGCTTGGCGATCTCACGCTCGAGGCTGCGCACGCCCGCTTCGCGGGTGTAGCGGCGGATGATCTCCTTCAGCCCCGCGTCCGTCAGCGTCCATTCGCCGGGCTCCAGGCCATGGGCCTGTTGCTGATCGGGAATGAGGTGCCGCTTGGCGATCTCCAGCTTCTCGTCCTCGGTGTAGCCGGCGAGACGGATGATCTCCATGCGGTCCATGAGCGCCGGCGGAATGTTCAGCGTATTCGCCGTGGTCACGAACATCACGCTCGACAGATCGTAGTCGACCTCGAGGTAGTGATCGTTGAAGGTGTGGTTCTGCTCGGGGTCGAGCACCTCGAGCAGCGCCGCCGCCGGATCACCGCGGAAGTCGGAGCCCATCTTGTCGATCTCGTCCAGAAGGAAGAGCGGATTGGTCCGCTTGGCCTTCTTCATGGACTGGATCACCTTGCCCGGCATCGAGCCGATGTAGGTGCGCCGATGCCCGCGGATCTCGGCCTCGTCGCGCACGCCGCCGAGCGACATGCGCACGAACTCGCGGCCCGTGGCATTGGCGATCGACTTGCCGAGCGAGGTCTTGCCCACGCCGGGAGGCCCGACGAGGCACAGGATCGGCCCCTTGAGCTTGTTCGTGCGGCTTTGCACGGCAAGGTACTCGAGGATGCGCTCCTTCACCTTCTCGAGGCCGTAGTGCTCCTTGTCGAGCACCTCCTGGGCCTCGGCCAGGTCCTTCTTGACCTTGCCCTTCACGCCCCACGGAATCGACAGCAGCCAGTCGAGGTAGTTGCGCACTACCGTCGCCTCGGCCGACATCGGGCTCATCTGCCTGAGCTTCTTGAGCTCGGCGAGCGCCTTGTCCTTGGCTTCCTTGGAGAGCTTCGTGTTCTCGATCTTCTCCTCGAACTCGGCGATGTCGTCGCGCTCGTCGGAGTCGCCCAGCTCCTTCTGAATGGCCTTCATCTGCTCATTCAGATAGTACTCGCGCTGGGTCTTCTCCATCTGGCGCTTGACCCGACTGCGGATCTTCTTCTCGACCTGCAGCACCGAGATCTCGCTCTCCATCAGCGTGTAGACGCGCTCCAGACGCTCCGAGATCCGCGTGATCTCGAGCACGTCCTGCTTGTCCGCGATCTTGATGGCCAAGTGAGAGGCGATGGTATCGGCCAGCTTCGAGTGATCCTCGATCTGGCTGATGGTGCCGAGCACCTCAGGGCTGATCTTCTTGTTGAGCTTCACATAGCTTTCGAACTGCGACACGGTCGAGCGGGCCAGGGCCTCGATCTCGTCCTCGTTGCCCGAGGTCTCGACAACCCTTTCGACCTCGGCCTCGAAGTAGTCCGCCTTGCTCGTGTAGCCCAAAATGCGCGCACGCGCGGTGCCCTCCACGAGCACCTTCACCGTGCCGTCCGGCAGCTTCAGCAGCTGCAAGACCGAAGCCAGCGTGCCGACCTTGTAGATTGCGTCCGTCGCCGGATCGTTGTCGCTGGCGTTCTTCTGCGCGGCAAGCAGGATCTGCTTGTCGGCGCGCATGACCTCTTCCAGCGCATTGATCGACTTCTCGCGCCCCACGAACAGCGGCACGATCATGTAGGGAAAGACAACGATATCGCGCAGCGGGAGCACTGGATAGAGCTCCTTGCCCGACTTGTCTTTCAATTGCCGATCGTCGCCCATGATCAAGATTTCCTCATCTCCGCACCCCGCGGACGGTCCGCATCACCATCCAGTCTGACCCATCACGCATGAATTGTACCGCGACACCTGAGCACGTCGCTCACATTTCGCGGAAGTGATGCCTTTTTCCCCGGAAGGCTTCTCAGGCGCGATAGCCAGACCCCGCCAAGAAGAAAATGGGAACACAGGCGCCCCCACACAAGATCCCGGTATTCCGCCCTGCCGCCGCAGCGCGGAGCTGGCAGATCTAGGCGCTCGATCCCTTCTCCTCGGCCCGCTCGGAGTAGATCCGCAGCGGGCGGGCGCCCCCTTCCACCACCTCCGGTCCGATCACGACTTCCTCGACGCCCTTGAGGTTGGGCAGCTCGAACATGGTGTCGAGCAGGATGGCCTCCATGATCGAACGCAGACCACGCGCACCGGTCTTGCGTTCGATGGCCTTCCTTGCCACGCC
>JBLNBZ010000012.1:0-36733 GCA_050260355.1 Bacteroidota bacterium | reverse complement strand
TAGGGGATGTCGAGGGGAACGTCGTACACGACGACCGGCTTGTACGCGCGATAGATGCCGAAGGGCCCCTGGTAGACGATGCCGGGCGTGTATGCGGGGACGAAGACGGGCGCAGGTACGGCGTAATAGGCGGGCGGCGCGCCGTAGCCGTAGTAGGCAGGCGGCGTCGCTGCCGGCGTGTCGCAGCAGCGCGGGCAGCGATAGGCCGCCGCGGCCGGACGCTTCCAGACCTTGTGCTTCACCTTGTGAGTGTAGGTAGCCGGGGGACAATACCCCGCCTGTGCTGAATCCGAAGCCGGCACCGTGAGCGTGGCCGCTGCCGCTGCGCATGCCAATATCAGCGAGGTCGTCCGCATAGTGCTGGTCTGCCGTGAAGTTTCCGATGTGCCGGCATCATAGCTCGTGCAAGCTTTCCCATATGCGACTGGCGCGCCGCACGGTAAATCGTTCGCATTCTCCTAAATCTCAGGGACAGGGGTGATCAGGCCACGGCCGCCGCGGGCCGACCAGGGAGGATCGTTCGCAGCGGACGGGCAGAGGATCGAGGTTCACCGCCGATGAATGATACAATATAACGTCAGCCGGTCAGGTGCGGTGAAGGAGCGAGCGGTGCAAAGGCGAAGCAGGCTGGGTCTGGCTCTTCGGTGGCTCGGGGCAGGGCTCGGCGTGCTCATGATGGGGAGCACTGCCGCCCGCGCGGCCGACCTCAAGGTGGTCGTGACGGTGAAGCCGATCCATTCGCTGGTCGCGGCGATCATGCTCGGCGTCGGAGAGCCCAAACTGCTGATCGATGGTGCAGCGTCGTCTCACACGTATGTCCTGAAGCCATCGGACGCGAAGCTCTTGAACGGCGCCGACCTGATCTTTCAGGTCTCCGAGGTGCTCGAGCCGTTCATGACGAGGATCGCCAGGTCGCTGCCGAGGTCGGTGCGCCTAATGGCGCTGCAAGACACACCAGGACTCAAGCTCTATCCGCAGCGATCGGGTGGAACGTTCGATGACGACGCACATGCGCCTGCCGCGCGGGGGCACGATCACGGCCATCAGCACGGCAAGTCCGGTCAGGTCAACGATGGGCACATCTGGCTCGATCCGGCGAACGCAAGGTTGATTGCGGGGCACGTCGCGGAAGTGCTGTCGACAGAGGCGCCGGAGCACGCCGAGCGCTTCCGTGCCAACTTCAGAGCGCTTGCCGATCGACTCGACGGGCTCGCTGCAGAGCTCGAGCGTGAATTGAGCCCGCTCGCCGGCCGGCCCTACGTCGTGTTTCACGATGCCTATCAGTACCTGGAGCGCCGCTACAACCTGAGCCCGGTCGGCTCGGTCACGATCAGCCCCGATCTGATGCCGAGTGCCAAGCGGCTCGCGGGCCTGCGCCGCAAGATCGCCGGCCTCAAAGCGACGTGCGTGTTTGCCGAGCCGCAGTTCGAGCCGAAGCTGATTGCGACGGTGATCGAGGGCACGGGGGCCCGCATGGGCCGACTCGATCCGATCGGCGCGGCACTGCCGGCGGGGCCGGGGGCTTACGAGGCCCTCATGCGGGCCTTGGCGGCAGATCTCAAGGCGTGCCTCGAGGAGGCGTCGTAGCCGAGGTGTCGTCGTAGCAAGTCGCCGCCGAGATTCGGTTCGTGCGACGTGGACGGTGCACTGCATTCGGCACAATGCAAAACGGGCGGCCGTGAGGCCGCCCGCCGGACTTTCGAGAGGAGGTTCGTCTGGTGGGGAGTTCTGTCACTCCACCGTTGCTGTCGGCGCTGAGCTCTTTGGCGCGGCAGCGCTCTTCTGCGTGGCGCGTACGTGCTTGACGGGCTTGGCGGCGGCCGCAGTGCGGCTCGGCTGTGCCTCCTCATCCTCGTAGGTGGAGGCCGAGATGGCCTGGCCGGCGTTGAACTTGGCCCATGTGACCGTCACCTTGGCGCCGACTTTCACCCGCGGATAGAGATCCAGCACATCCTGATTGTACATGCGGATGCAGCCCTTGGAGACGGCGGTGCCGATGGTCCACGGGGCGTCCGTGCCATGGATGCGGTACGTCGAGGAGCCCAGATACAGCGCGCGCACGCCGAGCGGGTTCATCGGATGGCCGCCAGGGACCCAGCGCGGCAGGCGCGGATTCTCGGCGATCATGGTGGGCGTCGGCGTCCAGGACGGATTCTCCCGCTTCTGCGAGACGTTAGTGATGCCTTCCCAGCGACTCTGCTCACGCGGGATGGCGATCGGGTAGCTGATCGCCTCGCCGGGACGCGTAATGTAGTAAAGCCGCCGGTCGCCGAAGCTGACGATGATCTGTCCGGTCGAGTACTTCGGACTGAAGCGCACGAACTCGCGACCGCTGCCACCCACGGTCTCGCCGCCGCCCCACAGCCAGTCTATGCCTTGGGCAGAGGCCGCCGACGCAGTAGCGAGCACGCTGCCCACGAGGCCAGCGCCGATGAGAAGTGTCCTTGTGAATGTGCGTTTGGTGATCATCTCGTGTTCACACCCCGTTGCTCCCGCCGTTCCGCCGACGGCTGCCGATGCAAGACGCGCCTCAAAGAATCGCCGGTCTGTAAGCGAGGCCGACAACATGGCTGGAAGGCTCAATTTCCGGCCATTGCGCCCTTCGAGGCTGAAGCGGGCGCTGCGACACGTCCCGCTTCAGGATGGAGGGCAGTGAACTGGCAAGTGTCCCAACCTGCTTAAGAGGAGCCCGCCCGTTCGTTGCGATGATTGTGGCGATTGGGGGGCGGGCGCGCAACGGGACGGCGTGCCGCGAGGCGGCGTTTTGCGACTGTTTGCCAGCGCGTGTGGGAATTGGGCCACAATTCTCTGGCGGATCAGGGCTTTTGCTCAAGGCTTGAAGAATCGGAATCGGCCGGTCGAACGACCGCGCTGCGCTGCGCCGGGTAACCTTGGAAGCTCTGCGCGAGCACTTTTAGTTCCCATAAAGTTCTGTTTTTGTCTTGACGCGCAGAGGGAGTCGAGATTAGAACAAAAAACGAACAGTGACGTATCCGAGCTCTACCGATTGTCGAATTCGAAAGAGCGTACCTCGTGGACAAGGCGGCGCAAGATCCCCTCTCTCCTGCCCGCCGATCTGCGTGGATCTGTACCCGCCAAACTGTCGATGGCGGCGGCGAGCGTAAACGTGTGCGTACGGGTGGCGGCAGCGATCATCCCCTCGCTCTGCCATTCGCAAGTGCGGGCGACCGCAAGGCATTGATCGAAGACCTCAGAGTTCGTGTCGAGGCTCTCGAGCGCTGCCTTGAGGTCGGCTCTCCAAACCGGTCTACCCCGCCTGGTGTCGGAGAGGTTGCAGTTTGCGTTACCCCGCCTTCGGAGGACGACAGCGCATTTCCCCGGATGCCCCCTGTCCACGCGCTGTCGTCCTCCCCCCCTCTACAAGCCGGCAAGATCGCTTGGACGTTCGGCGCGCCCGAGATCGACCGGTTGCTGCCCGATCGGGGCTTGCGAGCGGCAGGCCTGCACGAGGTGAAGCCTGCGGCGTACCGTGATTGGCCGGCTGCGCTCGCGCTGGGGCTCATGCTGACGGTGCGCAGGCTCGATGCGATCGAGGCTGCGAACTGTGCCAAGGTCTCGGTGCTGTGGTGCTGGACGGCGGCGCGAGCGCGTGACCTCGGCCGACTCTATGCGCCCGGGCTTTCCGCACTTGGGCTGCAGCCGGGCTCCATCCTCGTGGTCGAGACAGGAAACGAGACCGATGCTCTGTGGGCCATGGAAGAGGGCCTGAAGGCGCGGTCGGTGGCGCTGGTGGTGGGGTGTATCGATGACGTGAAGCTCACGCCTGCCCGCCGCTTGAGCCTTGCCGCAGAGGCGCACGGCACACCCTGCCTCATTGCGACCGACCCGCGAGCCTCGGGCGCTGCGGCGGCGGCAACGCGCTGGCGCATTGCCAGGGCCGCGAGCGGCCTCCATTCCTTCGACCCTACGGCTCCGGGCAGGCCGCGCTTTCGCCTTACGCTCGAGCGTGCTCGCGGCGTTCCGATCCTCGATGATCACTCGTTCTGCGTTGAGTGGCGCAATGACACGCATCGTTTCGGTTTGGCTGCCGGCCTGGCCGATCGAGCGGATGCGGCGGCATATGCCGGCCAACGTGCCGGACGACCGTCCGTTCGCGCTCGTTGAAGCTGGCACGCACGGCATCACGATCACGGCCGCCAACGCGTGTGCGCTGGCGCTTGGCGTGCGCACCGGCGCAGCATTGGCCGATGCGCGCGCGGCCCTCCCTGCGCTGGCTGTGCGTCAAGCCGAGCCGCGAAAAGATCGGGTCGCACTCGCGGCCCTCGCACGCTGGTGCGGACGCTACGGTCCGTCCCGCAATGTGGACGGCGTGGATGGCGTCTGGGTCGACGTGACCGGCGTCGCCCATCTCTTCGGGGGAGAGAAAAGCCTCCTTGCCGATCTCGTCCGCCGCTTTGCCGCCTTCGGCATTACGGCGCGCGCCGGCCTTGCCGATACGCTGGGAGCAGCCTTCGCGCTCGCGCGATTTGCAACCTCGGCGGCCACTCCTTTTGCGATTGCGGAGCCCAGCGAGATGAAATCGGCGCTGGCGGATCTGCCCGTATCGGGCTTGCGCCTCGAGCCCGATACCACACGGCTCCTGCAACGCTTGGGTCTCAAACGCATCAGTCAGCTCTATGGTGTGCCGCGCGCCGCACTCGAGCGCCGCTTCCATGCCACGGCAAAGTCGAAGGGCGTAAAGGGAGCCGGACTTGCCGCTGCGGTGCTGCTGCGTCTCGATCAGGCGCTGGGCTCGACGTCGGAGCCGCGTGCGCCGCTGATCGAGCCGCCGCAATTCCTCGCGCGCCTGGCTTTTCCCGAGCCCCTGATCTCGGCAGACGGCATCGAGCACGCGATCGAGGCTCTTGCCCACGACCTTGCAGCGAGCCTCACGCATGCTGGCCGCGGCGCACGCCGCATCGTGCTGTCGCTCTATCGCGTCGACGGCACCATTGCCGAAGCCGTGATCGGCACCAGCGCACCCTGCCGCGATCCGAGCCACATCTGCCGTCTGCTGGCGGAGAAGACGCAGAGCCTCGATGCCGGCTTCGGCATCGATGTGGTGACGCTCGCGGCGCCGTCGGTCGAGGCTCTGGACGCTCAGCAACGCAAGCTTGCACCCGATGGTCCGGGCGCTATGGAAGATCCGGCTGCGCTCATCGACCGGCTGTCGAATCGGCTCGGCCGCGAGAACGTGCTCCGCCTCGTTCCTCGCGCAAGTCATATCCCTGAGCGCGCCCAGCTCGGCGTTGCAGCGCTTGCCTCGCGCTCCCTCGCGGCACCGCAGGCCCGAGGCCTGGCGCGTCGCCCGCCTTTCCTGCTTGCTCCGCCGGAGCCCATCACTGTGCTGGCCGAGGTCCCCGAAGGCGCCCCCGCGCTCATGACATGGCGCAAGGTTGAGCGTCGCATCGTGCGCGCGGAAGGCCCCGAGCGGATCGAGCCCGAGTGGTGGCTGGCGCTCGGGCAGGGGAAGGAGGATGCCGCCGCACCGCAGTCTCGAACGCGCGACTACTACTGCCTCGAGGACGAGACGGGCGCGGGCTACTGGGTGTTTCGGGAAGGTCTTTACGCGTGTGCGGACGAGACCCGGCCGCGCTGGTTCGTGCACGGGCTGTTCGGGTGAGGGATGAGCATGGCGCGCAAGAAGCCGGCCGTCATCTCCGACTACGCCGAGCTGCAGGCGATCAGCAACTTCTCGTTCCTGCGCGGCGGCTCGCATCCGCACGAGCTGGTCGCGCAGGCGAAAACCCTGGGGCTTGCGGGCCTCGCGATTGCCGACCGCAATACGGTGGCGGGCCTTGTGCGTGCGCATGTGGCAGCCAAGGAGCTGGGCCTGCGGTTCATTCCGGGTGCGCGGCTTGAGCTGCAGGATGCCCCGAGCCTCCTCTGCTTTCCCACCGATCGGGCGGCGTGGGGCCGTCTGTGCCGTCTGCTGTCGCTCGGGCAGGGACGCGCCGAGAAGGGGCAGTGCACGCTTTTTCTCAGCGATGTCGCCCTTTATGCGAAAGACCAGATCTTCATCGCGCTGCCGCCTGAGGAGTGGGATTGGCGCGAAATGGAGCACGGCGCGGAGGTGGCCCGCGACGCGCGGCAGGAAGACAACGACATCCGGACGCAGGGCGAGCGCGGCGCCGCGATCCTCCGCTTTCCTTTCAAGCAGGGAGATCCCCTCTCCCAGCGCGCCGAGCTGGAAGGATCGTCTCTTTCGGCTTCCGGTTGTGCTTCCTTGCGCGTATGGCGCTTGCCTCTTAACCCCACCTCCGGCCCCTCCCTGTCAACAAGAGGAGAGGAGAAGGGGGAGAGAGCACGTCGCGGCGCGACGGCTGAGGCGTCGAAGGAGGCGGCTCGGGATGACAGGCAGCGCGAGACGCTGGCATCGATGCTCCGCCGCATCAAGGCGGCGGTCGGCGATGCGCCGCTTTATCTTGCCGCCTCGCATACCTATCGCGGCGAGGATCGCGCGCGCATTGCCGCCCTGGCGGAGCTGGCTCGCCGCTGCGGCACCCCGCTCATAGCCACCGGCGATGTGCTCTATCACGCGGCCCATCGCCGACCGTTGCAGGATGTGCTCACTTGCGTCCGCGAGCACTGCACGATTGCCGAGGCGGGCTTCAGGCTCGCGGCCAATGCGGAACGCCACATCAAGGCCCCGCGCGAGATGGCGCGCCTCTTCGCAGGCCACGAGGATGCGCTCGCGCGCACGATCGAGATCATGCAGGCCTGCCGCTTCTCGCTCGATCATCTCGAATACGAGTATCCCGACGAGCCGGTGCCTGCCGGCAAGACACCGCAGGGTCATCTCGAGGATCTCACCTGGGAGGGGGCGCGCCGCCGCTTTCCCGAGGGCATCCCGCCGAAAGTCGCCGCGCTCCTGAAGAAGGAGCTCGCGCTCATCGCCGAGCTCAACTACGCGCATTACTTCCTCACCGTGCACGACATCGTGCACTACGCCCACAACCACAACATCCTGGCGCAAGGCCGCGGCTCGGCCGCCAATTCGGCGGTCTGCTATTGCCTCGACATCACCGCGGTGAACCCGACCGAGATCGATCTGCTGTTCGAGCGGTTCATATCGCCCGAGCGGCGCGAGCCGCCCGACATCGACGTCGATTTCGAGCACGAGAAGCGCGAGGAGGTGATCCAATACATCTACGACCGCTATGGCCGCGACCGCGCCGGGATCGCCGCCACGGTCATCAGCTATCGCGCCCGCTCGGCGGTCCGCGAGGTCGGCAAGGCCATGGGTCTGTCGGAGGACACCGTCGCAGCGCTCGCCGGCATGGTCTGGGGCATCGACTCCAACGGCGCCCTGCCCGATGAGCGCGTGCGCGAGGCGGGTCTCGATCCGGCCGATCCGCTCTTGCGCACCGTGCTCGAGCTCACCGAGGAGCTGGTCGGCTTCCCGCGCCATCTCTCCCAGCACGTGGGCGGCTTCGTGCTGACGCGTGGCCCCTTGATCGAGGTCGTCCCCGTCGGCAACGCGGCCATGGAGAAGCGCACCTTCGTGGAATGGGACAAGGACGATCTTGCCGCGCTCAATCTGCTCAAGGTCGATGTGCTGGCGCTCGGCATGCTCACCTGCATTCACCGCGCCTTCGACCTGCTCGCGCTGCATCATGGGCGGCATCTGACGCTTGCCAGCGTGCCGCGCGACGACCCGAAGGTCTACGACATGCTCTGCAAGGCCGACTCGATCGGCGTGTTCCAGGTCGAGAGCCGCGCGCAGATGAACATGCTGCCGCGTCTGAAGCCGCGCACCTTCTACGACCTTGTCATCGAGGTGGCGATCGTGCGGCCGGGACCCATCCAGGGCGACATGGTGCATCCCTACCTGCGGCGCCGTTCGGGGCTCGAGCCGGAGATCTATCCCTCGCCTGCCCCCGAGCACGGCGACAGGCACGAATTGCAACAGATCCTGGGCAAGACCAAAGGCGTGCCGCTGTTCCAGGAGCAGGCCATGCGCATCGCCATGGTGGCGGCCAAGTTCTCCGATGCCGAGGTCAACGACCTGCGCAAGGCCATGGCCACCTTTCGCCGGCGCGGCACCATCGGGCTCCTGGAGGAGAAGATGGTCTCCCGCATGGCGGCGCGCGGCTATGATCTGGAATTCGCACGGCGCTGCTTCAGTCAGATCCAGGGATTCGGCGAGTACGGCTTTCCCGAGAGCCACGCCGCAAGCTTCGCTCTCCTCGTTTATGTCTCGTCCTGGATCAAGTGCCACTATCCGGCGGTGTTTGCGGCGGCGCTGCTCAACTCGCAGCCCATGGGGTTTTATGCGCCAGCCCAGATCGTGCGCGATGCGCGCGAGCACGGCGTCGAGGTGCGCCCGGCCGACGTCAATCATTCCGATTGGGACTGCACGCTCGAGCCTGGCGGCGCAGATGGCGGGCCCGCGCTGCGGCTGGGCCTGCGCCAGATCGACGGCCTGCAAGAGGAGGAGGTGAAGAAGATCGTCCTGGCGCGAGAGGGCGTGCGCCGCGATGCTCCAAGCCAGGCCGCAAACTCTTCTCCCCTCCCCCTTCGCGGAGAGAGGGCGGGGGCAGAAAGGGGCTCGCCCTTCCGCGACATGCACGATGTGTGGCTGCGTGCCGGCGTCAGGCTCGCCACGCTCGAGAGGCTGGCGGCAGCCGATGCCTTCCGCTCGATCGGTCTCGACCGCCGTCAGGCGTTGTGGGAGATGAAGGCGCTGGCGGCAGCCGAGCCGTTGCCGCTGTTTGCCTGGGGCGAAGCGCGCGAGGCGGGGCCGGAGCCGCATGTCGCCCTGCCCGCAATGCCGCTCTCGGAGCATGTCGTCAACGACTACCAGACGCTGCGCCTGTCGCTCAAAGCGCACCCGATGAGCTTCCTGCGCGTGCGGCTTGCTGCGGCGCGCATCCGCACGTGTGCGGATCTGCGGAAGATGCGCGACGGGGCCTGGGTCGCCGTTGCCGGCGTCGTGCTCGTGCGCCAGCGGCCGGGCTCCGCCCAGGGCGTCGTGTTCATGACCATCGAGGACGAGACCGGGATCGCCAACGCCGTGGTGTGGCCGAAGACGCTGGAGAAATTCCGCCGTGCCATCATGGGCGGCCGCCTGCTGGTGGTGCGCGGCCGCGTGCAGAGGCACGAGGACATCATCCATGTCGTCTCCGCCCGCATCGAGGACAGGAGCGACTGGCTGCTGGAGCTGATGGACGACGGCGCAGAGCCGATGCGGATCCCCATCGCCAACGCCGATGAGGTGCGCCGGCCGGATCCAGGCTCCGCCCGCTCCCCTGTACATCCGCGCTGGGCAGGCCATCCGCGCAACGAGCGCATCATCCCTAAATCGAGGGACTTTCACTGATCGTATTAACGAGTTCCCTTCTCCTCGTCCTCGCCCTCTAATCTAGGTCGAATCGACGAGGCGATGCAGAGCTGCCGTGCGGGACACATGAGCCATCGCAAGCCAAAGACCGGGCGATTGCGTCTGCCCTTGGCCGTGATCCTGCCGCTTCTGGCGTCGCTCTTGATTGCGCAGCCCCGCGATGCCTTCGCACAGCGGGCTCAGGTGGCGCCGGAAAGCGCATCCGGCCTGACGCAGCACGCGCTTGCTCGCGCCGCCCGCTACATGGTGGCTGCCGCCAATCCCTATGCGGCCGAGGCCGGACGCGAGATCCTGAGGCAGGGCGGCAGCGCTGTCGATGCTGCGATCGCCGTGCAGCTCGTGTTGAATCTGGTCGAGCCGCAATCCTCGGGCCTCGGCGGCGGAGCCTTCCTGGTCCATTTCGATGCCGCCAAGCGCGAGCTCAAGACCTACGATGGCCGCGAGACCGCGCCTGCGGCCGCGCGGCCCGATCGCTTCCTCAAGGACGGCAGGCCCATGCCGTTCCAGGAGGCGGTGAAGTCGGGCTTGAGCGTCGGCGTGCCGGGTGTGCTGGCCATGCTCGAGCTGGCGCATCGCCAGCATGGCCGGCTTCCATGGGCGCGGCTGTTCGAGCCCGCCATCAAGCTTGCCGGAGAAGGCTTCCTCGTCTCGGAGCGGCTCAATCTGCTGCTCACCTGGCAAGGGCCGAAGACCTTTGCGCCTGCAGCGCGGCGCTATTTTTTCGATGCCGACGGCGTGGCCTGGCCTTCCCAGCATCGGCTGTTCAATCCGGAGCTCGGCGAGACGCTGAAGACAATCGCCGCCCGAGGTGCCGCGGCTTTCTATGGGGGACCGATCGCGGCGGCGATCGTGCGTGCCGTCAACGATGCGGCCGGCCACAAGGGCGATCTGACGCTCGCCGACCTCGCCGCCTATCGCGCCAAGGAGCGTCCGCCGGTCTGTGTCGCCTATCGCAGGCACCGGGTGTGCGGCATGGGACCGCCGTCATCCGGCGGGATCACGGTGGGACAGACGCTGGCGCTGCTGGAGGCGTTCGACCTCGGCCGCGGGCAGCGGGCAGCCATGCACGCGTATGCGCTGCATCTGATCGCGGAAGCCGAGAAGCTCGCCTATGCGGATCGAGACTGGTACGTGGCCGACACCGACTTCGTTCCGCTGCCGACGGGCCTGCTCGATCCGAGCTATATCGAGGCACGCCGCGCGCTGATCAATCCGTTTGCTGCATCTGTGGCCTTCGCCGGGACGCCGCCTGGCTTGCCGAGGGTGGCCTTGGGGCCCGATGCGACGCTGGAGGCCGCAGGCACCAGCCACATCTCGGTCATCGATGGCGAAGGCAATGCGCTCGCCATGACGACGACGATCGAGTCGGCGTTCGGCTCGGGGCTGTGGGCGTCGGGCTTCCTGCTCAACAACCAGTTGACCGATTTCTCCTTCCGCCCGAGCTCAGCGGACGGGCGCGCGATCGCCAACCGCGTCGAGCCCGGCAAGCGGCCTCGCAGCTCGCTGGCGCCCACGATCGTGCTCGACGAGAGCGGCCAGGCCAAGGCGGTCCTGGGCTCTCCCGGCGGGAGCCGTATCATTCTCTACGTGCTGAAAACGCTCATCGCCCTGATCGACTGGGAGATGGACGCCCAAGCGGCGGTTGCCCTGATCAATTTCGGCAGTCGAGGCCGCGGCTACGAGATGGAGATCGCCGGCCTGTCTCCCCTGGACATCCTCGGCCATGCCTGGTCGCCCTATCCCTCGCTCTGGTATGCGTTGAAGATCAAGCCTTACGGCCATCGCCTCGTCTTCGACGAGCTGAACTCGGGCGTGCATGCTATCGTGCGCCGCAGCGACGGCTCGCTCGAAGGTGGCGCCGACCCGAGGCGCGAGGGCATTGCGCTGGGCGATTGACCCCGGCGCAGCGAGCGTCTCGCCAGGGGTGCTGCACGGATGCTATGCACTAGCCTCGTGCATCGGAGCGCGTGGACCTGGACCAGCAGCGTGGCAAAGCTTTCAGTCAGAGTGATCGGTGGCGGTATCTTCGGCCTGTGGCAGGCGTTCGAGCTGGCGCGGCGCGGGCACCGCGTGAGGCTGCAGGAGGCACTGCCCGAGGAGGCCACCGGCGCCGCGAGCCGCATGGCCGGCGCCATGCTCGCGCCTTACTGCGAGGCCGAATCCGCCGAGCCTGTCGTACGAGAGCTCGGTTTGCACGGCCTTGCGCTGTGGCGGGCGGCTTGCCCGCTCGTCGTGGGACGAGGCAGCCTCGTCATTGCGGCCTCGCGCGATCAGAGCGAGCTCACCCGGTTCGCACGCATGACCGATGGGCACGCCCTCGTCGACCGGGCCCGTATCGCGGAGCTGGAACCTGACCTGGCCGGACGGTTCCCGCGTGGGCTGTTCTTTGCCGAGGAGGCGCACGTGCCGCCGCGGCGCGCGCTCGCCTGGCTGATCGGTGAGCTGCGGCGGATGGGAGCCGTCCTCCAATTCGGGCACGCCGCGGCCGATCCTGCGGCGCGCGGGGATGCGGACTATGTCATCGATTGCCGCGGGATAGCGGCACGCGCGGACCTGGCGGACCTGCGCGGCGTGCGCGGCGAGATGGCCGTCGTCCGCGCCCCCGAGGTCGCCATCTCGCGGACGATCCGTCTGCTGCATCCCCGCTTCGCGCTCTACATCGTGCCGTGGGGCGAGGGGCTGTACATGGTTGGCGCAACCGTCATCGAGCGGGAGGATGTGGGGCCCGTCACGGTCCGCTCCGCGCTCGATCTGCTGGGCACCGCCTACGCGACGCATCCCGGCTTCGCCGAGGCTGAGATCGTCGAGCTGTCGGCGGGCGTGCGGCCGTCGCTTTCCGACAACGTGCCGAAGATCATCGTTCGCGGGCGGCATCTGCTGGTCAACGGCGCCTACCGGCATGGCTTCCTGTTTTCCCCGGTGCTCGCCGAGCTCACCGCGGCATACCTCGAGGCGGGAACGATCGACAGCCGCGTCTTTGTCATCGAGGCCCAGAGCGCCTAGAATCAGCGGCCGACAACAACGGGCCGAACGGGGAGGGCCGCAAAGGAGGTCGCCATGGCGGTTGCCTACATGTCAGGGTTCGGCAACAGCTTCGAGACAGAGGCGTTGCCGGGAGCGCTTCCCGTCGGCCGCAACTCGCCGCAGCGGTGCGCCTACGGTCTCTACGCCGAGCAGCTCTCCGGCTCGCCCTTCACGGCGCCGCGTGCCTCCAACGAGCGCTCGTGGCTCTACCGCATCCGCCCGTCCGTGAAGCACTCCGGGCGTTTCACCAAGATCGACGACGGGTTGTGGCGCACCGCACCCTGCCACGAGCACGAGATGCCGATCGGGCAGCTCAGATGGAGCCCGATACCGATCCCGCGCGAGAAGCTGACCTTCATCGAAGGCATGCGCACCATGACCACCGCCGGCGACGCCGGAACCCAGACCGGCATGGCGGCGCACATCTATCTCGCCACGCAGTCCATGCGCGATGCCTGCTTCTACAACGCCGACGCCGAGATGCTGGTGGTGCTGCAGGAGGAGCGGCTGCGCTTCTGCACGGAGTTCGGCATCATCGAGGCGGAGCCCGGCGAGATCGTCGTCATCCCGCGCGGGGTCAAGCTCCGTGTCGAGCTGATGGGCGGCCCGGCGCGCGGCTACGTGTGCGAGAACTATGGCGGCGCCTTCGCGCTGCCGGAGCGCGGTCCGATCGGTGCCAACTGTCTCGCCAACTCGCGCGATTTCCTGACGCCCGTCGCCGCTTACGAGGACCGCGACGTGCCGCACCAGCTCACGGTGAAGTGGGGCGGTGCCTTCTGGCGCACCACGATCGAGGCCTCGCCGCTCGATGTGGTGGCCTGGCACGGCAACTATGCCCCCTACAAGTACGACCTGCGCCGCTACTCGCCGGTCGGCGCCATCTCCTTCGATCATCCGGATCCGTCGATCTTCTCGGTGCTGAGTGCGCCGTCGGAAACGCCGGGCACGTCGAACATCGACTTCGTCATCTTTCCGGAGCGCTGGCTGGTGGCCGAGAACACGTTTCGCCCGCCCTGGTATCACCGCAACATCATGTCGGAGTTCATGGGGCTGGTTTACGGCGTCTACGACGCCAAGCCTGAGGGCTTCACGCCCGGCGGCGCCAGCCTGCACAACTGCATGCTGCCGCACGGCCCCGACGCGCAGGCTTTCGAGCACGCCAGCAACGTCGAGCTGAAGCCGGTCAAGCTGACGGGCACGCTCGCCTTCATGTTCGAGAGCCGGTTTCCGCAGCGCGTGACGAAGTTTGCAGCCGAGACCGATGCGCTGCAGAAGGACTATGTGGACTGCTGGGCGGGGCTCAAGAAACGCTTCGACCCGGAGCGGCGCTGAGCCCGGCAACGGCGAGCAGGAACTGCAATGAAGCTTGCAACGCTGAGGAACGGTACGCGCGACGGGGAGCTGGTGCTGGTGTCGCGCGATCTTTCGAAGGCGGTGCGGGCGGCCGACGTCATCGCCGGCCTTGCGACCATGCAGCAGTTTCTCGACGACTGGGACACGTACGTGCTGGCGGCCGAGCGGGTCGCCGCGGAGATCGACGGGGCACTCGATGCCGCCCCGCCGCGTCTGCCGGCGTTCAACTTCGATCCGGCACGCGCGATGGCTCCGTTGCCGCGCGCCTATCAATGGGCCGACGGCTCCGCCTACATCAATCACGTCGAGCTTGCCCGCAAAGCCCGCGGCGCCGAGCTGCCGGCGAGCTTTGCGGTCGATCCGCTGATGTACCAGGGCGGCTCCGACACCCTGCTCGGCGCCTGCGATCCGATCGAGGTCGCGGACGAGGCCTGGGGCGTCGATCTGGAAGGCGAGATCGCCGTTATTCTGGGCGATGTGCCGATGGGCGTATCGGCCGCGGATGCGCTCGAGCACGTTCGCCTGATCGTGCTCGTCAACGACGTGTCGCTGCGCAACCTGATCCCGCCGGAGCTGGCCAAGGGCTTCGGCTTCTTCCATGGCAAGCCGTCCTCGGCGTTCTCTCCGGTCGCGGTGACGCCGGACGAGTTGGGCCCGGCATGGCGCGGCGGCAAGGTGCACTTGCCGCTGCTGGCTCACGTCAACGGCCGCCTGCTCGGCCAGCCGAACGCCGGCAAGGACATGACCTTCTCCTTCGCCGACCTTATCGCGCATGCCGCCAAGACGCGGCGCCTCTCCGCCGGCACGATTCTGGGCTCGGGGACCGTGTCCAACAAGGGCGAGGGCGGCGGCCCCGGCAAGCCGGTCGATCAAGGCGGAGACGGCTACACGTGCCTTGCCGAGGTCCGCGTGGTCGAGACGCTGGTCGGCGGCAAGCCGCGCACGCCGTTTCTCGCGTTCGGCGACCGCGTGCGCATCGAGATGCTCGATGCGGCCGGACGCAGCATCTTCGGCGCCATCGATCAGCAGGCTGTCAAGTACGACGCGCGCGGCTCGCCGCGCAGCAGATGGCTGTAAACGTTCGGCCCAACGAGACGAGCACCAGCGAGGAAACGAGAATGGCCCAGGGCTTTGCTTCAACCGGCGACATGGCCGAGAAGAAGATCACGTTCGCCGAGATCGGGCGCGATCTCTACGCGTTCACGGCGGAAGGCGATCCGAACTCGGGCATCATCATCGGCGACGACGGCGTCATCGTCATCGACGCGCAGGCGACGCCGGTGATGGCGGGGCTGGTGATCGAGCGCGTGCGGCAGGTGACCGACAAGCCCATCAAGTACGTGGTGCTGTCGCACTACCACGCCGTGCGCGTGCTCGGCGCCTCGGCCTACAAGGCGCAGGAGATCGTCGCCTCCGACAAGTGCCGAGCCATGATCGCCGAGCGCGGCAAGGAGGACTGGGATTCCGAGTACGGCCGCTTTCCGCGCCTGTTCCGTGCGGCGGAGACGATCCCGGGGCTGACGTGGCCGACCGTCACGTTCAAGGATCGGATGACGCTCTGGCTCGGCAAGCGCCGCGTCGACCTGATGCACGTGGGCCGTGCCCACACGGCGGGCGACATTATCGCTTACGTTCCCGACGCCAACGTCGTGTTCTCGGGCGATATCGTCGAGTACAAGTCGGCCTGCTATTGCGGCGACGCGCACTTCACCGACTGGCCGGCCACGCTGTCGCGGCTGGCGGCGTTCAAGGCGGAAGCCCTCGTTCCGGGGCGCGGCGATGCGCTGATCGGCGCAGACACCGTCGCGCAGGGCATCGCGCTCACGCGCGACTTCCTGGTGGACACCTACGAGCCGGTGAAGCGGGGCGTTGCCCGCGGAGCCTCGCTCAAGGCGTGCTTCGACGAGGCGACGGCCGCCATGCGCCCGAAGTACGAAAGCTGGCCGATTTTCGAGCACTGCCAGCCCTTCAACATCGCGCGCGCCTACGACGAGGCCCAGGGCATCGATACGCCGCGCATCTGGACGGCGGAGCGCGACCGCGCCATGTGGGCCGCGCTGCAGGGATCAGGATGAGCGTCGCGGCCGGCAGCGCGTACGCCTATCGCCGCTCGCCGGATCAGGACCGGCTCGAGCCTCCGCACCACCGCGTCGTCATCGTCGGCGCGGGTCCCGTCGGCCTGGTGCTCGCGCTCGACCTTGCCCGCAAGGGGCACCGCAGCGTGGTTCTGGAATCGCGCCAGGCGTTGTCGCAGGGCAGCCGCGCCATCTGCTGGTCGAAGCGCACGCTCGAGATCATGGGCCGGCTGGGGCTTGCCGATCGCCTGATCGAGCGCGGCGTCACGTGGAAGACGGGCAAGGTCTTCAACGGCGCGCGTGCGGTCTATCAGTTCGATCTGCTGCCGGAGCCCGGTCATCAACGGCCGGCGTTCATCAACCTGCAGCAGTTTCACTTCGAGGACGCCTGCGTGGCGGCTGCGATCGAGAGCGGGCTCATCGATCTGCGCTGGGGTCACGAGCTGACCCGGCTCGGGAGCCGCGCGGACGGTGCGCTGATCGACGTTGCGACGCCGGAGGGGCCGTATCGCCTCACGGCAGATTGGCTCGTCGCCGCGGATGGCGTGCGATCGACGGTGCGCCGCGAGCTGGGGCTCGGCTTTCTCGGACAGACCTTCAACGATCAGTTCCTGATCTGCGATATCCGGCTCGAGATCGATCGGCCGACCGAGCGCTGGTTCTGGTTCGATCCGCCATTCAACCCTGGCCAGTCGGCGCTGCTGCATCGTCAGGCCGACAACGTGTGGCGGCTCGATTTCCAGATCGGCGCGGACGCCGATCGGGACGTGGAAATGCGGCCCGAGAACGTGGCGCGGCGCGTGCGCGGCATGCTCGGCGACATCGCGTTCGAGCTTGTCTGGGTGAGCTGCTATCGCTTCCATTGCCGCAGGCTCGAGCGTTTCCGCCACGGCCGCATCGTCTTTGCGGGCGATGCGGCACACCAGGTGTCGCCCTTCGGTGCGCGCGGCGGCAACTCCGGCATCCAGGATGCGGACAATCTGGCTTGGAAGCTCGATTGCGTTCTGCGCGGGGAGGCGCCAGAACGGCTCATCGACAGCTACGACAGCGAACGATGCCGGGCCGCCGAAGAGAATGTTCTGGCCTCATCGCGCTCGACGGACTTCATCTCGCCGAAAGGGCCGGGCGCGCGCGGCATGCGGGACGCGGTGCTGGCGCTTGCCGAGACCGAGCCGTTCGCGCGCAGGCTCCTCAACTCGGGCCGCCTGTCGCTGCCCACAATCTACGACGGCTCCGACTTGAGCACGCCCGACGGCTTCGCCCTGCAGGACACGCCGGGCTTGCGTCCGGGCGCGCCCGCCTCAGATGCGCCGCTCGGCAACGGCTGGCTGCTGGAGGGCTTGGGCGATGAGTTCAAGTCCATCTGGTTCTCGCCGGGCGGAGGTCAGCCGCCGGTGCCGTGCGACGGGCGCGCCGGCGATGGGCTGAGCCCGACGGTCGTGTCCGACGAGCTTGCCTGCCGGCGCTATGGAGCTGCGAGCGAGCCTGCGCTCTATCTGTTCCGCCCGGACCAGCATGTGGCGGCGCGCTGGCGTGCGCCGGGGCCGGCCGATGTCAGCGCCGCGCGCCGGCGCGCCCTTGCCGCTTCCTGAGGTGCCCATGCCCCTGCAGCGCGAGCTCAATCTGGCCAATGCCGACGACATCTACGGCGCCATCATCGATGCGCACCGCGGGCTCAGCGAAGGGGAGAGCGCGGCGCTGAACGCGCGCCTCGTGCTGCTGCTGGCCAATCATATCGGCGACGACGCTGTGATCCGCGAGGCGCTGACGATCGCGCGCGGACCTGCTCCCGCGGCCCACTCGGAGGCGAAAACGGGCGGGTAGCGCGCCCGCACCGCCTGACGAAGCTACGCCGCCGCGATGCTGGCTGCGGCGGCCGCAGGTGCGGCCCGCTCACGCGCAAGGGCGGTGGCGGCGACGTAGTCCGGCTTGCCCGAGCCCAGCAACGGAAGGTGGTCGAGGATCATGACCTCGGCCGGCACGCTCAGCTCGGAGGCACCCTTGAGCTTGGCATGGCGCGACAAAGCCTCGCGCGTGACGGCCTTCTCCTGCGTGATGAGCACGAGGCGCTCGCCCTTGCGGGCATCGGGCAGCGAGACGACGATCGACAGTGCTGACGGCCATAGCTCGCTCGCCATCGCTTCTACGGCCGTCAACGACACCATCTCGCCGCCGATCTTGGCAAAGCGCTTGGCGCGTCCCTTGATGCGGACGAAGCCGTCGGCGTCGATCGTGACGATGTCGCCCGTGTCGTGCCATCCGTCCGCGGGCCGCTCGAGCACGCCCGGATTCTCGGCGCGATAGTAGCCCAGCATCACGTTGGGCCCGCGCACGAGGAGCCGGCCGCCGTCCTCGATGCCGGGGACGGGCTCGAGCCTTGCCTGCATCAGCGGTGACAGCCGTCCGACCGTGCCGGCGCGATTGGCGAGCGGCGAGTTCATGGCCAGCACCGGCGATGTCTCCGTGACGCCGTAGCCCTCGAGGATGCGCACGCCGAACTTCTCGGCATAGGTCTGGCGTGTGCGCTCCTTGACCGCCTCGGCCCCCGCCATGATGAGGCGCACGCGGTGGAAGTCGTAAGGATGCGCCGCGCGCGCGTAGCCGTTGAGGAACGTGTCGGTGCCGAACAGGATGGTGGCGTTCGAGCCGTACACCAGCTCGGGCACGATGCGGTAATGCAGCGGCGAAGGATAGAGATAGACGGGGATGCCACCGACCAGCGGCATGATCATGCCTCCAGTCAGGCCGAACGAGTGGAACACCGGCAGCACGTTGAACACCTTGTCCTCGCCATTGGCGGCAAAGCGCGTGAGGCACTGTGCGCAGTTGGCGAGAATGTTGCGGTGGGACAGCACCACGCCCTTGGGCGCGCCCTCCGAGCCCGAGGTGAAGAGGACCACCGCGGGATCATCGGCGGAGCGTGTCGCGCGCGGCGTCGAGCCTTGCAGGAGACCGCGCAGCTTATCGGCGAAGCCGATCCTGGCCCGCACGTCCTCCAGGTAGACGATGCGAACCTTCTCGCGCAGCTTCTCGACGACGGGTCCGAGCTTGGCCTTCTCGATGAAGGCCGTCGACGTGAGGACGACCTCGACCTTCGCCGCGGCGCAGGCCGCCAGCACGTTGGCGGGGCCCGCGGTAAAGTTGATCATGGCGGGCACGCGCCCGATGGACTGGAGCGCGAAGAAGGTGGCCGCGACGCCGGCCGAATTGGGCAGCATGACGCCGACCGACGCGCCGAGCGGCGCCTCACGCTCGAGCTCAGCGCCCAGCACCTGCGCGCCGAGGATGAGCTTGCGGTAGGAGAGCTTGCTGCCGAGGGGATCCTCCACGGCGATCTTCTGGGCGGCGCGCTGCTCCTGGGCGCGGACGAGTGCGGCGAACAGCGTCTGATCGATGCGCGCGGTCTCGACCGCGCTGTCGACCATGATGTCCTGGAGCTGGGCGCCGGCTGCCTGGCGGCGTGCCTTGCCCTTGAGCTCGGGCGCGACCGCGAGCTTGCGCGGTGCGAGGAAGGTGACGGTGGTCTTGGGCAGCAGCGTTTTCCTGATCTGAGTGCGGCGCAGGTAGCCGAGCGGCGAGCGCTCCGGCCCCTCGATGCGGACCGGCACGATCCAGGCGTCGGCCTTCTCCGCGATCATGGCCGTGCCGTCGTAGACCTTCATGAGGCCGCCGGTCACGGTGATGCGGCCCTCGGGGAAGATGACGATGGTCTCGCCCGTCTTCAGGGAGTTGACGAGGCCGCGGGCGGCGAGCGGCTTGGTCGGATCGAGCGTGTAGGTGCGGATGAGCTTGAGAAACGGTTTGGCCCACCACGCGGTCGCGATGCCGGTGTCGACGGCAAACGTGGCGGAGAAGGGCAGGATCGCGTGCAGCAGGGGGCCGTCGACGAGGCTCACGTGGTTGGGCGCGATGACGGTGCGCTCGCCCGTGGGCGGCAGGTTCTCGAGGCCTTTGACCTCGAGCTGGAAGAGCAGCCTGAACAGGAACCGGGCCACATCCTGGACGCCGTCCCGGCCCCAGGCCCGCAGCACGAGCCCGGTCGCGAGCAGATTGCCCAGCCCGAGCAGGACGAACAGCGTGCCGGTACCGGCGCCTGCGGCCTGCAGGAGGGCGGCGAGAAGGCTGCCGCCGACCATATAGGCGGCGGAGAGGACGTTGGTGGCCGCCACGACGCGGGCGCGGCGCTCGACCGGCGCCCATGACTGCACGGCGGCAAACGACGGCACGATGAAGAGGCCGCCGGCGAAGGACAGTCCGAGCAGGGCGAGGATGAGCGGGACGCCGCTCAGACCGGCCAGCAGCTCGAGCGGCCCGATGGCCTGGGCTGCGGGGGCCGCGCGCCAGACGACGGCGGCGATATTGAAGGCGAATACGGCCATCAGGAAAGCGCCGAGCGGCACCAGCGCCAGGTTCGGCCGCATGTGACTGGCGCGCGCTGCGACCACCGAGCCGAGCGCGATGCCGACGGTGAACACGGCGAGCGCCAGCGTGACGACGTTTTCGGTGCCGCCGAGCTGGTCCTTCATGAGCGTGGGCAGCAAAGAAAGGGCGACGGCGCCGACGAGCCAGAACCACGACACGATCTGCGCGCCGATCCAGAGCCGGCGGTCGGCTCCGAGCTCCTTCACCAGCGCCAATGTCGAGTGCAGCGGATTGCGCGTGATGGCGAGATCGGGTGACGCAGCGCCCGTGGGCGGGATGAGACGCGCAGACAGCCAGCAGGCGAGCGCCATGATCATGACCAGAGCGGCGATGGCCCAGGAGCTGCCTCCACCGGCAATGAGCAGGCCGCCGAAGATCGTGCCGGCCAGGATGGCGAGGAAGGTGGCGCCTTCGACCAGCGCGTTGCCGGCCGACAGCTCCTCCGTTGTCAGATGGTCGGGGAGAATGCCGTACTTCACAGGTCCGAATAGCGCGCCGATGACGCCGAACAGCGCCAGCGCGATGAACAGCAGCGGGACCGAATGCGACAGGAAGCCGGCGGCGGCGATGGCGGCGACACCAATCTCCGCGAGCTTCACCCGCTCGGCGATGAACGCCTTGTCATTGCGGTCTGCGAGCTCGCCGCCGAGCGCGGAGAGCAGGAAGAAGGGAGCGATGAAGACGGCCGTCGCCAGGGTGACGAGGGCCGGCCCGTGCGAGCTGCCGATCTGATACAGGATCAGGATGCCGAGGGCCGTCTTGACGAAGTTGTCGTTGAGCGCAGAGAAGAACTGGCACCAGAACAGGGGCGCAAAGCGGCGGGCGGTCATCAGCCTGGTGAACATTGCCTTGGCCTTTACGTTGGTAGCTGCAATTCCGGTTTTTGATGAGCCGAGGGCGTGGAGCCGATCCGAAGCTATCGGACAATCCGGTTAAGGATTGGCCTCGGCAGGGGGTGAGCCGGCGCCGGCGGGACCGGGTGTCGGATGGGGCACGATGGCCCGCCGAAGCGCGGCGTGAGCACCAGCATGGCCTCCTCGTCGGCCACAATCCTGGCCGCGCGCGCCGCCGCTCCGAGCAACAGATCCACGACGCGGCTCCACATAGCGCTCACCGTCTGAAATCAACGCCAGCGAAACATAATCTACGTCTGAACTATGTTCAATTCTGGGCATGGCCCGTGGTGCGGGGCCTGCCCGGTTTCGACGGCATCTACAAGCCGGCGGTCACGCCGCCGTCGACGTAAAGAATGTGTCCGGTGACGAAGCTGGCTGCGTCCGACGCCAGGAACACGGCGGCGCCCACGAGCTCGTCCACCTTGCCCCATCGTCCGAGCGGGACGCGCCCCTTGACCCATGCCGTGAACGCTTCATCGGCAACGAGATGGCGCGTCAGCGGCGTCTCGAAATACCCCGGGCCGATGCCGTTGACGCGGATGCCGTACTTGCCCCAGTCGACGGCCATGCCCTTGGTCAGCATCTTCACCGCACCCTTGGTGGCCGTATAGGGAGCGATGGCCGGGCGTGCCTGCTCGCTGTTGATGGAGCAGATGTTGATGATGGAGCCGCGCCGGCGCTGGATCATGTGCCGCGCAACGGCACGCGCGACATGGAACACGCCGCTGAGGTTGATGCGCACGAGATCGTCCCAGGCCTCGTCGGTGAAGTCCTCGAGCGGCATGCGCCGCTGAATGCCCGCGTTGTTGACGAGGATCTCGATCGGACCGAGCTCGCGCTCCACGCGCGCGATCGCCGCATCGACATCCGCGCTCTCGGCAACGTCGAAGAGGGCGGTGTGCGCCGTGAGCCCTTCGGCGGACCATGCAGCCGCCGCCTGGCTCAGCTCCTGCGCATTGTTGCAGTTGAGAACGACACGTGCGCCAGCCGAGGCCAGCCCGCGCGCCAGCGCTGAGCCGATGCCGGACGTCGAGCCCGTCACCAAGGCTATGCGTCCGTCGAGATTGAAGAGGTCCATCGCCATGCCTGCACAGGGTCTAGAGGGAGGCGGTGACGCCGCCGTCGACATAGAGGATGTGGCCCGTCACGAAGCTTGACGCATCCGAGGCCAGGAACACAGCGGCACCGACCAGCTCATCGACCTCGCCCCAGCGTGCGAGCGGCGTGCGGGCGATCAGCCAGCTCGAGAACTGCTCGTCGGTGTAGAGCGGCCTGTTGAGTTCGGTCTTGAAGTAGCCCGGGCCGATGCCGTTGACGCGAATGCCGTGCTTGCCCCAGTCGACCGCCATGCCCTTGGTCAGCATCTTGAGACCGCCCTTGGTCGCTGTGTAGGGGGCGATCGACGGCCGTGCCAGCTCGCTGTTGACCGAGCAGATGTTGATGATGGACCCGCGCCGCCGTGGGATCATGTGCCGGGCGACCGCGCGCCCGGCCATGAAGGCGCTCGCGAGGTTCGCCTGCATCAGCTCGTCCCAGGCCCGGTCCGTGAAGTCCTCGAGCGGCATGCGCCGCTGAATGCCGGCGTTGTTGACGAGGATGTCGATCGGCCCAATCTCACGCTCGATCTGGTCGACGGAGGCATCGATTGCGCGCCGGTTCGTGACGTCGAATTGGGCCACGTGCACGTTGAGCCCTTGGGCGGTCAGGGGCTCGGCGGCGGCGGCGAGCCGGCTCGCGTCGCGGCCGTTGAGGACAACCCGCGCTCCGGCCCGGGCGAGCCCCTTCGCCAAGGCGTGCCCGATCCCGGCCGACGACCCAGTGACGAGCGCAACACGCCCGCTCAGGTTGAATTGCTCGAGACTCATACTGCCGTCCCTGACCATGCCGACTTGCATCATCGGTCAGAGGGTCGAGCGTGGCAATCGGGTGGGCGCGGCATCGCCGGCCGGACGCTGTCGAGGCGTGAAGGTGCAACTTTCGTTCGCCTCGGACGCTCCGGGTTTCCGGGCCTTCCTGCTTGAGGCTTTGTCGGGGGCCAAAAATTGCTTACATTGCCCGTAGATGCTGGCAGTCGAACCGATCTCGGACATGGCAGGAACCACAACCGCAACTGAGGGCGTGAGCGTGCGCGTCAATGGCGAGCCCCAGCGGGTTCGCGCCCGGACGCTGGCCGATCTCATCGTCGAGCTCGGCTATGCCGATGCTCGCGTCGCCACGGCGCGCAACGGCGACTTCGTGCCCGAGCGGGCGAGGGCCAGCACAGAGCTTCGCGCAGGCGACAGCATCGAGATCGTCGCCCCGCGCCAGGGTGGATAGCAAGATGTTCGCCATGAACCAGAATCGCCCGAAGGGCAGAGCGATGCCTTTGACCGTGTACGGTACCGAGCTCGGCTCCCGGCTTCTGCTGGGGACCGCGCAGTATCCGTCGCCGCAGATCCTCGCGGACGCCGTCAAGGCCTCCGGAGCCGAGGTCATCACGGTGGCGCTGCGGCGCGAGACCGCGCGCGAGCGGGGCGGTCAGCGCTTCTGGGAGCTCATCAAGTCCACCGGGGCCAGGTTGCTGCCAAACACGGCCGGCTGTCACACCCCCAAGGAGGCGATCACGACGGCGCAGATGGCGCGCGAGCTGTTCGGCACGGACTGGGTCAAGCTCGAGGTCATCGCCAACGACGATACGCTCCAGCCCGATCTGTTCGGCTTGGTCGAGGCGGCAACGGCGCTCGTCCGCGACGGGTTCAAGGTGTTTCCCTACACGACGGAAGACCTGGGCGCTGCCGAGCGGCTGATTTCCGCCGGGTGCGAGGTGCTGATGCCATGGGGCGCGCCGATCGGCACGGGCCGGGGCCTCGCCAATCCGTACGCGCTGCAGACGATGCGCAACTACTTTCCCGATACGCCGCTCGTCATCGACGCAGGCATCGGTGCGCCGAGCCACGCTGCCCAGGCCATGGAGATGGGCTTCGATGCCGTGCTGCTGAATACGGCGGTGGCCAAGGCGCGCGATCCCGTGGCCATGGCGCGGGCGTTCGCCGCCGCCATCGAGGCGGGGCGCACGGCCTATGCGGCGGGCCTCATGGAAATGCGCGACATGGCTGCCCCCTCCACCCCCGTTGCAGGAACGCCGTTCTTCTCCCTCGGCGGCAAGGACTGAAGGCATACGCCGATGCCCGCTGGCCTCGATCCGTTCTATCCGATCGTGCCCGACGTGGCCTGGCTGACGCGTCTTGTGCCGCTCGGCGTGAGGACCATCCAGCTTCGGCTCAAGGATGCCGCGGAAGCTGAGGTGCGCCGCCAGATCCTCGAGTCGCTGGAGATCTGCATCAAGCACGACTGCCAACTGATCGTGAACGACTATTGGCGGGAGGCGATCGCGCTGGGCGCCGATTACATCCACCTCGGCCAGGAGGACCTTGCCGCGGCGGATGTCCCCACCATCAAGGCGGCCGGTTTGAAGCTCGGCATCTCCACGCACAATGTCGAGGAGCTGGAGCTGGCGCTCGAGGCGGAGCCGGACTACGTCGCGCTCGGACCCATTTACGAGACCAAGCTCAAGGTCATGAAGTACGCTCCGCAAGGGCTGGAGCGCATTGGCGAATGGAAGAAGCGCATCGGCTCGCTTCCGCTGTGCGCCATCGGCGGTATCACGCCGGAGCGCGCCCCAGGGGTCATGGCCGCGGGCGCCGATTGCGTTGCGGTGATCACGGATTTTTTCACCCACGCCGACCCCGAGGGTCGCGTGAAGCAGTGGCTCGACTGGGCCGAGGGCCTCAGAACCCGCTGACTCGACTGGGTTTCCGGCGGCATGCGGGAACGACAGGCGCGGTCGCTTGTTTGTGACAGTTCGATGTCACAGATTTAACCGCGTACTGCGCGGCACAGGATCCGATGGCTTACCGGTTCAAACTGGACGAGTCCCTCACCCGAGGGGTGCGGCGCATCGGCCTATCGCAGCTCGAGCTGGCCGAAACCCGGCTCAAGAGCGCTTCCGATCCTGCCGTCGCGGTGCACGAGGTGCGCAAGAGCCTGAAGCGGCTGCGGGCGTTGTTGCGTCTGGTGAGGCCGGGGCTCGACGACAAGGTCTATCGTCGCGAGAACGAGCAGCTGCGCGATGCGGGCCGCATGCTGTCGGCAGCGCGCGATATGGACGTCCTGCGGCAAACTCTGGCGAAGCTGGAGACCAGCCTTGCCGGCAACGACAGGGCATCGATCCCGCGATTGCGGGCGATGCTCGACGGGAACGGCGCTGATCGGCCCAACGGATCGACAGCGGCCGACATGCGCCGGGCCAGAGCCGCGCTCGCAGCCGCCAAGAAACGGTTTGCCCGGCTGAAAGTTGAGCCGGAAGGGTTCGCTCCGCTCGAGGAAGGCTTGCGCAAGAGCTATCGCGCCGGCAAGCGCGCGCTGGCGCGCGCCGCCGCGGAGGCTGACGAGGAGGCTTTTCACGACGTGCGCAAGGCCGTGCAGCAGCATTGGCGGCAGATGCTGCTGTTGTCGCGCGCGTGGCCCGAGATGTGCAAGGCGCGCGCGACCGCGGCTCGCGAGGTGGCTCAACTCTTGGGAGAGGAGCACGACTATGCGATCCTGGCGGAGTTCATCGCGGCGCAGCGTGGCGGGAGCATCCCTGAGCACGACGTCGAGATGCTGGAGCGCGCATGCCGTGCCCACCAGCGGGAGCTGAGGCTCCAGGCGATGCCCAGGGTGAAGCGCCTGTTCGCGGACGGCGCGGGACGCTTTGCCCGGCAAGTCGCGTCCTGTTGGGCTGCCGCACAAGAGCTCGACCGTCTCGAAGAGGTCGCGAAAAAGGCCGACGGGCGTGCCGATGCGCCCGCGCCCGTAAGCGCGGAGAAACGATCGCCGGCACTATGACCTCATGAGGCCGACAGGTCCGGCGCCGATGCGCGGGCGCTGCGGCGCTCGCCTTCGTACGCCAGGGCCACCAGGATCGCCCAGATGCCGAACGAGGCCATGAACCAGACCTGCCACATGCCCCAACTGAAGGCGCCGATCATGACGGCGCTGACGAAGCTCGCAAAGGCGAAGGGCTGCCCGCTGTCGGGAAAGGTCGACAAGAGCCGGATGCCGAGGAGTCCGATCCCGCACAGCAGGAGTGCGCCCACCGCGCCGAGCTCGTACCATGTCTGCATGTACACGTTGTGTGAATGCCGCCCGGTGCGCAGGGGATAGGTGTAGCCGGCGGGCCTGGCGGCCTTGGCCGCTCTCTCCTCGTCGAGCTCCTTCGTCGAGGCGACCCCGGTCCCGAGGATCGGCGCCTTGCTGATCACGCCGGCGGTGTAGCCCCACAGGATGATGCGGTTGCGGCCGGTCTCGGGGATCCAGTGGGCGAAGTGAAGCTGCTGCACGTAGGCCAGGAGGGCGATCGGCACGACGAGGAGCGTGGCCACGATCCAACCGATGACGACGAGCCTTCGCATCAACGGCGCGAGGAGGCTCATGCCGATGAAGGTGGCGGTCGCAAACACGAGCGCGATCATGGACGTCTCGTGCTCCGATTTGAAAATGGCGACGGCTGAGATCGCAAACAGGCCCGCGCCCAGCAGCAGTCCGC
Organism: Bacteroidota bacterium; assembly: GCA_050260355.1. Taxonomy (GTDB): domain Bacteria; phylum Pseudomonadota; class Alphaproteobacteria; order Rhizobiales; family Hyphomicrobiaceae; genus CADEFX01. The sequence goes on along the minus strand of JBLNBZ010000012.1, from coordinate 10,054 downwards.
GGCGTGGACCGAGCAGGGTCCGCACGATGAGCAGCGCCGGCCACAGTGCCAGGCTCAAGGCCGCCATGTTGCGGTTGAGCATGTAGGCGTTGATCTGCGTGACCCACCCGTCGAGGACCTGGATGTGCTTCGGGTCGGGGCGGGCCAGCGGGACCAGCGAGAAGAACAGCCGTTTGATCCCCTGCTCCGTCAGCACCTCGATCGCCAGGAAGGCGGCACCGGTGAGAACCCCGGCGAGAGCCGCACGCTCGATGGTGTGCAGCATGACATCGCTGAGCCTGGGCAGGCCGAGCAACGCCATGTGCACGGTGGCAATCATGACAAAGAAGAACAGCACCTTGCCGTAGGCCTCGGCGAGGTCCACCGACCACGAGGCGTTGATGGCGATGTAGCAGCCGAACAGGAGACAGGCGAGCAGCAGGGGCGTGGGACGGAGCGCAGCATCGAGCGATCCTTCCATGGCCAGCGCTGCCACGGGGGCCAGGGCCAGCAGGACGATCTCGACGGGAGCCCCGCGCGGGCCAAACAGGAAGGCCGCGGCAGCGACAAAGGTGAGGACGGCTCCAAGCGCAAGCTCGTTCCACCGTCGCCGACCGTGCATCGAGGTTGCGGCGTCGTGCACGTGGATCACAGGCTCCATTTGTTGGATGATGGGTTGCCGGGCGGCGATCCGGAACGGCTCGGCACCCTATAGCTCGCGCAATCCGTGGTCAAAAGCCGTCCACAGGTCCGTGGGGAAAACGCGCAGTGTTGCCGATCAGTCAGTTCAATGCGGAAGAGCTCCTCGAAGGCATTCTGCCGTGGGTGCGTGTCGAAAGTCCGACATTGCACGTGCAGGGCGTCAACCGCATGATGGATCTGGCACAGCATGAGATGTCCGCGCTCGCCGCTCGCATCGAGCGAATCACCGGAAGCGATGGATTCGCCGACATTCTAATTGCGCGCCTTCCCGGTAGCGATGCGGCGACAGGTCCGGGAATCCTCATTCTGTCGCATCTGGACACGGTCCATCTGGTGGGCACGCTCGAAAGTAGACTGCCCCTGCGGCGCGACGGTGATCGCTACTATGGTCCCGGCATCTATGACATGAAGGGCGGGTGCCGGATCGCCATTCACGCGTTGCGCGTCCTCGAGGCCGCCGGCGGCCGGGCGAAGCTGCCGGTCACGTTCATGTTCATTCCGGATGAGGAGGTGGGCAGCCCGAGCTCGCGCGCGCATATCGAGGCGGAGGCCCGGCGCCACAAGTACGTGCTTGTCACCGAGCCCTGCAAGGAGGGCGTGATCGTCACCGGCCGCTTCGCGTTTCAGAGGTTCTGGGTCACCGCGCACGGCCGGCCGGCGCATGCAGGAGCCAACAACCGGCAAGGGCGCAGTGCCATTCGCGCCATGGCGCGCATCATCGAGCGCATCGAGGGCATGACCGATTTCGAGCGCGGCATGACCTTCAGCGTCGGCAAGGTGCACGGCGGCACCTTCGTCAACGTCATGCCCATCGAGTGTCGCGCCGAGGTGCTGACGGTGGCGCCGAACGAGGCGATTTTCGACGAGGTTCGCGAACGGATGCTTGCGCTTGCGGGCGAGGCGGACGGCGTGCGCATTGTCGTGGAGCCCGGGCCCGTGCGCCCGCTGTGGCGGCCGCACAAGGCGACCATGGAGCTCTATGAGAAGGCCCGCATCCTTGCAGCCGAGATCGGCTTCGAGCTCAGGCACGGCTCGTTCGGCGGCGGCAGCGATGGCAACTTCACCGGCGCGCTCGGGTGTGCGACGCTCGACGGCCTGGGCGTCGATGGCGCAGGTGCGCACACGTTCGAGGAGCATCTGCTGATATCGTCGCTCGTGCCGCGCTGCCGATTGTTTGCGGAGCTTCTGCGCACGCTCGACTGAGGCAGCGCGGACGTCGTTCCGAAGATGGACGTTCCCTAGCGAAAGGGAACGCAAGGCTTGGTCCATGCAACTGAAAACTGCTCAGCAGGCGCGTCCCCACCATGCGCCGCAAGATCACCCGCCGGTCAGAAGCGGGCGCGTTGGCGTTCTGCTGCTCAATCTCGGCACGCCGGATGCCACCGACTACTGGTCGATGCGGCGCTATTTGAAGCAGTTTCTGTCCGACCGGCGCGTGATCGAGGTACCGGCCTGGAAGTGGTGGCCGATCCTCAACCTGATCATCTTGACCGTGCGGCCCGGTCCGAAAGGACGCGACTACCGGACCATCTGGAACACGGACCGCAACGAAAGCCCGCTGAAGACGATCACGCGCTCGCAAGCCGAGAAGCTTCAGCAGGCGCTGGCGTCGGAGCCCAGGATCCTGGTCGACTGGGCCATGCGCTATGCCAATCCGAGCACGGCGAGCAGGCTCCAGGCGATGCAGGAGCAAGGATGCGATCGCATCCTGCTGGTCCCGCTCTATCCGCAGTATGCGGCTGCAACGACGGCTACGGCCTGCGACGAGGCGTTTCGAGAATTGATGCGGATGCGGTGGCAGCCCGCGGTGCGCGTGGCGCCGGCCTGGTACGATGATCCCGCCTACATCGACGCTTTGGCAGAGTCGATCCGCAGCCACCTTGCAGCGCTCGATTTCGAGCCGGAGATCCTGCTCGCGAGCTTTCACGGCATGCCGGAGAAATACTTGCGCCAAGGCGATCCTTACCACTGCCAGTGTGCCAAGACCTCGCGCCTGCTGCGCGAGCGGTTGAACGTTCCCGCGGAGCGCTGGGTGACATCGTTCCAGTCGCGCTTCGGCAACGATCCGTGGCTGCAGCCCTACACCGACGAGACGATCGCCCGGCTCGCCCGCACCGGCACACGCAGGCTCGCTGTCGTGGCCCCGGGGTTCGCTGCGGACTGTCTGGAGACGCTCGAGGAGCTCGACATCCTCAACAGGAAGATCTTTCTCGAGAACGGCGGCGAGCACTTCACCTACGTGCCGGCTTTGAACGATGGCGCGGAAGGCTTGCGCGTGATCGAGCACGTGGTGCGCCGCGAGCTGGCCGGGTGGGTCTGAGGTGGGACCCCGTGCGCGCGGTCCGGCCAAAGGCTGGTTTACGAGATCTCAAATATTCGCATAAGCAACTCGTTGAAATGTAGCGAAATTCATCGATCATCCATTTTTCCTTTACCTCGTCTTCGCCAATCCGCCCTAAAAATCGCCACTGCTCGTCATAGACTTGTTGCTGCGATCAGGCTCGGTGGATGCCATGAACTCTATTTTCGGTGGTTTCGAGATATTGGGCGTGCTGCTTATTGCGCTGGCGGTGATTGCGCTCTGGTCGACCGTCAAGGTCGTGCCGCAGGGCTCCAATTGGACCGTCGAGAACTTCGGCCGATACACCCGTACACTCACGCCCGGCCTGCACATCCTGATCCCTGTCGTCGAGCGGATCGGCGCCAAGATGAACATGAAGGAGCAGGTCATCGACATTCCATCGCAGGACATCATCACGCGCGACAACGCGATGGTGACGGTGGATGGCGTCAACTTCTTTCAAGTGCTGAACGCGGCCAAGGCGGCCTATGAGGTGGATCAGCTCGAAAGCTCCATCATCAACCTCACGATGACCAACATCCGCACGGTGATGGGCTCCATGGACCTCGATGAGCTGCTTGCCAATCGGGATCAGATCAATGCGCGGCTGCTTCAGGTGGTGGACGCAGCGACCGAGCCCTGGGGCGTGAAGGTCACGCGCATCGAGATCAAGGACATCGCGCCGCCACGCGATCTGGTCGACAGCATGGCGCGTCAGATGAAAGCCGAGCGCGACAAGCGCGCGCAGATCCTCGAGGCGGAGGGCCACCGGCAGGCTGCGATCCTGCAGGCGGAAGGCGAGAAGCAGGCCGCGATGCTCGCGGCAGAGGGCCGCAAGGAGGCCGCATTCCGCGACGCCGAGGCGCGCGAGCGCGCCGCCCAAGCGGAGGCGAAGGCGACCGAGGTGGTGAGCCAGGCGATCGCCGGCGGCAACGTGCAGGCCATCAACTACTTCGTTGCCAACAACTACGTGAAGGCGCTCGAGGCGCTGGCGAAGTCTCCCAACCAGAAGGTGCTGATGATGCCGCTCGATGCATCGTCGGTGATCGGGTCGCTGGCGGGCCTTGCTGAGATCACCAGTGAGGCATTCAGCAAAGAGACCCGCACCAACTCGCGGGCGGCTCCGGGCGGCAGCGTGCCGAGAACTTAAAGACGCGAGCTCAGAGCTATGCTGCTGGTGAACTTCTTGACCGGGCTCGGTCCTTGGAACTGGCTTATCGTGGCGGTCGTGCTGTTCGCGCTCGAGACGGTGGTGCCGGGGGTGCATTTCATCTGGTTCGGCGTGTCGGCGGTCATCGTCGGGCTGCTGGCGCTGGGCTTCAATTTCTCCTGGCAGTGGCAGCTCATCGTCTTCGCCGTGATCTCGGTCGCCACCGTGTTCTGGGTGCGGCGCTATGCGCGGCCGGATACGGCGCTCAGCGATGTGCCCGATCTCAACGTGCGGGCCGCGCAATACATCGGCCGGATCGTCCCGGTCGAGGAGGCGATCCGCGGTGGTGGTCGCGGCAAGGTGCGCATCGGAGATTCGCTGTGGCAGGCCGAGGGTGCTGATGCCGCCGTCGGCACGCGTGTTAAGGTCAAGGGCACCAACGGCACGGTGCTGGTGGTGGAGCGTGAGAACGCCTGATCAGGGCCCTGGCGCGATCGTCTGGTCCATCGCGGCCGTCAGTCTCCTGCTGCCCTGGATCGGCCTGCTCCTCTGCGTTGTCGGCGGAGCGCGGGCGATCAATGGCGTCGCCTACGGCTGGTGGCTGATCCTGGCGGGGTTTGGCGTGCTTGCCGCCGATATCATCATCGATTTCGTTTGGGCACATCCGAGCATTTCGCGCAGCGATCAACCCGATCTCAATCGCCGCGGCGCCCAGTGCATCGGCCGGGTGTTCGTGGTCGAGGAGCCGATTGCTGCCGGACGCGGCAAGGTGCGGATCGGCGATACGCTGTGGACGGTGGAGGGGCCGGACACTGCGGCCGGCACGCCTGTCAGGGTCATGCAGGCAAACGGCACCGTGCTTACGGTGGAGCGCGCCTGAGCTGAACCGATTGGAAGGCGGCTTTTTAGCCGAGCCGCCGAGCCTGCGTGCCGCCCTGCTTGCGTCAGGCCACGCCGGCGCGCAGCAGGTCGTGCACGTGCACGATGCCGATGGGCTTGCCCTTCTCGACCACGAACAAAGCCGTAATCCGAGAGGAGTTGATGAGCTCCAGGGCGGCGGAGGCCAGCATCTGCGGACCGATCGTCTTGGGCCGCCTGGTCATGATCTTGGCGGTTGTCGCCGCGAGCAGATCGGGCCCCATGTGGCGGCGCAAATCGCCGTCGGTGATGATGCCGGTGAGCTTGCCGTCGGCATCGACGATGCCGAGGCAGCCGAAGGCTTTCTGCGTCATGGTCACGAGGGCGCTCGCCATCGGCTCGGTCTCGCGAGCGATGGGCAGCCGATCGTCCTTGTGCATCAAGTCGGATACGAACTTGAGCTGAGCGCCGAGCGAGCCGCCAGGATGCAACGCCTTGAAATCGTGCGCGCTGAAGCCCTTTGCCTCCAGCAAGGCGATGGCCAGGCAGTCGCCGAGCGCCAGTTGCATGGTGGTGGAGGTGGTGGGCGCAAGCCCGTGCGGGCAAGCTTCCCTGGCCTTCGGCAGCTCGAGCACCACGTCGGAGGCTTTGCCGAGCGTGGAGTCGGCCCGCGAGGTGATGGCGATCAGCGGCACGGCGAAGCGGCGCGAATAAGTGATGATGTTCTTGAGCTCAACCGTCTCGCCCGACCAGGACATGGCGAGGATCACGTCGTCCTTCGTGATCATGCCGAGGTCGCCGTGGGAGGCTTCCGAAGGATGCACGAAGTTGGCCGGCGTGCCGGTGGAGGCGAAGGTTGCCGCGAGCTTCTGGCTGATGTGGCCGGATTTGCCGATGCCGGTGACGATGACGCGCCCGCGTGCGCCGGCCAGGATCTCGACCGCATGCGCGAACGGGGCGCCGAGGCCATTGTCGAGCGCAGCCTTGAGCGAGGCGATCCCTTCGCCCTCGAGATCGAGCGTGCGCACTGCTGCAGCAATGCTCGCACCGCTCCGCTGAGGCGGCGTCTCGACAGCGCTCAGCTTGCGCACAAGAGCCGGTGTTGCCACGGTCCATATCCCCCTGTACCCGCGGTCCGCTCGGGAGCATACAACCGTTCGCCAGCGATTCTCCAGCCCAGAACGGCACATTGGGCCAATTGTCACGGGAGACCGCCGGGAATCACCCTTTCGTGAGAGCGGTTGGCCGACTGCTTTCTGGCGTGCCACATTGGGTGGATGAACGCTCGGTTGCGCAGTTGCCTTTTTGCGGCGCTTGCCGCGCTGATTTTTTTCCTGACTCCGGCGCGGGCCGAGACCGTCGTCGATCTCGAGCTGGTTCTGGCCGTCGACGTGTCCTTGTCGATGGACATGGACGAGCAGCGCCTGCAGCGGGACGGCTATGTCGCCGCATTCCGCGATGCGGAGCTCTGGAACGCCATACGTGCGGGTGCCAACGGACGCATTGCCGTCACCTACGTCGAATGGGCCGGGCAGCTTACGCAGCAGACAATACTGCCCTGGACCCTCATCGACGGTCCGCAGGCGGCGCAGGCGTTCGCGGATCAACTGGAGGCCGCGCCGATCTCGCGGGCCCGCATGACGTCGATCTCGGGCGCGCTTCTCTACTCCGCCCGTCAGATCGAGGCCAATCCCTACAAGGGCGTGCGGCGTGTCGTCGACGTGTCCGGAGACGGTCCCAACAACTCCGGCATGCCGGCCGAGAGGGCGCGTGACGAGCTCGTTGCCAAGGGCATCGTCATCAACGGTCTGCCGATCCTCCTGAAGCGCGATCAGCCGTCCGGCTTCTTCGATATCAACAACCTCGACCAGTACTATGCGAGCTGCGTCATCGGCGGCACCGGCGCTTTCATGGTGCCTGTGCGCGATCGCGGTGAGTTCAGGGCGGCGACGCGGCGCAAGCTCATCCTGGAGATTTCAGGGCTCGTCCCAGAGCAACCCGCGCGCCTCATTCCCGCACAGGTGACCTCCGACTCCACCGATTGCATGATCGGCGAGCGCCTGTGGCGGCGCTACATGGATGGCGGCTTTCGCGAGTAGCGAAAAAACGCCGCTTTGCCGCAATGCTGCGCCCATCGGGCCCCAAAGCCGACAAAAAGATCAGCTTTGCTGCGGCCTGCTGCGTTTTACCCTGCATTTACCAATTTCTTTTACCTCGTTCTGCATGTGGCGAAGTTGCGTTCTGGTCTGTGCGTTGATGACTGGGCTGCTCATTCTGTGGGGATGCAGCTCAACACCGCTTTTCATCGCCAAGGACGAGCCCTGGAGAGCCGACGAGGAGCGCCAGTGCCTCGCCTCCGGCTATGTGCATGCAACACGGTTTCTGCTCGAGCGCGCCTCGCTTGGCGGACCGGAGCCCTGTGGCGCCCTCAAGCCGTTCGAGATGACCGCTGCCGCTGACGGCTACGTGCAGCTGCGCCCGGCGGCGATGCTGCGCTGTCCGATGATTCCCGCTGTCGAGCGCTGGGTGCGCTACGTGGTGACGCCTGCGGCGCGCGAGCACCTGGGGCGGGATGTGGTGGAGGTCAAGGTCGCCGCCTCCTACTCCTGCAGGCCCATGAACGGCATCTACGGCGGCCGGCTGTCCGAGCATGGCCACGCCAATGCGCTGGACGTGTCGGCATTCCTGCTGTCGGACGGCCGCTCGATCACGGTCAAGGGCGACTGGCGCAGCGGCGGGCGCGAGCAGGCCTTCCTGCAGGCGGTGCACGATGGCGCGTGCCGCGAGTTCACCACCGTTCTCGGCCCCGATCACGACAGCTTCCATCACGACCACTTTCACTTGGACCTGGCCCGCCATGGTCGCGCGGGCGACGGGCGCATCTGCAAATAGCGGTGTCCGCCGGCGGGCTTCCCATGGGCCGCATGGCGGGCATGTCGCGGCGCAGAGTCGACAGCGCGTCGCCGGCGCGATAGCCGTTGGCCGAGCATGACAACGGCTGGAATGGACATGAGTGGCGAATTGGCGCGAGACGCCTCGCGTGCGCGGCGCGGGCCAGGCGCATGAACGATGTAACGGCGCCCGCGCTCAGCGTCGGCGTGCCCCGCCGCACCATCATGCTGCTGTCGGCGGCAGCGTTTGCCAGCTCCGTCAATCTGCGCGTGTGCGACCCGCTGCTGCCGCAGGTGGCGCACGCCTTCTCGACGACGCCCGGCGCGGCCTCGGCCATCGTAACGGGATTTGCCATCGCCTACGGGCTGTTCCAGCTCGTGTTCGGGCCGGTGGGCGATCGCTACGGCAAGTATCGCGTGGCCGCGTGGGCCTCGATCGCCACCGGCGTGTTCAGCGCCGGCGGCGCGCTCGCCACCGGATTGGATGGTCTGACGCTGGCGCGCTTCCTGTCAGGAGGAACGGCCGCGGCCATCATTCCGCTGGCCTTCGCCTGGATCGGGGATGCCTTTCCGTTCGCGCAACGTCAGGCGGTGCTGGCGCGGTTCCTGTCCGCGCAGTTCACGGGCATCGTGCTCGGGCAGGCAGCCGGTGGCTTCATCGGCGATGTCTTGGGCTGGCGCGCCGTGTTTCTGATCGTCGGCGCCCTGCACGCAGTCGCGGGTGCCATGATGCTGGCGGAGCTCTACCTCAATCCGCGCGCCCAGCCCGCAGCCGCACCGGCCATCATCGGCCTGCGCGCGACCTTTGACGCCATCCGCGCGGTGCTGGCCCGGCCGTGGGGGAAGGTCATGCTGGTCACCGTCTTCGTCGAGGCCTTCGCGATGTATGGCGCGTTCGCCTTCATCGGCGCGGATCTGCATCACCGGTTCGGCATCGGCCTCGGCATCGTCGGCTTGGTGCTCGCCGTCTATGGAGCGGGTGCGCTCGCCTATTCCCTTTCCGCCAAGGTGCTGGTGGCGCGTCTGGGCGAGCGCGGGCTGGTCACCGCGGGCGGCATCGTGCTGGCATTGAGCTACGGCATGCTCGCTTTGGCGCCCACGGTGCACGTTGCGGGCCTCGCCATCGCGCTGATCGGGCTCGGCTTCTACATGCTGCACAACACGCTGCAGACCAATGCTACGCAGATGGCGCCGGAGGCGCGGGCACTGGGCGTCTCCCTGTTCGCGCTCTCCCTGTTCGTCGGGCAGTCGCTGGGGGTGGCGCTGGCTGCTCCCGTCATCGACACGTGGGGCGCCACACCCGTGTATGCGGTCGCCGCCGTGATGCTGCCGCTGGTCGCCTGGTGCTTCCGCGCCAAGTTGCGCACGCGGCCGGCGCCGGCCTGAGCGGCGCTCGCGCGGCTGGTGCGCGCAGGGTTATTTCGGCAGCCATCTGCCGTTGGCGACGCGCTTGGCCTCGGCGAGTTGGCCCCGATAGAGGTAGACCCAGGCGTCGATGTCCTCGCCGGTTGCCAGCCGCACGCTGCGCACGACGCGATCGTATTCCCTGTCCGTGTCGGCGGGGGCGACGTTCTCGTAGATGTCGAGCCACTTGAACGACGCGGTTGGATTGGCGAGGCGGAAGACCTCGCCGTGCACCAGCTCGCCTGCCGCCGCCGGGGGAGACAAGGCGGGATAGCGGCCGAGGTCGTAGAGGCGGCCTTCGATCGTGGCCGCTCCGAGATTGGTTGCCTCGCGCTGCAGGCGCGCACGCTGCGCCTTGCCGAGGCGCGCGCCCACCGCCGCGCTCATCAGGGTGCCGTAGACGAAGAGATGCTCCGACATGTGCGTCATGCGTTCACTCGGGCTCGCCGGCCGTTGCCGCGCCTGCGATCTCGGGCACGGGCGGGCATTTCGTCAAGCGCATGAGGATGCGCTGGGTTGGTGGGTGCGCGTGGTGAGGCAGTGGTTGGGGCGGGCGGGGAAGATCTTGGGATGCCGCGCCGCGAGCGCGGCTTCCGGGACCGCAGCGGGGAGGGCGGTTGTCCTAATCTAGGGACGTGCGCTCGTGGAGAGATGGATCCTCGGGCCGAGCCCGAGGATGACATTTGCGGGGCGGCTGTGCTTGGCGACGCCGATACTCCCGCAACCCTC
>JBLNBZ010000011.1:0-9069 GCA_050260355.1 Bacteroidota bacterium | reverse complement strand
GAGGGTTGCGCGCGCACCGAGCAAGCGGATCGGCGTGACCGTGTGCGCGTTGCTCGATCGCACGCGGAAAGGCCCCGGCTCATGCGCGCCAGAGGCGCGATGGCCGGGGACGCAGGACGTGAGGGTTGTGGGAGTATCGGCGGCGCAAGCACCACCACCCTCCTCTTGCGGTCCCGGAAGCTGCGCTACAAGCGCGGCTATCCGGGATCTCCCGACCTCTGCCTCACCACGCGCATCCACCGACCCGCGATGGTTCGGCTCTGCGCTCCACACTCCTCACTTGCGTCATCCCTGCGCAGGCAGGGATCCATGAGCCGGGCAGCGGCTTCTGCCTCGCGGTTGAAGCACTGGCGGGGAGCGTCGCGTGCATCAACGTCCGCAGAGCAAGCGGAGCCGCATCTGGGTTCCGGCCTTCGCCGGAATGACGTCGATGGTTGAGGCAAGGTCGCGCCATCTCTCTGGCGTCATCCCTGCGCAGGCAGGGATCCAGGTGCCGGGCAGCAGCTTCTGCCTCGCAGTTGAAGCGCTGGCGGCGCGGCTCCTGTGTTCAAACGCACACTGAGCAAGTGGCCGCGCATCTGGATCCCGGGCGATTCCCGCGTGAGCGTGAACGCTCACGCCGCCCCGGGATGACGCCAGAGAGATGGCGCGGCCTCTCTCCCATTTCCGTCATCCCTGCGCAGGCAGGGATCCAGGTGCGCCTCCACTTGCGTTGCGCGACTGCGTGCACGTTCTTTCAATTGCACCCGGAAAGACCGCGGCTCATTCGCGCCAAGGCGCGATGGCCGGGGACGCAAGATTTGCGGGTTGCGGGAGTATCGGCGGCGCAAGCACCACCCCCCTCCCCTTGCGGTCCCGGAAGCCGCACTGGCAGCGCAGCTATCCCAGATCTTCCCCTCTTGTCCGCTACTCGTAAATCTCGCGGTTGACGGTGTTGTCGCGGTTGGGCCTGCCGTCGAACACCGACAGCACGTTCTGCGCCGCCTGCACCGCCATGCGGCGGCGCGCCTCGACCGTCACGCCGGCCATGTGCGGAGCCTTGATGACGTTGGGAAGCTTCAGCAGCGGATTGTTGTTGTCGGGCGGCTCCTTGTCGAACACGTCGAGCCCGGCGCCCGCGACCTTGCCGGCGACGAGAGCCGCATGCAGCGCCTTCTCGTCGACAATGCCGCCTCGCGCCGTGCTGACGATGAACGCGGTCGGCTTCATGCGGCCGAGCCGCGCGGCATCGAACATGCCGATGGTCTCTTTCGTCTTCGGACAGTGAATGGTGATGAAATCGGCGCGCGCCACAGCCGCGTCGAGATCAAGGACCGGCTCGCACCCCGCCGCGCTGATCGTGGCGGCCGGAACGTAGGGATCATAGACGAGGACCTTCATCTCCATGGCCTGGCAGCGCTTGGCCGAGCGCGTGCCGATGCGGCCGAAGCCGATGATCAGCACGGTCTTCTCGAACAGGTCGATGGGCACCGCATTGAAGCGCTCGGCCCAGCGCCCTTCGCCGACCATGCGATCGAGCTCGCCGACGCGCTTGGCGAGCGTCAGCATCAAGGTCATGGCCTTCTCGGCCACCGACGGCGAGTTGGCGGTGCCCGCGATCATCACCGGCACCTTGTGCCGCGTCATCAGCGGGATATCGATGGCGTCGTAGCCGACGCCGATGCGGGCAACGACCTGGATGCCGTTGGCCGCAGCAAGCTCCGCCTCGCCGAAGCGCGTGCCGCCGAGGACGGTGGCGTCGATCTTGCCGTGCTGCTTGAGGACTGCCACGTAATCCGGACCGCTCAACGTATACACGAACGGGATGATCTCGAGGTCGTCGCGCGCCTTCAGCACATCGACGCCCGCCTGGTCCATCGAGTCCGTGATCAGCACTTTCTTCTTATTGGTCGCCATACAGTCCTCTCCTCGTTACACATCGTCGGCCGTGGTGCGTCGCACGCTGACGCCCTTGCGGGTCTTTATGTCGGGCTGCAGCTCGAGACCGAGGCCGGGCCCCTTGGGAACGGTGATCTCGCCGTTGGCCACGGGCGGCAGCTCGGTCACGAAGCGGTGGTACCAGCCGTAGTAGAAGGCGCGCACCATCTCCTGCAGCCAGCAATTGCGCGCATTGAGCGCAAGGTGCGTGGAGACCGCGAGCACCACCGGGCCGGTGCAGTCGTGGAAGGCGACCGGCACATGATACGTCTCCGCCATCGCAGCGACTTTCCTCGCCTCGCTGATGCCGCCGCACCAGGACAAATCCAGGATCACCATCGACAGCGCCTCGAGCTCGAGCAGATGGCGGAAGTCGGCGCGGCTGCCGCGGGTCTCGCCCACCGCAATGGGTGAGCGCGTGGCGCGCGCCACCTCGCCGATCGAGTGCATGTGGTCCATGAACACGGGATCCTCGACCCACATGCAGTTGATCGGCTCCAGCGCGCGGGCGATCTTCACCGCCATCGGCCGACTCCACAGCGAGTGCAGCTCGGCGGCAATCTCCATGCGGTCGCCGACCGCCTTCCTGATCTTCTCGAACGGCTCGAGGCCGCGCTTCATGTCGTCGGCGGAGATCCAGTAGCCGGACGACCTTTCCGCGGCATAGTCGAACGGCCAGATCTTCATGGCCGAGATGCCCATCTCGAGCAGGCTCTGCGCCAGCTCGTCGGCGCGGTTGAGGAAGGCGTCGAGGTCCTCGTATTGCCCCTTGGCCGCGTCGAGCCCGAAGTTGGCCGTGCCCTGCGTGGGCTTCGTCTGCACGTACGAGTAGCCGGCGCAGGTGTTGTAGACCCTGATCTTGTCGCGCACGCGCCCGCCGAGCAGATCGCACAGCGGCAGGTTCGCCGTCTTGCCGAGGATGTCCCACAGCGCGATGTCGATGGCCGAGCGGCCGCGCATCTCCGCACTGGCGCCGACGAAGCCGATGTAGCCGACGAGATGCGCCTGATGCGCCTCGATGTTGCGCGGGTCCTTGCCGATCAGGTAGGGCGCGATGAGGCCGTGGATGTGGCCTTCCGCGGAGGCGGGTCCGTAGAACGTCTCGCCGAGGCCCGTGACGCCCTCGTCCGTGAGCACCTGAACCCAGAGGAGGTTGGGAAATTCCTCCGAGCGGATGGTCTCGATCGCGGTGACCTTCATGCCTTGCTCGCCCCGTTCGCTTCCCGGCCCGCGGCCCTAGTCGACCCAGCGCACCCGGCTCGACGCCAGCAGGTCCTCGATGCCGCCGAGGTTGGTGAAGCCGCCCCTGATCTTCCTTTGCGCCTCCTCCTCCATCCTCTGGATCTCGGCAACACGGCCGATGAAGTGCTCGAGCTGCCCCTGCGGCACCACGACGACACCGTCGCGATCGCCGAGCACGACGTCACCCGGGCTCACCGCGACGCCGCCGACCACGATCGGAAAGCCGACACGGCCGGGTCCGCTGCGCACGCAGGAATTGGGCGTGATGCCACGCGCGAAGATCGGCAGCCCGACGGGCAGCAGGCCCGCCAGATCGCGGGCCATGGTGTCGAGCACGATCGCGGCGACGCCCTTCGTCCTGGCGCACAGCGCGAGATTGTCGCCGACCACGGCCGACTGCGTGAATCCTTCCGCCGCCGCCATGATGACGTCGCCGGGCTTGGCCATGGCCATGGCGCCGAGAATGGCCAGGTTGTCGTTGGGCCCCGACTCGCAGGTGATGGCCGTGCCGATGAAGGCGGCGTTGGCCGGGTCGATCGGCTTGATGGCGGCATCGAGCCCGCCGCGCCCGTCCATCGCGTCCACCGCCTGGCCGGTCTGCACGCCCGCGAGCTTGGCGAGCTGCTCGGGCTTGGGCCTCGTCCAGGCACGGCGGATGGTCAGCAGCGGCGGATCTTCGAGCACGGGCGGTATCTTTCCCCACAAGGCCCGGCGGGCCTTTTCCCTCAGACTACCGGCCCGCGGGCCGGCGGCAAAGCGATTACGCCATCCTGCGTATTGGCGGGCCGCAAGCATGCGGCGACCATGATACGGTGGGTCGACAGCGAGGCGGAGGGCCGCACCCATGAGCATCATGTATCACGACGGCAACCGGCGCCTGCAGGACGCCTTCGACAGCCGGCGCATCTCCGACCGGCTCGAGGAGAAGCTGACGCGCACGGTCTTCAGCGCCGACGACAAGGCCTTCATCGAGAGCGTGATCTACTTCTTCCTCGCCACGGCCGATGCCGAAGGCAGGCCGGACTGCTCGTTCAAGGGCGGCCCCGCCGGCTTCGTGCGCATCACCGCGCCCGACGAGCTCGCCTTTCCCGACTACGACGGCAACGGCATGTTCAAGAGCCTCGGCAACCTCGATGTCAACGCCAACGTCGGGCTGCTGTTCATCGACATGCACGGCCGGCCGCGGCGGCTGCGCGTCAACGGCACCGCGACGGTCACACGCGACGACCCGCTGCTCGCAACGACCGTCGGCGCACAGCTCATCGTGCGCGTGAAGGCGCGCGCCATCTTCCCCAACTGTCCGCGCTACATTCCCAAGCTGCAGCTCGTGGAGCCGTCGAGCTACACGCCGCAGCCAGGCCGCGATCCCGTGGAGCCGGCGTGGAAGGGCTTTGCCGACTTCAAGGACTGCGTCCACCCGCGTCAGCCGACCTTCCGCGGCAAGGACGACGCGAGCTGACGCGGCCTCGGGTTCCGGCAAGAGGAGGGTCAAGCCCATGAGCGTCAACGTCGCCGTCGTGCAGAAGCCCCCGGTGCTGCTCGACCGCAAGGCCACGATGGAGCGTGCCATCGAGAGCCTGCAGGAGGCAGCCGCCAGCAAGTGCGGTCTCGTCGTGTTTCCCGAGGCCTATCTTCCCGGCTACCCGACCTGGGTCTGGCGCCTGCGCCCCGGAGGCGACATGGCGCTGTCGGGCGAGATCCACGCGAGGCTGCGCGAGCAGGCGGTCGACATCGATGGCGGCGGCCTCGAGCCGCTGTGCAAGGCTGCGCGCGGCCACGCCGTCACGGTCGTCTGCGGCATGAGCGAGATCGACAGCCGCTACAGCGGCACCACGCTTTACAATACCGTCGTGACCATCGGCCCCGATGGGACGCTCCTCAATCGTCACCGCAAGCTCATGCCCACCAACCCCGAGCGCATGGTCTGGGGCCAGGGCGACGCTGCAGGCTTGCGGGTTGTGGACACGCCGGCTGGCAGGATCGGCACGCTCATCTGCTGGGAGAGCTATATGCCGCTCGCCCGCTACGCGCTCTATGCGCAGAGCATCGATATCTATGTGGCGCCCACCTGGGACTGCGGTGAGAGCTGGATTGCCAGCATGCGCCACATCGCCAGGGAAGGCGGCTGCTGGGTGGTCTCGCTCGCGACCGCCCTGCAGGGCAGTGACGTGCCCGCCTCGTTTCCGAGCCGCGATGCGCTGTTCAAGCCCGAGGACTGGCTCTGCGACGGCGACGCCGTGATCATCGAGCCCTCGGGCCGGCCGCTGGCGGGGCCGCTGCATCGAGAGAAGGGCATTCTCTACGGTGAGATCGATATCGAGAAGGCGCGCCGTGCCCGGCGCTCGCTCGATGTCGCCGGCCACTATGCGCGCACCGATATCTTCCGCCTCGAGGTCAAGCGCACGCCGATGCCGCCGGTCGCCTTTACCTGAGCGCCGATCGGGCCTTCAGTCCTTGGCGCGCTCCACGTAGGAGCCGTCAGCGGTCATGATCACCACGCGCGTCCCCGCCGTGATGTGCGGCGGCACCATGACGCGCAAGCCGTTGGAGAGGACCGCCGGCTTGTAGGACGAGGACGCCGTCTGCCCCTTCACCACCGGATCGGCCTCGACGATCTCGAACGTCACGCGCTGGGGCAGCTCCACTGACACGGGCACGCCGTTGTACAGCATCAGCGTGCAGGGCATGTTCTCCTGCAGGTAGACCGCCTGCTCCCCGATCAGGTCCTTCGGCACCGTGATCTGGTCGTAGCTCTCCGGCTCCATGAAGGTGTAGCCGGTGTCGTCCTCGTACAGGTAGTTGTAGACCTTCTCGTCGAGGTAGACGCGCTCGACCTGCTCGGTGGTGCGGTAGCGCTCGGTGATCTTGACGCCGTCGGCGATGCGCCGCATGTCGAGATGGGTGACGGGCGTGCCCTTGCCGGGATGGATGTTCTCCGCCTTCAGCACGACGCACAGCTTGTCGTCGATCTCAAGCACATTGCCTTTGCGCACCGAGCTTGCGATAACCTTTGGCACGATTGGACCTCCGTGATTGCCGCCGCCGCAACAGCCGCCACCTCCGAAGATCCGGACGGCAAGGCGCAGATCAGGGCCGGTTCATACCCGGCTTTGGCGTAACGGCCAAGAACCAAGTGTGGTTCGTCGCCGGCGCCCCGCAAGTGACATCCCGGCATGACGATAAGCAAGCCTTCTCCCTGGTGGATGCCCGAGGTTCACGCCGACAGGCGACCGGCCCTCCTGCTGCGGAACCGGATCAAGGCCGCCTTGCGCGCCTGGTTCGAGGCCCAAGGCTTCATCGAGGTCGAGACGGCTTGCCTGCAGGTCTCACCCGGCAACGAGGCGCACCTGCATGCGTTCCAGACTTCGGCGACCGGCCATGACGGGCGATCCTCGCCGCTCTACCTGCACACCTCGCCCGAGTTCGCCTGCAAGAAGCTGCTGGCCGCTGGCGAGCGCAAGATCTTCACGTTTGCGCCCGTCTTCCGCAACCGCGAGCGCGGCCGCCTGCATCATCCCGAGTTCATCATGCTGGAGTGGTATCGGGTGGACGAGCCCTACACGCGGCTGATGCAGGACTGCGAAGCGGTGCTGCGCATCGCCGCGGACGTCGCGCGCAACCCTCTCTGGTCATTCGAGGGCAGGCGTGCGGACGTCTCAGTGCCGGCCCGGCGCCTCACCGTGGCCGACGCCTTCAAGACGCATGCGGGCGTCGATCTCATCGCGACACTCGGGACGAGCTCAGGCGATCGCGACGCGCTTGCGCGCGCGGCCCGCAATGCCGGCATTCGCATCGCCGCCGACGACACATGGTCGGACATCTTCAGCCGCATCATGACCAGCATCGAGCCACACCTCGGCACCGAGTGCGCAACCATCCTCGACACGTACCCCACGATCGAGGCCGCCCTCGCCCGCCCTGCGGCGCACGATCCGCGCGTCGCGGAGCGTTTCGAGTTGTATGTCTGCGGCATCGAGCTCGCCAACGGCTTCGGCGAGCTGGTCGACCCGGCGGAGCAGCGCCGCCGCTTCGAGGCGGAGATGGACGAGAAGGCGCGCGTGCACGGCGAGCGCTATCCGATCGACGAGGACTTCCTCGCCGCCCTCGCCCACATGCCGCCCGCATCTGGCATCGCCCTCGGCTTCGACCGGCTGGCGATGCTGGCTGCCGGCGCCCAGCGCCTCGAGCAGGTGATCTGGACACCCGTGGCGGATACGGGTGGCTAGACGCCGCCGGTATCCGGATCGAGGCAGACGGAGTAGAAGGTCCGCAGTGAGCCACATGACGAAAACTTTGCGGTCCATTCCACAGCTGCAGGCCGCAGGTCTGGTTGCCGGCGCCGACTCCGCCGCGCTGGAGACCGTTGCGGCGCGCTACGCCGTGGCCATCACGCCGGACATGCTGGCCCTCATCGACCGGAGCGACCCGGCCGACCCGATCGCGCGCCAGCTCGTGCCCGACGCGCGTGAGCTGGATCAGCGGCCCGAGGAGCGCGCCGACCCCATCGGCGATCGCGCACACGAGCCCGTGTCCGGCATCGTGCACCGCTATCCCGACCGCGTGCTCCTCAAGCTGACGCACGTGTGTCCCGTGTACTGCCGCTTCTGTTTCCGGCGCGAGATGGTCGGTCCTGGAGGCGCGAGCGCGCTTGCGGGCGATGCGCTCGATCGCGCGCTCGCCTACATCCGTGACACGCCGGCCATCCGCGAGGTGATCCTGACCGGCGGCGATCCGCTCATGCTGGCGCCGCGCCGCATCGCCGAGGTGACGCAGCGCCTTTCCGCGATTACGCACGTGCGCGTGCTGCGCTGGCACTCGCGCGTGCCCGTCGTCGATCCCGCGCGCATCACGCCTGCGCTGGTGGACGCACTCAGAAGCTCCGACCGCGCGGTCTACGTCGGCGTGCATACCAATCATCCGCGCGAGCTGACCGCTGCCGCGCGCGCCGCCATCGCGCGCCTGGCGGATGCGGGCCTCGTGCTCGTGAGCCAGACGGTGCTGCTCGCGGGCGTGAACGATGACGCCGCAACGCTGGCGGACTTGTTCACCGAGCTCGTGGCGCTGCGCGTGAAGCCCTATTACCTGCATCACGCGGATCTGGCGCCCGGTACGGCCCACTTCCGCACCACCATCGCCAAGGGACAGGACATCATGCGCGCGTTGCGCGGCCGCATCTCGGGCCTGGCGCTGCCGACCTACGTGCTGGACGTCCCGGGCGGCTTCGGCAAGGTTCCGGTCGGCCCGCCCTATCTCGACGCCGACGCGCCTGTAGCCAACCTCACCGACGTGCACGGCGCCCGCCACGCCTATCCTCCGCGCGACGGCGGCGACCACTAGGGCTGCCGATCGATCCCGTGCCAGTGCCAGCCTCCCTCTCCCTCGCGCGAGAGAGAGCGAGCGGCTTCCGCGCGATTGGAAAATGCGCCTCGAGCCTTGCTCTTCCCGCCACCATGGTTGCGGTCCCGGAAGCCGCGCTCGCAGCGCGGCTATCCGGCATCTTCCCCGCGCGACCCGACCTCTGCCTCACCACGCGCATCCACCGACTCGCGATGGCTCGGCTCCGCACGCCCTGTCCATTTCCGTCATCCCTGCGCAGGCAGGGATCCGGGAGCCGGACAGCAACTTCTGCCTCACGGTTGAAGCACTGGCGGTGCGCGTCGCGTGCATCAACGTCCGCAGAGCAAGCGGAGCCGCATCTGGGTTCCGGCCTTCGCCGGAATGACGCCAGTGGTTGGGGCGAGACCGTGCCATCTCTATGGCGTCATCCCTGCGCAGGCAGGGATCCAGGGGCCGGGCAGCAGATTCTGCCTCGCGGTTGAAGCACTGGCGGTGCGCGTCGCGTGCATCAACGTCCGCAGAGCAAGCGGAGCCGCATCTGGGTTCCGGCCTTCGCCGGAATGACGCCAATGG
>JBLNBZ010000010.1:0-48632 GCA_050260355.1 Bacteroidota bacterium | reverse complement strand
CCACGACCGTCTCCGTCACGGCGAGCTCGAACGCAGCGCACAGGTCGGCGATGTCCTGCGGCGTCGGCTCGCGCAAGGTCGCGGCCTGAAGGCGAACCGCGGTCTTGAGCCCGGCAAACGAGAAATGCGGCTGGCTGCGGCCGAGCATGGGCCGCGGCAAGCTGAAGCGGCTCGGATTCCCCGTCGCCGCGGCCTTTTCAACCGCCGGGCCACCAGGGAAACCCAGTCCGAGAAGCTTGGCGGTCTTGTCGAACGCCTCGCCCAAAGCGTCGTCGACCGTGGTGGCGAGCCGTTCGTACCGGCCAACCGCGTGCACGAGCTGCAGCTGAGTGTGCCCGCCGGACACCAGCAGCAGCACGTACGGTGGCGCAAGCCCCTCGGTCAGGCCCACTGTGAGCGCATGCCCCTCCAGGTGGTTGACGGCGATCAGCGGTATGCCGTGCGCCAGCGCGATGGCCTTGGCGGTCGTCAGGCCCACGATCAGGCCGCCGATCAGCCCTGGACCAGCCGTCGCAGCCACTGCGTCGAGATCGCGCCAGTCGATCGCCGCCTGCTGCATAGCCTCGCTGATGATCGCGTCGAGGCATTCGACGTGTGCGCGGGCGGCGATCTCGGGGACCACGCCGCCATAGGCGCGGTGGTGCTCCCATTGCGAGCGCACGACGTTCGAGAGAATGCGACCGTGCCCGTCCGCGCTGCGCGCGACGACGCCTGCGGCGGTCTCGTCACAGCTCGTTTCGATACCGAGGACCAAGGTCTCGGCTCGTTCACCGGGGAGGTCGTGCGCGCCCAAGGCACTGCCCAACGCTGGAGTGATTTGCCGTGGCGGTTCGGCAGGGCTAGATATCGCCAGCCGTTGCCTTGCGTCGCATCGGCCTAGCATCGGGAACATAGAAGGTGCAAGCAGGCAGGATCCGCATCGGAACCCGCGGTTCAGCCCTGGCGCTCGCCCAAGCGCGCGAGGTCGTTCAGCGGCTGACGGATGCCCATCAGCTTGCGGAGTCCCGGTTCGAGATCGTCGTCATCAAGACCTCCGGCGACCGCATCCAGGATCGGCCGCTCTCGGAAGCCGGTGGCAAGGGGCTGTTTACCAAGGAGATCGAGGACGCGCTGCTTTCGGGTGCGGTCGACCTGGCGGTGCACTCCATGAAGGACATGGCGACCGTATTGCCCTCCGGCCTCGGCATCGCCGCGTGCCTGCCGCGCGAGGATCCACGCGATGCGTTCATCAGCCCAAGGTGGGGCGAATTGGCAGAGCTGCCGCGCGGCGCCGTCGTCGGCACGTCGTCGCTGCGCCGTCAGGCGCAAGTGCTGCGCAAACGGCCCGACCTGAGGGTCATCCCGTTTCGCGGCAACGTCGACACACGCCTGCGCAAGCTCGATGAGGGTACGGCAGAGGCGACCTTCCTGGCCTGTGCTGGATTGAAGCGCCTGGGCCGCAGCGACCGGATCACGGCTCCGATTCCGATCGAGATTATGCTCCCGGCGATCGCGCAAGGGGCCATCGGCGTGGAGACCAGAGCCGACGACGAAGCCGCCAACAAGCTCGTCGCCCCACTCAACCATCAGCCGACGGCGCTGTGCGTTGCTGCCGAGCGGGCCTTCCTGGCGCGACTTGACGGGTCGTGTCGAACGCCAATCGCGGGGTTGGCGACGCTGCAGAATGCCCGCTTGACCTTGCGGGGCCAGATCTTGACGCCGGATGGAGCCCAGTCCCACGAGACCACTTACGAAGGGCTGCCGCAGGAGGCGGTGCGCATGGGCGATGAGGCGGCAAGCGAGCTCTTGGGCCGGGCCGGCCCGGCGTTTTTCACCCCGGGCGCCTGATGCGGCTGCTCGTCACGCGTCCCGAACCGGAGGGTATGAAGCTCGCCGGCCTGCTCGAGGAGCGCGGCCACGAGGCGACCGTCGAGCCGCTGATGCGCCTTTCGTTCGAGGGATGCGATCCGATCGACCTCGAAGGCGCCGTAGCG
Source organism: Bacteroidota bacterium (assembly GCA_050260355.1). Classification (GTDB taxonomy): domain Bacteria; phylum Pseudomonadota; class Alphaproteobacteria; order Rhizobiales; family Hyphomicrobiaceae; genus CADEFX01. The sequence continues at coordinate 46,659 of JBLNBZ010000010.1, read as the reverse complement.
CTGGTGGCGACGAGCGGCAATGCCCTGCGTGCGTTATCGGCCTCCGGCATGCTGGTTGAAGCCCGGCGCCTCCCCCTCTTCGTCGTCGGCAAGGGGACCGCGCGGGAGGCAAGGCGGCTCGGCTTTGAGCAGATCCTGGTTGGACCGGGAACCGCGGTCGACCTGGTTCCTGTCATTTCCGCGACCTTGGAGCCATCGGCAGGCCTGCTCGTGCATCTGGCCGGCGACAGGCTTGCATTCGACCTCAAGGGCGAGCTCGAGCAGCATGGGTTTCGTGTGGTGCAGCCCACGGTCTATCGCATGCTGGCGGCGGATGCCCTGTCCACGTCAACCATAGATCAACTGAACGATGGCGATATCGAAGGCGTTATCCTGATGTCGCCCCGTACGGCCGCCATCTATGCCCGGCTGGTCACCCAGCACCGGCTCACGTCCACAGTGCGCAGCCTGGCCCATTTCTGCCTGTCGGCGGGCGTCGCGAGCAGGCTCTCATCCCTCGAGGGGGTGCGCGTGTTCGTGCCGGAGCGGCCGGCGCTGGAAGACTTGCTTGCCGAGATCGAGTTGACGGCGGCACAATGGGGCGAGTAGCTGTCGGCGCACCAATTGCCCCGGTTGCGTGAAATGGCGCCACGATGGCCGCCTGAGCGGTGCTGCGGCCCTGTTGCTTGTTGCGGGAGTTCGATTTATGGCCGGCGAGAAGGATTCCCCGTCGAAGGGCCCGGAACGTCGCCCGGGAGAAAACCAAGGCTCGGGGCCAAAGCGTCCGTTTTCGACGCTCGATCTCAAAGCCACGGAGATACCGTCGAAGGCCACCGGGCAGGGCGACAAGTCCGGGCAGGCCTCGGCAAAGCCACCGGCGGGTGCTGCGGCATCGCCAGCGCCGGAACCGAAGAAGGACGATGCAACCCCGGGCGGCGACCAGTCGGCCGCTGCCGCGCGAGTCGCTGCCGCCAGCGCGAGCGTGCGCGCGGCGACGGGTCCCTCGGTCACGGCAAGCGCCGGGCAGAAGGCGTCGGATTCGCCCCGATCGTCGCCAGCACAGGGGTTCAGCAATTTTTCCGCCAATATTCAGCGCGGCATCGGCAGCTATGCGTCACATCTCGCCGCAGGCGTCGTCGGCGGCGCGCTCGTGCTGATCGGCAGCCATTTCACGGCTTCGCCACCACCGCCTCCCCTCGATCCCCTGCCCACGGCCAACGCCATCCAGGAGATGGGCCGCAGGCTGACCTCGATCGAGCAGGCAGCGAAGGAAAGGGCCGCGCGGCTTCAATCCGTCGAATCGAGCCTGACCAGGCTCGACGACGTGAGCAAAACGGTCGGCTCGCTGGGCGAGGCGCAAGCCCGCCTTGCCGACGCTCTGAAAGAAGCCAAGACGCGCCCGGCCGGAGACGTCGACGCGTCCGGCAAGATCGCCAAGCTCGAAGAGCAGCTCGGCGCAATCGCGGCTGCCGCGGCGGACCCGCAGAATGGCGGTCGCATCCCGCAGCTCGCTCAGATCATCGGCAAGCTCAGCGATCTCGAAGCATCGACGGCCGAGCGCCTCGTCGCGTTGCGCAAGGACATGAGCCAGGAGATCGACGCGCGCCTTGCATCGGTGGTCGAGGCGAGCGAGGCGGCGAAGGCGGGAGCCGTGCGCCTCGACCGTGAGGTCGCCGCTACGCGATCCGAAAACGCACGCCTCGGCCAGCGCATCGATGCCATGCGTGCCGGATCCGATCGCCTGGAGCAGGCGCTCCGCAGCCTCCAGACCGATGCAAGTGCCCTGAAAGCCACGCTCGAGACGTTCAAGTCCGAGGTGGAGGGCCAGCTCAGGTCCACGGCCAAACCGGGCGATGTCTCGACGGCGGTGGCTCCCGTTGCTGCCAAGGTCGCTGCACTCGAAGCGAGCGTGCAGAACGTGGTTCGCTCCGAGGACGAGCGCAAGGCCAATGCCGAGCGCATTGTGCTTTCGCTCGAGCTGGGCGACCTGAAGCGTGCCATGGACCGTGGCGGTGCGTATGCCGCCGAGCTCGCTCCGGTGAAGAAGCTCGCCGGCACGCGCGTGGATCTCGCTCCCCTCGAGCGCTACCAGCACGACGGCGTCCCGACCCAGGCCGAGCTCGTGCGCAGCTTCCGTGACGTGGCCAACGCCGCGCTGGACGCGGATGCCGAGCAGCCTGACGCGTCTGTCGTCGACCGGCTGCTGTCCGGGGCGCGGAGCATCGTGCGGGTGCGCAAGATCACGCATTCGGCGGATGACCAATCGACAGAAGCGATCATCGGGCGCATGGAAACGGCCCTCAAGGAGAACCGGCTGGGTGATGTGCTGGCAGAGGGCAAGAAGTTGCCGGCCCGCGCTGCCGTGCCGGTCTACGACTGGTTGAAGAAAGTGGAGGCGCGCCAGTCCGTCGAGGCCGCGCTCGCCTCGATCGATGCCGATCTCAAGGCGTCGCTCGGACTGCAGAAGGGCGGCAAGCAATGATCCGCCTGATTTTGTATCTCGTCGGCGTCGCGCTGCTCGCGGCCGGGCTGTCGTGGCTCGCCGACCGGCCAGGAAGCCTGGTGCTCACCTGGCAGGGGTACGAGGCTGAGACCAGCATCTTTCGTGCCGTGGTGTTGCTAGCGTTTCTGATCGGTCTCACGATCGTGGCGTGGTCCATCTTCCGGCAGATCTGGACCAGCCCGGCCGTGGTTGGCCGTTTTCTCAACCGGCGGCGCCAGGAGCGGGGCCTCGATGCGCTGTCGAGCGGCATGATCGCGGTGGGGGCCGGCGACCGCGCGCTCGCCACGCGCTATGCGCTGCAGGCGAGACGCGCGCTTCCGAACGAGCCGTTGACGCATCTCCTGCGGGCACAGGCTGCCCAGCTCTCGGGAGACCGCACGACGGCGCGCCGTATCTTCGAGGCCATGCTCAGTACGCCGGATACCGAGCAGCTCGGCCTGCGCGGCCTGTTTCTCGAGGCCGAGCGCACCGGCGAGCCGGTCGCCGCGCGGCAGTTCGCGGAGCGCGCGCTGAAGCTCAATCCGAAGCTCGGCTGGCCCGTCGACGCCCTGTTCGAGCTGCAATGCATCGCCTCCGACTGGGCCGGTGCGCTCGAAACGCTCGCCATCGGCCGGCGGCATGGGCATGTCGATCATAGCACCGCCACACGGCGGCGCGCGGTTCTCCTCACCGCTCAGGCGCAGGAGGCGGAGGACAGCGGTAGCGACAAGGTGCTGGGCCTGGCTCTGGAAGCACACAACCTGGCTCCGGATCTCGTACCGGCCGCCGCCATTGCAGGCCGGATGCTGGCTTCACGCGGCAGCACGCCCAAAGCCGCGAGGGTGTTGGAGAAGACGTGGAAGCGCTCACCGCACCCTGATCTCGCGGTGGCCTACGCCTATGCGCGGCCGGGCGACAGCCCACGTGACCGCCTCGACCGGGTCAAGCGGCTCGCCAAGTCGACGCCGCACTCGATCGAGGGCCCCATCGCCATCGCCAACAGCGCTATCGAGGCCCGCGATTGGGATGCAGCGCGCAAGGCCCTCGAGCCGCTGCTCGAGACGCGCCTGACGCAACGAATTTGCACGCTGATGGCGCGCATCGAGGGTGAGCAGAGGAATGACGCCGGCCGCGTCCGCGAATGGCTGGCGCGCGCCGTCAATGCTCCGCGCGATCCGGCCTGGACCGCGGACGGTGTCGTGTCCGACCGCTGGGCGCCGATCTCGCCGGTCACGGGGGCGCTCGATGCGTTTCAATGGAGAGTGCCGGTCGAGTCGGCGGATGCGCAGGATCAAAGCCTTTTGAATGCCAAGCTCGAGGAGCTGGTCGAGCTCGGAGCCCGGCGCGAGGCGGTGATCGAGGCCAAGCCGGTTGCCGCACAAGCGGTGGCCGTGGAGGCGGATTCCGCGGCGCCCTCGTCTGACGCGGAGGCCGCAGGACCGGCGGATGCAGGCGGCGAGGCTACGGCAGTCCCCGCAGAGAAGAAGCCCGAAGCTCCACCGGCGAGCCCGGCATCTGCTCGACAGGAAACGGCAAAGGCGGAGCCCGATGCGGAGCCCAAGACGGCGCGGCCGGCGGCCGTCGAAGCGGCGAAGCCTGCCAAGGCCGGCGGGAAAGCAGGGCGTCCCCCGCCCGCAGCCAGCAAGGCGGGCGATCGGGAGGCTGTCGCGCGGCCCGAGGCAGGAACGGCATCGGGGCCGGAAGCAAAGCCTACGGCCACTGCGCGGAGCAAGAGCGCGGAGCCGCGCATATTCGTGCCCTCACGCGCCCCGGATGATCCCGGTCCAGAGGATGCACCGGAGGGGCTGGCGATCAGCTATCGCACCCGAGGGGCGGACCGCTGAGCCGCCGCCGGGGACCGGTTAGCCCAGCGTCCAGCCGCCATCGATCAGCATGTGAGTGCCGGTCATGAGAGAGGACGCATCGGACGCCAGGTAGACGATGGCGCCGGTCAGATCCTCCACCTGTCCCACGCGGCCGAGCTTGATCTTGGCCTTGACCATGTCGGCGGTCGCCTTTTGCGCCAGGAATGGCCGCGACATCGGCGTCTCGATGAATGTGGGTGCCAGCGTGTTGGAGCGGATGCCGTGCGGCGCCAGCTCCGCCGCAATGCCGCGAGACAAGGACTCGATCGCCGCCTTCGATGCGCAGTAGACCGTGCGGCCGGGACCGGTGGTGAACGCCATCTGCGACGTGGTGTGGATCAGCGAGCCCTTCGTTCCGGTCTCGACCATGCGCTTGGCCACCGCCTGCGCCACGAAGAAGGCCGCGCGCACGTTGAGCTGCATGAGGAAATCGAAATCCTCGACCTTGAAATCGATGAATGGTTGCGGCCGGTTGGCGCCGGCATTGTTGAACAGCACGTGAAACGGCGCCTGCGCAGCGATCACTCCGCGCACGGCGGCAAGATCGGTCACGTCGAGCGGCACTGCCTCGGCCGAGCCGCCCCTGCTTCGGATGGCAGTCGCGGCCTCTTCGATCTCAGAGCTCGTTCGCGCCGCAAGCACGACGTGTGCGCCCGCATCGGCCAGGGCAGCGGCGGCAGCAAGACCAATGCCTCGTCCGGCTCCGGTCACAAGCGCGCGCTTGCCGTCGAGGCGAAACGACGGCGGTTTTGGCAGATCGGTCACGGCGTGCCTCCGATTTAATTCCTACCCGCCCGGCAGCGACAGGTCCTCATCGGCATCATAGTAGCGCCCGCGGTGAAACATCTTGGTGCTGCGCGGCAGCGTTGCCCTGCGCTCTTTGGTTGCGGCCTGGTCGATGGTGCGGCCGTCCGCCGTCAGCACGACGCCGTAGTGCTCGAACGCGGCCGCTGGCGACACGAAGCCATCGAGAACGTCAGCCAGCACCTCGTCCGCAGGCCGATCGAGAGGCGAGCCCCAGCCGCCGCCACCCGGGGTAATCACGCGGAGCAGATCGCCCTTCTTCAGCTTGTGCCCGTCGCTCATGGTCGGCAGGCGCCGCTCCTGGGGTGTGCCGGGATTGACGATGAAGCCTCCACCGCGTCCGCTCATGCCGCCGTTGACGCCAAAGGCCGGATACCTGCTGTTGTCCATGCGTACGCCGAGCGTGGCCTCGTCCATCATGATGCGCACGTCGCGGACGATCCCGCAGCCGCCGCGCCACCGCCCCGGCCCGCCAGAGTCCATGTGCATGCCGAAGGCCTCGATGCGGATGCCGAACTCCATCTCCGCGAACTCGATCGGATAGTTTTCCTGCGCCACATAGTAGACCGCATCGATGCCGTCCGCGGTTGGCCGCGCACCGAAGCCCACCGACAGGCCATCCACGCACAGCAGCGGGGCTCCCGTCTCCTTGTCGAGGCTGCGCAGATAATAGAGCACATACACGGCCGATGCGGCCGAAGCCTGCCCGCCGGTTGCCTGCGCCAAAGCGCCCTGGAGCGCCGACGTTACCCGCAGCATCGTGTGCGACCGCAGCCCGACCGGCGCGGGAAAATGCGGCCAGAGGATGCTGCCCGGACGTTTGCTTATGGCGTCAATTGCGCGCGTGAAGCCTGCGTTCATGCCGACGCCCTGCTGGTCGCGCGTCATATACAGGCCGAAGATGTGGCCGATGACCGTGTCGTCCATGACGAAGTTGATCGGGCCGGCAGCCTGGTCGGACGACCCGGAAAGATCGATCGAGAAGCGCCCCGACCTCCTCTCCACCTTTGCCTCGACCCAGTAGGGCTGCTCGGTCACGGCGTCCGAATCGATCCAATCACGAAAGCGCCATGCGCCATCACCGACGCGGGTGTCGATCTGTCGGCGCAGCGCCGCCTCCGACTGCCGCATCATCTCGGCGAATGCAGCCTCGACGGCGAGCGCTCCATAGCGCCGGATCGTCTCCTCGAGACGCTGCTTGCCGAGCTTGACCGCAGCCATGATCGCGGCGAGATCGCCCCGCATCATCTCCGGGAACCGCGAGTTGCGGGTGTAGATGCGCACCACCTCGTCGTTGACGATGCCGTCGCGCATGACGCGGACCGGCGGAATCATGATGCCTTCGTGGAAGACGCTCGTCGCATGCGGGCTGACGGAGCCGGGAAAGGTGCCGCCCACGTCCCAGAGGTGGCCCCACGCCTCGACGAACGCGACGAGGCGCCCGCCGGCAAACACCGGCATTACGAAGACCGTGTCGTTGACCTGGCTGACGCCGCCCTTGGAGGCGTAGACGTCGTTGTACCAATAGAGATCGCCGTCGCGCATGCTCTCGCGCGGGTACTGGTCGACGATCGCGTCGACCAGATTGCCGGCAAGCGTCAGCGAGGTGGAAACCACGAGCCGTCCTTGGCCATCGAGAAAGGCCGTGAAGAAGTCCTTCTTCTCGCGAATGAACGGAGACATCGAGGTGCGCGCAATCAGCGCTTCCATCTCCGAGCGCGCGGCACCGAGCGCGCCCTTGATCAGCTCGAGCTCGATACGGCCGGAGACCGGGGCACCCGTGTCGGACTTGTGTGGCATCATCGCGCCTCCTCGATCACGAGATTGGCGAACCGGTCGACCGTCGCGACCTGCCCGTCCAGCACGACAGTGGTGCAGTCGAGCTGATCGACGATAGCAGGGCCGGGGACCACGTGGCCGGCCAGAAGCTCGTCCCTTCGATACAGCGCCACGTCGGACACGACCGCACCCTCCAGCGCCGCCCGGCGCACGCCTCGCGGGCAAGGCTTGTCGCCCGGCGCTGCGTGCGCGATCTCGGGAAGCGCGACGTGGTCCATCAGCCCCGTCGCCTCGACCCGCAGGTTGACGATCTCCACCGGCGCCTTGCGGTCGGCGAAGGTGTAGAGCCTCTCGTGCATGGTGTGAAAGTCATCGATGAGGCGGCTCAGTGTGTGGTCCGATGCCTCGCCTTCGCCGAACGGAACCGCGATCTCGACGCCCTGGTGCGCATAGCGCAGATCCGCCGTGCGAACGAGCCTGCGCCGCTCGCGGGGAACGCCGTCGCCCTCGAGCCGCGCATCGGCGCGCCGCTCCAGGTCTCGCAGGGTCCTCTCGATCAGGGCGGGGTCGTAGCGGCCGCCGCGCTGCAGCCGCGTAACGGCGAAATCGTAGCGCAGATCGGTCGCCAGCAGTCCCATCGCGCACAGGATGCCAGGATGGCGTGGAATCAGCAGGCGCGGCGCTCCGAGCAGCCGCATCAGGCGGCTGCCGTGAACCGGGCCCGCACCGCCGAAAGCGCAGAGCGTGAACTCGGAGGGGGCAAGCCCGCGTTCGACGGACATCACCTTGAGCGCGCCCACCATGTTGTTATCGACGATCTCGATGATGCCTCGCGCGGCCTCCTCAACCGAGATGCCGAGTGGAGTGGCGATGTCGCGCAGGATGGCGGCTTCCGACTCCGCGGGCTGTAGGGCGATCTCGCCGTCGAGCAGATAGGGAGGTACGCGGCCCAGCACGAGGTTGGCATCGGTCACCGTCGGCCGTCTGCCGCCCTTGCCGTAAGCCGCAGGGCCCGGATCGGCGCCGGCGCTCGCCGGGCCGACGGTCAAGGCGCCCTCGGGGCCAACGCTCGCAATCGAGCCGCCCCCTGCGCCGATGGTGTGGATGTCGACGATCGGCAGCGTCAGTGGGAGCCCGCCGATCCGCCCCGAGCTTGCCGTCACTGGCTCGCCTGCGCGGATCAGCGCGACGTCGGCGCTGGTGCCGCCCATGTCGATGGTGATGAGATCGGGGTAGCCGGCGATCTGCCCGACGTACGCCGCCCCGCGCGCCCCGGCTGCGGGCCCGGACAGCGCGAGATAGACCGGCTGGCGCGCTGCCTCGGCCGGGGGAAACACGCCGCCATTGGATTTCATGATGAAGAACGGGGCGGCGATCCGGCGCTCCTCCAGTCCGCGGGCAAGACGCCGCACGTAGCCCGACGCAATCGGCTGCACGGAGGCGTTGAGCACCGTCGCCAACGTGCGCTCATACTCGCGGAAGATGGGCAGGACATCACTCGAGACTGCAATCTCCACGCCGGGCAGCAGGCCGCGCAGAATCTCGGCTGCGCGCTGCTCGTGCTCCGGATTGGCAAAGCTGTTGAGGAAGACGATGGCGACGGCGGCGAGGTCCTCACGCCGGATCTGCCGCGCGAGGTCCTCCAGCTCGCTCTCCGCCAGCGGCTGCAGCACTGAGCCGTCGACCAGCACGCGCTCCGTGACCTCGAACACGTGACGCGGCCGTACGGGCCGCTTGGGCTTGATCCAGCCGTACAGGTTTGCCTCGCGCGGGATGTCGGCACGGCCGATCTCGAGCACATGCCTGAAGCCGCGAGTCGTGACCAGGCCTGTCCTCGCTCCCTTGCCCTCGAGGATCGCGTTGGTGGCAAGCGTCGAGCCGTGCAGCACCAGGCTCACGTCCTCGGGCTTGACGCCGGCGCGCGTCAGAACCTTGTCGACTCCGCCGAAGAAGCCCTCGGCCGGATTGCTCGGCACCGATGACGATTTCGTCACCACGAAGCGGCCGCCGTGCCGTTCGGCGAGGATGACGTCCGTGAACGTGCCGCCCACGTCGAGGGCGAGCGCGTAGCCTCCCCTCGGCTTTTCGCCTGTCGTCATGGCGCTCCTTTTACGGACAGCGTCTGGCCTGTAATGAAGCCTGCGTAGTCAGAGGCGAGGAACATCACGGCGTGGGCAATGTCCTCCGGAGCGCCAATGCGCCGGAGCGCAATCGATTCGACGAGCTGCCGCTGGCGCTCGGCGCTGTAGCCCTCCCATTGCCGCACGTAGTCGGGACTTGTCGGCATGAACCCGGGCGCAACGGAATTGACCGTGATGCCGTACGGACCCAGCTCGGCCGCAAGCTGGCGCACGAGGCCGATCTCGGCCGCCTTGGCGGTGCCGTAGGCCTGGATGCCGGTAAGGCTCACGCCGAGGCCGGCTGGCGACGAGATGACGATGAAGCGCCCCCGTCCAGCCCGCTTCATGCCGGGCGTGGCTGCGCGCGCGAGATTGAACGCCGCGGTGACGTTGGCGTCCATGATGGCCCGCCAATCGTCATCGGAAACGTTCTCGATTGGCGTTTTGGCTCTGCCTCGAATGCCGCCTGCCGCGTGCACGATGACCCGGCAAGCTTCGCCCGCTGACGCTTCGACGGCGCGGAGCAGCGCAGCCACGGCGGCGCCGTCTGCCAGATCGATTTGATGAGTGGAGAGTGAGCCGCCGCGGCCGGGCTTGATATCCTGCGCACACTCGGCAAGGCCTTCGGGCAGGATGTCGACGGCGTGCACACGCGCGCCGCGCTCGGCAAAGCCGCGGCAGATGGCTCGTCCGATGCCGCGAGCAACGCCGGTGACGAGTACTGTCTGTCCCTCGAAGCCGATCTGCAAGGCTTGGCTCCCGGCTACTCTGCGGCTTCGCGGCGCAACTGAGGAAACTCAAGCATCAGCCGGGCGAAGGCGCTACGCACCTCGCTGCCGTCGCCCTTGCGCTGCGTCGCGGGCAATGCGGCGACGGCGTCGAACAGGCGATGCTTGAGGTAGAACCGCCAGTGCACGGGCTGCGACGCCAGCAACTCGGTCAGCGCGGCGTAGTTGGCATCGGTCCAGACCGCTTCGTGCGCGTCGCGCGCAGCGCCGTAGTCGAACAGCCGGTCGGTCTCGGTGCGCTTCGCGCTCATCTCGCTGCGCAGCTTGGCGGTCGCAGCTGCATCGACCGCCCCATTGCGTAGCACGACCCCGTAGTCCTCGCGCGCCTTCGCCTCCGACACGAAGCAACGACGCACGTCGAGCGCCACCTTGTCGGGATCGCGTTGGAGCGGATCTCCGTAGCCGCTGGCCCCGCCGCAGGCGACGTAGACCACGTCGCCAGGGCCGACCTTGACGATGTCCGTGTTTCTCAGATTGACGGCATGATTGGAGCCGGGGTTGAGCCAGAAGCTCGAGTTGGCGCCCGGCTTGCCGCCACGCAGGCCCCAGCCGGCGAACACGGTGCGGTCGCGGTTGCGCGCCGTGACGCGCGTGTTGGGCGCGAACACCTCGAAGCGCATCTCGGTAGCGAGGCCGCCGCGATGCTTGCCGGCGCCACCGGAGTCCTTTGCCAACCCATAGCGGTCGAAGCGCAGCGGCACCTCGGCCTCGTTGATCTCGACCGGTGTGTTCTTGAGGAAGCCCTGGTTGGCGCCCGAGCCGTCTGCGCCGTCCTCCTGCGCCCTGCCGCCGGCGCCGCCGACCATCGGATTGATCGCCGCCATCAGCCGCCGGCCGGTTCTGTTGTCGGTCGTGTTGACGTTCATGATGGGACCGCCTGAGGCGGCGGCGGCCGGCATCGTGTCGGGCAAGGCGCGCGCGAAGGCGCCCAGGATCACGCCCTGGAGGCGCTTGGCGGAAAGCGTGCGCATGCCGACGGCGGCCGGGAACTGCGGATTGATCATCGTGCCTTCCGGCAACGTGGAGCTCAGGATGCGTGCGATGCCGGAGTTCAAGAACAGGCTCGTGTCGAGCGAGTAGAGCGCATAGACCAGGCCGACGCAGAGCAGCGTGTGGCGCTCGTCGCCGCCGGTCGGGATGTTGAGCGAGGATTCGAGCTGCGGGTCGGACCCCGTGAAGTCGAAATGCAGGCTGCCGTCCTTCACCGTCATCACCAGATTGAGGCGGCACGGCTTTCCGTCCACTGCGTCCTCGTCCATGTAGTCGGCGAACTGATACGCCCCGTTGGGAATGCGCCGGACGATGGCGCGCGCCTGATTCTCGGCATAGTCGAGCAGGTCCTCGATGCCCTGCTTGAACGTGTCGATACCGAACTTGGCGATCATCTCGCGCACCTTGCGCTCGCCGGTGTTGCAGGAGGCAATCTGCGCCTTGAGATCGCCCCAGCTCTGCTCCGGCGCGCGCACGTTGGCCAGCAGGATGTCGAGCACCTGCTGGTTCACCTCGCCTTTGACGAGAAGCTTGGTCGGCGGAATGCGGATGCCTTCCTGGTGCACCTCCGTCAGCGTGCGCGAGAGCGATGCCGGCACCGCCCCGCCGACATCCGTGTGGTGGATATGGCCGACGGAGAAGCTGACGATCTCGCCGTTGTGGAAGATCGGCTTCCAGATGTGGATGTCGGGCGAGTGCGTGCACACGAAGCCGGAATACGGGTCGTTCGTGATGCAGATGTCGCCCTCGTCGTAGTGCGGGATCGCGCGAATGGCCGGACCGTAATTGAGGCCGACGAACCATGTCGCGCCGAGCTCGGTCGGCGTGGCATAGGTCTCGCCCTTCGGCGTGGTGAGCCCGGTCGTGAAATCCTCGGTTTCCTTGACGAAGGTGGCGTGCGCGGTGCGGTAGAGCGTGAAGGCCATGCTCTCGGCAGCCGCGCGAGCGTGGTTCTTGAGGATCTCGAGCGTGACCTTGTCGATGCTCATGTCGTTCAGCCTTCCGGCGTGATGCTGAGGTTCGAGAACGTGTCGACGGTTGCTCTAAAGCCGCCGACTAGGCAGGTCGTGCAGTCGCTCTGGCGAACGATGGCAGGGCCGGAGAAGTATTCTCCGGGCTTCAGCTTGTCGCGATCGAAAACCTTCGCGGTGGCGCGGCGGCCGTCGTAAAAGACGCTTGTCTCGGCCACCGGCGTCGCGGGACGCGATGTGAGCTCGCCGGGGCGGAGCTTGGGTTGCGGCGCCGATCCGGAGGCGACGAGGCGAAGATTGACGACCTGGACCGGCGCTTTCTCGTCGGCGTGCTCGTAAACGCGCGCGTGCTCGGCGTGAAAGGCAGCCGCAATCGCCCGTACGTCGCCGCCATCGATCCAGTCACGCTGCAGCAGCACCTCGATCTCGTAGGATTGGCCGCGATAGCGCATGTCCGCCGAGTAGAGGAGATTGGCCTTACCCTTGAACTGCTGCTCGTCGGTGAGCCAGCCGAGCGCCTGCCTCTCGAGATCTGCGGCGTGCGTGCGGAGCGCGGCCATGCCGTCGCTGTCGAGCTCCACGAAGGCTGTGCGAATGAAATCGTTGCGGATGTCCGCGATCAAGCCGCCGAAGGCTGCAAGCACGCCCGGCGTCGGCGGCACGATGATGCGTTCCATCGCCAGGTCGCGGGCCAGCAGACAGGCGGTCATCGGGCCGGCACCCCCGAATGGAAGCAGCGTGAAATGCCGCGGGTCGGCTCCGTGCCGGGAGAACAGCTTCGAGATCTCCAGGAACATGCCCGACACGGACACCTTGATGATCGCTTCGGCGGCCTCCTCGACACTGAGCTTCATGCGCTCCGCGATGGCACCGACGGCCTGGCGGGCCTTGTCCAGATCGAGCTGCACGGCCCCATATCCAAGCTCTCCCGAGCCGAGGAACCCGCACACGGCATAGGCGTCCGTGATCGTTGCTTGCGTGCCGCCGCGGCCGTAGCAGGCCGGTCCTGGATTGGAGCCGGCGCTCTCGGGGCCGACCTTGAGCACGCCGAAATCGTCGACGCGAGCGATCGACCCGCCGCCGGCCCCGATCGAGGAGACCGAGACGGTCGGGATGTAGATCTGGAAGTCGCCGACCCGCTCGCCCGTGCCGAAGCGCGGCTTGCCGTCGAGGATGACGGCTACATCGGCGCTGGTGCCGCCGACATCGAAGCTCAGCACGCTGGAGGCGCCCGTTTGCGCGGCGATCCGGCTGGCGCCGATGACGCCCGAGGCCGTGCCCGACAGCAGCATCTGGATCGGCGCCGTCTTGCCCAGCTCGGCGCGCATCACCCCGCCGTTCGACTTGGTGATCATCGGCTCGCCGCCGACCCCGTTCTCCGCCAGGGCTTTCTGCAGGCTGCCGAGATAGTTGGCGACGCGCGCCTGTACGTAGCCGGCGACGGTTGCCGTGACGGTACGCTCGTATTCGCGGATGACGGGCCAGACCTCGCTTGAAAGCGTCACCGTCATGTCCGGGGCGTGCTGGTGGATCAGCTCGCGCACGCGGCGCTCGTTGACAGGGTTCGCGTAGGCATGGAGCAGGGCGACGATAATGGCTTCGGCCCCTTCGGCTTCGGCACCGGCGACGGCCTCGGCCACGCTCGCGGGGTCGACCTCGGCGCGGACCGTGCCGTCCGCGAGGACGCGTTCTCGGATGCCGAACACGCGCTCGCGCGGGCTCAGCGGCTCGGGCCTGCGCGAAAAGAGGTCATACGGGTCGGGCATCTTCAGGCGTGCGACCTCGAGCACGTCCTCGAAGCCCGCCGTGGTGAACAGCGCCAGCCGCGCGCCGCGGCGCTGGATGACCGTGTTCACGCCGATCGTCGTGCCGTGCGTGAAATAGGAGATATCCGCCGGCTTGATGCCGTAGCGCCGTTCGAGCTCCCTGATCCCGGCGATGACCTCGGAGCCCGGCCGGTCCGGCGTTGAGAGCACTTTCAAGGTTCGGAGGTCGCCGGTCGCCTCACTGAGCACGCAAAAGTCCGTAAACGTACCGCCGATGTCGACGCCAACGCGGTAGCTCATCGCTGCACGCCCTTGGACGCGAAGCGAGGCGAACGATTCCTCACGACGATTGCCCCGAATGACTGATGTGCACCCCCAATTCATTGACCGGAGCAGCCACCTCGTCAATATTGTCGACAGAAGACAAGCTCAGACGCATGGGAGGGTTGCGCATGTCGGCCTCACACCGGCGCGTGGCCATCGTAACCGGGGGCGCCCGCGGCATCGGGCGGGGATGTGCGCTGGCACTTGCGCAGCGCGGGCACGCGATTGCGCTTGTCGACGTGCTGGCACCGGAGATGGCCAGCACAAAGCGGGAGATCGAGCGGATTGGTGTTCCGTGCCTCACGTTCGAGGCGGACGTGGCCCTGCATGCGCGTGCCAAGGAGGTGGTTGCCGGTGTGGTGAAGGAACTCGGCCGCGTCGACGTCCTCGTCAACAACGCCGGGCGCTCGATGGCGACCGGCATCCTGGAGATCACGGAAGAGCAGTTCGACGCGACGATCGCCGTCAATCTCAAGAGCTGCTTTAACTACATCCAGGCCGCGGCGCCGCACATGCTCGAGCGCAAGTTCGGCCGGATCGTCTCGATGTCATCGCTCAATGCCCATTCCGGTGGCGTGACTGCCGCGGTGTCCAAGTTCGCGTATGCGTCGGCAAAGGCCGGCATCATCGGCATGACGCGCGCGCTGGCCAAGGAGCTGGGCCCCCATGTGTGCGTCAACTGCATCTGCCCCGGTCTCATCAAGACCGAGGTAGGCAAGAACGCGGCGCTTTATGCGCGCGAGGCCGAGCTCATCAAAGGAGTGGCGCTGCAACGCGTCGGCAGCCCGCGGGACGTCGCTGAGCTTGTCGCCTTCCTGGCGACTGTCGAGCCGTGCTTCATCACCGGTCAGGATTTCACGATCGACGGCTTCCAGTTCAATGTCTGAGCAGTGTGCCTGAAAACGCGACTTGTATTGGCGCTGTGCCCGCACAGAAACTGACGCGGACGCAAGCGCGCAGCTCCAAGGGGAGGTCCAAATGAGTAGATTAGGAGCCGGTTTGAAGGCGCTGGCGTTCGCAGCGCTCGCACTCACGGCCGTCGGCGGTCCGATCGCGCCGGCCGAGGCGAAGACCAGGTTCGTGTTCGCCAACGCCAGCCCTTACGACAATCTCGACCCGCACATGATCCTGGACGTGGGCCGCGTTGCCTCGCGTATCAACATGTACGATGGCCTGCTGCGCTGGGTCGACAATCCCGCAAAGCTCGAGCCCTGGCTGGCCGAGAGCTACACGATCTCCCAGGACGGCAAGACTTATACGTTCAAGCTCAGGAAGGGCGCCAAGTTCCATGACGGCACCGAGGTCAAGGCTGCCGATGTCGTCTACTCGATGGAGCGCATTCTGGCGGCCGGCGGGCAGTCCGCACCTCTGTTGGCTCCCCTGATCAAGCCGGGCACCACCAAGGCACCGGACGACTACACGGTCGAGTTCAACCTCGTCCAGCCGTCGGCCATCTTTCTGGCCATCGTGCCGGAGGTGCACGTGCTGAACTCGGCGCTCGTGAAGAAGAACGAGAAGGACGGCGACTGGGGCAAGGCCTGGCTGTCCAAGAACGAGGCGGGCTCAGGCTCCTACGCGCTGCGGCGCTACGATCCGGCCATCGGCTTCACGGCCGAGCGCTTCAAGGATCATTGGAACAAGAAGTGGGGGGCGAAGCCCATCGACGAGATCGAGTTCAGGACGGTCATCGAGCTCAATAGCCGCGTCCTGGGCCTGCTGAAGGGCGACTTCCACGGCACCGACGGCTATCTGCCGCAGGATCAGATCAAGCGTCTGCGGGAGTCGCCCAACATTTACATCGGCGAGCAGGAATCGACGCGCATCTTCTATGCGATCCTGCACAACGGCCGCGAGCCATTCAACGACATCAACTTCCGCAAGGCGCTGTCGTACGCCTTCGACTACGACGGCTTCAACAAGAACATCCTGTCGGATTCGGTCGCGCGCAATCCTGTGCCGCTGCCCAACAACATCTGGGGCGCACCGAAGGGCGTGAAGGGTTACACCTTCGATCTCGAGAAGGCCAAGGAGCACCTGGCCAAGGTGAAAGCGCCCCTGCGCGAGATCAACATCGCCTGGATGCAGGGCTACCAACAGACCGAGCAGGCGGCGGCCCTGTTCCAGTCCGGCCTGAACAAGATCGGCATCAAGACCAAGATCGTCTCCGACCCATGGTCTGTCGTCTCGGCCAGAATGCGGGACGAGAAGCAGATGTACGACATCCTGTTCCTGTGGAAGTCGACGTACTACGCCGATCCCAACAACTGGGTCGGCGAGATGTATGCCTGTGACCAGATCGGCCAGCGCAACAACAGCTGGTACTGCAACAAGGAGGTCGACAAGCTTCTCGTCGAGGCGCTCAAGACCACCGACCAGGAGGTCCGGCGCAAGAACTACGAGAAGGCCTCGACCATGGTGATGGAGGACGCCGGCGGCATCTTCATCTACAACACGAAGTGGTTCGGCCCGTTCAACAAGAAGGTCACCGGCATCCGCTTCTGTCCGATCGGCGATGGGCAGGAGATGCGGTGGGCCTCCATGGAAAACTGATATCGAGGAGCGCGCGAGCGGCGGCTCGGGGCGAGCCGCCGTTTGCTTTTTCGGAACCGCCGGAGGTCATCGCGCCGTATGCGCATCGTCGCACTCGTCCTCAAGCGCCTCGCGTGGTTTGCCCCGACGCTCGTGGGCCTGCTGCTCGTCGTCTTCATCATCAGCCACATCATTCCGGCCAACCCGGCTATCATGCTCGCAGGGGAGGGCGCGTCGGAGGCGCAGATCAACGAGATCAAGCGCAAGTTCGGTCTCGACCAGCCATTGCCTGTGCAGTTCTGGCGCTATCTCCAGTCCGTGGTGCAGGGCGACATGGGGACGAGCCTGTACACGCAGCGGCCCATCGCCGAGGACCTGCTGACGCGCGTGCCGGCAACGCTCGAGCTGACCCTCATCACCATCGTGATTGCTGCAGTGCTTGGCATCCCGCTCGGCGTCATAGCCGCCACGCGGCGCAATTCCATGCTCGATCACGTGCTGCGCATCTTCACGGTGTCGGGGCTGGCCATTGCCAGCTTCTGGCTGGCCATACTGTTTCAGCTCATGTTCGCGATGAAGCTCGGATGGACGCCGCTGCAGGGCCGCGTCGACGGCTGGGGGCCCGACCACGTAACGGGCTTCTTTCTCATCGATGCGCTGATCCAGGGTGACGGGGAGATCCTGTCCAATGTGGCCTCGCACCTGGTGCTGCCGGTCGCGACGCTCGCCTTTCCGGCCATGGCGACCATTGTCCGCTTCACGCGCGCCGGCGTGCTCGATGCGATCAACTCCAACTATGTTCTGTACGAGCAGGCGATGGGCCTGCCGCGGCACGTGATCATCTGGAAGTATGTGCTGCGCAATGCTCTGATCGGCACGGTGACGCAGATCGGCCTCATCTTCGGCATTCTGCTGGCCGGCGCGGTCGTCGTCGAAAGCGTGTTCGACTGGCCCGGCCTCGGCCTCTACGCGGTGAATTCCATCATGCGCTCGGACTACAACGGCACCATGGGCTTCACGCTGATCACCGGAGCCATCTTCATCGTCGTCAATCTGTTCGTCGACATCGTGCACGGCATCATCGACCCGCGTGGCGCCGGCTAGGGGAAACATGCAGACCGCGCTCTTCCTCTTCCGCCGACTGGCAAGCGACAAGACCGCGCTCCTGGGCGCAATCCTCATCCTGCTCCTGGTGGTCGTTGCGGTTCTGGCTCCCTGGCTCGCCACGCATCCGCAGGATGTCGCGGAGTTCCACCCGGCGGATCGGCTGCAAGGGCCGAGCGCAACGCATCTGCTCGGCACCGACCGCATGGGAAGCGACGTCTACAGCCGCTTGCTGTACGGCGCGCGCATCACCATCACCATCGCCGTCATCGCCATCGTCACCGCCGTGCTGATCGGCGTCCCGATCGGCCTCATTGCCGGGTATTACCGGTCCTGGGTCAGCGAGCTGCTGATGCGTGTGTCCGACATTTTCCTGGCCGTGCCGCAAATTGTTCTCGCCATCGCCATCGCCCAGACCCTCGGGCCATCGATCGAGAATGTCATTCTCGCCCTGTCGATCACCTACTGGCCGTTCTGGGCGCGTCTGGTCTACGCCGAGACCCGATCGGCGCTCAACGACACCTATGTGGAAGCCTCGATCGCACTGGGTGCGTCCCCAGCTCGAGTCCTGCTGCTGCACGTGCTGCCCAACATCTCGTCCTCGATCATCGTGCGTACGACCATCGGCATGGGGGGCACGATCCTGACCGCTGCGGCGCTGGGTTTCCTGGGACTGGGTCCCCCGCCGCCGACGCCCGAGTGGGGCCGCACGATCGCCGAGAGCCGCGAGTTCCTGCCGGACGCCTGGTGGTACGCGACCGCGCCGGGGCTGGCGATCTTTCTTGTGGTGATGGGCTTCAACCTGCTGGGGGACGGGCTGCGCGACATCCTCGACCCGCGGACGAGGAGAAGCCGCGAATGAGCGCGCTTCTACTCGATGTGCAGGACCTCACGGTCAGCTTCCGCAGCGATGCCGGCCGGGCGCAGGTGCTCGATCATGTCGCGTTCGATATACGGCAGGGTGAGATCGTAGGACTGGTCGGCGAATCAGGCAGCGGCAAGACCACGCTGGCACGCGCCATTCTCGGCATACTCCCGGGCAACGCAGCGGTGATCGAGAGCGGGGCCATCCGCTTCGATGGCGAGGACTTGCTCAAGGCAGAGGCCAGCGAGATCGCCACGCGCGTGCGTGGTCGCGTCATCACGTTCGTGCCGCAGGACCCGTTCACATCCTTCAATCCGGTTTTCACCATCGGCAGTCAGATCATGGAGCTGATGAAGTGGAAGTCGCCGCTCGCGGCCTCCACGGGCAGGCGGTGGGGCTATCCGCGCCGGCGCCGCCACGCCGATCGGGAGCGCGTTCTGGAGCTGCTCCGGACCGTGCAGCTTCCCGATCCCGAGGCCATTCTCGCCAAGTATCCGCACGAGGTCTCCGGCGGACAGCGCCAGCGCCTGATGATCGCCATGGCCTTGATGACGGAGCCCAAGCTCATCATTGCCGACGAGCCGACGACGGCGCTCGACGTCACCATCCAGGCGCAAATCCTCAAGTTGCTGCGGCGGCTGGTGCGAGAGCGCGGTGTCTCGGTTCTGTTCACGACGCATGACCTCGGTGCCGCACATGAGATCTGCGATCGCATCACCGTGCTGTATGCTGGACAGGACGTGGAATCGGCCTCGGCCGATCGCTTCTTTGCCCAACCGAGCCACCCCTATACGCGCAGCCTGCTCGAGAGCCTGCCCAGCCGCGAGCGCGGGATTCGCGGCATCCCGGGCGAGATTCCAATTCTGGTCGAGCCACCCTCCGGCTGCCGGTTCCACCCGCGCTGCACCCGCGCCACTGCTGAATGCGCGGCCGCGCGCCCCGTCATCACCACGCTCGGCCCGCAGCACACGTTGCGCTGCTACCATCCATTGCCGCGCGCCGCGGATGCTACGGTGGCGTCATGAGCATCGCGGCGCCGGTTGTGACATCGACAAGGCCGCAGGATACCGCGCAACCGCTGCTCGAGGTCTCGGGGCTCAAGAAATACTTCCCCGTGCGCGACGTGTGGCAGCGACAGATCGGATCGCTGAAGGCGCTCGACGATGTGTCCTTCTCCGTCCGTCAGGGCGAGATCTTCGGAATCGTGGGCGAGTCGGGCTGCGGCAAGTCCACCCTCGGCAAGACCATCATGGGGATCCATCAGGCGACCAGCGGCCGCATCGTCTTCGAGGGCAATGACATCACCAATCTGCGGCCCGACAAGAGCCGGGCGCTGAGGCGGCGCCTGCAATATTCGTATCAAGATCCAGGTGCCTCGCTCGATCCGCGCTGGAAGATCGGGCGCTCGCTCAATGAGCCGCTCGTCATTCATAGCGAGCTGGCAAGCGGGGAGCGGCAGGAGCGCGTGCGCTCGATCCTGCAGGCCGTCGGCCTGCCTGAGACCCATCTCGATCTTTATCCGCACGAGATCTCGGGTGGTCAGCAGCGGCGCGTCGGCCTTGCCCGCATTCTGACGCTGCAACCGACGCTGGTCATTCTCGACGAGCCGACATCCGGCCTCGATGTATCTGTGCAGGCCACCGTCCTCAATCTGTTCCTCGATCTGAAGCGACAGTTCGGGCTGACGTACATGTTCATCAGTCACGACCTGTCCGTCGTGCGCATGATCTGCGACCGCGTGGCGGTCATGTATCTCGGCAGGATCGTGGAGATGGGCAGCGCAGAGGAGATCTTCTCGGCTCCGAGGCACCCCTATACGAAGTCGTTGCTGGCGGCGATCCCGCAGATCGGCGGGCGCAAGGTGACGGACGACTTCTGGCTCGAAGGCGAGCCGCCGGACCCAAAGAACCTGCCCTCCGGCTGCCGTTTTCGCACGCGCTGTCCTATTGCAGAGGCCCGCTGCGCTGTCGAGGAGCCGCCGCTCGAGGAGAAGCGGCCGCAGCACGCGGACGCCTGCTGGCTCTCGGGCTAAGCATGTTGCGGTCACACGGGGTATGGCGTTTCGCAATCGCGCGGGACGCGGAATCCCTCTCTCCGCGGGTCGAGGGAGGGGCGGCTTGTTCCATCACGCTTACCAGCATGCTGTAAATTTGGTGTGTATGGTAGTACACATTAAACGCTTGATTCGACGCTATTGGTGTGTATATATATGTCCACGAAGGCTAAGGTCGCGTTGGAGCGGGATAGCAAGAAGCTCCTGGCTCGCTTGAAACGTGAAGGGTGGGCTGTTTTGAAGGCCGAAGGCAGCCATCACAAGCTGCGCAACCCTAAGTTCAAGCATCCAATCATTCTTCCGCACCCGAAGAAGAACCTGCCAACCGGAACCGTGCGGCAGATATACAAGGCGGCTGGATGGCTTTAAGAGGGCACCATGCGTAGCTACTTTGCGGTCGTGCACAAGGACGACGATAGCTCGTTCGGCGTGTACTTTCCCGATCTGCCGGGTTGCTTTTCTTCTGGCGAGACAGAGGACGAGGCGTTTGAGAACGCTCAGATCGCTCTTCGTATGTACGCCGAGGACGACAATGAATTGCCGGAGCCCCGCAGGATCGCCGCTCTATCGCGAGACAAGGAGGTTCGCGCGGAGCTGGGTGATGGAGGCTTCTTCATCCGCGTTCCTCTTGTGCTGGCGGACCGTAAGCATCGGTACAATCTGATGCTAGACAAGGCCTTGGTATCCAGCGTTGACCATGCCGCAAAGATAGCTGGGACGAGTAGGTCGGAATTCGTGGCACAAGCGATTGCCAAGCAACTCAAGGCGAAGACCGGCGCCGTTGTCATTAGGAAGAAGTCGACACCGGTGCGTGACCGCACCAGGCGCAAAGCCTATGCGTAGGCGAGGCCGCCATGGCCTCGCCTACGCTCCCGACAGTTCCCACGGCATGAACTTTTCCGGACCAAGCCGCTTGTCACCCTCTCCCAACGGGAAAGGGAGTGAAGGGTACGCTGCAGCGACAGGCAAGTGTTCGACCGCCTGCGCTCGGCTCAGGCGTCGCGCAGCTTGTAGCGCTGGATCTTTCCGGTGGCCGTCTTCGGCAAGCTGTCGACGAAGTCGATCCAGCGCGGATACTTCCAGGGGCCGGCCTTGGCTTTGACATGCTCCTGCAGTGCCGCAGTCAAGCCCGCGTCGGCCGACCTGCCCGGCTTCAGGACGACGACCGCCCTGGGCTTCAGCAATCCCTCACCGTCCTCTCTTGGAACGACCGCCGCCTCGAGCACGGCTTCGTGCGCCATCAGCGCGCTCTCGACCTCGAACGGCGAGACCCAGATGCCGGACACCTTGAACATGTCGTCGGTGCGCCCCTGGTAGGTGTAATAGCCGTCGGTATCGCGGACGTACTTGTCGCCCGAGCGCATCCACTCGCCTTCGAACGTGCGGCGGCTCTTCTCGCGTTGGTTCCAGTAGCCATCGGACGCCGATGTCCCGCGCACCAGCAGCTCGCCGACCTCGCCGTCGGCGACGATGGTGCCCTTCTCGTCGACGAGCCTGATGTCATAGCCGGGGACGGGCTTGCCGGTGGTGCCGTACTTGATGTCGCCCGGGCGGTTCGAGATGTAGATGTGCAGCATCTCGGTCGAACCGATGCCGTCCAGGATGTCGACGCCGAACCTGGACTTCCAGGCGTTGCCGACCTCGGCCGGCAGCGCCTCGCCGGCGGAGACGCACAGCCGCAGCCGATCCGAGCCCGCCTCCCGAGTCGCACCCGGCGAAGCCAGGATCGACGCGTAGAGCGTGGGCACGCCGTAGAACAAGGTCGGTTGATGTGTTTTCAGCGTGCGCAACACGCTTTCGGGCGTCGGCCGCTCGGCCAGCAGGACCGTCGTCGCGCCGACCGACATGGGAAAGCTCATGGCGTTGCCGAGGCCGTAGGCGAAGAACAGCTTGGCGGCAGAGAAGACGACATCGCTCTCTCTGATGCCGAGCACGCCCTGGCCGTAAAGGCGCGCCGTCTCCATCATGCTGGTGTGCACGTGGCGTACGCCCTTCGGCATGCCCGTAGAGCCGGACGAGTACAGCCAGAACGCCGTTTCGTCGGCACAGGTGTCGGCCGGCTCGAATGCGTCGGACTGCGCGTCGAGCTCGGCGGCAAGGTCGAAGGCGAAGGCCGGCGCGGGGCCGCCCGAGACGAAGACGTGCGTCAGGAACGGCAGCTTCCCGAGGATCGGCTGCACGGTGGGGAGAAGCTGGGCTGATACGAACAGCGCCTTGGCCCGGCTGTCGGCCAGCATGTAGGCGTATTGCTCGGTATTGAGCAGCGTGTTGAGCAGCACGGGCACCACGCCGGCCTTGATGGCGCCCCAGAACACGACCGGATAGTCGCTGGTGTCGAGCATCAGAACGGCGATGCGGGCCTCGCGCGGGATGCCGAAGCTTGCGAGCAGGTTGCCCATGCGGTTGCAGCGGCCCGCCAGCTCGCCGTAGGTGAGCGTGCCGCCCGCGTCGATGAAGGCAGCCTTGCCACTGCGGCTGTCAGCGATGTGACGGTCCACCATGTCGACGGCGGCGTTATAAAGGCGCGGATAACCCATCGCCCCCTCCCCGAATGCCGACGAAGAGCCGAGGCCTGCGGCCACGCCGGCTTGCGTTGTTTCGAGGGCACTATACTGAAAGCCGCGGGGGGCGAAAGCCCGGTGTGGGATTGGCCGGCCTTGTGTCCCGGGCCTTCGAGGCGGTCAGTGCTTGTGGGCGCCGCTCGATGCTTTGTCCGGTGAGCTCGATGCAGCGGCGGGGGCCGAGGACTTGGCGCTGGGGCCCATCGCCCCAATCGGCGCGATGGTGGCTTCGACGTTGACCTCCCCGGCCTTCTCGAAGACGAGCGTCAGCGGCAGCTTCTCCCCCTGCTTCAGGCCCTGCTTCAGGTCCATCAGCATCAGATGATAGCCGCCCGGCTTGAAGGTTACGCTTTGCCCGCCGGCCACCGCTACCCCGTCCACGCGGCGCATCTTCATGACGTCGCCCTCGTGCACGTGCTCATGGATCTCGACTTTGCCTGCGAGAGGGCTTTTCGCGGCCACCAGCCGGTCGGCAGCGCCCTGCGCCACCTTGATTTCCAGGTAAGCCCCGCCGACCTTGGCTCCGCCGGGCGTGGCGCGTGCCCATGGTGTGACGATCGTGATGCCGCCGGCCTTCACTTCCTGACCATGCGCCGGAAGGCCGAGCAGGGCCGTCAACAGGGCGGCGCCCAACCACTTTGCAGCCATCAGAATCGTCTCCTTGGCCACCCCGAGGCCGCGATTGACGTAAAGCCGCAAGGGTGATCCGGCAACAGCGGAAGACAAGTTGCCACAGGCAGTCTTGTCATCTCGCCTTTTACCTAAAGCGCGGGTGTAGGGAACGGACCGCGGGCGGCCTCGAAAGCTCGTCCGATACGCAGGGCCAGTGGGTCATCGAAACGGCGGACCACGATCTGCAGGCTCATCGGCAGACCGGAGGCGCTCAAGGCCGTCGGCACGGCGAGCGCTGCCAGCTCGAGATAGTTCACCCACCGGGTATGGGCCGCGTAGGGCGCCTTCTTCTCGTCGACCTCGTCCAGCGGCATGGCGGGAAACGGTACCGTCGGCAGCACGATGGCGTCGAAGCCTTCAAAGAGCGACTGAGCGGCGCGAATGTCGTGGCGCCGTTGCTCATCCAGCTCCTCGATCTGGGAGGTGGTGGCGCCTTTTCCGGCCAGCATGCGCTCGCGCACCGGCTCGGCCAGGCCCGAATTGCGGTCCTCGATAAAATCCTTGTAGAAGCCATAGCCTTCGATCGCCGCCAGCTTGCCGACCCGCGACTGATAGCGCTCCAGACTGTTGGGGACGTTGCACTTGGCAATGGTCGCGCCTGCCGTCTCGAGCCGGGCCAGCGCAGCCTCGTAGTCGGCCTTCATCTCGTCGGAGGTGAGCGGAAGATCCGCATCGTCGAGCCGGCCCAGCCGCATCCCGGCGATGCCGTCCTCCAGACGGTCGAGGACATCCTGCGGCCGGATGTGGCGATCATGCCGCGTCGCCGGATCCTTCGGGTCCGGACCGATCATGGCGGCGAGCATGAGCGCTGCCGTCCGCACATCCTTGGCGAGCGGACCGACCGTATCGAGCCGCGTCGAGAGCGGGGCAACGCCTGATCGGCCGACGAGGCCGATCGACGTCTTCAGGCCGACGCAACCGCACAGCGCCGAGGGGATGCGTACGGAGCCTCCCGTGTCGGTGCCCAGGGCGGCGGGCACCAGGCCGGCGCCGACGGCAACACCCGAGCCGCTCGATGAGCCGCCGGGCACGCGATGCACCTTACCGTCCCAGGGGTTCCTCGGCGTGCCGATGGTGACGTTGGTGCCGTAGCCGCCGAGCGCGTATTCGACGGTGTGCGTCTTGCCGACGATGATCGCGCCTGCGGCGCGCAGCTTGGCGACAACGTGCGCATCCTGGGACGCCGGCGCGGCACCCTTTCGCGTCAGCGAACCGCAGCCGGTGACCTCGCCCGCGACGTCGATGATGTCTTTGACCGCGATGGGCATGCCGTGCAGCAGCCCGCGGCCGGCCTCTCCGGTGGGGCGGCTGTCCGCCCGCTCGGCCTCGGCAAGCGCACTCGGCGCGGTGACCTTGACGAAGGCGTTCAGCTTGCGGTTCGCGCGCTCGATCGCATCGAGCGTGCGCTTCACGGTTGCAGTAACGGACGCGGACATGCGGCCCTCCCGAGATCGAGCGGGCCTATCAGATCACAGGTCGAAAGACGATGCGAGCCTTCCGGTTCCGGGGAGCTAGGATGTTGCCGCGCGGCATTGCTCGTCGGCGGGCAACGGGTCGCAGGTGCGATTGCTCGAGCAGGTCTGCAGCGCCGTCTTCACCTCGTTGGTGTAGATTCCATCGAGCGGCCCTTTGTACAAACCCTGCTCCGTCAGGCCGCACTGGTAGATCTTGACCATGCGCTCGCCGCCGATCTGGATGGCCTTCTCGTAGTCCTCGAACGCACCTGCAAAGTTGCCCATCACCTGGCGGATATGGGCGCGCGTATCCCAGGTGTGCTCGCTGAGCGGATTGAGCTTCAACGACTTTTCGACGTCGGCCAGACCGCCCTGTCCCCGGCCGGACTTGAAGTAGGCCCAGGCGCGATTGTTCAGAGCAACGGCAAAATCCGGCGCGATCTTGATGGCGGCATCATAGTCGCTGATGGCGCGATCATACTCTCCGTTCAGCGAGTAGCCGAGGGCCCGCATGGCATAGGCGCGGCTCAAGTAGCCCGGCTCGAGGTTTCCCAGCTCGATCAGCGCCGAGCAGCCCGGAATCCACAGCTCGCGGTTCTCACTGAAGCAGTCGAGCGCCGTCTCGGCCCGGACCGGAGTGCACAGCAGCCCAGCCAGGCAAACGCTCGCCAAAGCAGCCAGAAGACGACCCATCGTCGACCTGCAAAGCACAAGACGCTCCCTTATAGGCCTCGGCTCCTTTGCGGGCCGGGGTATGCGCCAGGTTTGAGCCGGCAATGTGACGCCCAACCCGGGCCCGGCCACGTCTCAGCGCCGATTCTCGGGCACCTCGACGGTGAGGCCGAGGATCAGATAACTCCATGACTTGCCATGGCTGTCCAGCCCCAAAGAGGTGTTGACGCCTCCTTCCAACGCATCGGACATGACAAAGTTTAGGCCGTGCAGGTGATCGAGCTCGTAGCGCTTCACGGGGCCTTTGATGAGCCTGGGAAAGGCCGCCTTCACCCGCTCCGCCGTAAGCTGCTCCTTGACCAGTCCGTAATCGCCAGGATCGTAGACCCAGACCGAGACGTTCGACGTATTGCCCTTGTCGCCGGCCCGCGCGTGCGCGATCTCGTGCAGCCTGATGGTCCGGCTCATGCGGTGAGCACCCTGACGGTGGAGGCCACGGCGTCGCGATCGATCAGCGCGGAGTGCGTGACGACGCTGGGCGTGATCTGCCCGCGGTAGCCGCCGCCCCCGGCGGGCCCGCAGCAAAGCAGGGACTCGACCTCCCACAGCATGGCCTCGCAGGCGGCGCGATCGGCGGAGCGCATGGCGACACGCACCCGAACGTCCTCGCTCGCGCAGTCCACGTCGTGCGCGGTCGCGTGCAGGGAATTGATGCCGATCAGATCGATGCGCATGGCGTCTCGGCCCTGCGGCATACGGCCTAGCCGCTCGCGCAAAATGTCCCCGGCAAGGCGGGCACGCGCGGCGGCGTTCGGACCGGCGTAGCTGACGCCTGCCTCGCCAAGGTAGCCGCCGTCGAACCCGACCGTAACCTTGAGCTTGTCCGGGCGCGCGCGGCCGGAGGCGTTGCCGACCTGGACCCGATCCTTCCCGCTCTCGGTGACAAAGACGCGAGAGAAGTCGGCCGTTACATCCGGTGTCAGGTAGCTGGTGGGATCGTGGACCTCGTACATCAACTGCTCCTTGACCGTGCGCGGCGTCACCAATCCGCCCGCATCGGCGAGCTTGGTGATGGTGCAGCGGCCATCGGCCTCCACCTCGGCGATCGGGTAGCCGCAGTCGGCGAGCCGCGGCACATCCTTGACTTGCGGATCGGCAAAATATCCGCCGGTGATCTGCATGCCGCATTCCATGAGGTGGCCGACGAGCGTGCCCTGGCCGAGCTGGCGCCAGTCGTCCCGGCGCCAGCCGTAGTGATGGACCAGAGGTGACAGGAACAGCGAGGGATCGGCCACCCGACCCGTGATGACGATGTCGGCTTCCGTCTCCAGCGCCGGCAGGATGGCGTCGATGCCGAGATAGACATTGGCGCCAACGACCGGCAGCCCGACCTCGCTGATCTTGCGGTCGTGGTTGTCGAACAGCGTCGTATCCGGGCTCATCAGGTGGCTGACGTCGTCGCCCTCGACGGCGGCAACCTTCACGCCCTCGAGGCCCAGCTCGCGCGCAACCTCGACGGCAAGCTCGGCCGCCGCCGCGACGTTCGCCACGCCCATGTTGGTGACGATGCGCGTGCCGTTGGCGCGGCAAGCCGCCAGCACGCCCCTGAGCCGATGCCCGAGCTGCGGATTGTAGCCCTTGCGCGGGTCGAGCTTGCGGTCGCGATGGCCGAAGGCGAGCGTGCGCTCGCCAATGGTCTCGAACACGAGGTAGTCGAGCCGCCCCTTCTCGGCGAGATCAATGGCGGGCCCCAACCTATCGGACGAGAAACCCGCTCCGCAGCCGAGCCTCAACATGCGCGCTCCCTGTCTCGGCTTCGTCTCAGCTTCCGGGCAGGCCGTGTGCCTCGGCGAAGTACAAGTCCTTCCACGACTCCGGTTTGTTCTTCAACGAGCCGATGCGGTACATGAAGCTTGCGAAGTCGAAGGTCTTCTTCGGCACCCTGGTGAAGTCGAAGCCTGGAGCGGAGATGATCTCGACGATGTCGTCCTCGCTCAGCTTCTTCTCCCTCGTCATCTCCATGTAAAGCTTGGCCGCGCGCCGCTTGTCGGCATTCGTCCAGTCGATGGCGCCGTTCATCGCCGCGACCACGGCCTCGTAGACCTTGGGGTTCTCCTTGCGGAACTTCTCGGTCGTGACGAACACGAGATTGGACACCTCCCCGCCCATGATGTCGTAGCCGGTGGTGACGGTCTTGAGGCCCGCCTTCATCTCAGCCTCGTGGAAGGGTGACGTCGCGAAGTGCGCGGTGATCTCGCCCTGCGGATTGAGCACGGCGGCGATCGCATCGGGGTGCGCGAGGCCCACGGTCAGGTGATCGAGCTTGGCGTGCTGCCCCGGCCCCCACTCCTTCTCGGCCGCGATTTGCAGGAACAGCGCCTGGGTCGAGACCTTCACGGAAGGAAGCGCGATGCGATCCTTCTCGGTGAAGTCCTTGATCGACTTGATCGCGGGATTGCGCGTGTTCAGGAAGATGTTGGTGTTGGTGATGGCGGAGATGCCCTTCAGGCCGACGCTGCTCTTGGTGCGGTCCCACAGCAGGGACATCGAGGGCACGCCTTGCGCGGAAAAGTGTAGGTTGCCCGAGATGATGGCGTCGACCATCACCGAGGGGCCCGCCATCTTCGTCCAGTTGACCTTGAGGTCGGGCATGCCGCGGGCGGCCGCCTCCTTCTCGATCAGCTTGCCGTTCTCCATGGCCATGAGGGGAATGAAGATAGCGCCGAACTGCTGGGCGAGATTGATCTCGCTCACCTCGGCGCGGAGCGGCAGCGACTGCACCGGAAGCGCTACGGCGGCAGCTACTGCCAAAATGCGAAAAGCCTTCATTACGGTTCCATCCTGTTTCGTGTTCGCCAGAGGCAACGTGGTGTGCGCCTCGCGTCAGCTTCCCGGCAGGCCGTGCACCTCGGGGAAGAACAGATCCTTCCACGACGCAGCCTTATTCTTGATCGCTCCGGTCCTGTGCAGGAAGTCCGCCATCTTGCCGACGTTGCTCGGCACCTTCGTGAACTCCAGATCCTTCGTCGACATGAGGGCGGCAAGCTCCTGGTCGGTCATGTTCTTGTCCTTGGCGACCTCGATGTAGAGCCGCGCTGCGCGCAGCTTGTCGGAATTGACCCACTCGATGGCTTCGTCATAGGCGGCGAGCACGGCGGCATAAGTTTTGGGGTTCTCGCTGCGGAACTTCTCCGTCGACGTGAACGTGAGGCCGGTCGTCGGGCCGCCCATGATGTCGTAGGCCGTGATCACCGACGGCAGGCCGGCCTTCACCTCCTTCTCGTGAAACGGAGATGTGGCGAAGTGCGCGGTGATCTCGCCCACTGGGTTCAAGACAGCGGCCAGCGCGTCCGGATGCGCCAGGGCAACGGTGATGTAGTCGAGCTGCGTGGCCTTGCCCCACTCCTTGTCGGCGGCGTACTGCAGCATGAACGCCTGCGTCGAGACCTTGAGCGAGGGGACCGCGATCCGGTCCTTCTCCGTGAAGTCACGCAACGACTTGATGTTGGGGTTCTTGGTGTGCAGCCAGATATTGTTGTTGGCGATGGCCGCGGCGGCCTTGAAGCCGACGCTGTTGCGCGTGCGGTCCCACAGAACGATCATCGATGGCGCGCCTTGCGCGGCGAAATGCAGGCTGCCGGAAATGATCGCATCGTTGAGGGCGGCGGGTCCCCCCAGCCTCGCCCAGTTGACGGTCACGCCATCGAGGCCGGCTTTGGCCAACTGCTTCTCGACCATCTTCTCATGCTGCATGACCATCATGGTCAGGTACACCGCGCCGAACTGCTGGCCGAGCACCACCTCCTTGACCTCGGCACGCGCGGCGGTGCCACCCGCAGTGCCGAGCACGGCGGCCATTGCCAGAGTCATACTGAATTTGCGCATAAGGCATTCCTCTCCCTAGGAGTGACGATTGTTTCACGTAGCCCGGCCGGCCGCCTGGCTTCATCGAGCGAAGATTACACGGGCCGATCGCCCTTTTGCACCTTCAGGGTGCGGTTGTCGGCTGCGGGCAGCATCCTGGCCGGATCGCGCGTGACGATGGCGTCGATGACGGTGGGCGAGGACGTGTTCTCCAGTCCCTCGCGCAGCGCGGCAGACAGCTTCTCGGGATCGGTGACGCGGATGCCGTGGCAGCCGAAGCCGCGCGCGATGGCGGCGTAATCCATCTCTACCAGATCGGACGACTGGTAGTTGCCCTTGCCGTAAACGGCGTGCTGCAGCGCCTTGACGTAGCCCGAAGCCGCGTTGTTGAAGACGACGGCGACGAAGTTGGCGCCCGAGCGCCGCGCCGTCTCGAGCTCGCCGAGGCTCATGTTGAAGCCGCCGTCGCCGGTGAGGCTGACCACCCGGCGCTTCGGCCCTGCGCCGATCTGGGCGCCGATGCCGCCCGGGACGCCATAGCCGATCGAGGCAAAGCCGCGGTCGGGAAGGAAGTGCCGGCCCGCCTGCTTGGTGTCGAACATCAGCCCGCCCCAGTGCGCGGCGAAGCCGCCGTCGGCGACGACGATGCCGTCGGCCGGCATGAGGCGATTGAGCTCGCCCATCAGGCGGCCGACGTTGATCGGCGTCTCCTTGGATTGGAGCCGATCGGCAGCGCCGTCTTTCCATTCGGCCATGCGCTTCGGCAGCTCAGCCACGTAGTCCGCGCGGCGCCTGGCGGCCGCCTTGCCGTCCCCCAGCTCCTGCGACAACGCTTCGAGCGTCAGCTTCGCGTCGCCCGGCAGGGCGACATCCGTGCGCGTGGTGCGGCCGATCTCCTGCGGATCGATCTCGATGTGAATGATGGGCTTGCCCGGCGGGATCAGCGCGAAGCGCTTGGTGGCGATCTCGCCCAGCTTGCAGCCGACGACGATCAGGCAATCGGAGGCCGCGATCAGCGCGTTGGCGATGCGGTCGTAGCGGCCGAAGAGACCCGCGGACAGCGGATGCGTGCAGGCGATCGCGCCCTTGCCCGACATGGTATGGGCGACGGGGATGTTGTAGGCCTCCGCCATTGCCTGCAGTGCGCCGTACGCCTCCGAGATATGGATGCCGCCGCCGGCCAGGATCAGCGGGCGCTCCGCCTTGGCGATCAGCGCTGCGGCGCGCGCAACGTCGGCCGGCGCGGGTCGCGTGCGCCGTGCCTGAGCCTTGAGCGTATCCTGGTCGACCCAGAAGTCGCTGGCGTCGAAGTCGAACTCGCCGTGGGCGATATCCTCGGGCACGTCGATGAGAACGGGACCCGGCCTGCCGCTGGTGGCGACCGCAAAGGCGCGTCGCACATGCTCCGGCACGCGCTTGATGGCCTCGACGCGGATCACCTCCTTGACCACGGGGCGCAAGACCTCGAGCTGGCGGGCCTCCTGCGTCATGTTCTTCCAGGCATGCTCGCGGTTCGCATCGCCTGTGATGGCAATCATGGGAATGCCGGCATTCAGACTCTCGACCAGACCCGTGACGAGGTTGGTCGCGCCGGGGCCGAGCGTGCCGTCGGCAACGCCGGGCCGGTTCGTGACCTTGGCGTAGGCATCGGCGGCGAACGCACCGCAGCGCTCGTCGTTGATCAGGTAGTGCTTGAGGCCGAGCGCGCGGCAAGCCTCGTAGAACGGCAGGAGCTGGAAGCCGCCCATGCCGAACATCGGTCCGACTCCGGACAGCTTCAGCATTTCGGCCAGGGCCTGGCCGCCCGTCATGTGGCGCGTGGAGTTCGAGGCGGGTTGGTTCATCGATGCAACCGAGCAGAGTTTGCGTTGAACATGGCCGTCATCCGCAGGTCCATGGGAGCGGCAGGGAAGGGGTTCTGGCAGGCTACTTCAATTGTCGGGCGCGCGCTGCAACCATGGCGGCGACGAAGGTGCGGCAACTCTGCCCGATCTCGCCCCCGTGCTTTCGCGCGGTTTCGTTCATGGTGGAAATGTAGCCGTCCTCGAAGGTCGACTTGCCGTCGCCGATGCGCGCGGAAAAGGCGGAGACGCAAGCGCCGGCGATGCCGCGCGCGTCCATGGCCAGCAGGCGCGAGACCCCCGCGTCATCGATGCCCCGATCGGCGTCGTTGGTGACTGCGGCAAACACGGGATACTTCACGGCCGTCTCCGGCCTGCCGCCGAGCAGGCCGCCGTGCGATGCAGCAACGATGATGTGGCCGGCGTCGTCCGGCCGCACCAGCGAGATCGAGTCCATGGCGATGACCTTGACGCCGTCGCGGCTGGCCTCGGCGACCTCGTAACGGTGCTCGGCCTCGGACGGAGGCTCGCCGGCGGGCGGCAGGCCGGCTGCGGCCAGAATCTCCAGTGCCTGCTTGCTGCTGAGGCCCGGCTTCACGCCGAGCGCCGCCGCGGGCCGATTGGCGAACGACAGAACGCCGCGCGCAAGGCCGTCCCGGCCATCGCCGATCCTGGCCGAGCGGTGCGAGACGGACGCCGCGGGGACACCCAGCTTCTCGAGATAGGCCAAACCGGCGAGGCCGGCCTGCTCGCGTCCCACGCCGGCATCGTTGAGGATGAGGGCGGCCACGCCCTTGGCGGCCGCGTAGTAGGCCGCGTAGTGCCCGCCGTGCGACATGCAAAGTGCGACGCGGCCCCTGTGCTCGTCGGTGAGATGTGTGACGCTGTCGAGAACGACAGGCTCACGGGCGGCGGCTGGCACGGCGGTCTCTCCCCAGAGCGATCGGTGGCGGACCACTGACAAGGGCCGCGTAATGTGTTCTTGGCCCAACTCTTAGCACGGGGGGACTGAGGCCCGGCAAGAGGAACATTCCGCGCAAGCGTTCAGGACTGCCGCGCATGTCACGAGCAGCAGTCAGGCCGGCAGCGCCACCGGCGCCGGCGGCACGCTGCCCGCGAGAATCCGGCCGACCAGTCCGACCAGTCCGGGCGGGCGCACGATGTCGCGCGTCTCCTCGAGCTCGCCGAGCGTCCACCAGCGCATGTCGCGCATCCAGAG
This sequence comes from Bacteroidota bacterium, assembly GCA_050260355.1. GTDB lineage: Bacteria > Pseudomonadota > Alphaproteobacteria > Rhizobiales > Hyphomicrobiaceae > CADEFX01. Next base: position 13,957 of record JBLNBZ010000010.1, on the reverse strand, counting down.
CCGGTCGCGCTCGTTCCAGCCGCTGACGTCGAGCGCGTGGCCGGCGCTTCGCGTCACGTAGTAGCGCTCGAGGCTGCGCCAGAGCTTCCCCTTCCAGCGGTAGGTGACCTCACGCGTCGCGATGCACGGAAAAGGGCCGGCGGCCTCGATGCCCGTCTCCTCCTTGAGCTCGCGTACCGCCGCCATGTCGTAGGTCTCGCCAGGCTCGACGCCCCCGCCGGGCAGCGCCCAGAACCCCGTCGCGGCGGGGCGACGAGACGGATCGACCGAGCGGCCGAGCTCGGCCCAGAACAGCAGGAACCGGTCATCGGGCGCGATGACGAGAATGCGCGCCGTCGGCCGGTCCGCGGGCTGGTCGGACTGCGCGCTCACGCGACGCGATACTTGGCGAGCACGGCCTGGTCGGGCTCGAAGCCGATGCCTGGGGCATTCGGGATGGCGATCTTGCCGGCCTTGGGCAGCGGGATGGCCTCGGACACATAGACGTCGGGCTTCACGTAGTAGTACTCGAAGAGGCCGACCTCGGGGCGATGCGCGGCAAGCTGCAGGGTCGCCCAGTAGCCCGGTCCGAAGTACGGCGAATGCGGCATCGGCGTCTTGCCGGCGGCCTTCGCGAGGTCGCAGACCTTCAGGAATTCGGTGACGCCGCCTACCTTGGTGACGCTGGGCTGCGGATAGTCTACGGCCGGGATCGTGTCCTCGAACGGCACCGACGTGGAGGCGTTCTCTCCGGTCGAGAGCGAAACGCCGAAGCGGCGAAGGGCACTGAGAGTCCTTGCGTGATCGGGCGGGAAGACCGGCTCCTCCACCCAGAACAGATCGAGCCGCTTCATCTCCGGCAGCATCTTCTCCGCGTGCTCGAGCGGCCAGTTGCAGTTGATGTCCGTCGTCAGCCGCACCTTGGGGCCGACGGCCTTGCGCCCGGCCTCGATGGTCTCGAGCAGGATCTCGTGCAGCTTGACGTCCTCGAAGCCCTCAGCGATGGCGCGCTCGGCGTATTGAGTGACGAGTTTGGCGTCGCCGTAGCGCACGAGACTGGCGTAGGCGGGCACCGCCTCGCGATGGCGGCCGCCGAGATGCTCGGCGAGAGAGACGCCCCTGCGCTTGGCAGAGATGTCCCATAGCGCGATGTCGAGACCCGACAAGGCGAAGATGATAATCCCATAACGGCCCTGCAGATGCATCCTGAGCTGCAGGTCGCGGCTCAGCGCCGGGATGTCGTCCACCTCGCGGCCCACGACCAGCGGCCCGATCATGTCGCGCAGGACGGCGAGCACCGCGGTCGAGCAGAAGTAGGCGAAGCTCTCGCCCCAGCCGACCAGCCCGTCGTCGGTCTCGACGCGGACGAGGATCATGTCGAAGTGCGTCCAGCGCTGCGGCATCAGCCCGGTGCGCGAGCTGCCGTCCGTGAACGGGACCTTCAGGGCAATCGGCTCGATCTTGGTCACGCGCGGCATGATCTGGACCTCCCCACGAATTCAGAGCTTGCCCCCCCGAGCGGAAAAGGGGTGACGTCCGTCAATTCTCCACGATGATGCCCGCGCCGCGGTAGCCGCCGTCGACGGCGATGATCTCGCCGGTGACGTAGCCCGACTGTGAGCCATCGAGCAGAAAATGGATCACGCTCGCCAGCTCGTCAGGCCGCCCGTAGCGTTTCATCGGAATGTAGCGATGATAGAGCGCGCGATCCTCGGCAGTGTGGATGGCCTGCACCATCGGCGTCTCGACCGGCCCCGGCGCCACGGCGTTGACGCGGATGCCGAACGGAGCCAGGTCGTTGGCCATCACCTGCGTCAGCGTCACCACCGCGCCCTTGGATGCGCCGTAAGCGGAGCGCCCTTTCGAGCCGCGCAGGCCCGAGATGGAGGCGATGTTGACGATGGCACCGCCGCCCTTGTCCATCATGATGCGAGCCGCGGCCCTGCCGACGAGGAACGTGCCGACCACGTTGACGTCGAGGATCTTGCGGAACAGATCGACGGGCGTGTCGAACACATGCTTGTCGGCGGCAATGCCCGCCGAGTTGACGACCCCCGTGATGCTTCCGAATTTCTCGACTACGCCGGCGACGGCACGGTCCACGGCCTTCTCGTCCGTCACGTCGAGCGGAGCAAGCTGGACCGACTTGTTGCCGGCATGCTTGTCGCGCGCAGCCTTCAGTGCGGTCTCGTCGCGATCGAGCATGGCAACCTTCCAGCCCTTGTCGAGCAGGAGCTCGGCGGTTGCCAGACCGATACCGGACGCGGCGCCTGTGACGATCGCGACGCGCGCCTTTTCAGAAGAAGCTTTTGTCATGTGATGCCTCGTGTGCGCCGAATGTCACGCCGCGTTCGGCCGGCCGAACACGGCCTCCATCTCCTTGCGCACCCTGACTGCAGTGTCGGCGGTATCGAACTCGACATCGGTCCATTTCAGGCGCTGGCCCTCTTTGACGTCGGTCTTGAGCTTGACGTTGTGCGCAAGCCCGAGCGGCAGGTGCCCCTCCTTCAGCGACATCTCGGCCGGGGTCTGCTTGCCCCACACGCAGAAGCCGCCTTCGCCGTCGAGGATCTCGCCCTTCTTGAGGTTGCGCTTGGCCGTGGCGACCACGTCCGAATTGAAGCAGATCGGCGATCCTGTGGGCTCGCGGCGCAGTGCGGCAGAGGCCACCGACACGCCGAGCTCCAGGCCGATCATGTGCGTGGGGCGATAGAGCGCGGCGTACTTGCCCGTCTTGTCGGGCAGCAGATTGTACTCGACGCAGCATTTCATGGCGTAGTCGCTGTCGCTCTCGAATACGACGTAGGTGCCCATGACGAGGTTGTGCGGCACGTCCGTGCCGTCGCGGTAGAGCGACGAGGTGACCTCCGTCACGCCCGCCTTCTCCAGCACACCGCCGTCGGCCCTGGGCTTGCACACGTCGGCATGCTCGAAGCGCGAGGCCGGCGGGAAGCTCAGGCCCTCGGTCTGCGAGTGCAGGCCCGTGGCGTTGCAGATGGCCGTCATCTCGATGCCGGACTTGGTGCCGTCCACGAAGGAGTTGAACATCTTCGGGTTGATGTGGCTCTTGTCCTGGATCTTCAGATAGGTGTTGAGGATGTCCCACACGCTCTCAGGTGTGGACTGATGATAGGTCGGGTGGTAGCGCGTGCCCTTGCCGGCGGCGACGACCTTGAACCCGCATGACCGCGCCCAGTCGACATGCTCACACACCAGCGCCGGCTGATCGCCCCAGGCGAGGCTGTAGACGACGCCCTTCTCGCGGGCCTGCCGCGCCAGCAGCGGCCCCGCCAGTGCATCCGCCTCGACGTTGACCATCACGATGTGCTTGCCGTGATTGATTGCGGCCTGGCACAGCTTGATGCCGGTTGCCGGGTCGCCGGTTGCCTCGATGATGACCTCGATGTCCGGGTTCTCGATCAGGGCCATGGCGTTGTCGGTGACGAAGGTCTTGCCGGTCTTGAGCGCCTCGCCGAGGGACTTGGCGTCGATCTGCTCGGGCGACCATTGCACGCCGAGCAGGCGCTCCTTGGCGCGCGCGGGAAGCAGGTCGGCGAGGCCTACGAGGTGCATGCCGGTCGTCAGCCGGACTTGCGACAGAAACATAGTGCCGAACTTGCCGGCACCGATCTGGCCGATACGCACCGGCTTGTTGGCGGCGGCTCGTTCCCTGAGCTTGAACGACAGATTCATCGGGCGTCCTCTGTAGCGATCCTGGTTTGACGGCGAGCATATTGAAGCAGCCTGCCGGAGTCTAAGGCTCTCGGCGGCGGAGCGAGCGTCGGATTGGGGCTGTCTCAGTCGGTGAGCATCGCGATACCGTCGACGGCGATGGCGCCTTCGCCCTTGCGGCGGATGATAACCGGGTTGATCTCGGCGTCGGTCACTTCCGGGCTTTGTGCGAGCGCCAGGCGCGACAGGGCTGCGACCAGCTTCGCGAGGGCATCGAGGTCGCCCTCGGGCAGCCCGCGGAAGCCCCGCATCGCAGCGAAGCCCTTGACCTCTGCGATCATGGCGCGTGCGGTCGCCTCGTCGACAGGTGCGGGGCGGATTGCCACGTCGGCATAGACCTCGGCCAGAACCCCGCCCACCCCGACCACCACGATCGGGCCGACGAGCGGATCGCGCCTGAAGCCGACGATGGCCTCACTTACGCCCTTGGCCTGCTCCTGCACGAGGATGCCGTCGATCGTCGCGCCGGCCGTGCGCTTCGGCACCTCGGCGAGCAGCAGCTTTGCCGCCCCAGCAAGCTCCTGCGATGTGCCGATGCCGACCACGACGCCGCCGACGTCGCTCTTGTGCAGGATGTCGGGCGACAGGACCTTGGCGACCACCGGGAAGGTCAAGCCGACCCAGGACGCGGCTTCGGGCTGCTCGAGAACGGCCATCCGCGGCACGGGTATGCCGAGCGATTGGAAGAGCTCGAGTGCCGCCAGCTCGTTCATGCGCGCGCGGCCACGGGCGGCTGCCAAGCGGTCGGTCGTGTCCGGCGACAGCGGCTCGGCCGCGAGCGGCTGCGGCGGCTGCCATTTGAGATAGGCCTGCAATGCGTCGGCGCAGGCTTCGGGCGTGCGAAATCCCGCGATGCCCGCCTCGGCCAGCAGCTCCAGCGAGCGCGGTGCATCCGGCAGCAGGAAGGACACAATGGGCTTGCCCATCTTGGCCCACTTGGCGAGCGGTGCGACCACCAGCTCGGGATAGGTGACGGCCGTCGAGCCGACACCGACCACAATGGCATCGACGCGCTCGTCCGCCATGAAGCTCTGCATCACCGTGTCGACGACCTCGGGCCTGGTTCCGGCCATGGTCAGGTCGAGGATCGGCGCGTCGGGCTGCACGTCTATCTTGAAGCCGGCGAGTGCCGTTCTCAGATCATCTCGCGCGGGCGCCACCTCGATGCCATTGGCGCCAAGATGATCGGCCACCAGTGCCGCCGCGCCGCCGGTGCTGGTGGCGATGGCGACGCGCCGGCCAGTCGCGCGCTTGCGTCCGCGCACGAGCAGAGGCGCCTCGATCAGGCTCTCGAAGGTGTTGAGACGCATGATGCCGTTCGCGGCCAGAAACGCCTCCAGAGCCCGCGCCTGCCCGGCCAGCGCGCCCGTGTGCGATTGCGCCAGCGCCTGCCCCAGCTCCGAGCGGCCGAGCAGATAGGCCATGACCGGCTTGCCGGCAGCCTCGGCTTTTGCCGCCATGGCGCGCACCGCGTCCGGCTCGCGCAGCGTCTCCAGGAACAGCAGGATGACGTCGGTCTCGGCATCGTCGATGAGCATCGAGCCGATTTCGCCGACCGACAAGTCGCACTCGTTGCCGATCGACACCAGGATCGAGTAGCCGACGCCGCGCTTTTCGCCGCGTGACACGAGCGCACCGGTCACGCTGCCCGACTGCGAGATGACGGCCGTGCGCCCGCGCAGCAGCCCGCCCTGATCGAGCATGGCGGCGGCCGACAGCGTCAGCGGCCAATTGGTGTTGATGACACCGAGGCTGTTCGGGCCGATGAGCCGCACGCCCATCTCGCGCGCTACCGCTACCAGCCGCTCCTGCCGCGCGCGGCCTTCAACGCCGCCCTCGGCGAAGCCGCCGGCGAAGATCGTCGCCCCGGCAACGCCTGCCTCGCCGCATTCGCGGATCACGCTCTCGACTGCGCTCGAGGGCACCATGACGTAGGCGTGATCGGCAGGCTGCGGCGTCGCTTTCAGGCTCGGATAGCAGGCCTGCCCGAACAGCTCCTTGTAGCCGGGATTGATCGGATACACCTCGCCCCTGAAGCCATGCCGCTGCAGAAAGCGCTGCGGCCGCGAGTTGTTCTTCCTCGGGTCGGACGAAGCGCCGACGATGGCGACGCGCTCGGGCCGGAACAGCTTGTCGGCCAGGGTACGCATCGGATCACGCCTTCTTCGACGGCTTGGCGCGCTCCGCCACGCGTTCCGCAAGCTCGGCGCTGATGCTGCCGGCGCGCACCAGCTCGTCCAGTATCTCGGCGGAGTGCTCGCCCATGCGCGGGCCGCCGTGCTTGATGCGTCCGGGCGTGCGCGACATGCGCGGGAACACGTTCTGCATCCTGAGCGGTCCGAGGTCCTTGTCCTGGATCGTGGTGACGCTCTCACGCGCCTGATACTGGGGATCCTCGAAGATCTGCGCGATGTCGTAGACGGGGCCGATCGCAGCTTCCGCTTTCTCGAAGGCGTCGAGCACCTCCTTCAAGGTGTGGCGGGCGATCCAGCCGCCGACAATGGCATCGACCTCCTCGATGTGGGCGACGCGGCCGGCATTGGTCGCAAAGCGCGGGTCCTCGGCCGCGGCCTTGCCGCCGGTCAGCTCCAGGACGCGACGCGTGATGCTGGGGGCGGCTGCCGAGAGCGCGACCCAGCGGCCATCCTTGGTCTTGTAGGCGTTGCGCGGGGCGTTGTTCTTCGACCGGTTCCCGCCGCGGTTCTGAATGATGCCCAGTTGATCGTAGGTCGCGGACTGCGCCCCCAGCAGCGCGAACATCGGCTCGTACAGCGACAGGTCGATGTACTGGCCCTTGCCGCTGCCCTGCACGTCGCGCTCATAGATCGCGAACATCGCAGCGAACACGCCGTGGTAGGCGGCAACGCCGTCGGCGAGGCCGAACGGTGGGAGAGTCGGGGGACCGTCGGGCTCGCCCGTGATATGGGCGAAGCCCGAGAACGCCTCCGCCACCGTGCCGAACCCTGCGCGATGCCGGTAGGGGCCGGTCTGGCCGAAGCCGGTCACGCGCAGCATGATCAGGCGCGGGTTCAGCGCGTGCAGCACGTCCCAGCCCAGGCCCCACCGTTCCAGGGTGCCGGTGCGGAAATTCTCGATCAGGATGTCGGAGCGCTTGACGAGCGCCTTGAATACCTCCTTGCCGTCCTCATCGTGCAGGTCGAGCACGAGCGCGCGCTTGTTGCGGCTCGTGATCTTCCACCACAGCCCATGGCCGTTCTTGGACGCGCCCATGCCGCGGAGCGCGTCGCCGTTGGGATGCTCGATCTTCACGACGTCGGCGCCGAAATCGCCGAACACCATGCCCGCCATTGGGCCGGCAAGCACCGTGGAGCAGTCGATCACCTTGAGGCCTGCAAGCGGCCCTTCCTTTTCCGTGTCGTGCTTCATGATTGTTGTTGTTCCACGCTAGCTGATCAGCTTCAGGCGGCGAGCAAGCTCGACGGTGGCGCGCGCTTCGCGGAAGAACGGCTCGTCGACCATGCGGCCGTCGACGACGAAGGCGCCGAGGCCTTTGTTGGCTGGATCGGCGGCCGCGGCAAGCACCTTCTGCGCCCAGGCGATCTCGCTGTCGGGCGGCGTGAAGACGGCGTTGACGACGGCGATCTGCGAGGGATGGATGCAGCTCTTGCCGATGTAGCCCATGCGGCGGGCGGCGATGGCGTCGCGCTCGAGCCCCAGCGTGTCGCCGATGTTGACATAGACCGTGTCGTAGGCAGGCACGCCTGCATTCGCGGCGGCCATCTTGGTCGTGAAGCGCACCGCCGACAGTGCCGCGTCGTGCCGCTCGATGCGGTTGGGCGCGAGCAGGTCGGCAACGCCGAACTGCATGCCTGCGATGCGCTCGTGCGCGGCGGCGATCTCGTAGATGTGCTGCCACCCCTTCGGGCTTTCGACGTTGGCGAGCACGCCAATGCGGTGGGCCAGGCCCTTGCGCTCCTCGACCGCGATGATGGCGGCGACTGCGCGCTCGACCTCCTCCGCGCTCTCGAGCTTCGGCAGGTTGATGAGATCGGTTCCGGCCGTCACCACGGCGTCGACGTCCTCCGCGAACTGCGGCGTGCCGATGGCGTTGACGCGCACGATCATGACTTTCTCATGCGCGCGTCCCAGCCGGGTCAGGAAATCGCCGATGGTTTTGCGCGCCTCGTCCTTCTTGGCGGGCGCCACAGCGTCCTCCAGATCGAGCGATAGCGCGTCTGCCGCCGACGCCATGGCCTTGTCGAACAGCTCCGGGCGACTGCCCGGCACGAACAGCTTGCTGCGCATCATGCTGCGGGCATCCTCCGTTCCGCGAAATGACAGGCCGCGCGATGCGCGGCTCCCACGCTCTCGAGCAGAGGCTCGAGGGTCGTGCATGTATCCTGCTTCCGGGCGCACCGTGGATGGAAGTGGCAGCCGGGCGGGGGATCGAGCGCGCTCGGCACCTCGCCGCGCGCCCTGCCCTGGCGCGCATCGGGCTGGCGTCCGAACGGGTCGGGGATGGCGGCGATCAGCGCTCGTGTGTAGGGGTGGCTGGGGCTCTCGAAGATCTCGCGCCAGCCGCCGGTCTCGACCAGCCGGCCCAGATACATGACGGCGACGCGGTCGCACATGTGCTCGACCACGCCGAGATCGTGGCTGATCATGATGTAGGACAGGCCGAGCTTGTCCTTGAGCTCGAGCAGCAGATTAATGATCTGCGCGCGGATGGAGACGTCGAGGGCGGAGACCGGCTCGTCGCAGATGACGATCCTGGGTCGCAGAATGAGGGCGCGCGCGATGCCGATGCGCTGGCGCTGGCCGCCCGAGAACTCGTGCGGATAGCGATCGGCGTGCTCCGGCCGCAGGCCCACGCTCGCCAGCATCTCGGCCGAGCGATCGGCAAGCTCGCCCTTGTTGGTGATGCCGTGCAGCCTGAGCGGATCCTCCAGCGTGCGCCGCACCGTCTGGCGCGGGTTGAGCGAGGCATAGGGGTCCTGGAATACCATCTGGATGGTGCGGGCGATGGCCTTGCGGTCGGGCCGCACATCGGCCGCGAGCTGGTGGCCTTCGAGGCTGATCGTGCCGCGGGTCGGAGTCACGAGCCCCATGATCGCCAGCGCCAGGGTCGACTTGCCGCATCCGGACTCGCCAACGAGGCCGAGGCATTCGCCCTTGTGAAGGTCGAGCGAGACGCCGTCGACGGCCTTAAGTGGCCGCTTCGGCTTTCCCATTCCGACGCGGACCGGAAAGTGCACCGCCAGATCCAGGACGGAGAGCAAAGGCTTGTCGGTCCGCTCACGCATGGTTGTGGCACCTGACATGAGCCTCGGGCGTCAGCCGGGTCACTGGCGGCACCTCCGAGCGGCATCGGTCCGTGACCATGCCGCAGCGTGGATGGAAGCGGCAGCCGGCGGGGTAGGCCGCAATCGAGGGCACGACGCCGGCGATCTCCTTGAGCCGCTGCTGACCCCGGGCGGCGCGCGTGCCGAGCAGCGGGAGAGAGCCGACGAGACCTTGCGTATAGGGATGCCGCGGCGCACGGAAGATTTCATCGGCGCGCTGCGCCTCGACAATGCGGCCGGCATACATCACCGCCACCCGGCGGCAGATCTTTGCGACCAGGCCGAGATCGTGGGAGATCATCAGGATGGCCGTGCCTTTCTCGGCGCACAGGTCCTGCATCAGCTCGACGATCTCGGCTTGCACCGTGACGTCGAGTGCGGTGGTGGGCTCGTCCGCGATCAGCAGATCGGGCCCGCAGGCCAGCGCGATGGCGATCATGACGCGCTGGCGCATGCCGCCGGAGAGCTGGTGCGGAAAGTCCTTCACGCGGCGCTCAGGCGAGGGCACGCGCACCTGGCGCAATGCCTCGATGGCGCGGTCTTTCGCCTCCGACCACCCCGTGCCCATGTGCAGCACGAACATCTCGGCGATCTGCCGGCCGACCGGAAGAAGCGGGTTCAAGGCCGTCATCGGCTCCTGAAAGATCATGGCAATGCGCCGCCCGCGCAGCGACTTGAGCTCGGACTGCGGCAGGCTCTGGATCTCGGCACCGTCGAGCCGTATGCGGCCGCCGCCGATCGCGAGCGGCGATTTCAGCAGTCCCATGATGGCGAGCGCGGTGATGCTCTTGCCGCAGCCCGATTCGCCGACGAGGCCGAAAGTCTCTCCGCGCGCGATGCGGAAGGAGACATCCTCGACGGCCGCATGCCGCGCCGGGCCCTGTCCGAGGTCGATGCGAAGATCCTCGACGTCGAGCAGGCTCGGGCTCATGCGCGTCGCTCCTGCGATTGCGGATCGAGCACGTCACGCAAGCCGTCGCCGAGCAGGTTCAGGCCGAGCACGGTCAGAAAGATGGCCAGTCCCGGGAAAACGGAGAGCCACGGCGCCGTGGTGATCTGGTCGCGGGCCTCCGATAGCATGCTGCCCCAGCTCGGCGCCGGCGGCCTGATGCCGAGGCCCAGGAACGACAGCGCCGCCTCGGCCAGGATCGCCCCGCCCATGCCGAGCGTGCCGATGACGATGATCGGGCCGAGCATGTTGGGCAGAAGCTGCGTGAGCATGATGCGCAGGTCGCCGTAGCCGAGCACGCGCGCGGCCTGCACGTAACCCTGCGACTTGAGGGACAGCGCCTGCGCTCTGGTGATGCGGCAGGTGTAGGACCAGTTGGTGAGCCCGAGCGCGATGAGAAGGCTGGTGAGCCCGGGGCCCAGGATGGCCATGATGGCCAGCGCGAAGATCAGCGAGGGGATGGCCAGCATCAGGTTGGTGAGGCCGCCCACGAAGTCGTCCCACCAGCCGCCCCAGTAGCCTGCCGTCAGGCCGAGCAGGACGCCGATGACGGTGTTGATGAGCTGGGAGACGACGCCGACCGTGAGGGAGATGCGGGCGCCGTACAGGACCCGGCTGTAGATGTCGCGGCCCTGCGCGTCGGTGCCGAACCAGAACTGGGCGCCGGGCGGCTCCTCCGCATTCATCAGATTGGCGTCCATCACGGGGTCCTGGAACGCCAGCACCGGCGCCAGGACGGCGACAAAGATCGCCGCTGCGAACAGGAAGCCTCCGATCACGAGATTGGCACGCAAGTACATGGAGACTCAGCCGTAGCGGATGCGCGGATCGATGATGACGTAGGCAATGTCGACGAGCGTGTTGATGACCAGGAAGAACAGCACGATGACCAGGATCGTGCCTTGCACGGCCGGAATGTCGCGCTGGAAGACGCTGTCGACGAGCAGCGAGCCGAGGCCCGGCCAGGAGAACAGCTTCTCGACCACGACGGCCTGTCCCATGAGCGAGCCGAACTGCAGGCCGATGGTCGTGAGCACGAGGACCAGCGCGTTGCGCATCACGTGCCAGGTGAGCACGCGGTACTCGCTCATGCCCTTGGAGCGGGCGGTGCGCACGAAGTCGGCGTTCATGACCTCGACCACGCCGGCGCGGGTGGTACGCGCGAGCAGCGCCATCGGCGAGACACCGAGCGTGACCGCGGGAAGGATCAGGTGCTGGAGGCCGCCGTCGCCGTAGCCGAAGCTCGGCAGCCAACCGAGGATCAGCGCGAACAGGTACATGAGCATCAGGCCGAACCAGAACTTCGGCAGCGACAGGCCGGATACGGCGCCGACCATGGAGAGCGTGTCGATGAGGCCGCCGGGCCGGACGGCAGCGACAAAGCCGAGCGGGACGCCGATGATGATCGCAAACGCCATGGCGGCCAAGGTCAGCTTGAGCGACGGCCACAGGCGTCCGGCGATCATCTTCGTCACCGGCTCGCGCGTGCGAAACGAGATGCCGAGGTTGCCGCTGGCGATGTTGCCGATGTAAGTGGCAAAGCGCTTGATCACCGGATCGTCGAGGCCGAGCTCGCGACGCATGCGCTCGACCACCTGCGGGTCCATGCCTCCTCGCCCGTCGTCGCCCATGCTGGAGGCGAAGCTGCCCGGAATGACGCTGAACATCACGAAGATCAGCAACGCCACGGAGGCCAAGGTTGGCACCGTCTGCAGGAGCCGTCGGACGATGAACAGAGCCATACCAGGAAACCTCAGGCAGCCAGGCCCGCACGCGGGGACTTTCGGGCTTCTAACCCAGCGACACGGCGCACCGGCACCGCCGGTGCCGCATTGCCGAGCTGCGTCCGCAGCGGCTCTGCAGCGCGGCCGACGCTCGTGTCGGCCGCGGCCCGCTTCCGCGCGTGCGTTCGTGCGCTTTCACTTGGCGTTGGCAAGCGGTGACGTCTCGTCGACCCACAGGTCCTCGCCATACTGGTGCGTAAGCTCCGTGGCGTTGGGCTGCAGGCCTTTGACCCACGGCTGATACGCCATCACCGCCTTGTTGTAGTTGAAGAACCACACTGGCGCTTCCTCGTACAGGATCGCATTGGCCTTCTTCAGCAGCTCGATCTGCTTGGCGGGATCATCGGTCTGCCCGGCATCGTCGATCAGCTTGTCGAAATCGGGGTTGCTGAAGCCGGTGTAGTTGCAGGCCGTGCGCGGCGTCTTCGAGTAGAAGCACTTCAGCGAGGCGGCGGGATCGGGGCCGCTCGCGTTCGACCAGATGTAGGCCTGATACTCGCCCTTGGGGATGACATCGCCCAGCACGGCGGCCTCGACCAGCTTCGGCTTCACCTTGATGCCGACGCGCGACAGGTAGGGGATGATGGCCTCGACGATGGGCAGCCCCCAGCTCTCGTTCTGGCTTGTCGTCCACTCGAACTCGAAGCCGTTGGCATAGCCGGCCTCCGCCAGCAGCTTCTTGGCCTTCTCCGGATCATAGGCGTAGGGCTGCAGGCTCTTGTCGTAGGCGGGCGAGGACAGCGGCAGCCAGCTCGTGGCGCGATAGGCCTTGTCCTTGACCAGCTTCTCGATGATCAGCTTGGTGTCGATGGCGTGATTGATCGCCTGACGCACGCGCTTGTCCGAGAACGGCTTGAACGACGGGTTGAGCCCCATGTTGCGCGTGAAGACCTCGGCCACCTCGAGGATATTCTTGGAGAGCGCCGGATCGGAGCGATAGGCGACGTACTGCGCCGGCCCGAGGATGGACGTGTCGATCTCCTTGGCGCGGAAGGCAACGTCGCGCGCGGGGGCCTCACCCATGATGGCGACGATGATCTTGTCGAGATACGGCTGCCCCGGCTTGTAGAACTTCTCCCAACGCTCTGCCACGAGACGAGAGCCCGGTACGTGCTCTACGAACTTGAATGGGCCGAGGCCGACCGGGTTGCTGGTGAAAGTGCCCTTCTCGATCTCCTCGCGCGGCAGGATCGAGGTGGTGCCGGCGAGGAAGTAGTAGCCCGGATCGACCTTCTCGGTAATCGTCATCTCGAGCGTGAAGTCGTCGATCTTCCTGAGGCCGGAGATCTCCTTGGCCTGGCCCTTCTCCACCTCGGTGGCACCCTTGATCAGACGCACGTAGCGCGCGCCGGGAAAGCCTTTGGACCCGTCCATGATGCGCGTGAAAGACCAGATGACGTCGTCGGCGGTCATGCGCCGGCCGTTGTGGAAGTAGGCGTCGTCGCGCAGCTTGAAGGTGTGGACCAGACCGCCGCCGGAGACGGTCACCTCCTTGAAGAGCTCGGGGATGGGCTTGTTGTTGACGCTGTCCCATTTGTACAGCGTGCGGTGCAAGAGCTTGCCGACGATGTCGTCCTGTGCGCGCGGCGTGGTGTGGATGTCGAGGCTGGTGAGACTGGTGCCGTAGGGCGCGGTCAGGCGGAGCGTGCCGCCCTTGCGCGGCGTCTGCGCCTGAGCCTCTCCGGCCGCCGCAAGCGCCAAGCCGATTGCCGCGGCGGCAACAGCGATCTTTTTCAGCACGTGGTTGACTCCCCTCGTTTTCCCGTTTTGCAGGTCTGATCGAGCCTGACTGAAGGCGCAGTCTAGAGCGGCTTCGCCCACCGTGTCACTTGCCCCGGCGGTGGAATGGCAGCAAGCTGGCGCCGGCCCAATCAGGCACGCGAGGAGGCACTCCCATGGCCACGGCCGGCAACGTCATCGGTCTCAAGGGCATCGCGGGGCACGGCAACGTGCTCACAGGCACGCGGCACATGGTGTCGGCGGGCCATTACGCGGCCGCCCACGCGGGTTTCCTGGTCCTGGAGGCCGGAGGCAATGCGGTCGACGCCGGTGTCGCGGCGGGCATCGCGCTCGGTGTCACGCAATGCGATTTGGTCAACGTTGCCGGCGTCGCGCCGATCATGATCAGGCTCGCCAAGACGGGCGAGGTGATCACCATCGACGGCCTCGGCGTGTGGCCGATGAAGGCGTCGTCCGAATACTTCCGCAAG
>JBLNBZ010000009.1:0-22165 GCA_050260355.1 Bacteroidota bacterium | reverse complement strand
GCCGCAACTCCCAGCTCGCCAGAAATGGCGAGGCGATGAACCAGACAGCGCCGAGGAGGACTGCGGCACTGGCGACGAGCTTACGCATGAGCCCCCGCTGTGACTTGCCCACGGTGAATCGTGTTGACGGCACCGTGTGCCCGGATTGGGGCCGCGTCATGTCGCCACGAGCGTTGTGCACGGCCGCCGTTGAAACGCCCAAGTTGGGACAACAGCCCGCCGACTTGGATCGTTAACCATAGAGGCCTGTCTCCACTGCGTAAGTCAAGGATGTTCGATGCCCAGTCGGCTCTTGCAGGTCGCGACAGGATTGATCGCCCTGGCTTTCGCCACATCATGTCCGGCGCTGGCATTCGTGTTTCCCGCAGACCAGAAGACGATTGCCCTGATGGTCGCTGCGGCCTTCCTGGTTCCAGCCCTGATTGCAGGTGTGCTGGCCTTGCTGGACCACATAAGGCGGACGCTCGGACCCGTGCTTTCGGGCGTTGTCTGTGTTCTCGCCCTGGTCGCGCTGGCCGGCTACCTGCATCCGGGTCTGCTCGCGCTTCTGGGCATCTGATCCCGGGCTGGGAACCGGAGCCCGTTATAGAATTGTTAATGTGTGTCGTAGCGGCAACAGAATTTGGAAGGTGTGCCTCTTTTGAGCCATAAATGCCGACCACGTTCAGGGTCACATATTTAAGAGGAAAGCGGCTCCGGAATGCCGCGCCGCGGGTGGGCGTGGAGTTCCGGCAACATCAGCTCCGTTGAGACATCGGCCGGTGCCGCCTAATGTGGCATTGGACGATCTGCGAATGCCTGCAACCCATGCGGTTGCAGAGCGTAGTGACACGCGAGCTGAGGAACGAGAACGATGGACGCGAAGACATTCGACAAGTCGAAGCTGCCGAGCCGGCACGTGACGGAAGGGCCGAGCCGCGCGCCGCATCGTTCCTACTATTACGCGATGGGTCTCAGCGAGGAGCAGATTCATCGCCCGTTCGTCGGCGTGGTGTCGTGCTGGAACGAAGCTGCGCCGTGCAACATCGCGCTGATGCGTCAGGCGCAGTCGGCGAAGAAGGGCGTCGACGAAGCAGGCGGCACGCCGCGCGAGTTCTGCACCATCACGGTGACCGACGGCATCGCCATGGGCCACCAGGGGATGAAGTCGTCGCTCGCGTCGCGCGAGGTGATCGCCGATTCGATCGAGCTCACCATGCGCGGGCATTGCTACGACGCGATGGTCGGGCTCGCCGGTTGCGACAAGTCGCTGCCCGGCGTGATGATGGCGATGCTGCGCCTCAACGTGCCGGCGATCTTCATGTACGGCGGCTCGATTCTGCCCGGCAAGTTCAAGGGCAAGGATGTCACCGTCGTCGACGTGTTCGAGGCAGTGGGTCAGCACTCCGCCGGCAACATGTCGGACTCCGACCTGCACGCGCTCGAGTGCGTTGCGTGCCCGAGCGCCGGAGCCTGCGGCGGCCAGTTCACTGCCAACACCATGGCCATGGTGTCGGAGGCGATCGGTCTCGCGCTGCCGGGATCGGCAGGTGCGCCTGCGCCCTACGAGAGCCGCGATGAGTATGCGCTCGCCAGCGGCAAGGCGGTGATGCGGCTGCTCGCGGACGGCATCCGCCCGCGGGACATCGCCACGCGCAAAGCGTTCGAGAACGCGGCGACGGCGGTCGCTGCAACGGGCGGCTCGACCAACGCGGCGCTGCATCTGCCGGCGATGGCGCACGAATGCGGCATCGATTTCGATCTGTTCGACGTCGCCGAGATCTTCAAGCGCACCCCGTACATCGCCGACCTGAAGCCGGGCGGAAAATACGTGGCCAAGGACGTGTTCGACATCGGCGGCATCCCGCAGATCATGCGCGCGCTGCTCGACGGCGGCTATCTGCACGGCGACTGCCTGACGGTGACCGGCAAGACCATTGCCGAGAATCTCGAAAACGTGAAGTTCAATACAGATCAAAAGGTTGTCTTTCCCGTTTCACAGGCCATATCACCTACAGGCGGCGTCGTAGGCCTCAAGGGCTCGCTGGCTCCCGACGGGGCCATCGTCAAGGTGGCTGGCATGAAGAAGCTGCAGTTTCGCGGGCCCGCGCGGGTGTTCGACTGCGAGGAGGATTGCTTCCGGGCGGTCGAGAACCGGCAGTACAAGCCCGGCGATGTTCTGGTGATCCGCTACGAAGGGCCCAAGGGCGGGCCTGGGATGCGCGAGATGCTGTCGACGACGGCCGCGCTGTACGGCCAGGGATCGGGTGAAAGCGTGGCGCTGATCACCGACGGGCGTTTCTCCGGCGGAACGCGCGGCTTCTGCATCGGACACGTGGGGCCGGAGGCGGCGGTGGGCGGCCCCATCGCGCTGCTGAAGGACGGCGACATCATCGCCATCGACGCGGAGAAGGGCACGCTCGATGTCGAGGTGGATCCTGCCGAGCTCGAGGCACGACGGAAAGTTTGGAAGGCGCCGGCCAATCCGTATCAGAGCGGGGTTTTGCGCAAGTACGCGGATTTGGTCGGGCCGGCGCGCAAAGGTGCGGTCACCCATCCGGGTGGAAAGGCGGAAGTTGTTTGCTATGCGGATATATGAACGGCTGTGCGTGCTGGCATGCTGCATCATGCTGGGATTGGGCTCGGCAGGCCCTGCGTCGGCGAGCGACGTGAACTTCGTCTCGCCTGAGGCGGCGCAGGAGCAGGGCGTTGGAGCGTACCGGCTCGGACAGTACGCTCTCGCCGTACCGGCGCTCGATTTCGCGGCCAAGCACGGGCTGTTCTTCGGCCAGTACTACCTGGCGCAGATCTACGCGGACAACTCCAGCGCCTACACCGATCATGGCAAGGCTTACGATCTGTTCCGTCGCATCGTCGAGGAGAATGCGAACGCAGATCCCGACGATGACCAGCGTGCCGCCTACGTCGGCAAGGCGCTGACCGCGGTCGCGGGCTACACGCGCAGCGGTCTGCCCGAGATCGGGCTTGCAGCCAACCCGGAGCGTGCTGCGGGGTTCTATCGTCAGGCGGCAACGTTCTTCCGTGACGCCGACGCCCAGTTCGAGCTCGCGAAGATGCACTTGAAGGGCGACGGCGTCATGCAGGATCGCCAGCTCGCCTTTCACTGGCTGGCGACGCTGACGCAGGAAGGCCATGCGGGAGCGCAGGCGTTCCTCGCGGATCTGCTGTGGCGCGGCAAGGATCTGCCCAAGGACGAGAAGCGGGCGCTGGCGCTGATCTCGGTTGCCGTGGCCAATGCGTCGGAGGCGGACCGGATCTGGATCGAGGACATCTACCAGAACATCTACTGCGGCGCCTCGGCAGGGACACGGCAGCAGGCCGAGGGGCTGGTCGCCGTCTGGAGCCGCCTTTATGCCTCGCGTGCAGGGACTGAGCAGGGCGAGCGCATGGGCCTGGGGCTTTCGGAGCGGACTTGCAGCAACGGCGAGACGTTGCCCGCGCCGGTGCGCGAGGGCCTCGCGCGGCAAGGCTTCACGCCGGACGACAGGTCCGGTGCGCCCGCGCGCGGAGCCAGGCCGGTCGTCGGCCCGCGCGAAGGCATGCTGCAAGGCGGCGCGGCTTCCGGCGCAGCACCCGGCGGCTATCGCGAGATCGGCGCCGCGCAGCGTTAGCCGGGGCCAATCGGCCCAGTGGTCAATATGGCCGGTCGATTGCCGGGTCGCGGTCCAGCGCGGCAGATTTGCTCGTCAGCCGCCGATATCGAGCTCGACCCACACCGGCACGTGGTCCGACGGCTTCTCCCAGCCGCGCGTGAAGCGGTCGATCTCGGTCCGCTGCAGCCGGTCGGCGGCCTGCGGTGACAACAGCAGATGGTCGATGCGGATGCCGTCATCCTTCTGCCAGGCGCCGGCCTGATAGTCCCAGAAGGTGTAGACGCCGCCCTCGGGATGGCACGTGCGCACGGCGTCCGTCAGGCCCAGGGCAAGCAGCCGCCTGAGCGCCGAGCGCGATTGCGGCTGGAACAGTGCATCGTTGACCCAGGCCTGCGGTCGCTTGGCGTCGATCGGCTCGGGGATGACGTTGTAGTCGCCGGCGAGCACCAGGCTCTCCTCCTCCTCGAGCAGCGCGCGCGCGTGGCTTTCGAGCGCGTCCATCCAGGCGAGCTTGTAGGCGAATTTCTCGGTCCCGATCGGGTTGCCGTTGGGCAGATAGATCGAAGCAACGCGCACGATCGTGCCGGCGACGGGGATGATGGCCTCGATGTAGCGCGCCTGGGCGTGATCGGGCTCCTGCGGCAGGCCGCGGCGCACCTCCTCGATGGGGTGCTTGGAGAGGATGGCAACGCCGTTGAAGCCCTTCTGGCCGTGTGCGGCAGTGTTGTAGCCGAGGTCGGCGAGCGCGGCGGCCGGGAAAGCCTCCTCGACCGACTTGATCTCCTGCAGGCAGACCACGTCAGGCTGCGCGTCCCTCAGCCACGTGGTGAGGCTGTCGATGCGTGCCTTGACGCCGTTGATGTTCCAGGTGGCGATTTTCATGGGGCCCCGGCAGGTCGGATCGCAATCGCCGATCTGTGCCACGCCCGCGCGCAAGGTCAAGGATTGTGCGCTGCGGGCGACGTTTCCGTTGGGATCACAGCGCCGTTGGTTCCCCGCGTTGGCGCATGCACGCGATCCTTCCCGTTGCGGGAGGATGTCGGGGAGATGTGGGAATTCTACGGACCAACCACCGGCCCTAGATCGAGAAGCTGGTGCCGCAGCCGCAGGATGCGGTGGCGTTGGGATTCTTGATCTTGAAGGTGGCGCCGATCAGGTCGTCGACGAAGTCGATCTCGGAACCCGCCATGTAGGCGACCGAGATGGGGTCGATGAGGACGGTCGCACCGTCCCGCTCGAGGACGATATCGTCAGGCTCGCGGGCTGCCACAAGGTCGAACTTGTATTGGAAGCCGGAGCATCCGCCGCCCTCGACGCTCACGCGCAGCAACGGCTTGTCCGGCTCGGACGCCGCAATTTCAGCGATCCGCCGGGCCGCACGCTCGGTCAGCATCACGTCCTGGGTGCTCTGATCCATCATTTCGATTGCGCTTCGCTGTATATTGGGCGAGTCCCTCAGGAAGATAGGTGACGCCGGGCGCTTGTCAAACGGCCCGGGACCAGCAAACCGCTTTACGGTGACTATTTTGCACGAGCTTGGAGGCCAGGCGCCGCGCGCGACGCGGCTCATCGCGCCCTTTGCGACCGATGCCGGAAACAGCAGGGGCCGGGCGCATCCGGAGGCCCCCTGTCCGATGCGCACGCCGTTCCAGCGTGACCGCGACCGCATCGTGCATGCCTCCTCGTTCCGGCGTCTCACATACAAGACGCAGGTGTTTCTGGCGCACGAGGGGGATCATTTTCGGACCCGCCTGACGCACAGCCTGGAGGTGTCGCAGATCGCGCGCGCCATGGCGCGCATGCTGGCGCTGGACGAGGATCTCGCCGAAGCCCTGGCGCTGGCGCACGACCTGGGCCATCCGCCGTTCGGGCATGCGGGCGAGCGCGCGCTCGATGCGGCGATGCAGGCCTGGGGCGGCTTCGATCACAATGCGCAGAGCTTCAGGGTCGTCACCGTGCTCGAGCGCAAGTACGCCGACTTCGACGGCCTCAACCTGAGCCTGGAGACGATGGAGGGGCTGGTCAAGCACAACGGCCCGCTGGTCGGCGCGGGTTCCTCCTCCGGGCACAATGCGACGCTGCTGGCGGCGATCGAGGCGGCGGGGCTGTCGGATGCGCTTTACCTCGACCGCTACGCGCCGGCAGAGGCGCAGGTTGCCGCCATCGCCGACGACATCGCCTACAACAACCACGACATCGACGACGGGCTGCGCGCCGGCCTGCTGGTGATCGAGGATCTGGCCGATGTGCCGTTCGTCGGCGGCTTCGTGCGCCACGTGCTCGGCAGGGTGGGGCAGATCGAGCAGCGTCGGGCGATCTACGAGGTGAACCGGCGTGTCATCACGGCCATGATCGAGGACGTGCTGGCGGAGACCCGCGCCCGGCTCACCTCGCTCGGGGTCGGGAGCACCGACGACGTTCGCAACGCCGGCGTGGCCGTCGTGGCGTTCTCCGAGCAGCGGCGTGCGGAGCTGGCGGGCCTGCGCGCGTTCCTGTTCAAGAGCGTGTATCGGCACGAGCGGGTGATGCGGGTGATGCGCAGCGCCGAGGCCATCGTGCACGACCTGTTTGCCCGCTACATGCGCGACGAGGGGGCGCTGCCCGCGGCGTGGGGGGCGAGCCTCAAAGGGTTGCCGGAGGCGCAGCGCGCACGCACGATCGGCGACTACATCGCCGGCATGACCGACCGCTATGCGCTGGCCGAGCACCGACGGCTGTTTGACGCTACTCCCGACTTGCGTTAGTCGGGCCGCTCGCCGAGGCTCAGGACGAGCGCTCCCGCTTGCCAGGCTGATTGAGAACGACAATGAACGTCTACGCTCACGTCGAGGCGCGCCTCAGCGCCGCCCTTGCCGCGGTTCAAGCGGAGGGCGGGCTGCCCCGCGACGTCACCGTTCCAAACATCGAGGTCGAGCCGGTCAAGGACGCGCAGCACGGCGACGTGGCGAGCAACCTCGCCATGGTGCTGGCGAAGCCTGCGCGGGCCAAGCCGCGCGATATCGCCGAGAGGATCGCGGACAAGCTCAGAAGCGAGCCGGCTTTCGAGAAGGTCGAGGTGGCAGGCCCGGGCTTCATCAACATCACGCTGGCCGCAAGCGTCTGGCAGAGCGTGGTCGCCACCATCCTCGCCCAGGGCGACAGCTACGGGCGGAGCAACCTCGGCGGCGGCGAGCCGATCAACGTCGAATATGTCTCCGCCAATCCGACCGGGCCCATGCATGTCGGCCATTGCCGCGGCGCCGTGTTCGGGGATGCGCTCGCCAACCTGCTGGCGTTCGCCGACTACAAGGTCACGCGCGAGTACTACATCAATGACGCGGGCGCGCAGGTGGATGTGCTCGCACGCTCCGCCTACCTGCGCTATCGCGAGGCGCTGGGGGAGACGATCGGGGAGATACCCGAGGGCTTGTACCCGGGCGACTATCTGAAGCCGGTCGGCGCCGCGCTGGCAAAAGAGTACGGCCGCAAGCTGCTCGACAAGGAGGAGCGCGAATGGCTGCCCGACGTGCGCGCTGCGGCGATCTCGGCCATGCTGGCGCAGATCAAGGAGGATCTGGCAGCGCTCAACATCAGGCACGATGTGTTCTTCTCCGAGCGGTCGCTGACCAGCGGCAATCGCGACGAGGTGGCCGAGACGGTCAACGAGCTGCGCGCCAAGGGCCTCGTCTACGAGGGCCGCCTGGAGAAGCCGAAAGGACATGATGCGGACGACTGGGAGGATCGCGAGCAGACCCTGTTCAAGGCAACAGCGTTCGGCGACGACGTGGATCGCGCGCTGCTCAAGTCGGACGGCAGCTACACGTACTTCGCCGCCGACATGGCCTATCACCACAACAAACTCGCGCGCGGCTTCCGCCATCTCATCAATGTGTTCGGCGCCGATCACTCGGGCTACATCAAGCGCATGAAGGCGGTCGTCGCCGCGCTCTCCGGCGGCGCTGCCGATCTCGACATCAAGGTCTGTCAGCTCGTGCGCCTGTTCCGCAACGGAGAGCCGGTGCGCATGTCGAAGCGCGCGGGAACGTTCGTGACATTGCGCGAGGTGGTCGACGAGGTCGGCCGCGATCCCGTCCGCTTCATGATGCTCTATCGCAAGAACGACGCGACGCTCGACTTCGATCTGGCGAAGGTGATCGAGCAGTCGAAGGACAATCCTGTCTTCTACGTGCAATACGCGAGCGCGCGTGCGCATTCGGTCTTTCGCAATGCGCGCGATGCCTTCCCCGATCTGGAGCTCGCCGGAAAGTCGGCGGCCGATCTACAACTCGAGCGCTTGGAAGACCCCGGGGAGATCGATCTGATCAAGCGACTGGCCCTGTTTCCGCGACTCATCGAGGGGGCGGCGCGCAGCCACGAGCCCCACCGGCTCGCGTTCTATCTGAATGATCTTGCTGCGACTTTTCATGCACAATGGACGCGCGGCAATGATTCGCCACATTTGCGCTTTATCCAGGCAGGCGATCGGAGCTTGACCACGGCGCGGCTTGCACTCGTGAGGGCATGCGCACAGGTGGTTACCTCCGGTTTAGGGATTCTCGGTGTGCACGCGCCGAGCGAGATGCGATAGTCTCAGAGACGGTCTTACGATTCGAGGACGGTCAAAACTCGCGAAGGGATCTGCGAATGTCACGGATCAAGGGCACAACTGCTCAGGCGGGACCGCCGCGCTGGCGGCGTGCGCCCGAGCCGGATGTGAACGCGCATCCGCATGGCGATCCCCACCAGCATGCTCAGCAGGGCCAGTATCAGGACGATTCCTTCGGCGCGCCGCAGGCGCCGACGTTCGGGCGCTCCCAGTCGCACTTTCCGCACGATGCGTTCCGGCAGCTCAGCCCCGAGCGGCACGCAGCGGCACCGTCGCGTCCCTCCTATCCGCCGAATTTCGAGCGCGGGGCACAATCACATAATGCGGGGCAGAGCCTGAACGAGCGGCTCGGCCAGCACCACGCGGCCGAGGCACAGCATCGCAACGACGGCTATGGCCGCCCCGGTCCTGGTCCTCAGGGCGGATGGCCCCAGCAGGGCGATCCCTCCGCGTACGACCTCGCCCATTATGCTCCGGACCGGTACGCGCGTCCCCGCAACGCGCCGATGCACGATGCCTATGCCGACCAGCGGCCCTATTCGCCGCAGGATGCGGCCGCGGCGGATGGCTGGAACACGGGCGGCTGGAACGGCAATCCCCAAGAGGCCGACCACTACGCCGATCCCGCGTTGGGCGGCTATCATCCGGGCTATGGTGAACCGCATCACGAGGGCGCCGAGGATCAGGAGTACGTCTACGAGGACGAGGCGGAGGTTCAAGGCGGACGGCGTGGCTCGCGCATGTATATGGTCGCCGGCGCGCTGGTCGCGGCCATCGCCGTCGGCGGCGGACTGGCCTACGGCTACAAGACGCTCGGCGGCCGCAGCGACGGCAAGACGCCCATCGTGCGCGCCGATCCGGCGCCGGCCAAGACCCGGCCCACCGATCCAGGCGGCAAGGACGTCGCCCACACCGACAAGAAGTTCATCAACCGGCTTGCCGACGCAGGAACGGCCGGCACCGGGGAGCAGCGTGCCGATGCCACGTCCGATACGGACGCGGCCGGCGGTCCGCGGAAGGTGACGACGCTGGTCGTGAACCGCGACGGGTCCATGGCTGCGCCAAGCCCTGTTGTGCCACTGCCGCAGAACTCCACGTCGTCGATCGGCGGCGGCTCAGGGGTGCCGGGCATGCTGATCGAGGGCATCAACAGCGGCCCGGTTCGCCCGCAATTGCGCGGCTCCGCACCGATCGAGACACAGGCACCGGTCCAGCAGCAGCAGGCGCCGGTCCAGCAGCAAGCGCCGCAGAGGCCGCAGATCATTGCCAGGGCCACGCCGGCACCGGAGGAGGCTCAGCGCCCCAAGAAGCCGGTCCAGCGTGAAGAGCAGTCCGAGACGCCGGCCCGGACGGCGGCAGCCACCCCGGCCCCGGTGCAACCGGCAACCGGCGGCAACGGATACGTGCCGGTGCTCTCGTCGCAGAAGAGCCGCATGGACGCGCTGAAGGTGTTTGCCGACCTGCAGCAGAAGTACAGCGATGCGCTGCAGAACGGCACGCCGGACGTGCGCGAGGTCAATCTCGGCGAGAAGGGCGTGTGGCACCGCCTGATGCTCGGGCCCCCGGGCTCTCGCGAGGCGGCCAAGACCGTCTGCACGCAGCTCAAGGCCCAGGGTTACTCGGGCTGCTGGGTGACCGCCTACTAAGGTTACGGCCGGCGTCGATTGCGGGTTGAAAGCCCCGGAAACCGGCCAGTTCGGCGACGCAGGCCGGCGGCGCGGCGATCAGGGGGTTGACCCTGGTGCCTGCCTGTGACTTCTAGCGGCCATGCCGAATGCCTTTATCTGCGGAGTGGCTGGCGAGCGGCTGAGCGATGAGGAGCGGAGCTTCGTGCGCGCCGCCAATCCCGCTGGTCTGATCCTGTTTGCGCGCAATTGTCGGAGCGCCGATCAAATCCGGGCCCTGGTGGCCGATTTCGAGGACGCGGCCGGCGGGGACCAGCTGCTGACGCTGATCGATCAGGAGGGCGGGCGCGTGCAGCGGCTGAAGCCGCCCATCGCCCGCCTGCTGCCGCCAGCGGGGCGGCTCGGCGCGCTGCACGCCGAGGCGCCGGACCAGGGATGCCGGGTGGCATTCCTCATCAGCCGGCTGGTCGCCGAGGAATTGACGGCGCTCGGCATCAACACGAATTGTGCGCCGGTGCTCGATCTGCAGTTCCGAGGCGCGCACGATGTTATCGGCAATCGCGCCTACGGCCTCGATCCGGCCCGGGTGATTGCGCTGGGCAGGGCGGTGGCCCGGGGCCTCATCGCCGGTGGCGTCGTTCCCGTGGCCAAGCACGTGCCGGGCCATGGGCGAGCCAATGCCGACAGCCACTTCGATCTGCCGGTCGTGGACGCCCGGCGCGGCGACCTCGAGGCCACCGACTTCGCGCCGTTCCGGGCGCTGGCGGATCTGCCGGCGGCGATGACCGCGCATGTGGTGTTTGCCGACATCGACCCGGAGGCGCCGGCCAGCACGTCCGCAATCGTGACGCGCGATGTCGTCCGCGGGCACATCGGCTTCGACGGACTGCTCATGAGCGACGATTTGAGCATGCGGGCGCTGACGGGATCGCTGCGAGACCGGGCCGAGGCCGTCATCCGCGCCGGCTCCGACGTGGCGCTGCACTGTAACGGCGATCTTGCAGAGATGCGCCGGGTGGCGGAGGGCGTTCCTCCGCTTGCCGGGAAGGCGCTGCAGCGCTTCGAGCGCGCTCTGGCCGCAGCGCGCCACACTGAGCCGTTCGATCATGATGAGGCCGAGGCCGCGCTGCAGGGCGTCTTAGCGAAGGTCGCCTGAATCAGTGTAACGTGGGCGGACATAGCGCTCGCGGCCGCTTGATTGCGACTGCAACTCGAGGATCCGATGACAGAGGCAGAGGCCACCGAGCCGCAATCGACCTGGGAAAGTCCGGAGCCTCCGGCCGCGGGCGAGGCCCTGGTGGTTGATGTCGGAGGGTTCGAGGGGCCGCTCGACGTCCTGTTGGCGCTGGCGCGCACGCAGAAGGTGGACCTGGCGAAGATCTCGGTGCTGGCGCTGGCCGAGCAGTACCTGCTGTTCATCAGCGAGGCGCAGAAGATCAGGCTGGAGCTGGCGGCCGACTACCTCGTGATGGCGGCCTGGCTCGCGTTCTTGAAGTCGCGCCTAATCCTGCCGCGCGAGGAGGTGCCGCAGGACGAGCCGACGGGCGAGGAGCTGGCGGCACGGCTGGCGTTCAGGCTGATGCGGCTCGAGGCGATGCGCAATGCCGCAGCGCAGCTTCTGACGCGCAAGCGGCTAGGGCGCGACGTGTTCGCGCGCGGCATGCCCGAAGGGGTGAAGACCGTTCGCGACCGGCAATACTCGGCCGAGATCTACGATCTGCTCAAGGCCTACGCCGAGCAGCGCCTGCGCACGGCGGTGCGCCGCGCGCACGTGGTCAAGAAGCGGCAGGTCTGGTCGATCAAGGACGCACGAACGCGCCTGGAGGCGCTGGTCGGACACAGCACCGGCGAGTGGGTGCAGCTCGATATGTTCATCGAGCAGTACCTGCCGGGCCCGGAACTCGGCCGCACGGCGCTCGCAAGCTCTTTCGGAGCGACGCTGGAGATGGCGCGCGAGGGTCTGATCGAGCTGCGGCAGGCCGGGGCATTCGCGCCTATCTATATGCGGCGGCGCGGTGCGGAGACGAATTGGGAGCGTGTGACCTGAAGTCGAGGCGTGTTGAGTGACGAACGGACGCAAGAAGACAGGAACGCGCATGGAGCCGCCGAAACTGAACGTCTCTCGACCCGATGAGAGCGAGAGTGTCGATCACCCGATCGACGATGAGGCGCACGCCGCGGAAGCCATGGGGCATCGGTTGCCGTCGAACGTGCGGGCGCTGCCTTCGGCGGACCGTCGCGAGCGGCTGAGGATTCTGGAAGCGCTGTTGTTTGCGGCCTCCGAGCCTCTGAGCGAGGACTATCTCGCCGCGTATCTGCGCTCGGGCGAGGATGTCGCCGCCCTGCTCGATGAGCTGAAGGGCTTCTACGCCAGCCGGGGCATCAATCTCGTCCGGGTCGCCGGCAAGTGGGCCTTTCGCACCGCGGAGGATCTGGCCTATCTGCTCGAGCGGCATGCCACGGAGGAGCGCAAGCTGTCGCGCGCGGCGCTGGAGACGCTGTCCATCATTGCCTATCACCAGCCCGTCACGCGCGCCGAGATCGAGGAGATCCGCGGCGTGCAGACGTCCAAGGGCACGATCGACGTCCTGCTCGAGACGGGGTGGATCCGTCCGAGGGGACGCCGCAGGGCGCCGGGCAAGCCCATCACCTACGGCACGACCGATGCGTTTCTCGAGCATTTCGGTCTCGATGCCATCAAGGACCTGCCGGGGCTCGCCGAGCTCAAGGGCGCCGGCCTGCTCGACTCCGCGCTGCCGCCGGACTTCAAGGTGCCCGAGCCGACCGACGTGGCAGCCCTCATGCCGGACGAGCTGCCGCTGGAGGAGGGCGAGGACGAGCAGGAGGAGCTCGACCTCGACGGCGACAGCGACGAGGATGCGGAGATGGCCGCCGGCGAGGAGCCGGAGGAGCCCCGCTAGCGCGATTTCCGGCGAGCGTGTGAGGTTGAGCGTTTGAACCTGAGGGCTTGGTTTCCCAACACTGCGCGCACGGGCGCCACACGGCCCTCGCCGGCGAGGGTTGGCGTGCGGGCAGGTGCGGCCTTTGCCGCCAAGCTCACGTTGGAGAAGGTCGAGCGGCGCTACGCTGAAAGCTGGGCGCTGCGCGGTGTGTCGCTGGAGATTGCGCCGGGGGAGGTCGTGTGCCTGCTCGGTCCGTCCGGGTGTGGCAAGACAACGCTGCTGCGCGTGGCGTCGGGGATCGAGCGGCCCTCGGCAGGCCGTGTTCTCATCAATGACCTCGAGATGGCCGGCCCCAGCCGCTTCGTGCCGCCCGAGAAGCGCAATGTCGGGCTGATGTTCCAGGACTTCGCGCTATTCCCGCACCTGTCGATTCTCGACAACGTGGCGTTCGGGCTGAAGGCGCTGCCGCGCGACGACGCCAAGCGCGAGGCACTGGCGGCGCTCGCCCGCGTGGGCCTGGAGCGCTACGCCGACCAGTATCCGCATACGCTCTCGGGCGGCGAGCAGCAGCGGGT
The DNA here is from genome assembly GCA_050260355.1 of Bacteroidota bacterium. Lineage (GTDB taxonomy): Bacteria > Pseudomonadota > Alphaproteobacteria > Rhizobiales > Hyphomicrobiaceae > CADEFX01. Next base: position 8,884 of record JBLNBZ010000009.1, on the reverse strand, counting down.
GGCGCTGGCCCGCGCCATCGTGCCGCGCCCGGCGGTGGTGCTGATGGACGAGCCGTTCTCGGGGCTCGATGTGCAACTGAGGGAGAGCATCCAGGAGCAGACGCTGGCGCTGCTGCGCGAGACGCGGGCGACGTGCCTGATCGTCACGCATCATCCCGAGGAGGCCATGCGGCTGGGCGATCGCATCGCGGTCATGCGGGCCGGGCGGCTGGTGCAGGTGGCCAAGGCGCAGCAGCTCTACAATGATCCCGCGGATCTCTTCGTGGCGCGCCTGTTCTCCGAGATCAACGAGGTGCCGTGGAATGTCGCGGGCGGCGCCCTGCGCACGCCGTTCGGGACCTTCGCCGTGCCCGAGCTGCACGAAGGCGAGCGCGCCGTGCTGTGCCTGCGCCAGCGCGCCATCAGGATCGTGGGGCCCGGCCAGGGGCTGGAGGCGCGCGTGTTGCATGTGAAGCTGTTGGGCGATGCGGCGCTGGTGGAGGCGGGCGTGCAAGGCCTCGAGGCCCCGATCAAGGCCCTGGTGCGGGAAAGCGAGGCGCCGGCGCGCGGGGCCGAGGTGGCGATCTCCATCGATCCGGAGCGCGTTTTGGTGTTCCCCGCCGAAGCGCCTGAAAACGCTGGCTCGCCAGCGCATTGAGCGGCGGCGCACGCCCGGGGCGACCTTGCCGGTCTGGCCCCTTTCTGCGATATTGCCCACAATTAAGTTGACGCCCTGGCCCTTAAAGCGACAGTGGTGGTCAAACAAACTGGCGCCGCGTCACCGGTCGATGGCGGAAAGCGTCGTGAAGCGGGCGCGTGGCGCCCCCAGAGGAGCAATCAATCCATGGGCAGCCTGAGCGTATGGCACTGGCTCATTTTCCTGGCGGTTGCGCTGCTTCTGTTCGGCGGCAGCGGCAAGATCTCCTCGATCATGGGTGACGTGGCCAAGGGCATCAAGAGCTTCAAGAAAGGCATGTCGGAGGATGACGACGACGTGGCCAAGAAGCCCGACGCCCCGAGGACCATCGAGCATGCCGCAAAGCCCGGCGAGCAACAAACCAGCAGTGCGCAGAGCAGCAAGGTCGGCTGAAACCGAAGGCCGGGGCAGATCACGGCGTGCTGCCTCGGGCCTGATCCGGGCGGCGCCTGCGCGTTGCGAAGCGCCCTGAGGCCAAGGGCGGAACGTTGAATGTTCGACATCACCTCCACCAAGCTGCTCCTGCTCGGCATCGTGGCGCTGGTCGTCATCGGTCCGAAGGATCTGCCGGTGCTGCTGCGCACGCTCGGCAAGTACATGGGCATGGTCAAGCGGCAGGCGGCGGAGTTCCGCGCGCAGTTCGAGGAGGCGATGCGCGAGAGTGAGCTCGAGCAGCTCAAGAAGGACGTCGAGCAGATGGGCACGGAGGCGCAGGCCTCCATGCGCGAGGCCGAGCTGTCCGTGACGAGCGAGCTCGACTCGGCCAAAGCCGAGATCGAGAAGGCGACCGACACCGCGCTGCTGGACAAGCCTGCGGACTTCGAGACGCACACGCCGGAGGGCGCCCCGATCAGCCGCAGCGAGCCCGAGCACGCCGGACTGAACGGCGCCGACCCGCCGGAACCGGACGGAGAGGTCAAGTCCGATCCGGAGCCCGCACGCGTCGAGCACAAGAGCGGGGTCTGAGCGCGCCATGCAGGAGAGCGTGAACCGCGACGGGCAGGATGAGATCGAGGCGTCGAAGGCGCCTCTGATGGATCATCTGATCGAGCTGCGGCAGCGGCTGATCTACTCGCTGCTGGCGTTCTTCGCCATGTTCGTGGTGTGCTTCTTCTTCGCGCGTCCGATCTACAACGTGCTGGTGTGGCCGTTCGTGCGCGTGGTCGGCGAGGACAAGGCCAAGCTGATCGCCACGCACTTCCTCGAGCAGCTCTATACCAACATCAAGCTCGCGGTGTTCGGCGCCGCCTTCCTGTCGTTTCCGGTGGTTGCCAACCAGATCTACAAGTTCGTTGCGCCGGGCCTCTACAAGAACGAACGCGATGCGTTCCGGCCCTATCTGATCGCCACGCCGGTGCTGTTCTTCATTGGGAGCCTGGTCGTCTACTTCGTCGTCATGCCGCTGCTGATCCGCTTCTCGGTGGAGATGACGCCGCAGGCGGCGGGCAACGGCCATGCAGCCATCGAGCTGCTGCCGAAGGTGTCGGAGTACCTGTCGCTCATCATGAGCCTGATCCTGGGCTTCGGCGTGTGCTTCCAGTTGCCCGTGGTGGTGACGCTGCTGGCGCGCGCCGGCGTGGTCACCGCGGAGATGCTGCGCGGCTTCCGGCGTTATGCCATCGTGGCGATCACGGCGGCGGCGGCCGTGCTGTCGCCGCCCGATCCGTTCAGCATGATTGCCATGATGGGGCCGACGATTCTGCTGTACGAGGCCTCGATCTGGCTCGTGGTTCGGATCGAGAAGGCGAGGGCCGCGGCGCAGGCGGCGCAGGGTTAGGTGCGGCTCAGCTTGCTTCCCTCAGAGGGCTGAGCCTGGACGTGTCGATTCCGGTTTAGGAACGGCGTGAGTCAGAAAATCCAAGTCTGTCTACGTTAGATTTACACGTCTAGCCACGCTAGACGCTGGCGCCCCTCGCGCCTATTTTGCGCCGCACTCAATGATTGGGGACGCAGTTTTCCCCTCTCCCCGCTTGCGGGGAGAGGGTCAGGGTGACCCCCCGATCCTCTCCCCATCGTGAAGGACGATGGGGAGAGGGGGAAGTTGTGCCGCCTTCGCCAGGATGCTGCCAAAGGTGAGGCTGCGCCACGTCGAGCAGCAACGAGGTCCAACGTGTTCGACATCAGATGGATTCGTGAGAATGCCGCGGCCTTCGATGCCGGCTTGACGCGGCGCGGGATCGAGCCTGGCGGCGAGGTGAAGTTCGCGGCCGATCTGATCGCGCTCGACGAGGCGCGGCGCAAGGTCGTCACGCGGCTGCAGGAGGCGCAGGCGCGCAGGAATGCGGCGTCGAAGGAGATCGGCAAGGCCAAGGCGGCGAAAGACGAGGCGACGGCGCAGAAGCTGATGGCCGAGGTTGCCGCGCTCAAGGATGAGCTGGAGGCCGGCGAGAAGGAGCAGAGGCAGCGCGACGAGGAATTGCGCGCGGCGCTGTCGGTTATTCCGAACATTCCGCTCGACGAGGTGCCGGAGGGCAAGGACGAGCACGACAACAAACTTGTCCGCAAAGTCGGCGAGCCGCCGAAGCTGGCGACCAACAGGCCGCTGCAACATTTCGAGATCGGCGAGGCGCTGGGCCTGATGGACTTCGAGACGGCGGCCAAGCTGTCGGGCGCGCGGTTCGTGGTGCTGAAGGGCGCACTCGCGCGGCTGGAGCGGGCGCTCGCGGCGTTCATGCTCGATATTCATACGCGCGAGTTCGGCTACACGGAGATCGCGCCGCCGCTGATGGTGCGCGACGAGGTGATGTACGGCACGGCGCAGCTGCCGAAGTTCAGAGAAGATCAGTTTCTGGCATTGGCTCGGGAGGAGATTTCCGAGACCGAGTTTGAGGTGTCACCTGGTGACGTGCCGGGCACATTGTCGTTCGCCTTTCGGGGAAGTCGCAAAGAGGAACTTGAGAGGGCCTACGCGGCCAGCGCCGGAAAGATCAACGTAAGGCTGGATCATCCAAAGTTGGTTGGCGGCAAGCTAACGGGAATATGGCCGGTCTTCGAAACGCCTCGTTGGCTCATCCCCACCGCCGAAGTCCCGCTCACCAACCTCGTGCGCGAGTCCATCCGCGACGAAGCCGAGCTGCCGATTCGCGTCACGGCCTACACGCCGTGCTTCCGCGCGGAAGCGGGTGCGGCGGGCAAGGACACGCGCGGCATGATCCGCCAGCACCAGTTCTCCAAGGTGGAGCTCGTCTCCATCACCACGCCCGAGCAGAGCAAGGCGGAGCACGAGCGCATGACCGCGTGCGCGGAGGAGGTGCTGAAGCGCCTCGGGCTCGCCTACCGCACCATGCTGTTGTGCACGGGCGACATGGGCTTTGCCTCGCAGAAGACCTACGACATCGAGGTGTGGCTGCCGGGGCAGAACACGTATCGCGAGATCTCGTCGTGCTCGGTGTGCGGCGATTTCCAGGCGCGGCGCATGAATGCGCGCTACCGGCCAAAGGGGGCCAAGGACACGCGCTTCGTGCACACGCTCAACGGCTCGGGTCTGGCGGTGGGGCGCACGCTGATCGCCATCCTGGAGAATTATCAGGAGGCGGACGGCTCGGTGACGCTGCCCGACGCGCTGGTGCCGTACATGGGCGGGATCAAGAGGATCGAGAAGCCGCGTTGAGCGCGCGTTCGCGCGGCGCCCTCACTTGGCCGGGCGTGTGAGGCGATGACCGTGCCTCTCACTCGGTGTCATCCCGGGCTTTATGCCCGGGATCCATCGCGCCGCGGACGGGAAGCGTAGTTGTGTGCGCGCGGCGCGTCGGTGCTGTCAGTCACGACGGCAAGGTGCGCGGATTGTTGGATCCTCGGGCCGAGCCCGAGGATGACATTTGCGGGGCGGTCGCGCTGTCATGGCTCGCGCAACACAAGTGGAGGCGCGTCTGGGTCCCGGCGAAGGCCGGAACCCAGGTGCCGCGCCCCTTGCGTTGTCTCAGTTGCGTCGGCGCACGCGATCCGCAGCGCCTGCAGCGCACGAAAATTATCCCCGCTGCTCGGCGCGCGCGTAAGCTTGAGCCATCCCGCTCCAATCACGCGTGGGCTGCGGGTGCGAGCTGGGCACTTGCGGAGGAGCGGGAGCGACGAACGGGCACGAGACATCAGCGAATCCGTGCCGTGTCTGCTGCCAGCGATTAGCGTACGCTGGCTCTCCCCCGGTAAGGATGGCCGGGGACTGGCGGCCGGCAGTCCGTTCGTAGAGCGTGGGGCGGCAGGCGCCGCATCCCCGTTGTTTTTGGTAACGGCCCCTGCCGCTCCGCCCCACGTGGGCGAGAAGATGAGAAGGAGGCAAAGCCTCGGGTCCAACGGATCGCGAGGATGGGCGCGCTGCGTAGGGACGTTCGCGCGGTGAGCTGCGGGTGATCGGATACGCAGCCTGTCATTTGCCTGAATCTCGGATATGCTCGCGCTCCTCTCGGATTGATCGCACGGCAGCTTGGGTACGAGGCAATATGGCAGCGGACTACATGGCGCTGACGATGCGAGACTTCGGCCAGGAGCTTCCCACGCCGCTCGCAGTCTGGTCGCGGCGCATCGCGCTGTTCAGTCTGCAAATCATCGTGCTGGCGATCGTCCTGCACCGGCTGGCGTCATTGCCGACCCGCGTCGCGCTCAACCTGTTCCTCACCGGATTTGGTGGAGCGGCCATCGCCATCCTGCTCGGGCTGGCGGCGGGCGTGGTGATCTGGCAGCACGGTCGCGCCGGCGCGTGGAGCGCTACCGCCGGAGCTCTCGTGGGGCTGCTGCTGCTCGCCTGGCCGGCAGCGGTCGCGGTGGTTGCATCGCATCTGCCCAAGATCAATGACGTGACGACCGATCCGCAAACGCCGCCGAGATTCATGGCAGCCACGAGGCTCAGGCCGAAGGACGCCAATCCCGTGGCCTACCCGGGAGCGGAGGCGGCACGGCTGCAGGCAACCGCCTATCCGGATATAAGGCCGCTCGTCATCCCGCGCTCGGGCACGGAGACGTTCGAGCTGTTGGGCGACGTCGTGCGCAGGCTCAGGTGGGAGATCGTCACCGAGGAGCCACCGCAGGGTCGCGGCAAGCCAGGCTATATCGAGGCCGTGGATCGTACGCTGGTGCTCGGCTTCTACGACGATGTCGTCATTCGGGTCGATGGCGACCAGCGCGAGGCGCGCATCGATATACGCTCGGCGTCGCGCTACGGGGAGCACGATCTGGGCCGCAATGCGATGCGCATCCGTGGCTTCTTCAAAGAATTGCAGGAGCGCATGGATGCGACGGTGTCCGGCACCGGAGGACGCCACGGCAGGCGTCGCGCCAAACCGGATGCGGCCGTGCCTAAGCGGGCGAAAGGCGCGTCGGCGCAGTCGGCGGGCCCTCGCAAGTCGCAAGGCCGCGCTCAACCAGGTGCTCAACGTGAGCAGCAACAGAGAGAGAGGCAGCGTTCACGAGGCGAGGATCAAGGCCGCGATAAACGACCTGAACGATCTCAGCGATAGTGGTCTTGCCGGCGCGGATGCAATCGAGGATGGCCTGCTCGCGCATGCGCCGATGCAACACGTAGGCTTTGACCGTGCGCTGCGGCTGGAGCAGACGGCCGCCGTGCCCTGGGAAGTAAACCTCGTCTGAGCGGTCGAGCAGGCGCTCCAGCGCAGCGATGTACTGGCTCATATTGCCTTCGGGCGGCGCCACCACACTGGTGTTCCAGGCCATCACGTGATCGCCCGAGAACAGGATCCTGGTGCCCTCGAGCGCAAAGCAGAGGTGGTCGGGAGCGTGGCCGGGCGTGTGCAGAGCGATGAGCGCGAAGCCTTCGCCCTGGAAGCGGCCGCCTTCCTTCAGAACCACATCGGGATTGAAATCCTGGTCGACGAACTCCCCGCCGGACGGGCTGGTCCGCCTGGTGCCGCGCGCCACGGCCGTGCGTCCAAAGCCCCAGGTGCGTGCGCCGGTCGCCCGCTGCAGCCGGTCCAGGCCATCGACGTGGTCGCGGTGGGTATGGGTGATCAGGATGTCGGTGATCCGGCTGGTGCCGGCAGCCCTCATGATGGCGTCGAAGTGAGCCTCGTCCTCGGGACCCGGATCGATCAAGGCGATCTCGCGGCCCTGGCCGAGCAGATACGTATTGGTGCCCTTGTATGTAAAAGGACCCGGGTTGCTCGCCACGATGCGGCGCACGCCCGGCGCAAGCTCGCTGGCCACGCCGTATTCGAAGTTGATCTCTTTGCGAAACGGAAGCTCGTCGGCCATGCTCGCTCCGGCGCTGTGCCATGGGTGCTCGGGGGTACATAGACGAGCCGGGTTGCATAAGGAAGGGCTCCTGCCCGCCGGGGTCGGGTGCAGTCAGGGCGGCATGGGCCCAGCCCGTCTCAAATTGTGGGTCATCTCTTAACAAGGCCGAAAGCGAGCTGTGGTCGAATTGGTAAGCCGGTCGAGACGATCACGGCCGGCGTCCGAGGGTCGGTCGGCGCGTCGATCCTCAAGGGCCAATCTGGTAGCAGGAGAAGCGAGACGATCCCCGCAAGGCAAGTCTTGTGCGAGGTCGCCGCAGCGGGGGCTGCATATGCACGATGACAGGCGCGAGTTCGAGCGCCACCCAGTCCGGATCGAAGGGAAAGTGATGTTTGCCGCGGGCAAATGCTCCTTCGACTGCGTCATCGTCGATCTCTCGGTCGCCGGCGCGCGTCTCCGCCTGACCCAGAACGTCCGCCTGCCGAGCAAGATCTATCTGTGGCAGACCAAGAGCGGCGCCGTGCTCGAGTGCGAGGTGCGCTGGCAGGAGCAGACCGAGGTTGGCCTGCGCTTCATCGACAGTTGTGGGCGGCAGTTGCGCAAGGTGCTGCTGAAAGCCACACAGTCCCAGCCAAAGGGCCGCATCTCGCGCTGGCTCGGCATGTAGCACTCGGCATGTAGCATCACACAGCAAGGGCTGGTGGTGGGCGCGGCGACCCGTCAGCGCTCGCGCAGTTCAAACGCATGATGCGCCGCCAAGCGTGCGGCAGCGCAGCGCTGGCAGCCGCCGCTGTTGATCGAAAGCCGCTCCTGAGCGAGGATCGACCAGCGCAACTCGATCCACGGCACGGAGACTGGCATGAAGGGCGTCGTTTTTCTCGGTGACCGCAAGCTGGAGCTCAGAGAGTTTCCCGATCCCACACCCGGACCCCGCGACGTCGTGCTCGAGATCAAGGCGTCCGGCATGTGCGGCAGCGATCTGCACAACTATCGCGCGCCGGCGCTGGGCGGGGCGGTGACGGGCGGTATCAAGCGCGAGGCCGGCGTCATCGCCGGGCACGAGCCGTGCGGTGTCGTGGTTGCTGTCGGCTCGGGCGTCTCGGAGCGGGAGGCGCGCATCGGCCAGCGCGTGATGGATCACCACTACGACGGCTGCGGCAACTGCAAGCATTGCCGCGGCGGCTGGACGCAGATGTGCCTCGAGGGCGCCGTCGTGTTCGGCTCGGGCGGGCATGGCGGCCACGCGCGGTACATGAAGGTGCCGGTGTCGACGCTGGTGCCGCTTCCCGATGCGCTTTCGTTCGAGACGGGTGCTGCCATCTCGTGCGGCACCGGCACCGCGTACGGCGCGCTCAAGCGGCTCAACCTGCAGGGCGGCGAGACCATCGCCATCTTCGGGCAGGGGCCGGTGGGGCTGTCGGCCACGCAGCTTGCCGCGGCGATGGGCGCGCGCGTCATCGCGCTCGACATCTCGCCGGAGCGGCGCAAGCTCGCCAAGGAGTTCGGCGCCGACGAGGTGATCGATGCCAGGTCCAACGACACGGTGGCGGCCATTCGCGATCTGACCCACGGCGAGGGTGCCCATAAGACGCTCGATGCCTCGTCGGCACCGGCCGCGCGTGCGGCCTGCGTGCGCGCGGTGCGCTCATGGGGCACGGCCTGCTTCGTCGGCGAGCGGGGCGACGTCACGCTGGACGTCAGCTCCGATCTGCTGCGGCGGCAGGTGACGCTGGTCGGCTCGTGGACATTCTCCAAGCAAGGCCAGGCCGAGTGCGCGGAGTTCGTCGCCGACCACAACATTGCCGTCGACAAGCTCTTCACGCACCGCTGGAGGCTCGAGCAGGCCGAGGAGGCCTACAGGACCTTCGATACGCAGACGACGGGCAAGGGCGTCATTCTGCCGTCGTGAGGCGCGCGGGCCTCACTCACCCTTCGGGAGGGGTGGCGTGAGGGGAGCCAACCTAGCGATTCTTCGTGCGAAGCCGCGTCCGTGCGATTGCGAAATGAGCTAGTTCAGGGGGAAAT
>JBLNBZ010000008.1:0-5365 GCA_050260355.1 Bacteroidota bacterium | reverse complement strand
GCGTCAATATTGTCAGACGGCAGACCATTGGGATAGGTCAGCTCCACGAAGGACTGCCACGTATCGACGGCATACTGGCGCAGCGTCTCGCGTTCCCGACCCTCAAGGTGGTGATGGTGGAAGGCGGCTTCGCCTGGCTGCCCGCGCTGACCTGGCGGCTCGACAAGCTGTTCGAGCGCATGCGCGATGAGGTCCCGCACCTGAAGCGCAAGCCGTCCGAGTACATTCGCCAGCACATCTACGTCACGACGCAGCCGATGGAGGAGCCGGACGAGCGCCGGCACGTGCTCGAGGTCATGGAGTGGATCGGCTGGGACCGTCTGCTGTTCGCCAGCGACTATCCGCACTGGGATTTCGACGATCCGTTCCGCGCCTTCCCGGCCGGATTGAAGCCCGAGCGGCACCGCCAGATCTGCGCCGAGAACGGGCGCAAGGTCTACCGCCTGTCGTAGGTTTCTCTCTGGCGCGGCTCATCCCCAGATCCCTTCCCGCTCTGCCTGCCGGGGGGCGAGGAGGGCGCGGCGCACACCTTGCGCGCGCCTCTCACCCGACGCGGCCCGCAACTCCCATTCACAGCCTCGATCGAGATCAGGTACGTTGAGGGCAACTCTCCCTGCCGAGAGGAACCGCCATCGGTTGACGGACATCACCAGAATGCAGCAGACCGCCAAGAGCCGACACGTCGTTGCCCGCGTCGCGGAGATCCCGCCGGGCGGGCGCAAGCTCGTGACGATCGATGGGCGCGGCGTGGTCGTGTTCAATCTGAAGGGCGAGTTCTTCGCCCTGTCCGACAAGTGCCCGCACAGGGGCGCGCACCTCGCGCAAGGCAAGCTCACGGGCCTCGTCGACGCGCCCGAACCCGGCTGCTACCGCTATTCGCGCGTCGGCGAGATCGTGCGCTGTCCTTGGCATGGCTGGGAGTTCGACATTCGCACCGGCCGCTCCTGGTGCGATCCCAAGCGGCTGCGCCTGATGCGCTACGCGGTATCGGTCGAGCCCGGCGCCAAGCTCGTGGAAGGCCCCTACGTGGCCGAGACCTTCAAGGTTGCCGTCGAGGACGACTACGTCGTCGTGGAGGCCTGATCCTCGGTTCTCTGCCGGTCGCAGTCATTTTGGCGCTGTCGCGGCGCTCTCGGTGGTCGCGATCCAGATGCCGGCAAACACCGCGATCAGGCCCACGACCAGATTGAGCGTGATCGGCTCGCCCAGGATCAGCGCGGCCGACACGCCCGCAATCAGCGGATTGACCGTCATGGTGTTGGCGACACGTGTGGGACTTGCGTGCTGCAACGCGTGAATCCACAGGAAGAACGCGAGCGCACCACCGCCGATGGCGAGGTAGAGGGCTGCGATCCAATCGCGCGTGCCGAATCCGAGGAGGGATGCGGCGCCGCCGGACGCGAGGCTCGCCGCGATGAGCGCCAGCCCGCCTGCGCCCATGCCGGCCGCCAGGAAGCCCAAGGCGCTCGAGCGGTTGATGAAGGGCCTCGACCAGACACTGTAGAACGCCATGCACAACGTGGCGCCCGCCATGATCAGATCGCCGCGCCAGGCTCCGCTCGGCGCATCGGTGAGCCCTGCCGCCAAGGCGGTGGCCACACCCAGCATGGCGATGAGAACGCCGATTGTCTTGCGCGCGCTGAGCGGCTCGATGCCGAGCAGGGCGCCGACGACCATCGTCATCAGCGGCAGGGTCGAGAGCGCGAGCGTGCCGCGCGCCACCGTCGTGTAGGCGAGCGCGATGTTGTAGAGCACGAAGAACAGCGCATAGAACATGAAGCCGAGACCGGCGACGGCCGGCCTGTCGGCGCGCTCGGGCCAGCGCGCATGGCTCAGCAGGGCGAGCGGCAGCACGCAGAAGAATCCGCCGCCAAAGCGGATGGCGGCGAGCGTCAGCGGGTCGGCGCTGCCGATCAGATAGCGGGTCGCCACTGCTGCGCCGGCGCCGAACGAGCACGACAGGATCGCAACGCCGACACCGTACCGCTCGCTCATGGCGCTTGCTCCGCTGTGAAACCGAGACACAATGGTTGGTCGAGCGCCAGCCCGCAATCATTTCGCCAAGGGCGAGACATCGCTGCGCCTCTTCACGACGCTTGCGACCCTCGGCACGCCGCAGGACGTGACCGTGCAGGAGATCCGCATCGAGTGCTTCTGTCCGGCCGACGATGCCAGCGCCGACACCTTGCGCCGATGGGCGGCCGGCTAGCGTTTAGCCAGACTCTCCGCCGATAGATGCGGGTTCAGCATGAAGGTCAGCGGCAAGGTTGCAAGCACCAGCATGGCGAGGCAGACGAGGGACGTCGGCACGCCGACCCAATCGCTCAGGGCGCCGAACGCGAGTGGTGCTGCACCTCCTGCAGCGCTTCCCAATGTGTAGAACAGCCCGAACGCGCGCGCCTGGCGATCAGACCGGACGAACTCGCTGACTGTGCCGTACAGCACCGATGACGTGCCGTTGAGGGCGATGCCGAGCAGCGGCATCGAGACGAGCGCAACGGGGAGCGGCGCCGCGATGATGCCGAGCAGCAGCACGGCGGTGCCGAGCTCCGTCAGGGCCACCGTGCGCAGCAGGCCCAGTCGCTCCGCGAGCAGCCCGCAGGCAAGCTTGCCCGCTGCTCCGCCGGCAAACACCAGCGCCAGCGCCAGGCCCACAGCGGCGGAGCTCGCCTCCTTTTGCAGCAGCAGGAAGGGCAGCAGCGTGAGGCATCCCGTGCGCCCCGCGCTGTCCACGACATGGATGGCGGCAAGGATCGTGTAACCCGCGCTGTTGTTGAAGCCCCAGCCGCCGCGCGCAGGATCGCGGCTCGCGGCCGCCGCGCCGGATGCAGGCTCTGACGCAACCTCTCGCTTCGTTTCACGGCCCCCAATCGCGATCTGCCGCAGCACCAGCAGCAGCACGATTCCGACAATGACGACCAGCACGCCATATCCGGCAACGCTGATGCGCCAGCCCACCACGCCTGCCGTCACGGCGATGGTGAAGGCGACGACCATCTTCCCCATGTCGCCGGCGAAATTGTAGACGCCCAGCGCCGCGCGGCGCGGTCCCCCGGCGTAGCCCCTCGCAATCACCGACGATGCGAGCGGGTGCTGCACGGCCGAGCCCACGCCGACGGTCAGAATGAGGAGCAGGAACGCGCCATAGCTGCCGGCGATCGCGAGTGCCGCGAACGCCGCGCCCGCAAGCATCGTCCCGAGCGCGAGCAGGGTGCGCTCGCCCACGCGCTCCGCCAACAGTCCGGCCGGCGCCTGCAACAGCGCCATGGCGGCCGAGTACGCCGTCTTGATGCTGCCGACCTGCGCATAGCTGAGGCCGAGCGCTTGCGCCCAGAACGGCAACAGCACATACAAGCTGTCCGCGATGCCGTCGTGCACGAAGTGCGCGCCGCACGTGGTCGCAAGCGTCGCGCGCTGGGTCTCTTTCGCGCGCGCCTCGTCTGACGGCAGGGCCTCGGCATCGGCCATGATGAGCGCTCCGCCTTCTGCGGCTTTCAGTTCTCGACCTAAGCGTACGCCAGATTTCGGCGCAACTTGTGCATCAGCCACAGCACGATGCCGATATTGAGCAGGTTCCAGGCGAAGCCGTTGATGAAGGCGGCCTGATAGGACCCCGTGTAGTCGTAGACGGCGCCCGACATCCAGCCTCCCAATGCCATGCCGATCAGCGTCGCCATGAGGACGATGCCGACCCGCGCGCCGGCTTCGCTGGGCGCGAACTGGTCGCGCACGATGATGGCATAGCTCGGCACGATGCCGCCCTGCACCAGGCCGAACATGGCCGAGACGATGTAGAGCGAGGTCAGGCCATCGAACGGCACGTAGAACAGCAGCGCCAGCGCCTGCAGGACCGAGCCGGTCAGCAGCGTAGCAAAGCCGCCGATGCGGTCGCAGATCCAGCCCGAGGCGAGTCGGCTGACGATGCCGAAGCCCAGCATCAGCGACAGCATCTCCGCCCCGCGCGCGGCGCCGTAACCGAGGTCGACGCAGTAGGCCACCAGATGCACCTGCGGCATCGACATGGCCACGCAGCATGCGACGCCGGCGATCATGAGCAGGGTTTGCAACGTTGCCGGCGACATGGCCGGCACGGCGGACTGCCGTTCGACGGCCGCGGCTTCGGCCGCCGACAGCTCGTGCGCGGGCAGGCGCCGCCTCAGCGCCAGCGCGAGGGGCACGAGCGAAAGCATCGTGACGAAGCCGATCGCGATGTAGGCGTGCCGCCACCCGATGGTCGCTGCCATGTGCTGCACGATCGGCGGCCAGATGGCGCCCGCAAAGTAGTTGCCGCTGGCGCAGACGGCGACCGCGAGCCCGCGCCGCCGCTGGAACCAGTGCGAGATGTCGGCGATCAGCGGACCGAACAGAGCGCCGCTGCCGAACAGACCGATCAGCAGGCCGTGCGCGAGCGCGAACTGCAGGATGCTGGTCGAGTAGCCTGCCGCGATGTAGCCGGCGCCGAGCGCCAGCGCCCCTATGATCACGGGAGCGACGATGCCGATGCGATCCGCAGCGCGGCCCATCAGGATTCCGCCGAGCCCGAAGCACACCATGGTCAGCGTATAGGGCAGCGATGCCTCCGCGCGCGCGGTGCCGAACTCGGCCTGCACTGCGGGCAGCACGACCACGACCGACCACATGCCCACGTTGCCGATCGTGCTGATCAGCAGCGTCGCGGCCAGGCGGAACCACGCGTATCTGGAATCGATCGCGCTGCGCTCGTAGGTTGTGGTCACTGCATTCGTCTCCGCGTGTGCCGCTTGCGCGAGGGGCGGACCTATAACACTGTGCGGCGCCCGCGTCTGCAATGCTCATGTGCGCTGCGAAAGACCCCGGCTCATGCGCGCCAAGGCGCGATGGCCGGGGACGCAAGACTTGAGGGCTGCGCGAGTATCGGCGTCGCAAGCACCACCACCCTCCACTGCGGTCCCGAAAGCCGCGCTGCAAGCAAGACTCGAGGCTTGCGATGCATCCCTCCTCTTGCGTTCCCGGAAGCCGCGCCTTGGCGCGGGGTCTTTGACGACCTGGGATCTTGCGGTCTCCCGCCCACACCCATTCAAGCCCAGTCCGCACACACAGGGATCCTCCCCGCCCGACCCGACCTCTGCCTCACCACGCGCATCCACCGACTCGCGATGGCTCGGCTCCGCACGCCCTGTCCATTTCCGTCATCCCTGCGCAGGCAGGGATCCAGGTGCCGAGCGACAGACTCTGCCTCGCGGTTGAAGCGCTGGCGGTGGCTCCTGTGTTCAAACGCACACTGAGCAAGTGGCCGCGCATCTGGATCCCGGGCGATTCCCGCGTGAGCGTTCGCGCTCACGCGGCCCCGGGATGACGCCAGAGAGATGACGCGACCCATCCCCCA
>JBLNBZ010000007.1:0-16099 GCA_050260355.1 Bacteroidota bacterium | reverse complement strand
GCGCAACCCAAGCGAGACGATCGCGCGGACCCGCTGCGCAGGGTCGGACAGCGCCATGCGCACCTGTCCGTCGTCGAGCCAGATGGCGCTCAGGTCGTGCAAGCCCTCGGCACATCCTGCGGCGAGTGCGATCCAGGTCGCCTCGTCGGCCGTCAAACGCACATACCCATCGGCGCCCGGCGCGAGGCGCGCGGCGAGTTGAGCAATGCCTTGGGCCCCGGTGTTCGTCATCCGAGCATTTCCGCCGCACGCTGGAACCAGACGACCAGGTTGGGAGGCAGGTAGAGTCCAGCCATGAGCACGAGCGCGAGGTGGACGATGAGCGGCGCCGAGGACGCGCTGATCTTATGCGCGGGCTCGTTCGGCGCACCGAACAGGATGTCCTGCAGCCGCAGCAGCAACGCGCCGAACGCCACCAGCAGGCCGAACGCGATCAGCAGCGCAAGCCATGGCACTCTTGCGAACGTTGTCGTGACAATCAGGAACTCGCTCATGAAGAGGCCGAACGGCGGCAACCCGGAGATGGCGAGCACCCCAGTCCCCAGCCCGACGGCCAATCCGGGGTGCGTTACGCTCAGGCCGCGAATGTCGGCGATCCGCTGCGTGCCCTTCGCCTGCGCCACGTGCCCGACGGCGAAGAATATGGCCGACTTGGTCAGGCTGTGCATGACCATGTGCAGCAAGCCGGCGAAATTGGCGAGCGGCCCACCCATGCCGAAGGCGAAGGTGATGAGCCCCATGTGCTCGATCGACGAGTAGGCGAACAGGCGCTTTATGTCCCGACGCTGATACAGCATGAAGGCCGCAAAGATGAGCGACAGGAGGCCCATCGCGATCATGATCGGGCCGGGCTTGATCGCGGTGGGATGCGCGGCGAGCAGCATCTTGAACCGCAGCAACGCGAACAGCGCCACATTGAGAAGGAGTCCGGAGAGCACGGCGGAAATCGGCGTCGGGCCCTCCGCATGGGCGTCCGGCAGCCAGGCATGCAAGGGTGCCAGACCGACCTTCGTGCCGTAGCCGATGAGGAGAAAGACGAAGGCGAGGTTGAGCAGCGCCGGATCGAGCCCGGGCGCAGAGTCCAGCAAACGGCTCCACGTCATCGCGGGCAGGCCTTCGCCCAGCACGGACTGGCCTGCCAGGTAGATCAGAATGGTGCCGAAGAACGCGAGCGAGATGCCGACGCTTCCCAGGATGAAGTATTTCCACGCGGCCTCGAGAGCCGACGGCGTGCGATAGATGCCCACCATGACGACGGTGATGAGCGTTGCCAGCTCTAGGCCGACCCACAGCAGGCCGATGTTGTTGGCCAGCAGCGCCAGGTTCATCGACGCCATCATCCCCTGGAACATCGCGTGATAGAAGCGGACGAACAGCGGCGTCAGCCGGCCTGTCTCGATCTCGTGACTGATATAGCTCGCGCTGAACGTGGAGGTGGTGAGGCCGACCAGCGTGTTCAGGATGATGAAGAACGTATTGAGGTTGTCGATGATCAGATAGTCGCCGGTCATGCTGGGGTGCGCCAGCAGCGCCACGCCGGAAACGAAGGTCGCGAGCGACGCCAGCACATTGCCGATAGCCGATATCCGGTAGTTCGGGATGAGCGCCAGGAGGAACGCAGACGCGACCGGGATGGCGACGACGGCATAGATCGGCTCGTTCATCTTCGGTCCCCCCGCACGCTTTCGAGCGCCCTGATATCGACCGTGTCGAAGCGCTCGCGAATCCGAAACACGAAGACGGCAAACACGAAGAGAGCGATCAGGACCGAGAAGGCGACGCTCACCTCGACCACGAGCGGCATGCCTCTGGCTCCGGTCGCGGCGAGTATCAGGCCGTTCTCGATCGACATGAACCCGACGATCTGCGTTACGGCGTTGCGGCGCGTGATCATCATCAGGAAGCCGAGCAGGATAATGGCGAGTGCGAGCGCCAGCCCCTCGCGTGTAAATGACGGCGCGGTTGCGGTGACCCTCAGCACCAGCAGGAACGAGAGGGCGGTGAGCCCGAGCCCGACGAGCATGGCCATCCCGACGTTGATGACCTGCTCGATGTCGCGATGAATGCCGAGTTGACCGACGATGCGATAGAGCACGAGGGGAATGACGATGCCCTTGACCGCCAGCGCGATCGCAGCCGTGACAAAGAGATGGGGGCGATCCTGCGTCCAGGCTTCCCACGCCACCGCCAGCGACAGGATAATGGCCTGAACCGCGAAGATGTTCAGCACCGCGAAGATGCGGTCCTGGTAGAGCAGCGTGAAGCTCACGACCAGCATCAGGCCGGCGAGAAAGTGCGAGACGTCGTAGGCGTGATTCACCGCAGCACCTCGCGCGTCATGAAGGCGAGGAGGATGGCGAGAAAGGCGAAGACGAAGGCCCCGCCGAGGAACTCGCCGACGCGGAACACCCGCATCTTGGCGATGCTGACCTCCCAGACGCCGAGCGCCACCGCCCCGATGAAGACCTTGCCGAGATAGGCGATCAACCCGATGAGCCAGCCGCGGGGTCCCGCGTCCGCGGAAGCCATGCCGAACGGAACGAACAGGCAGGCGATCAGCGAGATATAGAGAACGAGCTTGATGTAGCTGGCGGCCTCGAGCATCGCCAGGTGGCGGCCCGAGTACTCGAGCACCATCGCCTCGTGCACCATTGTCAGCTCGAGGTGCGTCGCCGGATTGTCGACGGGAATGCGCGCATTCTCGGCCAGGGCGACAATGACGAGAGCGACGAAGGCCAGCGCCAGCGACAGGCGCAATCCCGCCGGCTGCGTGATGAAGAACTCGGCCACCCCGGGCAGTCGCGTGGTTCCCGCCCACAGCGCCAGGGTGAGCACGACGAGCAGCGTGGCCGGCTCGGCCAGCGTGGCGATCATCATCTCGCGCGAGGAGCCGATCCCGCCGAAGCTCGTTCCGACGTCCATGGCGGCAAGCGCCAGGAGCGCGCGGGAGGCTCCGATCAGCGCCACCAGCGCCACGACGTCGGCGGCCCAGTTGAACATGAGGCCGGAGGCGAAGGTGGGAACCAGAGCGGCTGCCACCCAGGTCAGCCCGAAGATCAGGTATGGGGCGCTGCGGAAGAACCACGACGCGTTGTCGGCGAGCACGACCTCCTTGCGCATGAGCTTGATGAGGTCGAGATACGCCTGAATGATGGGCGCGCCGCGCCTGCGCATCAGCCGCGCCTTGACGCGCCGCGTGATCCCCACCACCGCGGGTGCGATGAGCAGGACCAGGAACATCTGCGCCCCCTGGGCGAGGAATGCCTGCACTGTCTCGAGCATCAGACCCACATCGCGGTGATCAGGAGGAGGAGGATGAGCGCAAGGAACATGAGAACGAGGTAGCGCCGGATGGTGAGGAACTGCAGCGGGTTGGAGCGCGCTGCCAGCTTCGTGACGGCCCCGGCGGGGGCCACGTAGAACCAGCGCCAGGAATAGTCGGTCATGCGCACCTCGAGCCGGGCCGCCTGCATATTGCCGGGTGCTGGCATGTAGACACGCTCCTCGGCGCCGAAGACGATGCTGCCGTAGAGCCGTCTCAGCGGCTGACCAAAGCTCGAGCCGGTGTACTGGGTCATCGGCGAAGGCTCGGGGAACCCGCAATCCCAGGCCGCCGAGCGGCGCGTGCGCCGGTTGGAGACCCAATGCACGATCAGCGTCGTCGTGATGGCCGAGATCGCGACGAACAGCGCGATGATCGGAGCATCATACGTGCTGCGCGCCGGATCGAAAGCGACGATCGACAGGGGCGTCGGGCCCGCCGCCGTCGCCGGCAGCGCGGCGCCGGCAAGCTTCATCAGCAACGGGCCGATGGCGGAGATGGCCACACTGCCGCACAGCCCCCCGAGGATACACGACGCCGTAAGCAGCGCCATGGCGGCCTGCTGTGGCAACGGAGCCTCATGCGCCGCCGCAGCAGCCGGGCTTCTCGGACGGCCGAGGAACGCCACGCCGAAGGCCCGCACGAAGCAGGCAGCCGCCAGCCCTGCGGCGAGCGCGAGCATGGCGCCGACCGCCGGCACCAGCGAGCGCAGGATCGGCTCCGAGAATGCGGGACCGGCGAGCACCGACTGGAACAGCAGCCACTCCGACACGAACCCGTTGAGCGGCGGCAGCGCCGAGATGGAGAGAGCGCCGACGAACCAGCAGAAGGCCGTACGCGGCATGCGGTGGATCAGCCCGCCAAGTCCGTCGAAATCCCTGCGTCCTGTCGCGTGCAGGACGGCGCCGGCGCCCAGGAACAGCAGCGACTTGAACCAGGAATGATTGAGCGCATGCAACAGGCCAGCGGCCGTTGCGACCACCGCTGCCGCCTGCAGGCCTGTGGCCTTGAAGGCAATGGCGAAGCCGATCGCGACGAAGATGATGCCCACGTTCTCGATCGTGGAGTAGGCAAGCACACGCTTCAGGTCCTGATCGAGCACGGCGTAGAGAAGGCCGCCCACCGCTGAGGCCGAGCCGAGCAGGATGAAGGGCAGCGACCACCACCATTGCGGACCGCCGAGCAGGTCGAACACGATACGAATAACGCCGTAGATCGCCACTTTGGTCATCACGCCGCTCATCAGCGCCGAGACGTGGCTGGGCGCCGCCGGATGTGCCAGTGGCAGCCATGCATGCAGGGGAATGATGCCGGCCTTGGAGCCTGCGCCGACGAGGACTGCCGTCAGAATGAGCGCCGACGTCAGCGGATCAATATGCGAGGCCCGGATGTCCTGGAATCCGTAACTGCCGACCGCGCCCGCCAACCCGCCGAAAGCAAAGAGCAGCGCCGCAGTCCCGATCGCCGCCATCAGCAAGTAGACATAGCCGGCCTGCCGGCAGTCCGCGTCATCGTGGCGGGCAACGACCAGGGCCCAGGACGTGAGCGACATCAGCTCCCACGAGAACAGGAATGCGAAGGCATCGTCCGCCAGCAGCACGAGGTTCATGGCCGCCGCGAACGCGGGGAAAAACGGCTCCACGCGTCCTGACAGCTCGGTGCGAGAATCGAAGCCGAGGCCGTACAAGCTGGCGGCCAGAACGCCGAAGTTGACGATCAGTCCGAAGAAGGCGCTGAGCGCATCCAGGCGAAACCGCAGCCCGATCGACGGCAGCCCCAGCGACAGGTGGGCCCTGACATCGACGCTGGCGAGCAGCGCGGCCAGATCGACCAGGAAGGCCACCGCCGCAGCGACGAGGCACAGCGGGTATACGAATACGAGGGTGCGCCGCGCCAGGCCGATCGCCGCAACGGCCGTCAACAAATAAGCGCCCAGTGCTGCCGCGAGCACGTGGAGATGGGCTGCCGCGTTCATCTGGGCTTACGTGTCTCCGGTCGTTTGAGGCGCACACCGCGACCACCGCCGGTGCTCGTTGCGCCATCTCCTATCAGCTCAATGCCTTCGCGATCGAGCGCCTCCACGACCCTGATCAGCGTATTCACGATCCCGCGCACGTTGCCGGCGCTCGCCTCCATGCGCTGGATGGTCGGCAGCGACACGCCTGAACGGTCCGCAAGCGTCTTCTGATCCATACCGAGCAGAGCGCGCGCGGCACGTAGCTGGGCTGCGGTGAGCAAGTAGAAATCACCCTCTGACTCTCAAATTGCCTGTGTAAACCATGCCTCTTGATATCTCAAGCATGCATCTTGTGGTGCAATCGGGTCGAAGGCGATGCGTCGCAGGCCCAGCAAATCGAGCAGGCTGCAAGACCAACGGCTTGAGCATAGCAAGTGTTTCGCAGCTTGGCGCAGGAGGCCCCTCACTCGCGCGCGCATTCAGCCCAAGCCGCGGCATGGAGCTTCGCGCGCAAGCGATTTTCAGGGCATGTTAGACGATCGTCGCAGGCTTTTTTGACATCGCTCTGGACGCATGCCACCATTGAACCGTGCACAGGGTCGGCGAGCATCCGTCAAGCCGCTCCATCTGAGCGACTCAAAAAACAAGCCCCGCCCTTGAGCCGTCGCGCATGCCGCACCGGATCTCGCTCGTCCGAACGACAGCGTGGTTTGCGGGAGCGGTAGCAATGGGAGGAAAGTTATGCCGGCAAGCCCGCTCAAGTCGGGGCTCGTGGCGCTATCCGCCATGGGCCTCTCGGTGATGATTCCGACATTCATGTCCGCTGAAGCCAATGCGCAAAGCAAGGTGCGCTGGAAGATGCAAAGCGCGTTCGGCTCCCAGTTGCCGCATATCGGCACCTCGGCCGTGCGCTTCTCCAAAAACGTCGAACGGATCTCGGGCGGAACCCTCGAGATCAAATTCTACGAGCCCGGCGCACTCATTCCTCCACTCGAGTGCTTCGATGCGGTGTCGAAGGGCTCCATCGAGTCATGCTGGACGACGCCCGGCTATCACACCGGTAAATATCCGGCGCTCGCGTTCTTCACCACGGTACCGTTCGGTCCGCCGATCGGCGAGTTCCTCGGCTGGAAGTGGTTTGGAGGTGGCAACGAGCTCCGTGCCGAGATCTATGCCAAGCACGGCCTCGTATCGATCGACTCCTTTGCCATCGCGCCCGAGACGTCGGGCTGGTTCCGCACCGAGGTCAAATCGGTGGCGGAGCTGAAGGGCCTGAAGATGCGGTTCTTCGGCCTTGGCGCCCAGGTCATGCAGAAGCTCGGAGTTTCAACGCAGCTTCTCGCAGCCGCGGACATCTACCAGGCGTTGGAGCGCGGCGTGATCGACGCGACCGAGTTCTCGATGCCGACGATGGACACCAGGCTCGGCTTCCATCAGATCGCCAAGTACAACTACTTCCCAGGCTGGCATCAGCAGACCTCGGTCAGCGAGTTCCTGATGAACAAGAAGGCTTGGGATGCGCTGTCCGATCAGCACAAGGCCATAATCGAGATAGCGCTCGGTGAATCCGTCATGCACACCTACGTGGAGAGCGATCACGCGCAATTCGCCGCCATGGCCGAGTACCAGGCCAAGCACGGTGTCAAGGTGAAGCGCTGGAGCGACGAGGATCTGGCGGCGATCGAGAAGGCCTGGATGGAAGTCCTCGCCGAGGAATCAGCCAAGGATCCGTTGTTCAAGAAGATCGCGGACCACTACCTGGATTACCGCAAGAAGTTTGCCGTCTGGGGCGCCTCCCAGATGATGAAGCCGACCTACCAGACGCAATAGCTTGCACCGGCGCGGCGTCGAGCCGCGCCCCTTTTCGGGGCTCGCCCGCCGGCAAGCCCCGCCTCCTGTCCGATTCCAGAGTCCATGTCGCGATGACTGTTTTGCTGAAGGTGGCAGAGAGCCTACGGCGCCTGCTCGAGATCATTGCCCTCGCATCCGGCTGGCTGCTCGTCGTCATGGCGAGCGTCACCTGCTTTGACGTCATCTCACGCAAGCTCGGCGTGGAGCTGCCCTATACGAAGCTGCAGGAGCTGGAGTGGCACTTCCATGCGGCAATCTTCTCGCTGTGGATGGGCTACTGCTACACCATCAACGCTCATCCGCGCGTCGATACCTTCACCGAAGGCACGACGCTCCGCACCAGGGCGTGGATCGAGCTGCTCGGGTGCCTGCTGCTGGCGCTGCCATACGTTGCGCTCGTGTCCTACTACAGCCTGGACTTCGTCGCCTCCTCGTACGCGCTGGGTGAGCAATCCGACAGCACCGTAGGGCTCACTCACCGCTGGATCATCAAGGGCATCTACGCCGCCGGTCTGTGGATGGTGGTGCTCGGTATCTTGAGCGTGCTGCTGCGCGTGGTCGTCTTCCTGTTCGGAGGAATGCCGCAGAGCGAGGTGCAGCTGCAGATCGGCCACGTGGAAGCGGACGTCTAGTCCAAACCCGGAGACGCGGACGTGATCGACAAACTGACCGACAACCTCGCGTTGATCATGTTCGTGAGCATGTTCTTTTTCATTTTTGTCGGGTACCCGGTCGCCTTCGTCATGGGAGGACTATCGCTGCTGTTCGCCCTCGTCGGCGCCTGGCTCGGCGTTTTCCATCTCATCGGCATCTCGGACGTCATGTTGCGAATGTGGGCGGGAGTTGCGGCCGATCCGGTGCTGGCATCGATCCCGATGTTCATCTTCATGGGGGCAATTCTGGAGCGATCGGGCTCGGCCAAGGACATGCTGAGCGCGACCGAGGTGCTGCTCAAGCGGTGCCCGGGCGCGCTGGCGGTGGCCGTCATGGTGATGGGCACCATCCTCGCCGCCCCGATCGGGGTGGTCGGCGCCGCCGTGATCACGCTGTCGATCATCGCGCTGCCGCAGATGCTGGCCGCGGGCTACGACAGGAACCTCGCCATCGGCACCATCGCATCGGCCGGAACGCTCGGGATCCTGATCCCGCCGGCGATCATGCTCGTGGTGATGGCGGAGATGCTGGCGACCTCGGCGGGCAACCTGTTCCTGGGAGCCATCATGCCCGGCTTTCTGCTGTCCGGGCTCTATCTGGCCTACATCATCGCGATCGCGATCTTCATGCCCGACAAGGCACCGAAGCTGCCCTCGAGCTACGGACCGCAGACCCGCGGCGAATTCTGGTACGCGCTGTGGCGCGGACTGTTTCCCATGACGGCACTGATGGTGATCGTGCTCGGCTCGATCTTCGCGGGCTGGGCCACACCCACCGAGAGCGGAGCAGTCGGCGTGCTCGGCTCGGTCTTCATCGCAGCTCTGAACAGGCGCGCCACGCTCGCGATGATGAATGAGGCCATCTTCTCAACGTGCCGAGCCAACGGCCTCGTGTTCATGATCTTCCTTGGCGCGACCGGCTTCTCCTACGTATTCCGCGTCCTCGGCGGCGATGACCTGATGTTGTCGACGCTCACGCAGTTCGGCATCGACACCAAGTGGGAGATGCTCACCTTCGTCATGGTGCTCATCTTCCTGCTCGGCTTCCCGTTCGAGTGGATCGAGATCTGTCTCATCGTGCTACCGGTGTTCGGGCCCATTTTGATGAAGTACGACTTCTCCGATCATTTGGGCAGCAACAACGCCCTGATGACGTGGTTCGGCACGCTGGTGGCGGTCAATCTTCAGACTGCATTCATGACGCCGCCGTTCGGCGCCACGCTCTTCTACATGAAGGGAACCGCCCCTCCGGACGTGACCATGAGCGATGTGTACCGCGCCATGTATCCGTTTGTTGGGCTGCAGGTCCTGGGTTTGTTGCTCTGCATCTACTTTCCGGGAATCGCCCTCTGGCTGCCGAGGATGGCCGGGTTCATCGATTGAGCAGGCTCGCCAGAGTCGGCGTCTTGCGCCATCCGCACGTTGGATCCGTCGAGATCGGACGAGGTGCCGGACCCGCCTGCGCTTCGCCCAGCCCAGACCAGCACGCGATCAGCCTTCCACAGCGCAGACGGCGCTGCGGCCGATCAGACCGACACGGATAGCGATCAGGACCGCCTCATTCGCGTCGCCCGGCGCGAGCCCGCCGCCGCGTCTGCGCGCGATCGCGTCCTTACAGACACCCCGTGATCGTCGAGCCGCACTTGACGTAGCTGATGGCGTCCCACGCGCAGCAGGGCTCCTCCTTCTTGCACACCCACTGCCGCCTTTCGCCCGAAGGGAAGCGGTAGTTGCAGAGCTTTTCGCCCTTGCCGACCTTGATGGTGCTCTGCTTCGCCGCCTTGCTGGTGCTCTTGCTCTGAGCCATCGCCGGTACGACCCCGAGCGAGGTCGCAAGTGCAATCGCGAGGACTACGCGGATCATGGGACATCCTCCTCGTGAGCCGAAACTCTCCCATTGTACCGGTCCCGGGGGCAGGCGCTATGACTTGCGGGCCGCAGTCCACAACATCCGCGACCCCGATGCGTCTTGCGGGTTTTGCAGTTGCGCGCGGTGCTGTTACCAATGCCCGGCGGGTATTGCGCAGGCGCAGCTTGGCGGGACGACCGTGCTCATTCTCGGAATCGTCAGCGACACCCACGACAGCGGCATCGCGCTTCTTTCTCGCGGTGTGCCTGAGTTCGTGGTCGAGGAGGAGCGCCTCAATCGCCGCAAGCACACCCATCGCTATCCGCAGCAGGCCCTCGAGGCCGTCCTGAGCCAAGCGGGCATCGGGCTCGGCGATATCGATGTGATAACCACCCCGTGGAACGTGCAGCGTCTGCGGCGCACCGCGGCGTCGGCCGTGCTGAAGCGCTTCCCGAGAAGCCTGGCGCTGCTGAAGCAGAAGGCCCGCCCCACTCAGCGCGACGGCATGCTGATGCTGAACTACCGGCTGCGGCGACGGCTGAGGGAGCAGTTCGCCTGCCGGAAGCTGCCGCCCATCCGCAACGTCGGTCACCACGATTCGCACGCGGCGGCCTTCTTCATCTCCCCGTTCGAGGAGGCAACCGTCCTCGTCATGGACGGCTACGGCGATGACGCCTCGACCAGTGTTTACACCGGGGTCGGCAACCGGCTCGAGCGGCGATGGCACACCGGCATCTTCAACTCGCTCGGGATGCTGTACACGTTCGTCACGCAATACCTGGGCTTTGCCGGCTTTTCCGACGAAGGCAAGGTGATGGCGCTTGCCGCCTTCGGCGATATGGGCCTCGTCGACCGGTTTCGGCAGATCGTCCGCCTCGAGCCGGATGGCCAATACGCGATCGATCTGTCCTACTTCAACTACGATGCCTATGGCTCGCTGCAGCCCTTCAGGCCCAGGTTCTTCGAGACGTTCGGGCCTGCGCGCAGGCCAGACGAGCCGCTGACGCAGCACCACAGCGACATTGCCCGTGCGCTGCAAACGGTGCTCGAGGAGACCGTACTGCACGTCGCGCGGGACTGCGCGCGGCGGTTTCCCTCGCGCAACCTGGTGATGACGGGCGGCGTCGCGCTGAACTGCATCGCCAATGCGCGCGTGGCCCAGGAGACTCCTTTCGAGCGCATCTGGGTGCCGCCAGTTGCCTCCGATTCAGGCGCACCTTTGGGCTCGGCGCTTTGGCACTGGCATATGGTCGAGGGCGCCCCCCGCGGCTACGTTCTCGACCGCGCCTCGCTTGGCCTTGCCTATGAGCCGGCCGCGATCCGCGCGGCCCTCGACGCGGCGGGGCTCACGTATCAGCGCATGAGTCAGGCGGACATTATCCGCCGCTGTGCCGAGGATCTCGCCCAGGGCAAGATCGTGGGCTGGTATCACGGCCGCTTCGAGATGGGGCCGCGGGCGCTCGGCAACCGCTCGCTGCTCGCCGATCCCAGGCGCGCGAACATGAAGGACATCATCAACGCCCGCATCAAGCGCCGGGAGGGGTTCAGGCCCTTCGCGCCGGCAGTCCTGCACGAGGCCGCACCCCTGTTCTTCGAGGGCGACGGATCGCAGCCGTTCATGACCATGGCCTGGCGCGTGCGCCCGGAGAGAGTGGCCGAGATCCCTTCGGTCGTGCATGTCGACGGCACGGCTCGCATCCAAACCGTGCAGCGCGAGGCCAATCCGGCGTATTATGATCTCATCAAGGCCTTTGGCGACATTACCGGCGTGCCCGTTCTTCTCAACACAAGCTTCAACGAGCAGGAGCCGATTGTCGCCAGGCCGCAGGAGGCGATCGCCTGCTTCCTGCGCACGGAGCTCGATGTTCTGGCCATGGGCGAGTACTACGTCGGCGCACGTCGTGCCGATGCAGGCATGCACAAGGCCGAAGCCTCGGTGGATAGATAACTGAGCAGGCGTGGCGGTGTCGCGAAGCACCTGGCTGGCACTAATGCGACCTTTGGCAGTCCTGGCGGGACTCGTCCTGTTGATCATCGGCGTCCGCTTCCTGCTGGCGCCGCAACAGGCCGCCCGCTTCTTCGGCATTGCCTCGTCCGTCGCCGACGCCGCGCCGGCGCTTTCCTATGCCATCGGCCTGCGCGACATCTGGCTGGCGCTGCTGATCATGGTCCTCGCCGCGATCGGCGACTGGCGCGGACTTGCGCTTTGGCTCGGGCTCGGCGCCGCCGTTTGCTTCGGCGATGCGGCGATCGCTGCGACCTCGAGCGGACGTGCGTTGTCCGTCGGCTTCCACGTGGGATCGGGCATTTTTTGCGCCGTCCTCGCGCTGCTGTGCTGGCGGCAATATCAGGCCGAGGACGCCTCGCAGCCGCATCACACACCGCACACCTCCCCCTGAGGATCGGCGCACGATCCCGTTGAGGGCGGCGGCCTCAGCCGCCGCGACCAGCGCGCCGTAGCGCGGCCCTACAGGCCCAACTCGCTGAGGCCTGCGTGATCGTCGGGACGCCGGCCGAGCGGCCAGTGGTATTTGCGATCGCTTTCCCGAATCGGCAGGTCGTTGATGCTGGCGATGCGCAGGCGCATCAGGCCGTTGTCCTCGAACTCCCAATTCTCATTGCCGTAGCTTCGGAACCAGTTGCCGCTGTCGTCGTGCCACTCATAAGCGAAGCGCACTGCGATACGGTTCTCGCGGAACGCCCACAGCTCTTTGATAAGGCGATAGTCGAGCTCCCGCTGCCACTTGCGCGCGAGGAAGGCCTGGATGGCCTCGCGTCCTTCGAGGAACTCGGCACGATTGCGCCAGCGGCTGCCGACGGTATAGGCGAGCGCCACGCGTGCCGGATCGCGCGTGTTCCAGCCATCCTCGGCCAGCCGGACCTTCTGGATTGCGGTCTCGAGTGTGAACGGAGGGTAAGGGGGGCGATCTTCAGCCATACGATGCTCCTCTCGACGAAAGCGATCTGAATGGGTCGACCGATTACCTAGTATGCACCCATTGCCGGTCTTCCTGCACGAGGGCTGGCACTTTGCCGCGATCTGGCTAGTGTGTCGCCCGGATCGCATGCCGAACGCGCCTGCGCCGCCAACTCAGGATCGCTGCCCGGCATGCCGTTCGAACAGCGCGTGCTCATCTGGATGTGTGTGCTCGTTGCCGTGAACCAGCTCGGCTTCGGCGCCATGGTCCCGTCGCTGCCGCTCTACGCCCAGTCCTTCGGCGTTACCGCCTCGGCCATCGGCATGGCGATCGCCGCCTATGGCCTGGCGCGCTTCCTCACCGCCATTCCGGCGGGCCAGCTTGCCGACCGGCTCGGCCGGCGCCCGACGTTGGCGATCGGCGGCCTGGTGTCGGCGCTCGGCAACCTGTGGTGCGCCTGGGCGACCAGCTACCCCGAGTTCATCATCGCCCGTTTCGTGGCCGGCGCCGGCGCCGGGCTGATCCTGACGACCGGCCAGGTCGTGCTGGCCGACATCAGCACACCGGAGCGCCGCGGCCGCACCATCGCGATCTACCAGTCCACATTCCTGTTCGCGGTCGGCATCGGCCCGTTCCCCGGCGGCCTCCTCGCCGAGCATGTCGGACTGTCCGCACCGTTCACCGCCTACGGCATCGCCAGCCTGCTCGCGACGGTCGTGGCGTGGTTCGCTGTCAGCGAGACGCGGGACCTGTCGCGCGGATCGATCCCCGCAGGCGGCGCGCCTCGCCCGCCGCTCACCAAGCAGATGCGCCTGCTGATCGACAAGATCGGCTTCCTGCTCGTCAGCCTCATCTCGCTCATGAATGCAGTGGTGCGCACGGGAGGCCTGTTTGCGATCATCCCCACGCTCGCCACCGCCCGTCTCGGACTGTCCGTCGCCGCGATAGGCTTCGGTCTCATGGTCGGCAGCGTGTCGGGTCTCATCGCCGCCTATCCGGCCGGCTGGCTCACCGACCAGTTCGGACGCAAGGCGGTCATCGTACCGGCGACGCTGATGACGGGGACCTCCATGCTCCTGTTCTGCCTCGCACCCTCCTACACATGGTTCCTCGCTGCGTGCATCGTTTGGGGGATCGCCAGCTCGGTCGGCGGCGCCGCCCCCGCCGCCTATGCCGCCGATTCCGCCCCGCCTGGCATGAACGCGGCCGCCATGAGCACCTTTCGCATGATGGGCGATGCCGGCTATGTCATCGGCCCCCTCGCCCTCGGCCTGATCGTCGATCTCTACGGTCCGATCTCTGCCTTGCTGCTGGCGGCCACGTTGCTGGTGCTGGTGGGCGCAGCCTTCGCTTTCCTCGCGCCCGAGACATATCGCGGGCGGCGTTGACGCACGACAGCACCCGAAAGGCCGCCGGCGGCTTCGCCACCGCAACGCCTGTTGTTGCCCGCCACAGTTCTGGGGCAATGTGCGGTGAGATCGAGCTAGGTCAGAACTCACTTCGGAGGATTGGATGGCATCGCCTGACCCGCGGCGAAACAGCGACCTCGAGGCTGCGCTCGCGGAGGCGCGGCAGCATTACGCGGCAGCCCGCCCCAAGAGTGCGGAGATTCACGCTCGCGCCCGCAAGGTCCTGCCGGGCGGCAACACGCGCTCGGTGCTGTTCTACACGCCCTTTCCGACGGCCATGGCGCGCGGCGAGGGCTGCTTCCTGGAGGACGTGGACGGGCATCGCTATGCCGATTTCTGCGGCGAGTACACGGCCGGGCTGTTCGGCCATTCCGATCCGCGCATCACGGCGGCGCTGCATGCCGCCATCGATCGCGGGCTCAACCTGACGGCGGTCGGCGAGCGCGAGGGCCGGCTTGCCGCGCTGCTTTGCGCGCGCTTCCCCTCCTTCGAGCGCGTGCGCTTCACCAACAGCGGCACGGAAGCCAACATGATGGCGCTCGGCGCCGCACGCGCCTTCACCGGACGCTCCGGCGTGCTCGGCTTCCGCGGCGGCTACCATGGCGGGCTGATGACCTTCATCGGAGGCGGCAGCCCGGTGAACGCGCCGGTGCCGGTCACTCTTTCCGAGTACAACGACACGCAGCAGACGCTCGACCTCCTGCGCACGCACGCCGGCGAGATCGGCGCCGTCATTCTCGAGCCGATGGTAGGCTCGGGCGGCTGCATTCCGGCCAAGGTGGAGTTCCTGGCCGCGCTGCGCGAGGCGACGCGGGATGCGGGTGTGCTCCTCATCTTCGACGAGGTCATGACCAGCCGCCATTCGTCGGGCGGGCTGCAGAAGGTGCGCGGCATCACGCCCGACCTCACCACGCTCGGCAAGTACATCGCGGGCGGCATGAGCTTCGGCGCGTTCGGCGGACGTGCCGACGTGATGGACCTGTTCGACGGGCACCGGCCCGGCGCGCTCATTCACTCCGGCACGTTCAACAACAACGTCATGTCGATGGCGGGCGGCGTCGTCGCCATGGGCGAGATTTTCGATGCGTCTGCTGCCGATGCGCTGTTTGCGCGCGGCGAGGCCTTGCGCTCGAGGCTCAACGGCATCTGCCGCAAGCACGGCGTCGCCATGCAGTTCACCGGCCTCGGCAGCATGCTACAGCCGCATTTTCGCCAGGGACCGATCGAGCGGCCCTATGCTCTCACGGCCGCCGAGGAGGCCCTGCGCGAGCTCTACTTTTTCGATCTGCTGGCTGCCGGCATCTACATCGCCCGGCGCGGCATGATCGCCATGAGCCTGGCCATCGGCGATGCCGAATGCGACCGGCTGGCCGCCGCCGTCGATGAGTTCTGTGCATTGCGCGGGCCGCTCATGGCTGCGGGCAGGTAGCGCGACGCGGCATTTGTAGTCGGGGCTGCTCCACTGCGCGCCTCACCCCGGCCCCGGTGTGCGCGCTCACGCCTCGCACCCCCACCCGGAAAGACCCCGGCTCATTCGCGCCGGAGGCGCGATGGCCGGGGACGCAAGACCGGAGGCGAGGATGTACGTGTTGGCGCCGCTGCCCTTTGCGCGTCGTCCGGCGACGCAGACGCGAGGCGTCGCAGGCGTTCGGCGGCGTAAGCACCCCACCCTCCTCCTGCGGTCCCGGAAGCTGCGCTGCAAGCGCAGCTATCCGGGATCTTCCCCGCTCGACCCGTTGCTCACCACTCGCATCCACCGACTCGCGATGGTTCGGCTCTGCGCGCCTCCCCCAATTCCGTCATCCCTGCGCAGGCAGGGATCCAGGAGCCGGGCGGCAGATTCTGCCTCGCAGTTGAAGCGCTGGCGGTGCGCGTCGCGTGCATCAACGTACGCAGAGCAAGCGGAGCCGAATCTGGGTTCCGGCCTTCGCCGGAATGACGTCGATGGTTGAGGCAAGGTCGCGCCATCTCTATGGCGTCATCCCTGCGCAGGCAGGGATCCAGGAGCCGGGCAGCAGATTCTGCCTCGCGGTTGAAGCACTGGCGGGGCGCGTCGCGTGCATCAACGTCCGCAGCGCAAGCGGAGCCGCATCTGGGTTCCGGCCTTCGCCGGAATGACGCCAATGGTTGGGGCGAGACC
>JBLNBZ010000006.1:0-10319 GCA_050260355.1 Bacteroidota bacterium | reverse complement strand
TTCTTGCGCTGCACCCCGCATGGGCGCTGGGCCGGACGGGGCCTCTTTGGTGGGGTTTGAGGTGGGGGTTGGGGGGGGGCCATGCCAAATATGCGGCGACATCCGGGCGCTGCTCGTGCGTGAAACGCACGAGCGGGAAAAGCCTGCCCCCGCGAAGGCGAGGGCCGGGACCAAGAGCATCATCCCCCGCTCCCCGTCCTTGCCGGGGAGAGGGGCAGCGGCATAAGCCGAGCTCGTGTCTGCCCCGCCTCCTAACCGTCTCCCCACCGGGGGGGAGAAGGGACTGTTCGGCGCTCGCTGGGCGGCTTTCGCATCATCCCGGCCTTCGCGGGGGCAGGCTTTTCCCGCGTGAGCGTTTACGCTCACGCGGCCCCGGGATCACGCCAGAGAGATGACGCGACCCATCCCCCATTTGCGTCATCCCTGCGCAGGCAGGGACCAGGGGCCGGGCAGCAGCTTCCGCCTCGCGGTTGAAGCTCTGGCGGGGCGTCGCGTGCATCAACGTCCGCAGCGCAAGCGGAGCCGCATCTGGGTTCCGGCCTTCGCCGGAATGACGCCAATGGTTGGGGCGAGACCGTGCCAACTCTATGGCGTCATCCCTGCGCAGGCAGGGATCCAGGGGCCGGGCAGCAGCTTCTGCCTCGCGGTTGAAGCGCTGGCGGGGCGCGTCGCGTGCATCAACGTCCGCAGAGCAAGTGGAGCCGCATCTGGGTTCCGGCCTTCGCCGGAATGACGCCAATGGGCGGTGCGCGTCGCGCGCATCAACGTCCGCAGAGCAAGCGGAGGCGCATCTGGATCCCGGCCCCCCGCCTTCGCGGGGGCAGGCTTTTCCCGCTCGTGCGTTTCACGCACGAGCGGCGGGATGACGTAAGGGGTCGGGTTGCGCCGTGGGCTCAGGCGCCGCTGGTCTCGATGGGGAGGTCCGTGCGCGCGCCCCATTCCGACCAGGAGCCGTCGTAGACGGCCGCGTCCGAAGCGCCGAGCTGGGCGAGCGCGAAGGCGATCACGCCGGCCGTCACGCCGGAGCCGCAGCTCGCGACCACAGGCCTGGCGATATCGATGCCCGCCGCGGCGAATGCCGCACGCAAGCCTGCCTCGTCCTTCAGAGTGCCATCGGGATTGAGAAGGTTCGTGAACGGCAGGTTCTTGGACGAGGGGATGTGGCCCGAGCGCAGGCCGGGACGCGGCTCGGGCGCGGTGCCGGCAAAGCGCGCGGCGGCGCGCGCGTCCACGATCTGCACCTTCGCATCGCCGATCAGCTTCTTGACCTCCTCGGCATCGCGCACGAGGCCCGCGTTGAAGCGAGGCGTGAAGTGGCGCGGCGTGCGCGCTCGCGCGGGGCCATCCTCGATCGGGCGCCCCTCGGCCTTCCATTTCTTGAGGCCGCCGTTGAGCACGGCGATGTCGTCGTGGCCCATGGTGCGGAACATCCACCACACGCGCGCGGCCGAGTAGAGCCCCTCGGAATCGTAGACGACGATCTTGAGCCCGTCGCCGATGCCCATCTTCTTCACCTGGCTCGCGAACTGGGTGGGAGACGGCAGCATATGCGGCAGCGAGCTGCTCTTGTCCGCGACCTCATCGATGTCGAAGAAGAACGCGCCCGGAATGTGCCCCGCCTCGTACTCCGCGCGCGCGTTGCGCTTGGTGGTCGGCAGATGCATGGACCCGTCGAGCACGATGATGTCAGGCGCGTCGAGGCGCGCGGCGAGCCACTCCGTCTCGACGATCCATTGCGATGGCGATGCTGACATGAGTGTGTCGCCTCCGTGTTCTCAGTCTCGTTGTGGATGTGCTCGAATGAGTTGCGATGACCGAGCCGAGGCCGTGGGTGCTGTGGGCTCAGGCGAAGATCACGCGGATGCGGCGGTTCTGCTTCCCCTTGTTCTCGATCTTGGTGACGGCGAGCCGGCCGATCTCGGCGGTGGAGCGCACGTGCGTGCCGCCGCAGGGCTGGAGATCGACGCTGCCATCAGGGCCGATCACGACGAGGCGGACCTTGCCGGTTCCCATCGGCGGCTTCACGGCCATGGTGCGCACGAGATGCGGATTGGCCTCGAGCTCGGCATCGCTGATCCAGCGCTCGGTGACCGGATGATCGGCGGCGACGAGCGCGTTGAGGTCCGCGGTGAGCCGCTCCTTGTCGATGGCCGACGGATCGGAGATGTCGAAGTCGAGCCGGCCCTCCGCAGCACCGATCTGTCCTCCGGTGACGGGGAACTTGACGAGGCTGCAGAGCAAATGGAGCGCGGTATGCATGCGCATGTGGCGATGCCGCGTGTCCCAATCCAGGATCACGCGCACCAACTGGCCGGGCGCGGGTGGCGCCGCGCCGTCGGCGGGAACGTGGGCGATGGTGGTCTTGTCCGCCTCCCACACGGTGGTCGCGATCGGGCAGACGCTGCCGTCGGCAAGCTCGAGCGTGCCCTTGTCGCCGGGCTGACCGCCGGCCGAGGCGTAAAAGACGGTGCGATCGAGAACGATGCCGCCGCGCTCATTGAGGCCCATCACCGTGGCGGGGCACTCCTTGGCGTAGGCATCGGTGCGGAACAGCGGCTCGGTCATGCCTCACGCCTTGTCGGGATCGACGAATGCGGAGGGCAGCGACAGCGGCTTGGCGGCGAGCCACTCCGGGACCGGCAGGTTCTTCGACCTGAGGAACTCGGGATTGAAGAGCTTGGATTGATAGCGCGTGCCGGAGTCGCAAAGCATGGTGACGATGGTGTGCCCGGGGCCCATCTCCCTGGCGAGCCGGATGGCGCCAGCCACGTTGACGCCGGTCGAGCCGCCGACGCACAGACCTTCGTCCTGCAAGAGCTGGAAGCAGACGGCAACCGACTCCGCGTCGGGGATCAGATAGGCGTGATCGACGACGGCGCCCTCGAAGTTCTTGGTGATGCGGCCTTGGCCGATCCCCTCGGTGATGGAGGACCCCTCGGCCTTGAGCTCGCCCGTCGTGTAGTAGCTGTAGAGCGCGGCGCCGGGCACGTCCGCGAGCGCGATCTGGATCGACTTGCGCTTGGCCTTGAGGCCGTCCGAGACGCCGCCGAGCGTGCCGCCTGAGCCGATCGCGGATACGAAGCCGTCGACCTTGCCGCCGAGGTCGTCCCAGATCTCCTGCGACGTCGTGTCGATGTGGGCCTGACGGTTGGCGGTGTTGTCCCACTGGTTGGCCCAGATGGCGCCGTTCGGCTCGCTCTTGGCCAGTGCCTCTGCCAGGCGCCGAGAGTAATGCACGTAGTTGTTGGGGTTCTTATAAGGAAGGGCCGGCACCTCCACGAGGTGCGCGCCGAGGAGGCGCAGGGCATCCTTCTTTTCCTGACTCTGGGTCTCGGGAATGACAATGACGGAGCGGAAGCCGAGCGCATTGCCGATCACGGTCAGCCCGATGCCGGTGTTGCCGGCCGTGCCTTCGACGACGGTGCCGCCGGGCTTGAGCTGGCCGCGCCGGACCGCGTCCTGGATGATGAAGAGGGCGGCGCGGTCCTTGACGGACTGGCCGGGGTTCATGAACTCCGCTTTGCCCAGGATGGTGCAGCCGGTCTCTTCCGAGGCACGGCGCAGCTTGATGAGGGGGGTGCGTCCGACGGCGGCCGCGACGCCCTGTGCGATCGTCAAGGGACGACTCCTTGGTGAATGAACCGAAGTGGAGTGGCTGTCCAACGTAGAACGAGGCCCATAGGGTCGCAAGGCCGGGACACGCTCGCGGGGCCTTCGGGCGCCCACGCAATCCAGGGTTGCTTAGGATTTTGCACTTAACCCTGGGTTAACTAGGACAAAGCATCATTTGCCTCAAACCTTAGATAGTGGCCCGGCAGCGCTGCGGCCGCTCGAGGAGTAGCGCAGATGCATGCCGCAAGCAGGGCCGTTGTCGCCGCGTTGGCGCTTGCCGGTATAGCCGGGGCCGGCCCCGTTGCGGCCGCGGACCTCGGCGGCGGCTCACTCAAGGATGATCCTGGTTGGGCAGCGGCAGCTGCGGCGGCCGTCGCGGCTCCCGCGGGGCCCTGCTACTTCCGCACGGACGTCGGCCACTCCTGGTCGATGGATCCCTCATCCGAGTACGTGGGCAACCCCGACCCGAGCATGACCGCACAGAGGCTCAGCAGCGGCTGGTTTGCCGAGGCGGGTCTGGGCTGCGGCAGCGGCTCGCGCGGATTGCGCGGGGAGGTCATGCTCGGTCTGCGCGAGGACAAGGACTTTCGTGGGGACTACATCGACTTCACCGGCCCGCCGGCCGACGCGCGCCTGTCGACCTCGATCCGCACCTACACGGCGATGTTCAACGGCTACTACGATCTCGGCAACCTGAACGGCTTCGTGCCTTACGTCGGTGCCGGCATCGGTGTGGCCGTCCACGACATGCGCGACGTCCAAAGCACTGCAGGACCCGGCATTCAGTTCGGCGATGACAAAGCATCGCTCGCGTGGTCGCTGATGGCGGGGGTCGCTTACCAGCTCACCGATCGGGCCATCCTGGATTTCGGCTATCGCTACATCGACCTTGGATCGGCACGCTCCTCGCACGGCGGAACCGTGCTTGCCTCGGGCCCTCGCCTCGACGTGCAGGATATGACGGCGCACGAGTTCAAGGTTGGTTTGCGATACCACTTCGGCACGAGCACAAGCTACGCGCCGGTCAAATAGCTCTCCCTCTCCCTCCCATCACGCGGAAGACCGAGGGCCCGGCTTGGAGCGCCGGGCCCTCGGGCATTCGTTTATCCAAAGGCATTGGCACGAAGCGTGCGAAGGATCGGCCAAAGACTTGCGGCAAAGTTGCCGATTGGCTCGAACCGGCGCAGAGAGTGCCAAGATGGGACGCATCGTACTGCTGTTCGCGTGCTTCTGGCTCGGCTTCCTGATTTTGAGGGAAAGCGGATGGGCCCTGTTCGGCATCGAGGAGCAGGTGGCCTGGGCGCTGCTGCTTCCAGGCGTGTATCTGCTCGGGCTGATGATCTGGAACAACGAGTGAGCCGGCTATTTGAAGGCGATGGCGGCGATCGCCTTGCCGACCTTGTCCTTGTCCCAGGCAACCGGCGCATCGGGCGCCATGCCCTTGGCCGGAATGGTGCTGCCGAGGCGCTTCTTGTCGAGCACCACCATGCCGCCGTTGTTGCGCACCTCGATGCCGTCGCCGGTCAGCAGCAGCAAACCGTAGGTGTCGTCGATCGGCCCGCCCCATATGTCGACGGGCTGGGCTGACGAGACCGATGCGGTCGCGCGCGAGGTCCTGACCGCGATACGCTTGTCGGTGAGGCGTCCGATCTCGCCCGAGGTGAAGCGGAAGGCACCCTTGATGATGTCGAGGAGGGCGGCGCCGCTCTTCTTGATCGGATTGTAGACGAAGTCCGCGATGAAGGCTTCGGCGCTTTCTCCGAGCGTCAGTCGGGTCCCGTCGTGAAAGACGACGCGAAGGCGCGAGCCCGCCCCGGTGCGAAGCACGTCTCCACCGGCGACAGGATGGCCGCTCTTGGCTGCAACCGAATGCTCCTGGTGCACGATGCGCGCGTCGCCCTGAACGCGATCGACGATCCCGAGTGCAGTCTGGGCGGCGAGCGGTGGGCCTGCAATCAGGCAGCCAGCGATCACGACGCACGCCGGGATCAGCGGCGACGAGGAGCGAAACGCCAGCATCTCTTCCCCCTTGATGCTACGCGATCTATGAGCGAACCGATTACGCGCGGTCCGAGCGCACGAATCGACGATCGGCCGCCATTCATGCGGCTGAGTTGGTCGAAACTGTGTCCTGCGTGAGGGGGGCTTCGGCCGCTCGCGGAAGGATCAGCTGTCCTCGCGTGTGCGCGCCTCGGCCTGCGATGCGTCGCGCAAGGGCTGGATCAGCATCCGGTCGAGGCGCAGGTCGCGCTTGGTGCGAAACTGGGCGATGCCGACCTTCATGTGCTCGTGGCCGTCCTGCGGCTGCGGCCGATAGGTTCCGAACATGCGATCCCACCAGGGCAGGTTGAAGCCAAAGTTGCTGTTGGTCTCGTGCATGTGGATCGAGTGATGAACCCGGTGCATGTCGGGCGTGACGACGAGCCAGCGCAGGATCGGCTCGAGGGGCGGCGGCACGCGGACGTTGGCGTGATTGAAGATGGAGGTGGCGTTGAGCAGGATCTCGAAAGCCAGCACGCCGAGCGCGGGAGCCCCGAGCGCAACGATAATCGCGAACTTGAGCACGAACGAAAGCAGGATCTCGATCGTGTGGAAGCGCAGGCCCGTGCTGGCGTCGATGTGCAGGTCGGCATGGTGCATGCGGTGCAGTCGCCACAGCGCCGGCACCGCATGGAAGAGCACGTGCTGAAGATAGATGGCGAGATCGAGCAGGATCACAGACGCCACAACCGCAAGCCAGTGCGGCACGGGGTAGACGTTGAAGAGCCCCCATCCCGCCTGCCCGGCATAGAGCGCCAGGCCCACCGCGGTGGTGGGAAGGAGCGTGCGCGCGACCGCCGTGTTGAGAGCGGCAATGCCGAGATTGCCGGTCCAGCGCACGTGGCGTGGGAACGGGTTTGGCCTGCGCGGGGCCCGCAGCTCCCACGACGCCATGGCTGCCAAGAGCGCAAGGCAGAGAGTGAGGCGGAGAATGGGCTCGTGCTCGATCATGCGATGGCCATCGGCAGCGCTCCTCGAGCGCCCGTGCCTGGGCGCGGTCTGTCGGGCAGCTCGCCTCTCCGCCGTGCCCGATGCGGCCAGCGCGGTTGCAACCGCCCGAGAGAGCATAGTCTTAACGCCCGTTCGGCGCCGGCATTTTGCCTTTGCCGGGGCTTGCCGCTGTGGGCTTGCCAGGCAGGATTATGCCAGATTTGAGGATGCCGCCGCTCGCTTGCAATCCGGCGGGGTCCTGATAAAAGCCCTTGCGCGCGCAAGGGCGCCTGGGCTGGCTGGAAGGCGCTGCCGAGCTGGTCGTCTGGCTCAGCGCTGCGAATTCATCTTTCCGTTAGGCGGGCGTGGCGGAACTGGTAGACGCGCTGGATTTAGGTTCCAGTGGCGAAAGTCGTGGGGGTTCGAGTCCCTCCGCCCGCACC
Organism: Bacteroidota bacterium; assembly: GCA_050260355.1. Classification (GTDB taxonomy): domain Bacteria; phylum Pseudomonadota; class Alphaproteobacteria; order Rhizobiales; family Hyphomicrobiaceae; genus CADEFX01. Next base: position 3,294 of record JBLNBZ010000006.1, on the reverse strand, counting down.
AGGAAGCCGAAGCGGCGAGACGGCGTAGGATCGAGAAAGTATCGAGCAGAATGCAAATCACCGAGGCGAACACCGAAGGCCTGAAGCGCACGCTCAAGATCGTCGTCGGAGCGAGCGAGCTCAACGATCGTTTCACGACCCGCCTGGACGAGGTCAAGGATACGGTCCAGCTCAAAGGCTTCCGCCGCGGCAAGGTGCCGGTGCAGCACATCAAGAAGGTGTTCGGCCGCTCGCTGATGGCCGAGGTGGTGCAGCAGGCGCTCGAGGAGTCGAGTCGCAAGGTGATGGACGAGCGCAAGGAGCGCCCGGCCTTTCAGCCCAAGATCGAGCTGACGGAAGATAAGACAGAGATCGAGAACGTCATGGCCGGCAAGGGCGACCTTGCCTACACCATGTCGTTCGAGGTGCTGCCGGAGATCAAGCTCACCGACTTTTCGGGGCTCAAGCTCGAGCGGCTGGTCGCCGACGTCACCGATGACGTGGTGGACAAGGCGATCAATGACCTGGCCGAGCGCAACCTCTCCTACGAGGCCGAGGAAGGACGCGCGGCTCAGGAGGGCGATCAGCTCACGATCGACTTCGTCGGCAGCATCGACGGCGCCGAGTTCGAGGGCGGCAAGGGGACTGACGTCCCGATCGTGCTGGGCGCAGGCGGCTTCATTCCGGGCTTCGCCGAGGGACTCAAGGAAGCCAAGGCCGGCGAGCAGCGCGTCGTCAAGGCGACGTTCCCGCCGGACTATCCGGTGCCGGCCCTCGCGGGCAAGGAAGCCTCTTTCGAGGTCAACGTGAAGGCTGTGGGCAAGCCCGTGAAGCCGCAGATCGACGACAGCTTCGCCAAGGGCTTCGGCGTCGACAGCCTGGACGCGCTCAAGGAGAGGATCCGCAGCCAGATCGACCAAGAGTACCAGCAGATTGCGCGCGCGAAGCTCAAGCGCCAGGTGCTCGACAGCCTCGACGCCGCGCACGATTTCGCGCTGCCGCCGACGCTCGTCGACAACGAGTTCGAGTCGATCTGGGCGCAGATGACCGACAGCTTGAAGCGGGCCAACAAGACGTTCGAGGACGAAGGCAAGACGGAAGAGCAGATGCGGTCCGAGTGCCGCTCGCTGGCGGAGCGCCGGGTGCGGCTGGGCCTGATCCTCGGCGAGGCGGGCTTGCAGGGCAAGATCGAGGTGACGCAGGACGAGCTTCGGGCCGCGCTCTTCAATCAGGCGCGCCGCTTCCCCGGCCAGGAGCGCGCCGTCTACGAGTATTACGAGAAGACCCCCGGCGCGATCATGGAGCTCAGGGGCCCCATTTTCGAGGACAAGACCATTGACTATATAGTGGCGCAGGCCAAGCCCACCGAGCGGAAGGTGTCCCGCGAGGAGCTGCTGAAGCCGGCGGACGACGAGGAGCTGCACGCACACATTCACGACGGCGAGGGGGCTCACGCGCACCATCATCATCATCATCACGATCACGACCACGACCACCATCATCACGATCACGGCCATGACCATGATCATCACGGCCATGACCACGGGCAGGTGAAGAAGGACTAGAATGCGGCGCGGGCGCCCAGATCGATGCGGTGCCGCCGGCGACCTACGACAACTCTCCAGGTCAGAAGACCTTCAGGTGAACCAATGAAGACTCCGATGGATGCGCTGACAGCCACCTATTGGCCGACCGTGATCGAGCAGACGGCGCGGGGCGAGCGGCCCTACGACCTGCCCTCGCGCATGCTGCAGGAGCGGATCGTGTTCGTGATTGGTCCCATCGAGGACCAGATGGCGTCGTCCATCTGCATGCAGCTTCTCTTTCTCGAGGCCCAGAACCCGAAGAAGGAGATTGCCATGTACATCAATTCTCCGGGGGGCGTGGTGACCTCGGGGATGGCCATTTACGACACCATGCAGTTCATCCGTCCGCCCATCGCCACCCTGTGCATCGGCCAGGCGGCCTCCATGGGTTCCCTCCTGCTGGCGGCCGGCGCCAAAGGCATGCGCTACGCGCTGCCCAACGCCCGGATCATGGTGCACCAGCCGTCGGGCGGCTTCTCGGGCCAGGCGAGCGACATCGAGCGGCACGCCGAGGACATCATTAAGATGAAGCGTAGGCTCAACGAGGTTTACGTTAAGCACACCGGCCAATCTTACGAGAAGATTGAACAAACGCTGGATCGTGACTATTTCCTGTCGTCCGATCAGGCCAAGGACTTCGGGCTCATCGACCGGGTGCTGACAAAACGGGACGAGATCGAGCTCGCCGTTACCGGCAAGCCCGGTTGAGGCCGGTTGTAGCGGGTCGCAAAACAGGCGCATTTCCCGCGCCAGAGTGACGCACATGTCCAGGAAGACCGCCCGTCTTAAGGATTGGTGCGACCCCAGTGACACATGCCTGTTGCAATCGCAAGGAGCCCGGATCAGGGTGGGGACGAGCCCATTAATCCAATCTTGATCTGGTCTTCGGTAGCATGCTCAGATCGGGTCGTTGGATTCACCCTTTGCGGCGGGCATGGCCGCGATCCTGCATAGGGTTTGAGGCGCGCATAGCGGCGGCCCAATTCAGGGCAGTCAGCTCGGGTACGAAGAGAGACGGATGCCCAACGAAAAGAACACTCTCTACTGTTCATTCTGTGGCAAGAGTCAGCATGAGGTGCGAAAGCTGATTGCGGGCCCGACCGTGTTCATCTGCGATGAATGCGTCGAGCTGTGCATGGACATCATTCGCGAGGAGAACAAGAACACTCTCGTCAAGTCGCGCGACGGTGTGCCGAGCCCGCAGGAGATCTGCTCGGTCCTCGATTCGTATGTAATCGGCCAGGATCACGCCAAGCGCGTCCTTTCGGTCGCGGTGCACAATCACTACAAGCGCCTCAACCACGCAACCAAGAACAACGACGTCGAGCTGGCGAAATCGAACATTCTGCTCGTGGGGCCGACCGGCTGCGGCAAGACGCTGCTGGCGCAGACGCTCGCGCGCATCCTCGACGTGCCGTTCACGATGGCCGATGCGACGACGCTTACCGAGGCCGGCTACGTCGGCGAGGACGTCGAGAACATCATCCTGAAGCTGCTGCAGAACGCCGACTACAACGTCGAGCGGGCGCAGCGCGGCATCGTTTACATCGACGAGGTCGACAAGATCAGCCGCAAGTCGGACAACCCGTCGATCACGCGCGATGTCTCCGGCGAGGGCGTGCAGCAGGCCTTGCTCAAGATCATGGAAGGGACGGTTGCGAGCGTGCCTCCGCAGGGCGGTCGCAAGCATCCGCAGCAGGAGTTCCTGCAGGTCGACACGACGAACATC
>JBLNBZ010000005.1:0-6952 GCA_050260355.1 Bacteroidota bacterium | reverse complement strand
CAGGCGCGGCCGAGCGCGGTGGTCGCCTCCGATGCGTTGACAAGGCTTGCTTTGAGCGCATCGAGCAGCACCCGCTGGGCGCCAGTGCGGTCGTTGTGGTCCGCGAGCGTGCGGACATACTGCCGCGTCCGGTCATCGAGGAGGTTGAGCTTCTCGTTGAGGGCGTCCGCGCCCCGGACCGGATCGGCGAACGCCCCGGCAAGCTCTTTCGTGGCGGCCGCAACGTCGGTGCCGGTGGTCACCGCATAGTTCTTGACGACCTTGATCAGGCCTTCGAAGTTTCCGACCGCGATCCTGCCGGTGCGCAGGAACGCGGCCTCCATCTCGCGCGCGGACGCGACCGAGACGTTTCCGGCGGACGCCGACTGCTCGGCGATGCGCTCGATCTGGCCGACCGTCGCGCCTGCGGCGCGGCCGGTGCCGGCGAGCGCGACCTCGAGCTCCTTCTGCGACTCGATGTAGCGGTAATAGGAATAGCCGACGGCCGCGCCGATCGCCGCAATGCCGGCGACGACCGCAACTGTCGGCGAGATCAGGCTGGTCAGACCCTGCCAGACTCCGCGCAGGACGCCGCTGACGCCTGCGCCGGGACCGAAGATCTGGGCGATCTGCGACCCCTGCTGCATCAGCACCATCAGGGGGCGCTGGCCGCCGGCGAGCGAGACGACCACGTCGTTGAGCTGATAACTCAGGTTGACGAGCTGGGCCGAGGTGAGCTTGCCGCTCGCGCCGATCCCGCCGAGCGCCTTCGCGGTCGCGTCGAACCGCGCCTGCGCGAGCCCGTGCGCGGCCGCCTGCTCGGCAGCCGTGATCGCGCCGGCTTTGAACAGCGTATTGGCTTCGGCGATCTCGGCGTTGAGCTTTCCCTGCGCTGCGCCGAGCGGATCGATCTGCGCCCGCAGCGCGGCCGTGCGCGCAGCGAGATCGTCAGCCGCTCGCGCCGCCTCCTCGAACACCGCTGCGGAATCGCGCGCCGACTTGGGCGCGCCGGTGTCCACCCCTAGGACCGCATTGAAGCCGCGTTGCGCCTGGTCGGCCGCTGCTGCTTGTCTCGCGGCCTGGGCAAGCCGCTGCAGCCGCTGCGTCTCGCGGTCCGCGGCCGCGCCGGCGGCATCCATGGAGCCCGTGACGCCGCGGAACGCGTCCTGTCCGGCCTTGCCGACCTCGCCGAACGCGCGCTTGACCTCCGCCTTGCCCTCGACACCGAGCCGGATCGAGACCTGTGTGGTGCTCATTCAGAGGCCTTGGCGTAGGCGCGCACGATGATCGGTTCGATCTCAGGAATTATCTCGACGAGCAGCGTGTTGAGCGCGCCCATGGCATCCGCGAGCATCAGCACCGCGGCGAAATCGAGTGCGTAGACCCCGCCCATGGCGGTACGCACCTGTCCGGCGGCGCGCCTGAGCACCGACCACGCAGCAATGCCGTCCAGAGTCTGTGGTGCATGCTCGATGTACGGACAGCTGGCGCAGGTTGAAGAGCAGGCGGCGCAGTAGCCGTCGCCCCCGCCGAAGTGCCACTCGGCGAGGGCGATCAGACGTTTTTTTCGGCGTCCTGGAGAAGCGCCGGCCCGACATAGAGGCGGTCGATGGCATCGAACAGCGACCAGACCTCGAGCGCGGCGTCGATTGTATCCTTCGTCGGTTCGACCGGACTGCCGTCGGCGTCGCCGATGCCCTCCCACGCGGCGATACCGGAATGCGCCAGCGAGCGCGTGAAGGCGCACCCGGCCTTCACCATGGCGTCGTCGCCGCCGGCGCGCAGCACGTCGGCGGCCGCAGTGCGGGCGAGCAGGATGGCCGCGACCGTGATCGGGCGGAACTGAACGCGCACGCCAGGAAGCAAGTCGAGCCAGAACGGCTCGCGGTCGAACGCAAGCTTGAGCATCGAAACCTCTCGGGTGTGAGAACAATGATCAGTAGGTCGACACGTCGTTTTCGAGTGCGACGGTCATGGTCTTCTGCAGCGCCGGATCCTCGGCGGCCTGGAACGCGAACGCCGCCTGAATGCCGCCCGGGCCGCTGATCGGCTGCTTCGGCTTCGGCAGGTAGACTTCGTGCAGCGTGAACAGGAGCGACTTGTCGGCGCCGATCGCCCATCCGAACGAGAGCTCGCACGCCGTGCCGGCGACCGCCTGATCGAGCAGTACGGTGTCGGCGAAACGGACATTGACGGTGCCCGACACGGCGACCATCGCCGGATCGGCATCCTCGATGCGGCCGTCCGGGCGGATCACTTCGACCTTGTCGAGGTTGTTCGAATAGGTGAGTTCGGCCGAGACGATATGGCCGAGCGATGTGCCGTCGCGCTTGATCTCGCCCATGAACTGCGAGAACCGCTCGATCGCGGCTTCGGTGGGCGATCCTGCCGCAGACACCCCGGCCTTCGTCTCGCCCTGCGCGATCAGGCTCATGGTGGCGTTGAGCAGGCCGGAGCGCTGCAGCTGGATTTTCATGGAGTTGGCGCGCACGCCGAAATTCATGCCGTAGCTCGGCACTTCCGGCATGCCGACCTCGATCGACATCGATGGCAGCGTGAGCGCGCCGGAGACGAATGTGTGGGTGTAGACGCCGGAATTGTCGACCGTCGTGGGTGCGCCGAGCAGGAGCTTGAGCCAGTAGCCGAAGTTGCGCAGGTCCACCGGGACGACGACGTCGCCCTCGTTGTTGACGACGTCGCGGCTTGGCGGCAGCGGCTCGCGCCCGTAGCCGAGGAGATCGCTGCCGATCAGGTTCTGCTCGTCGCCGAGCGCCGACGAGACGAACGGAAGCTTCTTGAAGCCGGCCACGGGCGGCGTTCCGTAGGTCGTCTCGAATGCGGCAGCCATGACGGCATTGGCGCCACGCGCGCGTGCCATGGGCGTCTCCTTGATCTGGTGATGAAGTTCAGTTCAGCGGGTCGGTCGTCCCGTAGACCGCGACGATCGCGGCGTCGGCCCAGCGGCCGGCGCGAGCGCCCGCGGTCTCGACATCGTCCGTGGCGGGCGCTTCCGCCTCGATGAAATCGCAGAGGCCGCCAAGCGTCCGGTCGGCGGCCACGGCGGTACCGATTGCGCCCAGCATCTCATCGAGCACCTGCTCGCGCGGCTTTGAGGTGGTCTCGTAGGCTGCAACCTCGATGGGAATGCGGTGCGTGTAGATATACGTGAGCGGCGAAAGCATCACCTCGGGTTCGCCCGGCTCGCCGTCGCGCACGGTGACGAGTCCGCCCGGCGGAATGCGCTCCGCCTTCGCGAGGTTGCGCTTGACGTCGGCATTGGGCAGCGCAGCCGCGACGAGCGCCTTCACCGCATCGAGCACCTGCTCGCGCTTGCTCGTCATCGCAGGCTCGTCACCAGGATTGCGATGATGAAGGCGAACGACAGCAGGGTCGCGAACATCGCGGCGCGTTCCTGTCTCACCCTCATCTCCAGTGACTGGCGATTGTGCCTGGCACGCGCCCGGCCCAGCGGTGCGCGATCGAGGCGATGTCGAGGCGTTTGCGCAACGTGACCTGCGGGACCAGGATGAACACAACGACGGTCGAGCGGCCCTTCAGGCGCGTGAACTGTGCGCCTGCCCGCGTGCGGCCGATGTTTGGCCTTGCGAGTCCCTTCTTGCTCAGCCGGGCATTGTCGGCGACGAGCAGCGAGGGACCGCCGCGGCGATAGACGAAGCGCAGCCGCATGCCGGTGCGCCGCTCCCAGCCGCCTGGCGTGATGCGCTTCATCCCACCGCTGGTGCTCAAGCCCTTCACGCCCGCGGCGGCTGTCGGGATCGCAAGCCACAGGCCACGGCTCGACTTGATGGTCACGCCGCGGTCGAACGCATCGACGATGTTCGGCGCCTTCGACCAGACGAAGGACGCCGCTTCCAGGCTGATGCCGCCTTCCGGGTAGGTCTTGCCGCGCCACGTGTTGGCGAGCCGCTGACCGAGACCCGCGTCGACCACGTCGGCGCGCAGCTCGGTCTTGAGTCCGTCCGTCACCTCGCGCATGGCGCTGGTGACCGAGCGCGCCGCGTCGCCCTCGGCCTCGCTCAGGCCCTTGGCGAGGTCGGCGGTCTGGAGCGTGAAGCGCATGATTACGCGGGAGGCGCTGCCTCGCAGGTCCAGACCAGACGCACACTGTCGATGATCGGGGCGGCGATGACCTCGAAGAGGTCGCCGCCAAACTCGACCGTGTCGCCGCTCGCAGGCTCGGCGACCTCCGAGCGGCGCACATCGATCAGCAGCGTCGGCAGCACGGCCCGGCTGTCGCCGAAGCCGACCACCTGGTCCGGCCGTCGCGCGACGACGCGGACGGCAGTCCCTGCACCCGCGCCGCCCGTGCGCCAGATGGCATCGGTGGCGATGTTCGGGTCGGCGAACAGCGCGTCGGTTGCGGCCGCAAAGGCGTCCACGAGAGCGGCTCAGTTGCTGGTGAGAATCTTCACCGCAAGCCGCGGCCGCTTGTTGACCGGCAGCGGCGACGCCTCCGTCTTCACGTCGATGGCGCTGCCGTCCTGGCGCGCGATCTGACGGGCATAGATCGGTAGGCCCACCGTATTGACGGTCTCGATCAGGTTCGCCGGCGCTCCATAGGTCACGAAGGTGTCCATGGTGCCGAGCGGGAACGCGATGCCTTCGCCAGCCGGGATCAGCGTCTCGGTGGCGCCGGTCGAGAGCGTGACGGTCGCGTTGTATTCCTCGAACACGATGCCGGCGAAGGGGAAGCGTCGTCGGGTGTCCTCGCGCAGCGGCTGCGCGCCGGTCGAGGAGAAGTACTTGTAGGCGTCCTCGACCTTGGCGTGGCCGATCAGCTTGTCGAAGAAGCCGGGGCTGACCAGCGCGAGCACGCCGTTCATGGTCTCGCCCTTGAGCTCGGTCTCGATGTCGCGCAGCACTTCGCGGCACTTGGCCTGGACGTTGGTGGTCCCAGTGCCGAGCACGAAATCCACCGATTGCTGGGCGAGCCCGAACTCGTCGAAATAGTCGTAGAGCTCAGTGCCGGCGCCATCCTTGACCACGCCGCGGAGCGCATTGACCTCCATGTATTCACGGGTCTGGGCGTGCTTGGCGCGCATGCGCGTGAGCTTGCGCTCCATGACAGTGGCCAGCGGATCGGCCGCATCCGCTACCCCGAACCCGCGCACGCCCTGAATGTCCTGCGGCGTGATCACGTCGTCATGCGGGATCCACGGCACCGTGAACGAGCGCATGGAGCGCGTGTCGCGGTTGGCGACCGTGGCGGGCCCGCCGAGCGGCACGGTGGGCAAGAGGTTCAGCACGCCCTCGGCCTGCTCGATGATGACGCTGCGCTGGGTGATGCCCTCGAACCGGAACAGTCCGAGCTCGCCGAGGCGCGTGTAGACATTGGGCAGGATGTTGATGGCTTGGGTCATCTCTGCGAGCGTGTAGCCGCCCGCGTCGAAGGGATTGATCATCGGGGCCATAGAGTCTGTTCTCCTAAAAAGGGACCGGGCCCCGATGGATGTCCATCGAGCCCGGTCAGGCAGGGAGGTTCAGGAAATCAGGAAGAGATCAGGCGGGATCGCGCGGAACGATGCCGGCCGCAGCGAGCTGCGTGTGCTTGGCGGTCTTCTCGGCCGGCTGGTCGACGGAGGCGTCGAAGACGAGCGCGGCCTTCGATACGATTGCCGGCCCTCGCGCGACCACGAGACCGGTCTTGTCGGCGGCCGTCGCATCGACCGCTTCGATCAGCACCGCGACCGCCGTCTCTGCGCCCTCGTCGCCGACCACCTGCGCGGCGGGCGAGAGCCGGTACTTGCCGGAGGCCGTGATCTGTCCGAGCACCGAGCCGAGCGCGTAGTTCGTGCCGGACTTGAGCGTCACGGTTTCGCGGCTGTAGTTGCCGTTGAGCTCGTACTTGAGCAGGTCGCCGAGCGTCGGCGCCATGGTCAGCGTGGGCATGTCAGTTGCTCCTTCAAGTTTTCGACGATCAGGCGCGCGCCGTTGCGGCGCGCTCCTTGGCGCGGCGCACGATCGGGCTGTCGCCCGAGGCGGGAGTGGACGGTGCGGCCGCAATCACGGTCGTGGCTTCCGCGCGTGCGGCGAGCGTATCGAGCACCGAACGCCGCAGTGCGTCGGGGGCGATGCACTTCTTCAGCGCGTCCGCGGCATCGACCGTGACGCCAAGCCGGGCGGCCTGGGTCGCGACAGCGGCCACTTCGGCGAACTCCGCCCGCAACTTCTCGGCGATGTTCGCTTCAGCCGTGCTCTCGGCAGCATGTGGCGCAGGAACGTTAGGGCGAACTGGCTCCGCTCCCGATTGCTCAGGCTCGGTCGCCTGCTGCGGTTCACGCGGCTGTTCCTCGATCTGCTCGGTTTCGTTCGCCATGGACAGGCTCCTCTTCGGTGTCGGGTTGGTAATCGGGCGCGCTGGCGCGGTCCGATCGAGCTCGGCCGCCATCTCGGCGATGGCGAGGTCGAGCGTGCCGAGCCGGTCGGCGAGACCGGCACGCACGGCAAGCGTGCCGCGGTAGATCGCAGCCTCGGTGCCGCGCACCGCTTCGGGACTCAGGCCCCGGTTCGCGGCAACCAGCGCGCAGAAGTCGGCGTAGAGGCGATCGACATCCGCCTGGATCGTTGCGCGGGCGCGTTCCGATAGCGGCTCATGCGCATTGCCGTCGACCTTGCGGTCGCCGGCGAATACGAAGGTCCAGGCGAATCCTGCCTTGGCGTCCGCCCCGCTCTCGTCGATGTGGACCGCGACGACGCCGATCGAGCCGACCTCGCCGGTGCGCGTGACGTAGAGCCGGTCGGCCGCGCTCGCGATCGCATAGGCCGCCGACAACGCGCTCTCGTTCGCAACGGCCCAGAGCGGCTTTGCGCTCGCGCCGCGGATCGTCTGTATCTGCTCGACGAGGTCAAACAGGCCGCCGACCTCGCCGCCAGGAGAGTCGACATCGAGAATGACGCCACGCACGCTGGCGTCGTCCATCGCTGCCGCTAGGGCGTCTGCGATGTCGCCGTA
>JBLNBZ010000004.1:0-8730 GCA_050260355.1 Bacteroidota bacterium | reverse complement strand
CGGCACGGATTCGCTGATGTCTCGTGCCCGTTCGTTGCTCCCGCTCCTCCGCAAGTGCCCAGCTCGCACCCGCAGCCCACGCGTGATTGGAGCGGGATGGCCACAGCATATGCGCACGCCGAGCAGCGGGGATAATTTTCGTGCGCTGCAGGCGCTGCGGATCGCGTGCGCCGACGCAACTGAGACAACGCAAGGGGCCCGGCACCTGGGTTCCGGCCTTCGCCGGGACCCCAGACGCGCCTCCACTTGTGTTGCGCGAGCCATGACAGCGCGACCGCCCCGCAAATGTCATCCTCGGGCTTGCCTGCCCGGCCATCAGGATCAAAGGCGCGGTGCCCGCCGGCTTGGAGCGGCACCAATTCCATGAGATAACCCGGCCATTGCCTCGAAGCCCCACTCCGGTCCTGAGAGGACGCCCATGTACACCCAGGCGCTCAACAGCAGGGAACCGCAGGACCCCGGCGCGCCGGAAGACGTCGAGCGGTTGACACAGTTCGAGACGCGGGTCGGCCGCGACGAGAAGGTCGAGCCGAACGACTGGATGCCGCAGGCCTACCGGCGCAACCTCGTGCGCCAGATCTCGCAGCACGCCCACTCCGAGGTCATCGGCATGCAGCCCGAGGGCAACTGGATTACGCGCGCACCGTCGCTGAAACGCAAGGCTGCGCTGCTGGCCAAGGTGCAGGACGAGGCCGGCCACGGCCTCTACCTTTACGCCGCCGCCGAGACGCTCGGCGTGTCCCGCGAGGAGCTCTACGAGCAGCTCCTCTCCGGCAAGGCCAAGTACTCCTCGATTTTCAATTATCCGACCCTGAGCTGGGCCGACATCGGCGCCATCGGCTGGCTCGTCGACGGCGCGGCGATCATGAACCAGATCCCGCTGTGCCGCTGCAGCTACGGGCCCTACGCGCGCGCCATGATCCGCATCTGCCAGGAGGAGAGCTTCCACCAGCGCCAGGGCTACGAGATCATGCTCACCCTCTGCCGCGGCAGCGATGCGCAGAAGGCGATGGCGCAGGACGCGCTGAACCGCTGGTGGTGGCCGAGCCTCATGATGTTCGGCCCCTCCGACAAGGACAGCCTGCACAGCGCCGAGACCATGAAGTGGAAGATCAAGCGCTTCTCCAACGACGAGCTGCGCCAGAAGTTCATCGATGCGACCGTGCCCCAGGGGCATTATCTGGGGCTGACCTTTCCTGATCCCGAGCTGAAGCTGGACGAGGCGACGGGGCATTGGCAGATCGGCCCCATCGACTGGTCCGAGTTCAAGCGCGTGCTGGCCGGAGACGGGCCTTGCAATCGCCTGCGCATGAAGGTGCGCCGGCAGGTCGAGCAGGACGGCGCCTGGGTGCGCGAGGCGGCGATGGCGTATGCGAGGAAGCAGGCCGCGCGTGCGGCGAGCAGCCTTGCGGCGGCGGAGTAGCGACACGGAGGCACGCATGCCCGAGCCCATGATGCCGCTCTGGGAAGTCTTCATCCGCAACCGCTCGGGCCTTCCGCACAAGCATTGCGGCAGCGTGCACGCGCCGGACGCGACCATGGCCCTGCAGGCGGCGCGCGACGTCTACACCAGGCGAGGCGAGAGCGTGTCGATCTGGATCGTGCCATCGACAGCGATCATCGCGTCCGATCCCGCGGAGAAGGACGAGATGTTCGAGCCGACCGGGTCGAAGATCTACCGGCATCCGACCTTCTACAAGATCCCCGACGACGTGGGCCACATGTGACCGGCGCTGCCACACTTGCGACCGGCATGCCGGCGCCTATGGATCTGTTCACGTATGCCATCGCCCTCGCGGACGACGCACTGGTGCTGGGACACCGTCTGTCCGAATGGTCCGGCAGGGCGCCGATGCTGGAGGAGGACATCGCCCTTTCCAACCTCGCGCTCGACCTGATCGGGCAGGCGCGCCTGCTCTACGGCTATGCCGCAGAGGTCGAAGGCAAAGGACGCAACGAGGATCAGCTCGCCTACTTCCGCGACGCCCACGAGTTCCGCAACATCCTGCTGGTGGAGCAGCCGAACGGCGACTTCGCCGCGACCATGATCCGGCATCTCCTGTATGCGGCCTTCATGCATCCTTACTTCGAGGCGCTGGCGAGGTCGCCCGATCCACACCTCGCCGGCATCGCGGGCAAGGCCGTGAAGGAGATGGCCTATCACGTGCGCCACGCCTCCGAATGGACCATCCGGCTGGGAGATGGAACCGCGGAGAGCCATCGGCGCGCGGCCGAGGCGCTGGATGAGCTTTGGGCCTACTCGGGCGAGCTGTTCGAGATGGACGGCGGCGAGGCGGCCCTTGTCGCCGGCGGCGTTGCCGTCGACCGCGAGCGCATCCGGCCCATCTGGCAGAGTACGGTCATGCGCGTTCTCGACCAGGCCACCCTCGATCGCCCCGGCGACCGCTACATGCAGACCGGCGGCCGGGCGGGCCGCCATACCGAGCAGCTGGGGAAGATGCTGGCCGAGATGCAGGTCCTGGCGCGTGCGCACCCCGGCGTCACGTGGTAGGTAGACGGCCCATCTGGCGCATTCAGCATGGCGACCCCAGATTCCCTTAGCCGCGAGGGCTGGTTTCCACGCTATAGGTAAAAGAAGCTCGCGGCGGGCGCCACGCCGAGGCAGGTCCCGCAGAGCCCCCTCGTGAGGGCGCCCGCGAGCGAAATGGAGATGGACTGATGGATCTTGGAATAAGCAAGCCGGCTGCCGGTGCGGCCCCCGCCGACGTGATCAAGGACTCGGGTACGGCCGGCTTTGCCAAGGACGTGCTGGAAGCCTCGCGCAAGGTTCCGGTTCTGGTGGACTTCTGGGCGCAGTGGTGCGGGCCCTGCAAGCAGCTCACGCCGATCCTTGAGAAGGTGGTCAAATCGCTCGGCGGCAAGGTCCGCCTGGTCAAGATCAACGTCGACGAGCATCCAGCCATCGCCGGCCAGCTCAGGGTGCAGTCGATCCCGACGGTGTACGCTTTCAAGGACGGCCGTCCCCTCGATGGCTTCATGGGAGCCCAGTCGGAATCGCAGGTGCGGGCGTTCATCGAGCGGATCCTGGGCGAGGAGGCGGCCGCCGATCTGTCGACCGCGCTGCAGGAGGCCGCCCAAGCCCTGGATGCCGGCGACTTGCAAACGGCCGCCGAGATTTATGCTGCGATCCTGCAGGAGGACCGGGAGAACCTCGATGCGCTCGCGGGCCTTGCCAAGTGCTACATCCGGACCGGCGACGTCGCCCGCGCCGAGCAGACGCTCGCCCTGGTGCCGCCCGACAAGCGCGATGCGCAGCCGATCGCCGGCGTGCGGGCCGCGCTCGACCTCGCCAAGCTGGGCCAGAAGGCCGGCAATCTGAGCGAGCTCAGAGCCAAGGTCGCGGCAAACGCCGCCGATCATCAGGCCCGCATCGATCTGGCGATGGCTCTAGCCGCAACCGGAGACAAGGATGCGGCGGTGGCGGAGCTGCTGGAGAGCTTCAAGCGCGATCGCAACTGGAACGAGCAGGCTGCCAGGAAGCAGCTTTTGCAGTTGTTCGACGCCTGGGGCCCGAAGGACCCGGCGACAATCGAAGGCCGTCGGCGGCTATCGTCCCTGCTCTTCTCGTGAAGGCCGAACAGGAGTAAAGCGTGCAGCTGGTCCAGCGTTATCGCACCATCAGCGACCTGCCCCAACGCATTCCCGTGTTCCCCTTGCGCGGCTGCATCCTGCTGCCGCGCACCTCGCTGCCGCTCAACATCTTCGAGCCGCGCTACCTCGCCATGCTCGACGATGTCATCCGGGGTGATCGCCTCATCGGCATCATCCAGCCTGTCGGCGACGGCGGCGATACCGGCTCACCGCAGGATCGCACCGCGCCGTTGCATTCGGTCGGTTGCGCGGGACGGCTCGTCGCGTTCCAGGAGCTCGACGACGGCCGCCTCGTCATCTCGCTCACCGGCATCGCGCGCTTCGAGCTCACCGGCGAGGCCGAGGTCGCCAAGCCCTATCGCATTTTCGGCGTCGACTACCGGCGTTTCGCGGCGGACCTCGATCGCAAGGGTGAGGAGGACACGGTCGATCGCACGCAGCTGCTCGACGCGCTGAGGCGCTATCTCGGTGCGCGCAACCTCGAGGCGGACTGGGACGCGATTGCGCGTTCCTCCACCGAGCAGCTCATCAACTGCCTGTCTGTGGCAAGCCCGTTCGGCTGCGAGGAGAAGCAGGCCCTGCTCGAGGCCAAGGACCTGAGGACACGCGCCGAGACCCTGGTGACGCTCGCCGAGATGGAGATCGCCGCCGGCGACGGTCGCTCCGGAACGACGCTGCAATAGGCTGCGGGAGCACGGCACATGGCCGACGAGGAGCACAAGACCGAGACCGAGCGGCTCGATCCGCGCGTGCTCGAGCTTCTGGTGTGTCCGCTCACCAAGACCAGTCTCGAGTACGATGAGAAGGCGCAGGAGCTGATCAGCCGCGCAGCGCGGCTCGCCTATCCGATTCGCAGCGGCGTTCCGCACATGCTGCCGTCGGAAGCTCGCTCGCTCGACAAGGAAAAATAGTTGCATCGGCCGCGGCGCTGAAATCCGCGGGTCCGGTCAAGGGGGGACGCCACATGCCGACTGTCTTCGATCCGGTCCCGGACGCTGAGCTCGTGCTCTATCACGCCTGGATGTCGAGCGCCTCGCGCCGCGTGCGCTTCTGCCTCGAGGAGAAGGAGCTGCCTTACGTCGGCATCTTCGTCCGCCTCCTCAAGAGTGAGCAGAACACACCCGAGTATCTCAGGCTCAACCCCAACGGCGTCGTGCCGACGCTGGTGCATCGCGGCCGGCCGCTGATCGAGAGCACCGTCATCAACGAGTATCTCGACGACGTCTATCCCGACCGGCCCTTGCGCCCGTCGGATCCGATCGAGCGCGCTGCCATGCGCGTGTGGACCTATGTGGCCGACACCGTCGTCATCAAGGCGTTTCAGGAGCTGAACTGGAACCGCATGATGGGTCCGACCGCCAGCAAGTGGACGGACGCGGAGCTCGCACGGAAGATGGCGACGACGCCGATGCCGGAGCGGCGCGAGCAGTGGCGGCGCGTCGCGCGCGAGCCTTATACGGAAGCGGAGATGAAGCGGGCCGCGGAGAGCCTTCAGCACATCCTCGCGCGCATGGAGGAGAGCCTGGCGCGCGGCCCATGGCTCGCAGGCAGCACGTTCTCGCTCGCCGACGTCAACATGTCTCCCTACGCGGTGCGCTTCGGCGAACTGGAGGCGCACGGCATCAGCCTTTCCAGCTATCCGCGCATACGAGACTGGTGGTCGCGCCTCACCGCCCGGCCGGCCTTCGCGCGCGCCAAGATCGAGCCCATCAAGTTCGAGTAGCGCGCATTCCGATTGGCTTTATCGCGTTCCCGGAGGCCGCACCTCCGCGATCGTTCGCGATCGCATTGTCCGCGCGCCTATCTGCGCAAACACCCCTGGGTGCTGCCGATGCGCATCTGCATCCCGGACCAAGGGATGGCGCCAGAATTGGACGGCGGTCCCTCCCACCCCGCCGTCATTCCGGCGCTGCATGTGCAAAGCACAGGCAGCCTGACCGAGTCAGTCGGAGCACTCCAGGTCCCGGACGTACCCGCATCTTATAAAGCCACGAATGCGCGGATGCTGAATCGATACGCAAGTTATCCAACTTGGATGTGGGGCCGAAGGAAGGAAGTTCAAGAATTGCACCGCGCCGATCTGCACGTAGCTTTACCTCAGCAGAAACATACGCGTGCTCATCTCTTCTGCGGGGACGCGGGCGGGATGAATGCTGCCGTTGCGAACGAGGGAGCGGGTTGATGACCGTGCCGGATGCCGATGTTGTGATCGTGGGCGCGGGCCCGACAGGACTTATGTTGGCCGGCGAGTTGGCGCTGGCGCGGGTCCACGTTGTCATTGTCGAGCGGCGTGCCAGCCAGGATCTCATTGGTTCGCGCGCGGGCGGCCTGCATGCACGCACCATCGAGGTGCTTGATCAGCGTGGAATCGCTGATCGGTTCCTTGCACAAGGGCGGGTGACGCAGGTTGCACAATTCTCCGGAATCCCTTTGGACATCAGCGATTTTCCCACCCGGCACAACTACGTGCTCGGGCTGTGGCAGGATCGCATCGAACGCATACTCGCCGGCTGGGTCTGCGATCTAGGAGTGCCAATTTATCGCGGACGCGAGGTCACGGGTTTCGCGCAGGACGACACCGGAGTTGACGTCAAGCTGGCCAATGGCCAGCCGCTGCGAGCGAAATATCTCGTCGGATGCGACGGAGGACGTAGTCTGATCCGTACGGCTGCCGGCATCGAATTTCCCGGGTGGGATGCGACAGTCAGCAATTTGATCGCCGAGGTCGAGATGGCCGAGGAACCGGAATGGGGCATCCGCCGCGATGCCCTCGGCCTCCATTCCCTGGGCAGGTTGGAGGATGGAAGACGGGTCCGCGTCCTGGTGACCGAACAGCGCGTCGGACCCACGACCGGACCCACTCTGCGCGATCTCAGCGCGGCACTCATCGCCGTATACGGGACCGATTACGGGATCCACAGTCCCACCTGGATCTCCAGGTTCACCGATATGACTCGGCAGGCCGCGACCTATCGCAAGGGACGGGTCCTGCTGGCCGGCGATGCAGCGCACGTGCATCCCCCGGACGGTGGACAGGGTCTCCAGACCGGTGTGCAGGATGCAGTGAATCTGGGATGGAAGCTGGCCCAGGTGGTCAAGGGGACGTCGCCGGAATCCCTTCTTGATACTTACCACGCTGAGCGCCACCCCGTCGCTGCCCGTGTGCTCCGCAATACGATGGCCTCAGTCGCGCTTCGCCGCCCAGACGAACGCACGAAGGCTCTGCGCGACACCATGTCCGAACTCCTCGGAATGGACGAACCGCGCAGACGATTCGCCGCGATGGTGTCCGGCCTAGACATTCATTACGATCTCGGCGAGGGACATCCGCTGCTCGGACGCCGCATGCCCGATCTCGACTTGGCCACCGACAACGGGCCGCTGAGGGTGTTCACCTTGCTCCACGATGCCCGGCCGGTGCTGCTCAACCTCAGTGACCCACGCGGCTTCGACATCACTCCGTGGGCGGATCGGGTCCAGCTGATCGACGCCAAATACGACGGCGCGTGGGAACTTCCGGCACTTGGCGCAGTCACCGCCCCTACTGCCGTGTTGATCCGGCCAGATGGACATGTCGCCTGGGTGGGAGACCGAACCCCCCTGGGCCTTCCTGCTGCACTAACGACCTGGTTCGGACCGCCTACTGCAGCGTAGCGCACCGGCTTGCGGCCCAGTCAAAGCGCGCAACTCTGCTCCCCCTCACCACCCGACCGCGTACGACGCCCGGCGCGGATCGCCCGCCCCGGTCAGCACGCCATGCTCGACGTCATGGATCACCGAGCACACCGCGCCTGCGAGCCGCGTCCAATCCGGCCATTGCAGGACGTCGTGGCCGCGCTCTCTCAAGCCGTCCGCGGTCCCACCGTCGATGCGGCCTTCGAGCGCCAGCCGGTTCGGATAATACTCGTGCGGCTCGAAGCTCGACGGGAACGAGTAGCTGGCAAAGCGCGGCGCCTCGATGGCGCTGCGCAGGTCCATGCCGAACAGCGACACGTTGAGCAGCACCTGCAGCATGGATTGCGTCTGCACGTCGCCGCCGGGCGTGCCGAACGGCATGACGGCCTGGCCGTCCGCGAGAATGGCGATGGCCGGATTGGGCGTGAGCCGCGGCCGCTTGAACGGGGCCACTTCCGACGGATGGCCGGCGATCGTCCACGACTGGCAGCCGCGCCCGGACGGACACAGGCCGGTCCCCGGGATCATCTCCGCATCGTATGAGGAATCGCTGGGCGTCGCGGAGAAGGCGTTGCCGTCCTTGTCGACCGCGGCAACGTAGGAGGTGTCCGGCGAAGGCGGCGGCACGTCGCCGAGCGGCACGTCGGCGCGCATACGCGGATAGCCCGGGATGCTTCCGGCCTCAGGCATCTGCGGACACGAGCGTGCCGGATCGATCTGGCGCCGCCGCTCCGCCGCATAGGCGTCCGACAGCAGCGTGTCGAGCGGAACATCGATGAAGCGGGGATCGCCGAAGTAGGCCTCGCGATCGGAGAACGCGAGCTTGATCGCCTCGGTCAGCAGATGGATGTAGGCCGGCGAGTTGTGGCCGAGCGCGCCGACGTCATCCTTGGCCAGGATCTTCAGGATCATCGCCAGCGCCGGCCCCTGACACCAGGCGCCGCAGGTATAGAGGTCGATGTCGCGATAGCGGATCTTGACCGACGGCTCCAGGCGCGCACGGAACGCACCCATGTCCTGCATGGTGAGCCAGCCGCCGTTCTTGGCGTGATAGTCCACGATCGTGCGCGCGATGTCGCCTTGATAGAATGCGGCATGCGCCGCCGCGAGGCCCGCAGCCCGGCCCTTGCTCGCGGCGCGCTTCTCCTCATCCGCCATGTATTGCAGGGAGCGGGCAAGATCGGTCTGGCGGAAGATATCGCCCGGCAACGGCGGCTTGCCGTCCGGCAACATGATGCGCGCGTTCTCGGGGAAGCGGCGGTAGTTGTCGACGTTGGCTGCAATCGTCTCGCACAGCCGCGGGTCGGCCGCGAACCCGTCGCGCGCCAGCCGGATCGAGGCGGCCGCCACATCGCCGAAGCTCATGGTGCCATAGCGCTCCAGCGCGGTGATCCAGCCGGATGGCGCGCCAGGCACGACCGCGCGCATCAGCCCGCTCGGGAT
>JBLNBZ010000003.1:0-32894 GCA_050260355.1 Bacteroidota bacterium | reverse complement strand
CCCCAAGATCAGCATCGCCCGCATGCTTGCTGAGCAATCTCGAGGCACCCCAAGCCGGCCGCTCCGCGTATGGCCGTTTGCCAAGGTGCCTCGAGTTTCTTAGGCGCTGGCCTTCACGCCGGTGCCGATCGGGCAGGACACGCCCGTCCCGCCGAGGCCGCAGTATCCATGCGGCACCTTGGCCAGATATTGCTGGTGGTAGTCCTCGGCGAAGTAGAACTCCGGCGCCTCCACGATTTCCGTCGTGATGGCCCCGTAGCCCTTGGCCTTGAGGGCTGGCCCGTAAGCAGCCTTGCTTGCCTCTGCGGCGGCGCGCTGCTCCGGGCTGAAAACATAAATGCCCGAGCGGTACTGCGTGCCGACGTCGTTGCCCTGGCGCATGCCTTGTGTCGGATCGTGGCTTTCCCAGAACGTCTTGAGCAGCGTGTCGTAGCTGACGACCTTGGGGTCGAACACCACGAGCACGACCTCGTTGTGACCGGTGAGCCCCGAGCACACCTCCTCGTACGTCGGATTGGGTGTCAGCCCGCCAGCGTAGCCGACAGCCGTGACATGAATGCCCTCGTCCAGCTCCCAGAACTTGCGCTCGGCCCCCCAGAAGCAACCCATGCCGAACATGGCCCTCTCGAAGCCCTCCGGGTAGGGGCCTTTGAGATCACGCCCATTGACGAAGTGGGTCTTGGCCGTCGGAATCGGTGTTGCACGCCCCTTCAGCGCGGTTTCACGCGTCGGCATCTCAGTCTTCTTTCTGAAGAACATGGGGGTCCACCTTCGGTTCGTGCGTGGCTGGATGATCTATAATGTAATGCCTGTTCGGGCCTGTGCCACGTCACATCTGCCGGGCGGCAGCTAAGCCGCCTGCCGCGCCCTGGCGGGCCTAGTTGGCGAACACGTTGACGCCCCGGCGCTTGCGGCCGACGTAGCTGAGCGCAAGGCCCAATCCACCGAGTACCAGCCAGGCAGGCAGCCGCAGGACCGTGAGGATTGGCCCGTCCCAAAGACCTGGGGATAGTCGCTGTCCGACGAAGGCTCTCGCGCTCTCGTAGCTCACGGGCGCCAGGTTTTGCCAATGGTCGGCGAGGGAGGTCGTGATGAGCCCCTGGCCGCCAGCCAGGGTGCGGGTTCCGTCGTAGACGAGCGCGATCACGGCGGCCAGAAGAAGCGGCCGTGCCAAGATGCGCAGCGCCACGAGGAAGATTGATCTGGCCGTGAGGGACCACGTGAGCGTGACCACGAGCGCCAGCAACGCGATGGCCAGCCAGTTGGCGACAAGCAGAGAGATGATCTTGTCCATCAGGGCGTTCGAGGCTCAGGGCTCCGGGACGAAGCCCTCCTATTCCCGTCGACCGGCATAGGCAAGCGAATCAACGGGATTATGCCCCCGGTCTCAGACCGAATTGCGGTCCGGCCGAAAAACCACCCTCGGCATTGTTGCGTCATGAACCCCGATCGCTATAGTCCGCTGCCGTTCGTGACCGGAGAGGTGGCCGAGTGGTTGAAGGCGCACGCCTGGAACGCGTGTATACGGGCAACCGTATCGAGGGTTCGAATCCCTCTCTCTCCGCCAACTCCCTCCGGTCCATTCCGGTCACATGGGTGACAGATCGTACCTAAGACGTAGGTAACACCTTTGCACCGAACGGGTTGTCGATAGGTTGCAGGGTTTTCTGTTCCAAGTCGATGTATCCGAGGTCGTAGGTCATGAAGGTGACGACCCAGATGCCGTCATCGACCTCCTTCAAGCCCAGCCGCTGACCGGCCATCACGGTCGAGATGTTGATCTTCTTGCGATGCATGCAGATACGGCCGCAGGCGGTGACGAGGGCGTCGCGGTCGTGCAGGGGATAGTCGATCTCGTGCAGGCCGCGATAGAGGCGTGAGGCGGGGCGATAGTGCTCGGCGGGGGTCTGCATGTCGAGCGCCTCGTGCGGCCTTTCGGTATTGAACTCGCGCACGAAGTCATCGAAGCGGGCCTGCTGCTGCAGGCTGTTCATGCCGGGCGGCCTGGTGGTTTCGGTCTTCAAGGTGAGGTGCATGCGCTCGTGGCGGCCGTTCTGGGTGGGCTTGCCGGGTTTGATGCGCTCGATGGCGATCCCGAGCCTCAGCCACCAGACCGAGAGCTTGGAGAGATTGTAAAGGCCGTTGGGGGAGGCGAAGAGCAGGCCGTTGTCGGTGCGGATGGCCTCAGGCAGCCCGCGCTCCTCAAACAGGCGCTGAAAGGCCGTGAAAGCGCTCTCCTCGCGGGTCGATTGCAAGGCTTCGCACATCAGGATGAAGCGCGAGGCCTGATCGGTGACGGTCAGAGGGTAACAGTACTCGCGGTTGCCCAAGCGGAACTCCTTGAAGTCGGCGCACCACAGCGCGTTGGGCTGAGAGGCGTCGGAGAGGGGTGTGCCCATGGCCTTGTTGCGCCGCGTCTTGGCGCGCTTCACAAGGCCATGGCGATCGAGCACGGCATGGACCGTGCTTTGGGCGGGAATGCGCACGTCGCCGGCGAGGCGCTTGACGAGCAGCTCCCGGATACTCGGGTCAAGCCCGAGTACAAGCCTTGCGCGCGCCCCAATGCGGCTTCTCCCGCTTGGCGCGCACGATGAGGCTTTCGACCTGGAGAGGGAGCTGGTTGGCATAGCGCCATGGCCGTCTCGAGCGGTCGCAGAGGGCTTCGACGCCGTGCTCCTTGTTGCGATTGAAAATTTTGGAGCCGGTCTTTCGGGATATCCCGAAAGACCGGCACACCTCGCTCATGGCCTCGCCCTCCAGCAGCCGGGCCACGAAGCGCAGTCGCTCGTCCATCACCGAACACTCCATCCAAGGCATCGACACCCCCGCCAGCGCGAAAAGTGTCACCTATGTGTCCGGTACGATTCGTCACCTATGTCTCGGGTCGCTCACATCGTGCATCAACCACCTGACGGACGGCTGCGGGGCTACGGCTCGTTCAAGCGTGATCAGATCCACGGCAATCTCAAGGATGTCCTAGGCCAGCGCGCAGTGGATGCCGCTGCTCGCCGCTTGGATCAGGCAGGCGTTGCACATCGGGACCGCATCGAAGTGGGCGACCCTGTCGAAACGATTCTGCGCATTGCGAACGAGGAGGGTTGTCGTCTCATCGTTGTCGGCGATGCGCCTCTGGGTGCCTTTAGACGTTGGCTGCCCAAGGCCATCGGTTTGGCGATTGCCTCCGTCGCAACCCAGATTGCGCAGCAGGCGCAGTCGCCGGTCGTCATTGTGAAGTGACGCAATCGAAAGCGCGACATCCTCCAATGCCTCCCAGCACCAAGAAGAAGACGACCGGCCCAGCCGGTATGGGCAACGGTGGTTGCAGGGCCTGCATCACTCGACTCCCGCTTGAGAAGATCATCTTCAGGCTCGCTCCATGATCGGTTCGATGTAACTATGGTCGACGAACAGGCGGTTGACACCCCGGGAGCGGGTGTCGCCAAGCAAGTGAGGCACCGGCAACCTGCCGGTCACCTTGTCGGCCTGACGGCGGACAGCGAACTCGACAACGACAGGTGGTTGCGGCGTGCAGTCCCACAACATTCACGTGGTCCCCGGTGGCTCAAGTCTGAGTGCCGCCCCAGGATGCAGCGGGACGAGGGCCACCCGAAATAGGGAATCACGGGAGAAGGCGGGAAGGGGAAGGAAGGTGCGGGAGGCGCGGCCTTTCGCTTCAACGCCTTGATCGCCCCCACGTCAGCCGACTGTTTGCTGCCGCGAGCTTCAGTTGCGCAGCGTATAGGCGTCATAGTCGCTGACCTCCTGATCGAATACCGCATGGCTGCGCAGCGGGTCGATGCGATCGGCGTGGCCGAGGGCCCAGACCCTCCAGGTTGCGTAGCGTTCGGGATGCTCCGCCGCGAGAGGGCTGCCTCAAGGCGTATTGCCGGACTGGTTGAATGGCCCTCTGCTCCCACCTATGGAAAAGCCCCGATCCGGGCATGCGGATCCACGTGCTGCGGCACGGACGGCAAGGTGCTCGTGCGCTGCCATGCCCGCGCGTTTGAGCTGCTGGTCAAGAAGAAGCGTCCCGCCCACATCGTGCCGGTCCCGTGCATCGTGCGATGATCTGGCCGGCAACATCGGTCAGAATGTCTCGTGACATGATGCAGGCGGCAGCCAGCGCCAGGTGCCGCGGCAAGGCTGTCGCGCGTGGTGCCATACTGGCCACCGGTGCTAAGGCAGGCATGGCCGGTGCTTTCGATGCCAAACGGCGGTGCCGGTAACCCCTAATAGGTTGCTTCGGGCACGGTCATTATCCGTCGGCGTCCTTCTCAGCAGCAGCGCGTTGCCCGTAACCGGCTGCCATTGCGATGCCTTGCAAGATGAGCACGAAGGCAAGAGCACAGATAAAGACGCGAGCAGCTGGACCCTGTGCGAAGATGCGGTAGTCGCCGTCAGATATGGTCAAAGCGCGCCGGAAGTTGGTTTCGATGCGGTCGCCGAGCACAAGCGCCAGCAGAAGGGGGGCGACGTCATAGTCAAACTTACGCAAAAGATATCCGACGATACCCGCGCCCAGCATGATCCACACGTCCAGGACGTTCGAGTTTACCGAGTAAACGCCGACAATCGAGATCAGTAGGATAATCGGTGCAAGGTAGCCGAAAGAGATGCGCAACAGATTGACGAAGACGCCGACGAGCGGAACGTTGAGTGCCACAAGGATGACGTTGCCGACGTACATGCTGGCGATCAGACCCCAGAAGACTTCCGGGTGATCATTGATGAGCTGCGGCCCCGGCTGCACGCCGTGAATGAGAAACGCTGACAGGAGTATAGCGGTCGACGGAATGGCCGGGATGCCGAGCACCAGCAGCGGAATGAGCGACGAGCCAGTCGTCGCATTATTGGCCGTCTCCGGTCCTGCCACGCCAGCGACGGCACCGCGGCCGAATTCCTCCGGATTACTAGAAAGTCGCTTCTCTACGGCGTAGGAGACAAAGGTCGAGACGATATGGCTCACGCCCGGAAAGATGCCGAAGACGAAGCCGATGAGCGAGCCTCGTATGACCGGTCCCCGCGACGCACGCAATTCTTCTCGGCTCGGCAACAACTCCCGCAAGGTCGGCTTGATTGGCTTGACCTTGGTCGTTTCCTCAAAGCTCAGAAGGATTTCGGACAGGCCGAACAGACCGATCGACAGCGCAACAAAGTTTAGGCCGTCTGAAAGCGCAAGCTCTCCGAACGTGAAGCGAGACCAACCCGTGAGGGAATCGATGCCGATCGTCGCGAGCAGCAGGCCAACGACGATCATTGCCAAGACCTTGAGCCTGCTCCCGGTCGCAACGAAGCTGATGACCAGGAGCGCAAAGACCATCAAGATGAACTCCGCCGCCGGCCCGACCTTCAACATGGCGTTGGCCAAGACGGGCGCGAAGAGCATGAGGCCGAGGACGGACAGCGTTCCGCCGACGAAACTGCCGGCGCCAGCAAGAAAAAGAGCTGGGCCGGCACGGCCCTTGCGCGCCATCTCATATCCGTCGATACACGTGATGACCGATGCAGCTTCCCCCGGCATCCGCACGAGGATGGAGGTGGTCGAGCCGCCGTACATGGCCCCGTAGAAGATGCCCGACAGCATGATGATGGCGCCGGTAGGATCGAGTTTGTACGTGAGCGGCAGCAGCAGGGCCATGCCCGCCAGAGGGCCAACACCGGGCAGCACGCCCACGACAGTGCCCCAGAGACAGCCGACCAAGCAGTAGAACAGGTTCTTCCACGTGAGGGCGATCGCAAAGCCGTGCAGGAGATAGTCGAGGGTCTGCATTTATGCCCCCGGCAACTGCAGCTGTAGCAGAAAGACGAACAACAGCCACGTGAGGCCAGCCCAGGCCGCGCCTAGGGCGATTGCGCTCCACCAGCGGGCGTCACCGAGCAGATAGAACAAGGCTGCGAGAAAGAGCCCAAACGCGGGAATAGCGCCAATCCGCTCGAACAGGAAGGCCACCGCCGCGACAGCTGCGATCGTGATCAGACCGTTGGGATGAAACAGTTCGACTGACGTCTTGTGCTCGGACCGCGGGAAAAAGAGCGCGACGGAAACGCCGGCAAGGATGATCCCGAGCGCAATGGGAAAATAACCCGGACCAGGAAGCGCCCATGACCCGATGGGCATTCGCATGCCTTCGAAGAGGACGAAAACTGCAAGCGCCAGCAACACACCGGCAATGCAGAGCTCGCCCGTTCGCGGATTGATGTTCTTCAGCATGGCCGTTTTACACGTGAATGCCGGGCCGCCGGACCGGCGATGCGAGTCGCAGCAAGTCTCAGTGGCCGGACGAACCGGCGTATTTCCGGTCGTAGTGGTCAGGGAGCAAGTATCTCTGTTCGAGACGCTCCAGTTCCTTGATGCCTACGAGGTCGTTTAGCTCTTCAAAGGAAACGAGGAGATCCGGCCGGTCCACCACTTCTCCGGTGTGCATAGACTGCTTGATTGCCGCGATTGCGTGCTTCATGCCCTGTATCGCCGCTGAAGTCAGCATGCGGGGGTAAATCACCACCGATACGCCAAGGTCCTGCAGGTTCTTGGGCGAGAGCAACGGCGTAGTGGAGCGGCGACGGATGCCGAAGCCCATGTTGACACAGAACGGCTTGGAGACGCCTTTGGCGATGGCCTTGATTTCCTCGACCTTCATCACGGCGTCGCAGAATAATAGGTCGGCGCCGGCGTCGGCGTACATATTGAGGCGGCGGATCACCTCCTCGATGCCATGGGTGGCGAGCGTGTCGGTGCGCGACATTATGACGAGCTCGGGGTTGACCCGCGCCTCGGCTGCCGCACGGATCTTCGCCGCACCTTCCTCGGCGGAGATGACCTCCTTGCCCTTCATGTGACCGCAACGCTTGGGCCAGACCTGATCCTCGATCATCACACCGCAAACGCCGGCGCGCTCGAACGCCCTGACCGAGAAGTGGACGTTTATCGCATTGCCGTAACCGGTATCGGCATCAGCCAAGAGTGGAAGGCCGCAGCAGGCGGCGATCGCCCGCGTCACCCGCAAATTTTCCTCGAGGCCCATGATGCCCTGATCGGCCCATCCCAAGCTGGATTCGCTGATGCCGGATCCCGTCAGAAATCCAGCAGCAAAGCCCGACGCTTCGGAGAGGCGGGCGCTGAAGCCATCGAAGATGCCTGGCATCACCAGGATTTCAGGGGCCTCAATCAAACTACGAAGCTGTCGTGCCTTGTTCACGTCGGAGCATCCTTTTGGGCGCCTGGGGGAGGAATGTGATGGTCTAGCCAGGGCTATTTCTTTACGAGGCCGATCGCCTTGGCCGCTTCGCCCAAAGACGCGCTTTCGCGAGCGAGCATGGCTTTGTATTCGTCCGGCCCATGCACGGTAGGAGCAGCGCCGATCCGGTCCAGGGCCTCTCTCACAGATGGTTTGGCGGCACCTTCGGTGAAGGCCGTCACCAACGTCTTCATGACGTTGTCTGGCAGTCCCTTAGGTCCAATCAGGCCCCACCACAGGCCAACCTCCAACTCTGGAATGCCAAGGTCCTTCAGTCCTGACGCCTGCGGCACGGCGGGGTTGTTCTCCGCTGACGTAAGAAGCGGACATTTGACCTTGCCAGCCTTGACGTGGGCGATCACGGGCGGCAGCGAGCCGCCGTAGATGTCAATGTGGCCACCGAGAAAATTGCGCGCGGTCTCGCCGGCGCCGCCGAACGGAACCGGCTTTGCCTTGATGTCGAACTTCCGGAATATCTGCTCGGCGGCCAGATGCATTGTGCTACCGACGCCGTCGTTGCCGTAGGTGTAGCGTCCGGGCTTGCTTCGCAGCTCCGCCAGAAACTCCTTGGCCGTGTTGCCGGGAAAGTCTGACGCGACACACATGATGTACGACCCGTAGCCGATCTGAATGATCGGCTGGTAGGAGTCGAGCGTGTACGGAACCTGCAACGAATGTTGGATAGTTGTCAGCGCGCCGTTGTGAGTGAAGCCGAGTATATAGCCATCCGGGCGCGCCTGGGTAACGAGCGTAACGCCAACGGCGCCGCCGCCCCCCGGCTTGTTCTCGATGACTAGCTTGGTGCCGAGAGCAGGTTCGATGACCTCGGCGAGTTGTCGGATGAGCGTATCAGTACCGCCGCCGGGTGGACCTGGCACGATGATGTTGATGGGCCGGGAGGGGTACTTATCCTGCGCCCTGACATTGCTGGCCAAGCCCAGCGTCGCCATCAGCGCCGTACACGCAATGAATAGCCTCTTCCGCACTATCAGCATTTTGCACACCTTGATTTTTTACTTGCGGGAGCCGGCGCTACCTACTCCGCGGCTTGCCGGCCGCTGTCGCGCACGAACCGCTCCTCCAGGTTTTTGATCATTGGGAGCCCCATGAGATCGTTCAGCTCCCCGAACGAGATCAGAAGATCGGGCCTTTCTATGATCTTGCCAGTAGTGATGCTCTCGTCGAGCACCGCGAGTGCGTTCTTCATTCCTTGAATGGCGGCTGCAGTGAGGATGCGGGGATAGACCACAACCGCCACGCCCATGTCCTCCAATTCGCGCGCCGAGATCAATGGCGTGGTCGGACGAGACCGAATGCCGAAACCCATGTTGACTGCCAATGGCTTTGTCACTTCCTTGGCGACAAGCTTGATGTCCTCAGCGGAGAGTAGCGCGTCAGCGAACAGCAGATCCGCGCCGGCCTCGGCGTAGAGGTGAAGACGCCTGATGGCCTCCTTGATGCCGTGGGTGCCTGCGGCATCGGTGCGTGCCTTGATGACGAAGTTCGGATCACGGCGAGCTTCGACGGCGGCGCGTATTTTCTCCACGCCTTCTTCTGCCGAGATGACCTGCTTGCCTGGGATATGTCCGCAGCGCTTCGGCCAGATCTGATCCTCGATCATCAGACCAGCAACGCCGGCGCGCTCAAAGCCCTGAACGGTGAAATAGACGTTGACGGCATTGCCATAGCCCGTATCCCCGTCGGCTTGAAGCGGAATGCTCGAGCACGCCGCGATGGCAGCAGAGGCGCGTACGTTCTCGGCATAGCCCATGATTCCCACATCGGCCCAGCCGAGCGTGCTTTCACTCAGTCCGGAGCCGCCTATGGACGCGGCCTTAAAGCCTAGCTTTTCGACGAGGCGGATGCTGAAGCCGTCGTAAACGCCGGGCATGATCAGGATCTCAGGTGCTCGAATGAGCTCCATGTACTTCTTGCCGAGGCTCAAGTTGCGCTCCTTCTTCTTGCCGGGTGGACAGGCCCAATTGTTTACACATCGACAAGATTGTCAACAATTCGGATACAATGTATACATAAGCAGGACTTCACCTGATGTCGTCTCCGATCCACCGAGCACACGTTCATGTTGATGCTGCCGTCGAGAGGCTCGAACGCGCGATTCTGAGTGGGGAAATCCGCGCCGGCGCGCGATTGTCTGAGCATGCGCTCGCCAAACTATGTGGCGTCGGCCGAGGTCCTCTCCGAGAAGCCGTGCGGACCTTAGAGGGCCGACGCTTGGTGGAGCGTGTGCCCTTCGCGGGGGTTCGCGTGACGCAGCTTTCGATCGACGATTTTGAACAGCTGCTCGTCGTGCGTGAAGCTTTGGAAGGCATCGCATGCCGACAAGCCGCCGAATGCATGACGCTGGCCGAGACCCGCGAACTGAGGCAATGCCTCACAACCTTTTCCAAGCGGATCAAGAAGAACGGTATTGGCAGCGTCTATGTCGATGGCACTCAGGACAATGACTTTCATGTTCAGATCGTACGCGGCAGCCGAAACAAATGGCTCGCGCAGCTGCTGTGTCGCGATCTGTATGCTCTGCTGAGGATGTATCGCTACCATTCGGCGACGGTCGGAGACCGTGCGGTCCAAGCGATGCAGGAGCACGAGGCGATTTTTGCGGCGATCGAGAAGCGCGACCCTGACAAAGCGGAGCGGCTGATGCGTCTGCATATTTCGCGCTCGCGCGACAATCTTATCGCACAGATGAAGAGGCAGCTTGCCGCTGCCAAAGGAAAAGATGGCCGCGGCCGAGCGCGGTTGCCGAGCAGCAGGATTTAAAGGAGCAGCAAAGCTGTGGCGATAAAGTCAAGAAATCAAGCATGGCTGGACCTCATTGTCGAGCCGGCCATTGAGCCGGAAATGCCCATTTGCGACCCTCACCATCATCTCTGGGATAAGGCCGGGGGACGGCTCCAAGAGCGATATCTTATCGATGAAATGCTTGAAGACATCCGCGGCCACAACGTGGTGTCAACCGTATTCGTGGAATGCAGCGCGTTCTTTAGAGCGACCGGCCCAGAGGATTTCCGATGTGTCGGAGAAACGGAAGCCATCAATGGCATCGCCGCCATGTGCTCTTCGGGCATCTATGGAAAAACAGAGATCGCCAAAGGTATTGTCGGACACGTCGACCTCAGACGTGGAGACGCTGTAGCTGAGGTGCTTGATGCGCACATTGCTGCAGGTGGCGGGCGCTTCCGGGGCATTCGGCACGGCGCGGTCTGGCACGAGAGTCCCGAGATCCGCAATCACCGGTCGAACCCGACCGAAGGCCTGCTACTCCAACCCGACTTCCAGTCCGGCTTCAAGCATCTGGCGCCACGGAATCTGGTGTTCGACGCGTGGGTGCTGCATACGCAAATTCGAGACGTGATTGCGCTCGCGCGAATATTTCCGGATACCACAATCGTGCTGGACCATTGCGGCGCGCCGATTGGAATAGGGCCTTACCGGGGAATGCGGGCCGAGGTTCGGGACGCCTGGAAAAGCGACACCATGGAATTGGCGCGGTGCGAGAATGTTGTCGTGAAGCTTGGTGGGCTTGGGCTGGACTATCCTGGCTTCGATTGGTACACGCGACCGAAACCACCGACGAGCCAGGAACTCAAGTCGGCGAGCGCGCCGTATATGGAGCACTTGATCGAAAAGTTTGGACCGTCACGCTGTATGTTCGAGTCTAACTTCCCGATCGACAAACACAACTTCAGCTACACAACCGTATGGAACGCATTCAAGCTGCTAACACAGAGCTATTCGACCGCTGAGAGGGCTCAACTATTTCACGATACTGCCTGTCGGGTGTATCGCCTATAGAATGATCGCGGCCATTCCTGCGCATAGGGTGCTCGGTGCTGGTACACCCTTGTTCAATTTCGGAAAAGGTAGCGTTCAATAAACAAGATGCTTCCGCAAGTGGAAACGCCGCGGCGGGTCGCCGCGGTAACCTGCTGAGCGCGGACACTGTCGGCAGCTGCTCACCGCCATGTAGACCACGCCTGGCCAATGTTTCGACCGCGATTGGATTGGCGTGCCAGTCACTTCACCACGTCAGCCGCGATCAGGTAGGCACGCGCCGTTTCTGTGAGATGGTGACGCATCGCCCGTTCTGCTTCGGCGGGCTTGCCTTTCAGAATGCCGTCCACGACAGCAGCGTGCTGCTGGAACACCTCGCGCATCGGCCGCTCTTTTGGGATGAGTGTCCGGCCCACGCGCTGCATTTGGTCACTGATCGAGGCGATGCTACGCGTGATGCGGGAGTTTCCTGCCAATTCCGCCAGGAGAACATGAAACGCCGCGTTAGCGGCAACCCACGCTTCCGAGTCACTGCGCGCGACGATTTTTCGCTGCTCGCCGAGGCTGTGTCGAATTCTCGCGCGCTGATCATCGGTCGCCTGCTTCGCCAGCTTGCGAACGATCCAGCATTCGAGCACCTCTCGCATCTCGTAACATTCCGCTATCGCTTGGGGGTCCAGCTCGACCACCCGCATGCCGCGGTTTGACCTGACCGAGATCAGCCCCTCGTTCGAAAGCCGGATCGTGGCATCACGTACCGGCGCCCGCGAGACTCCAAATAGCTCAGCCAACTCCTGTTCAGAGTAGAAGCGCTCGCGCTCAAACTCGGCGTTAATGATCGCTCGTTTCATCTCGCCATACACGAGTTCGGCTAAGCGTGGCGGGCGTTTTAGGCGAGTTGAGTCTGACGGAGTTGCCATAGCTCCATGTAGTAGGTAACATACTACATGTCAAAGCCTAAGGTAGAGAGCCAGGGAGCGAAACGTGGATGGAAGATGGAAGGCCGCTATGGCGGTCTTTGTGGCCCTAGGCTGCGTGTTCTTTGCTCAGACGCTGACCGCCCGAGCGCAGCTCGATAAGGTGGTGTTCGCCTACCCGAGCACGAGCCTGACGATGCTTCCGTTCTACGTGGCGCAAGAGAAGAGCATGTACCGGGACGCTGGCGTGGAAGTGGATTTCGTCCGCGTTGGTGCCGGCAATTTCTATCCGGCACTGTTCTCGGGCCAGGCCGACGTTGTTCACAGCAATCTCGTCGACCCGATGACCTTACGTCAGAAGGGACAGGACGTCGTTGCGATCGGACTATTTGGGTACAATTTCTCGACTCAGTTTGTCCTCAGCAAGAAGTTCGCCGACAGCAAGGGCATCACCTCAGCTTCGCCGATGGCTGAGAAGATTGCCGCTCTCAAAGGGGCCCGAATTGCTGCCTCCGGACAGGGTGCCGGGACAGACCAGCAGATACGCTTTCTCGCCGCACTATACGGTCTGGACTACCAGAAGGACCTCCGCGTCACTTTCATTCGCGAAGGCAACGCGGCCTTGACCGCTCTGCTCAACGGCCAAATCGACGGGTTTGTCCACGTGACACCCTTCTACGAAATGGCGATTGAGAAGGGCGCAGCGATCATGCTCGCGAACTTTGCTAAGGGCGAGGTCAAGGAAGCCGATGGTTACATTCAATCTGGCTTGATCAGCACCAGCAAGGTTGTCGGCGCCAAAAGAGATCGTTTGGTCAAGTTTCTTCGGGGCACCACGCGGGGCATGGAGTTCATCCTTGAGCCGAAGAACCGGGACGAAGTAGCTGCCATCGCTGCCAAGTACGTGACCGATGGCAAGAGTTCGAGCGCTGAAATGCTACCATTCCTCGATGCGATGATTGCCAACGGCCAGGTGCCAAAGAATGCCCTCATCGAAGAGAAGCATTTCAACGTCAGCAGGGACTTCCGCAACGCTCTGCTCAAGATCGAAGGCCAGCCACTGCTTGAGTATTCGTACAAGGACATCGTAATCCCAGATCTGGCGACCGAGGCCATGAAGTGAGACGGCCTGGAGAAGGTGCGATCCAGTTCAAGCGGGTCTCCGTCCGGTTTCCGGATCGAAAGACCGGAAAGGACTTCGCTGCGCTGAGGGACGTGACTTTCAGCGTGGGGCAAGGCGAGTTCGTGTCCGTTGTCGGCCCGAGCGGTTGCGGAAAGTCGACGCTGCTCAACCTCACGGCCGGCTTGCTGGCGCCGTCGGAAGGGCAAGTCCTCTATCACGGCGCGGCGGTCTCCAAGGTCAATACACGCGTTGGATACATCACCCAGCAAGACAATCTGTTGCCCTGGCAGTCGACCCGCAGGAATGTGGAGCTGCCGCTGCGTATTCGCGGGCATGCCGCGGCCGAGCGGAGTTCATTGGCCGATCGCTGGATCGAGGCCGTCGGCCTCAAAGGCTTCGAGGATCATTTCCCGCGCGAGTTATCAGGCGGTATGCGCAAGCGTGCATCGATTGCACGAACATTGGCGTACGACCCGGAAACACTTCTCCTGGATGAACCTTTTGGCGCGCTCGATGCTCAACTGCGCATCGTCATGCAAGACGAGCTTCTGCGCATTTGGACCGAAGCCGCCAACAAGACAGTGCTGTTCATCACTCACGACTTGGCGGAAGCAGTAGCCCTATCCGATCGCGTAATCGTGCTTTCCGGTCGACCAGGCACGGTGCTGGCGGAGTTTGAGATATCCCTTCCCCGACCACGAGCTATCCGTGACTTGAGGTTTACACCTCAGTTCAATCAGCTTCACGAGCAGCTCTGGAAGGCGCTGGAACATGAAATGGCATAGCTGACATGGTGACCGGAAACTCAGAGGCATTAGCTGAACAGCGGGTCGTCGGCGCTTCCTCCCGTGAGACTGGGACATACTCGTCTCGGCGATCGCGCACCATGCATGTCTGGCTTGGACGGCTCGGCCTGCTGGCGGTTGTCCTGATCGGCTGGGAATTGGCCAGCGGAAGGTTGATCGACACATTCTTCATTAGCAAGCCTTCCGACATAGCCGCAGAGCTCGGCAGCCTCATAACCTCCGGTACGTTGGCGTTGAACACGCTTGCAACGCTGCACGAAGCCGTCGTCGGCTACATTGTCGGCGGCTTAGCGGCGATTTTCCTCGGCTTTCTGCTCGGCAGAGTGCGATGGCTGGGCGCGGTTCTGGACCCCTTTATCACCGCCTTCTTTTGCATCCCGAAGCTCGCGATCGCACCGCTCATCATTCTTTGGTTCGGCATCGGATTTGAATCGAAGGTCGTGCTGGCAGCCCTCCTCACCTTCTATATGACGTTCTGGAACACCTATGCGGGTGTTCAAAAGGTCGACGCCGATCTTCTGAACGTCGTGCGCGTCATGGGAGCTTCTCCCTGGCAGTTGACGCGCGAAGTCATTTTGCCCGCTTCGATCGGCTGGACGCTTGTTGGGCTGCGCATGTCTGTCCCCTACGCCCTCATGGGGGCAGTCGTCGGCGAGATCATGGCGGGCAACAAGGGGCTCGGCTATCTGGTTCAGGCCTACGCCAGCCAGTTCAACACCGCTGGTGTTTTCGCCGTGCTCGTGGTGCTGGCCGTCATCGGCTCGCTCGTCAACCAGCTGGTTATCGTGCTCGATCGTCGGTCACAGCGCTGGAATGTGACTGATCGCTAAACTCCAATCAACAAGATAAGCCAGAGGAAAAAGGCCATGATTCAGTGCGTAGGAAATTGGGGACGGGCCATCGTCGCGCAGCTCGAACCGGGCGCAGATCTCCTGGAGTCAATCATCACGATCGCGCGGGAGCAGAAGATTCGCACTGGCGTGGTTTCCAGCATCACGGGCGCCATTTCACGAGCCACCCTGCAGCACTTCTCGCCTAACCAAGAGAAGGCCGCCAATCTGATCGATGTCATGGACATCGAAGGTCCGCTCGAATGCAGCGGCCACGGCATCATTGGCGAGGTATCAGCGCCGGAAATGGGCTCGAAGCCGTTCGGCGTCGGCAAGTACGTGCACGGCACGCCCTACGTCCACGTGCATCTGACCGTGACGTCCCATCGCGAGACGATCTGTGGTCACTTGATGCCGGGCTGCCTAGTTTGGTCAAAGCACCCCATTTCTCATTTCACCATCATGCTTGCCGAGATCACGGGCGTCAGCCTTGAAATGACGACAGACGCAACGTTAGAGGCTACCGGAGCAGGCCGCGGCGTCTTCCATCGGGTTACGCAACTCGTGCGCTGATTTTAGATCGGCGCGGTATTCCGACCGCGCCGGCCCATCTCGAACAATGACGAGGCAGGCATGCAACGCGGCAACCGAACTAACCCAATCGCGCTCAAACAGAAGCTCGCCAATGGCCAGATCGTCACTGGCATGCAAAGTTTCTCGGCTCATCCAGCGCTGATCGAAGCCATGGGCACAGCGGGCATGGATTTCGTGACCGTCGATATGGAGCATTGCCCCACGGGCATCACCGAGGTGGTCCACGCTGTGCGCGCTGCCGAAACCGCCGGCATTACGCCCTTCGTGCGCATCCCTCACATGGACGCCTCAATGTTAGGGCGTGTCCTCGACTTGGGCGCAAGGGGCGTTGTCATTCCGCACGCCTCACTTGAGACGTGCCGGGCAGCCGTAAGTGCGGGCAAGTATGCTCCCCAAGGCAACCGCGGCGCTTGCCCGATCGTTAGAGCCGCCGGCTATGCGCCGGCAAGTTGGGCATCGTTCGCTGAGGCGGCCAATAACGAGACCATGATCATTCCTCTGCTTGAAGACGCATCTGCCGTCGACGAGCTGGAAGACATGCTCGCGCTGCCAGGCGTCGACGTGATCTTCGTTGGGCCTTGGGACCTATCTATTTCGCTTGGCGTGCCAGCGTCCAACTATGACCATCCGAGACTGGCCTCCGTCCTCGAACGGGCCGTGGCCGCAGCCAAACGCAACGGCAAGCACATCATGACGACGGTTGGCGCCACGATTGATACGAATTATGCCGGACGTCTCGTCAGCAAAGGCGTATCTCTGCTGAGCTTCAGCGCGGACATCATGGTGTTTCTAGATGCCTGCAAGAAGATTGCGGCCGTCGGGAGCGATCTACGTCGGTAAACTCGAAGCAGCGCTACCCGCAGCCCAAATAGCGCTTTGGCTGTGCGGCGGGTCGTCTTCACGCCGCTGTGGGCTTGCATCGTCGTTGTTTCAATCCGCGCCGCACGTGAGCGGGCGACGACTGCTCCGCCATTCGCACGGCGTCGCGGAACAGTTTCAATCCGCGCCCGCACGTGAGCAGCATCATGGCGTTCTTCTCACCTCCACACGAACGGCGGATAGGCGTCGAGGTCGCCGCGCAGATGCCGGGCCAGGAGCTGCGACTGCACGTGCCACAGCAGGCCCACCGTCACCTTCTCTTCCAGGAAGGGATGCTGGATCTCGTCGCGCTTCCTCTCCTGATACGCGATAAGCACCGCCTTGCGGCTCTCCTCGGTCAGCAGCGTGGCGCCGTTGTCGAGCCGGCGGAAGTCGCGGGCGGCAAGTTGCCGTCGGTTGATAAGCGAAAGCACAAGGCGGTCGGCAAAGAACGGGCGAAATTCCTCGACGAGGTCGGGTCAGGAACGCTGCGCGGAAGCCTCCTCGCTCTCTCGCCGATTGAGGGTTGGGATGGAACTGGAGTTGGGGTGACGCGCAGCCTTCCGGCACTTCGACCTCCAACCGCCAGCCGTCGAACCTTTTGATGGTCTTATCCGCAAGCCGCCTCTCAAGCGACGCACGTCGAGTGGTCTCGCCGGTGCCGTTGGCAAGGCCGGCATGATGGCCGGCAATTATATAGGCGATCAGCCTGCCGGTGGCCGGGTAGAGCTGCGCGGCAACCTGAGCGCCGGCGGTCGAGTGATCGACGCGCCCATGCTGATCCTTGATCCGGGCCTGGAACTCTTCCGAGTATTTGCCGATGTCGTGCAGGAGTCCGCCTATACGTCCCAGATCGCCGGCGCCGAACTTCGCGGCACGTGCGGCTGCCAGCTCGGCCACGGCCTGAGCGTGACAGCGCATGCTCTGCCATTCCTCCGGCGGCGCGCCAGCGACAGAGTGCGCGTATATCTGTGGCATGCGAGGCTGTGTGTGCATTGCTCACGCATCCAAGTCCGAAGGGACCTTCCAAGCCCAAATTCGAAAGTGCCTTCGAGCATCAATCCTCAACAAGCGGTTTTGCACATTCAAGCAGCTTGCGGAACATTCCGCGGCTCGGTTGAAGCGCTCAAAGAAGTATAGCTGTTTTGCCGACATGGCATGGGTCATTCTTGCTATAGGCAAGAGTTGTTACCGGGAGCGGAGACGCATTTGAAGAGCAGAACACAGCGCGGATGCCGCTCGGAATGCTGGGCGGTTTCGCTTCTTCGAGACGTAACATGGCGGGCGCAACTTATATGGCGGCGCTGAACGGGGCCGAACTCCTTGCCGAGTTTCCAATCGGCGAAGCCTTTCTCGCATACGGCCGTGACCTCAGCCGCGACGAACTCCACCGGCGGCAAAACGCGATGTTCCGCCGCTGCGTCGCGCGCGCATGGACCATTCCGTTTTATCAGCGGCTGTGGGGCGCCGCGGGCGCGCAGCCCGGTGATATCCAAAGTCTCGACGATCTTCCGCGGCTGCCCGTCTTCGATAAGTCCGATCTCATGGCGTCGATCGAACGGGCGCCGCCGTTCGGCGATTTTCACGGCCGTGACGCCTATCCGGAAGCGGAGCGCCCACCCATCATCATCCATACGACGAGTGGCACCACCGGCAATCCGCAAATCGTGCCGTTCGGTCCGCGCGGTCGCGAGGTGCAGAACCTTCTCCTTGCGCGTGCCTACCGTTTGCACGGCATGGCCGACACCGATATCGTCCATTCCGTCTACGGGCACGGCCTAATCAACGGCGGCCACTACATCCGCGAGGCTGTTACGCACTGGACCGGCGCCACGTTCATCCCCGCCGGAACCGGCATCGAAACGCGTTC
This sequence comes from Bacteroidota bacterium, assembly GCA_050260355.1. GTDB lineage: Bacteria > Pseudomonadota > Alphaproteobacteria > Rhizobiales > Hyphomicrobiaceae > CADEFX01. The sequence continues at coordinate 14,866 of JBLNBZ010000003.1, read as the reverse complement.
AGCGCGTCAGGTCGAGCTCATGCGCTCGTTTGGTGCGACCGTGATCGTCGGGTTTGTCGACTACATCAAGCGGCTTGCCGCTGTCGCGCAGGAGGCAGGCATTATTCCTGGGCGCGATGTGAAGATACGCATGATCTGCGGCCATATCGGGCAGGAAGATCGTGCTGCGCTCTCCGAATCCTGGGGCGGCTGTGAAATCTTCGACTGGTACGGCGTCGCGGACACCGGGACGATCGCGAGCGAAGGCCCCGATCATGACGGCCTTTATGTCATGGAGGACGCGCAGTTACTTGAAGTCGGTAAGATTGACACCCACGCGCCCGTCGAGGACTGCGAAGTGGGCGACATGATCGTGACCACCCTTTACAAGGACGACATCTACCCGATGATCCGCTTCAATACGCACGACGTGACGCGCTGGCGTGCCGGACGCTCCTCGCTCGGGCTGAATTTGCGGCGCATCGACGGCTTCCTCGGCCGCAGCGACAACATGGTCAAGCTGCGCGGAATCAACGTGTTTCCAACCGCCGTCGGCTCAATGCTGCCGGTCTCCGCCGATCTCACAGGAGAGTACATCTGTCGTGCGGAGCGCGATGAGACAGATCGCGACACGCTTGTAGTGGCAGTCGAAGTCCATGGTGACACGACCGACGCAGCGTTGGCCGAGAGCATTCGCAATACCCTGCGCCAGAAGCTGGGCATCGATGTCGTCATTGAACTGACCCCGGCGGGCTCGCTGTCGGCCCTCACCCAAGTTGACATGCGGCAGAAGCCGATTCGGCTGATCGACGCACGGCACAAGCCGTTCCCGACAAGCGCATGAGCGCCAATCCGCATAGCACCGTGATGACGCTGCACGCGGACTTCGCGGCAGGCCGACTGACGCCAACCGAACTTCACGAGGCATTGCTGGCCGACATCGCCGAGCGCAACCCAACCTTGAATGCCTATGTCCGTATCGATGAAGCAAGAGGCCGCGCCGCCGCGCGCGCTTCGACCGATCGATACAAGCGTGGTGCGCCTATCGGCTCGCTGGACGGCATTCCGGTCGGCATCAAGGACAATATCGCCGTCGCTGGTTTGGCGAGACCGGGCGCCATTGCGGCGTATCAGGACTACGTCGCACCGGCGGATGCGCCGGTCGTCGACAAGTTGCGCAAGGCCGGCGCCGTCGTCGTCGGCATGCTGAATATGGACGAAGGGGCTTTCGGCTCGACGACTGAAAGCCCGCACTACGGGCGGTGCTACAATCCGCTGCGCCCCCATCATACGCCCGGTGGCTCCTCCGGCGGATCAGCGGCGGCGGTCACGTCGGGCTTGTGCACCGTGGCGCTTGGAACCGACACACTAGGATCCGTGCGCATTCCCGCCAGCTATTGCGGGATCGTCGGCTTCAAGCCGAGCCACGGCGCGATCGATACCGATGGCGTGTTAGAGCTCTCGCCGACATTGGACCATGTGGGGGTCCTGGCGCGCACTGTCGCTGATGCGGCGCTTGCTTTCCAAGCGATCGCCGATCGCCCGCTGGGGTGGAAAAGTGTCGCAGAGCCAAGAACTGATTTCGGCAATAGCTTGACACTCGGGATTCTAGACCCTGGCGATGCGGCTGCGCCTGAAGTAACGCGCGGCTTCAAGACGATCGTGGCATTGCTGGAAAAATCAAACATCGAGCTGGTGACGATCGGCGGCAGCGGCTTCGACCCGGGTCGCGCACGCAGGGACGGCCTCCTAATCACCGAAGCCGAAGCGGCGCTAGTGCACGAAGCCGCGCTTAAGGAAAGCCCGGAGGGATTTTCTCCGCTCTTCCGCGACGCCATGGCCTATGCCCAGCGCCAGCCAGCGCTACGAATAGCCAAAGCCTATAAGGCGATGGAGGATGCGCGGCGCTGGCTCGCCAAGCAGTTCGCGCGATGCCACGCGATTCTTTCTCCGACCACGCCGCACAAAGCCATTCCGTTCAACAGCCACGGCGCGCCGAACGCGGCGCGCTTCACGAGCTTCGCCAACCTCGCCGGCGTGCCGGCGCTCGCGCTTCCAATTGCGGATGGCGATGCGTTGCCGATGTCCGTTCAACTCGTCGCGCCTTTCGGCAAAGACGACTGGCTGCTCGCGCTCGGCGAGCGCATCGCCGGTTGCTGCCCGCCCCCTCGCTGGAGCACGTCTGATGGCAAGTTTCTCGTGGCCTGATGGAAAGCAGCTCGCGGTTTCCTTCGTCGTCAATGTCGAAGAAGGAGCGGAACTGCGCATCACCGATGGCGACCGCTCGCCGGAGCCGATCGATGAGCTTGGCGTCGTGCTCAAAGGCGAGTTCCGCAATTACAGCAACGAAACGAACTACGCTTACGGCACCGGCCCAGCGGCGCAGCGCGTGCTGTTCCTGCTCGAGCGTTTCGGCATCAAGGCGACCTTCACCGCAGCGGGCCTCGCGCTCGAGCGCGCGCCGCATATCGCCAAAGCCATTGCGGCGGGCGGGCACGAAGCCTGCGCGCACGGGTGGCGCTGGGTCCCGCAGCATCGCTTCAGCGAGACGGACGAGCGCGCCTTCATCCGCAAGGCCATCTCGTCGATCGAAAAGAGCGTCGGGCAGCGGCCCCTCGGCTGGCTCTCGCGCTATCTCCACACCGGCAATACACGGCGCCTGCTGGCCGAAGAAGGCTTCCTCTATCACATGGATGACTACAGCAGCGACAAGCCGTTCTGGGACATCAGCAGCGGCAAGCCTATCGTCGTCGTTCCCTATTCCCTCGACACCAACGACATGAAGATGTGGAACGCGCCGGCTCTCTCCCCGGCGGACTGGGCCTCGTATGCCATCGATTCCTTCAATTGGATGATGCGGGAGCCGCGCAGCGAGCCGACAATGCTCTCGATCGGCGTTCATATGCGGATCATCGGCCGCCCGGGACGTATCGGCGCATTCGAACGCGTGCTCGATCACATTACGCGCGAGCCGCGCGCCTGGATCACGACGCGGCGCGCCATTGCCGAGTATTTTGCGCGCGCCGTCCCTGCACCGACAAAGATGTCATGAGGGCAAGGAACTCACATGAGCCGCGACCCAAACATGTTCCGTGCTACGGCCTGGGATGCATTCACCATCGCCTCGCGCGCCGCCATCGACGCGCCAGACGCCGAAAGCGCGCTTTTGAAGATCACGGGCGCGAGCAAAGCACTGCTCGGCGACAAGGACGCGTATCTGCGTCCCGGCGCATTGAAGGAAGGCGAACGGCATTACTCCATCTCGGGCATTTTCCTAATCAGCCCGTCCCGCCGCGAGAACGTTCTCGTCGCCGAAGACGGCTTTCCGGCCGAACAGCACAGGCTGCGCATCCCGATCGGGCACGGGCACCCCGGCTGGGTCGTGAAGCATCAGAAGCCGCTGCTGCTCGCCAACACCGACGAGCACAACGACTTCCAGCAGATTTTGAAAACCTCCCGGATGGGCTCGGTCGTGTTTGCGCCGCTGTTCTGGAAAGGACAGATGTTCGGGCAGATCGTCACGGCCTCGCAAGCGCGCAACACGTACTCCGAGGCCGATCTGGCCATCCAGATCGCATTTGGTGATCTCGCCGCCGCGGCCTTCGTCGCGCATGGCGGCAGCGCACTGCTTGACGGAATTGACTGACCCGACGATCGGCGCGCCGTTCGTGGCGTCAAATGAAAGTCCACATTAATCAGATCCAGGGGAGACCGAAATGAAAGATACGAGAAAGACCGGCGGAAGCGATCGTGCCTCAATGAGCCGGCGAACCCTCATGAAAGGCGCGGCGGCGGTCGGCAGCAGCTTTGTGGCCTTTCCATCGATCATCGGTGTCGCGCGCGCGGCGGCGGTGGTGAAGATCGCGCAGGTCGAAGCCTTGACCGGGCCGTCGAGCGCTTACGGCCAGCGCTGCCGCGACGGCGCGCTCATGGCCGTCGAAGAGATCAATGCGGTCGGCGGTTTCGCCGATTCCAAGGGCACGCGGTACACGCTGGAACTGTCGACGGAGGACATGGCGAATGACGCACGTCAGGCGGTGACGCTTTATCGTCAGCATGCGCTGAACGCGGCGTTCGTCGCGCAGATCGGACCGGCGAATTCCGTCGGCTACGTGCCGATGGTGCCACTCGCGGGGCAGCTCAAGCTACCGGTCGTCGGCGCCGCCGGAGCCCCGGTGAAGCGCTGGTCGGAGTGGGCCTATCGCGTCAATCCGGTCTCGGGCACGGCGACGCCTGTCCTTCTCGAGAAAGTCGTCAAGCGCAATGGCATCAAGCGGCTCGCGGTCATCTACGATCAGACACAGGACGCGCAAGCCGGGGACGCCGAGGTGTGCAAGAGTTCGCAGCAGAAGCTCGGCTACGAGCTGGTCGCGTACGAAGCGTTCAACGGCGGCGACCAGGATTTCGCTGCACAGATCACGACGATCAAGGGCGCAAACCCGGACGCGGTCTATGTCGCTTCCACGACCGGCGACGGCATCAAGGTCACCTCACAATTGCGCGCGATGAGCATCGAAAAGCCGTTGCTCACCGGCTACGGAAACTTCCAGGATCCGCTCTATTGGGACGGGACCAACGGCGGCATCAAGGACAGCTATACGTGGACCGGCCGTGATTATAAGAGCGCTTCGGGACCCGTCGTCGACTGGCTTGCCCGCTACGCGAAGCGGTTCAAGCTCGAAGTCACCACCTACTCGTCCTACGGCTATGATTCCGTCTTCTGCGTGGTCGAGGCCATCAAGCGCGCCAACGGCACCGATCGCAACAAGGTCAACGACGCGCTGAGGTCCCTCGACTTCACGACGCCGATCGGCACCCACATCACGTTCAAAAACCCGCCGACGGGCGAGAACATGACGCCGACCGTGACCATCCTGCAGATGACGGGCCGCGCCACCTACACCGCCATCTGATTTCACAGCAGACGAGCCGACGGTTCAACGACCGGGGACGGGATATGAGCGCCGCGAGCGATGCGCGCGATAAAAACAGCACAATCCTTGCGGTGTCCAACCTGACGAAGCGATTCGGGGGGCTGGTCGCGTTGACTGACGTGACGTTCAGCACGATCACCCACCGCGTGACCTCGGTCGTCGGCCCGAACGGCGCCGGAAAGACGACGCTTTTCAACCTCATCTCGGGCGTCACCCGCCCCGATGGGGGCAAGGTCGTCTTCGACGGGGTCGACGTCAGCGGCTGGCAGCCGCATCGTCTCGCCAGCGCTGGCCTGGCGCGGACGTTCCAGAACGTCCAATTGTTTCCCAATCTCAATGCGCTCGAGAACGTCATGGTCGGGCGCGTGTGCCGGACTTCCTCCAGCGTGCTGGCTACGCTTCTGATGCTGCCGGGCGAACGCCGCGAGCGGCGCGCCCGCGCAGAGCGGGCGGAGGAGATGCTCGAGCTTGTCGGGATCGCCGACAAGCGGCTCTCCTTTCCCAAGGAATTGCCTTACGGCGACCAGAAGCGGCTCGAAATTGCGCGCGCGCTCGCGACCGAGCCCAAGCTCTTGATCCTCGACGAGCCGACGCAGGGGATGGTCGCGCGCGAGGCGAACAGCATCGTCGAATTGATGAGCAACTTGACCGCGCGCCGCATCACCATCCTGCTGATCGAGCACAACATGAATGTGGTGATGGCCGCATCGGACAAGGTGATCGTCCTGAACTTCGGGCAGAAGATCGCCGAAGGCGCGCCCGCCGAGGTGCGCGCCGATCCGCAAGTGATTGAAGCCTATCTGGGAGCCGAGGCATGGCCGCACTGCTGAAGGTCTCCGATCTGTCGGTCGCCTACGGTGCGATTCCGGCGGTTTTCGACGTCTCGCTCGAGCTCCAGCCAGGCGAGATGCGCGTCATTCTCGGCGCCAACGGCGCCGGTAAAACCACGATCATCAAGACGCTGCTGGGCTTGGTTCGCGCGCAGACAGGACGAATTCTATTCGACGGCAAGCACGACCTGATGCGGCTGAAGTCGCACCAGATCCATCAGCTCGGAATTGCATGGGTTCCGGAGGGGCGGCAGCTCTGGGGCAGCCTCACCGTTCTCGAAAACCTACGCATGGGCGCCTTCATCGAAAGCGATGAGACCAAGGTCGAGAAGGGCATCGCCGCGATGTTCGAGCGGTTCCCGCGACTAAAGGAACGACGCAATCAGCTTGCGGCGTCGCTGAGCGGCGGCGAGCAGCAGATGGTGGCGATCGCCCGCGCGCTGGTCTCGAAGCCACGGCTGCTGCTCATGGACGAGCCTTCGATCGGTCTCGCACCGCTGGTGGTGCGTGACATCTTCGATCTTGTGCGCGGGATCAATCAGGAAGGCATAAGCGTCCTGATGGTTGAACAGAACGCGCGCCAGGCGCTCGCGCTCGCGCAGTGGGCCTATCTCCTGGAGATCGGGCAGATCGTCGAGAGCGGCCCGGCGGCCGAGATCTCGACGAGGAAACGCGTGCAAGAAGTTTTCTTGGGGGTGCGACCTAGTCCGGCCGCGTGACAGCAGATCATCAATGGATATGTTTCTCCAACAGGTCATGAACGGCGCAGTGATCGGCAGCACTTATGCTGTCGTCGCGGTCGGCTTCGCGCTCGTGTTCATCGTGCTCCGGGTGGTGAATTTCGCACATCCAGAGATTTTCATGCTCGGCATGTTCTCGGGGTTGTGGGCCGCATCGCACGTCTCGGGCAACCTCATCGTCGTCCTTGCCGCCGGCGCCATCGGCGCGGGCCTCGGCGGCCTCGTTTTGGAGCGGGTCGTGATCCGACCGCTCCATGGTCGAAATATGCTGATGACGCTGCTCGCGACGCTCGGCGTTTCGATCGTGGTGCAGAACGGCATGGCCATCATCACCGGCCCCGACCCTGTGCCCTATCCGCCGATCATTCCCAACGTGTCCGTTCCGCTCGGGCCAGTGAGCCTTACGGCGCGTCAACTGGCGAACTTCTCTGCCTGCGCCGTTCTGCTGATCACCGCGAGCTATTTTGTGCGCTGCACGAAATACGGCCGCGCGACGCGTGCGGTTGCGGAGCGCCCGGACGTCGCGGCGGCGTTCGGCGTCAATGTCAGCCTCATCTCGCTGATCACCGTGGTGTTCGCCTCGCTGATGGCAGGCGTGGCCGCGGTGTCGCTCGGCCTTCTCTACGGCAGCGCCTGGGCGTTCGTCGGCCTGCTCTACGGCCTCAAAGCTTTCGTCATCCTGCTGGTGGCAGGCAACCGATACTTCGAGGGGGTCGTGCTCGTCGCGATCGCGCTCGGGATCATCGAAGCTCTGATCACGGGCTACGTGTCGTCCGGAATGCGTGACGTCGTTACCTTCGCCCTACTGATCGGGGTTCTCTACTTCCGCCCCAACGGCATCTTCGGCTCCTACAACACATAGGGAAAAGTCATGCTGACTTTCGGTTTCTGGGAGCCCGTGATCGTGCTCGCCGCCGTCAACGTGATTCTGATCTGCGGGCTCTACATCACGGCCCTGTCGGGCGCGCTCTCGATGGCGACCGCGGCATTTGCAGGCGTCGGCGGCTACGTCTCTGCCGTTTTGACGACAAATCACGACTGGCCGCTTATTCCGGCCTTAGCCGCCGCGACTATCGTCGGCGCCGTCACCGGTTGCATCGTCGCGCTTGTCACGCTGAAGATGAAGGACTTCGTCCTCAAGATCGCAACGCTCGCTGTCGGCGAAGCGCTCAGCATCGCCGCGTTCAACATCAAATATGTCGGGGGCGCCAATGGCTTCTCCGGCATTCCGCTCTACACGACCACGACGTCGGTCCTTCTTGCCGCTGCGCTCTCGATCTTCATCTCCTGGCGCGTCGACAAATCGCGTATCGGGCTTGGTGCGCGCGCCATCCGCGACGACATCGTTGCTGCTGCGTCGACCGGAATCTCGCTGCGGAACGTGCGCCTGGTCACATTCGGCATCGGCTCGGCGCTGATCGCGCTCGGCGGCGCGCTTTCCGCGCACTATGTGCTGATCATTTCACCGAGCCAACTCGGTTTCCTCTACTCGTTGAACTATATAGTGTTCTTGCTCGCCGGCGGCATCCAGACCCTCTGGGGGCCTGTGCTTACGGCCATTTTGCTGTCTGGAACCCCGGAGCTTTTGCGCTTTGCTAACGAATACCGCCTGATCGCCTACGGTCTGATCATCGTGGCGGTAGTGATGTGGCGGCCCGAAGGGCTCATCACCCGTTCGCGGGGATCGATCAAGGGAGGCTCTCCACCGAAGACCGGCCGGAGCGCGCCTGCATCGGCGAAAGCCTGACCGCGCCGCTCAATGGGATCGGGACGGTTTACCTAGAGAGCGTGAGAGGCTACGTCCCCTCAGCTTGCGCGCGGCGAGCAAGGCTTGGATCGAGCGGTGGGCGAGCCGGATCGCCTCCCTCGTCGCCACCGTCATCGCTTGGTGCGGCGAGGTCGCGAGACACATCGTATGCTCGATCGTCGGGCTGACGATCTTGCACGCGTTGAACATGCCCGCCTCGACCTCAGCGGCGATGCCACCATAGTTCATGATCGAGTAACCGCCGCCGCTCTGCACCATATCCTTGAGTGCCGCGACGGCATCAAGCTCGATCTCGATGCGCAGCTTCATACGCTTGCGCGCCGCCGCGCGATCGATCCGACGCCGCAGCCCGTGTTGCGCCGCGGGCAGGACGAGCGGCAAGTTGGCAAGTTCATGAAAAGAAATCGTCATGCGGCGGCCGCGCGCGAACGGGCCCTGCCTCTTATTTGGACCGAAAAGATACAAGTTCTCGGCTATCAGCGGCTCCGTGTGCAGGCTCGAGTTATTGCCCTCCGCGTAGTAGATGGCGAAATCCAGCCGTCCCGACACCAGCCATTCATGGATGTGGACGCTGAAGCCGTCGATGATCCTGAGAGACGCATCCGGGTAGTTTGCTCGAAACTCCTGCAACAACGGCGCGCTCAGCACGGAGCTGATCGAGGGCGGAAGCCCCATCTTGACCGCACCCCGCACGGCCTTGCGGCCGGCCCGCAATTCCTGCTTGATCTGCTCGAGGCGGGCAAGCAGAGGCTTCGCGTCAGCCAGAAGTTTGTCGCCCTCGGCCGTCAGCGTGACGCCGCGGCCATGCCGGTAAAGCAACGGCATTCCGAGGTCGTTCTCCAGCTTGCGGATTTGCCGGCTCAATGCCGACTGCGCGATTGAAAGAGCCGCCGCGGCACGCGAAAAGCTGCCCGTCTCGGCCACCTGAAAGAAATAGCGGAGCTGTCGGAGATCGAGCATGGCCACCGTAGGCGATCAGGCGCCTGGCTATGAACTATATTGAAACGCTCTCGCAGAATGCCGACGATCTACTTCCAGCCGAATTTCGATCTTTCATCATCGTCCGTCGCCTCCGTGGGATGATCGACCTTACGCAATTTTGGAGGAGCTCGCGGGACTCCGGTCACAACAATTGATCCACATCTTGAAAGTTGCGCTTCTGCGAGGCCGCGATGGCGGCCCGCATTGCGTTCACGATGAGCTCGCGCCTTTTGCGCAGGCGCGTCACCGGCGCGCTCACGCTGACGACCAACGGACGGTGGTCTGCAGGCTCGGCCGGCAGCGCCATGGCGATCGAGCCGTGCCCGAGCTTCAGCTGGTTCACCACCATCGCGTAACCTTCCTTGCGCGTCGTCTCGATCGTCTTCAGCAGGCGCTGTATTCTCACTAGCTTGGCACCCATCGGCTGCTGGGCGTTGTAGTGGCGCACCAGCTGGCCGACGAAGTCATCCGAGTAGGTAGACAGGATGGCAACCCCCCCTGCTGCACGAAACAGCGGCCGCAGTGAGCCTGAGCGGTGCGTGAGCCTCTGGCCGCGCTCGTCCTGCATGATATCGATGTACTGAAGATTGAGCCCGTTACGCGTGCCGAGAATGGTAATCTCCTGCGTCTGCTGGTGCACACGCCGCATCAGATCACGGACCTTCTGCGTCCTGGGTATGAGATCCGCAATCGCCTCGCCGAGAAGCGAGATCCGCAGCGTCGGAAAGTAGAGCCGGCTGCGGGGATCGCACGACAGAAACCCGAGCTCGACAAGCGAGCGCAGCAGCATCGAGGAGCTGGACAGCGGAAATTGAAGATTGCGCGCGATTTCGGCCGTTCCCAGGGGCCGCTTCAGCTTGTCGAACAGCTCGAAGATCTCGAGAACGCGGACCGCCGATTTGACTAGTTGCATAGTGCCGTTCCGTCAGCGCCCTTCACGTATATGAAAATCAGTCAAGCGGCGCAATGCTCGGTTGACCTCCGCCGAGCGAGGTTTCAGCGTGGTTAAGCGGGGTGAAGCCGCACTTGTGCCAGACGGGCGGCCACAAAACAACGCATATGGCGAGGAGGAACGTTATGGCTGACGAGAGGGACGGGGTGGTCCTCGACGCAGGCAACGGCATGGGGCTGGTGACGCGCCGCGGCCTGCTGGCGGCCGGCGGCGGACTGATGGCGGGTTCGTTGATCGGCCTTGACGCCATCCCCGTCCGTTCGCAGGGACAGCTCGGAAGCGTGTTGCGGATCGGGGTCCCGTTCTCTCTGACGCCGCGTTACTTCGATCCAACGAGCACAGCGAGCAACACCTATTTTTCGATCCTCTACGCACTGCACGATGCGTTGGTGCGGTCCAACGAGAAAGCGCCGGCGCCGAGCCTCGCCGAGGCCGTCAAGCAGAATGACGGCATGACCGAGTTCACTTACGAGCTCAAGCCGGACGTGAAATTTCACAACGGGGACACGCTCACGGCTGAGGACGTCAAGTTTTCGCTCGAGCGCTACACGGGCGTCGAATCCCAGCAGTTCAAGAGCCGCATTGCCAGCATCGAGACGCCCAACGCCAACACGGTGGTCGTCAAGCTCAAGGAGGCTTGGCCCGACTATCCGACTATGACGGGCACCACGGCCTCCGCGTTCGGGTGGATCGTGCCGAAGCGCTATTACGAAAGGGTGGGGGCCGAGGGCTTTCTGGCAGCCCCGGTGGGGGCGGGTCCGTACAAGTTCGAGAAGGCCGATGCCGGCCGCGAATTCACGTTCACGCGCTTTGACGGCTACCATGGCAGCAAGGCAAAAGTCGAACGCATGGTGCTGCGTGCCGTGAGCAACGCCTCCCAAGCTCTGGCACAGGTCAACAGCGGCGAGCTCGACATCGCCTGGGGCGTACTCGGCGAGCTGACGCTGGCTGCCAAGAAGATGCCTGGCGTGACTGTCCATGAGCAGCTGCTGACAACGATCTTCTTCATCAAGTTCTTCGACGCCGCCAAGGCCGGTTCGCCATGGTCGAAGCGCGAGGTGCGCGAGGCGGTGACCCTGGCCATCGACAGGCAGGCCCTGTCGGACATCGATACCAACGGCGCCTCCCGGCCGGCCGCATCACTTGTTCCTCCGGAGATGGAGTTCGCCTGGCGAGCGCCCGTACCCAAGGTCGATATCGCCCGCGCCAAGGAGCTGCTGAAGCAGGCTGGCTATCCGAACGGATTCGACGGCGGCAAGATCTCGCCGATGGCTCCCTACTTTCGGCTCGGCGAGGCCATTCAGAGTATGCTCGCCGAGATCGGCATCAAGGTCGAGATGCAGAAGATGGAGCGAGCCGTCTTCTTCGAGAAATATGCGGCAAAGTCGCTCGACGGCTTAGGTGTGTGTTTTGATGGCGCCACCGGCAACGCGTCGACGCGGCTTGCACGCCACGTCTACAGCAAAGGTGTGTGGAACTACCTTGCGGTCCCGGAGATCGATAAGCTGTTCGAGGCCCAGGTCGTGGAACTCAACGTCGAAAAGCGCAAGCAGCTGCTGATCGAAATGCAGCAGGCAGTCTACGAGCAGGTCCTCGATGCGCCGTTCTTCCAGTTCTCGCATCCGACGGCGAGCGGACCGCGCGTTAAGGTGCCGGTGTTCCCCTTCCAGGGCTGCACCCAAATGCAGCTCTACGAGCTGAGCGAACTCACCTGAGCGCGGCATGACCTCATTGCATCGCATTCTTTTCCGCAGGATGGGATATGCGCTGCTTTCGCTACTGCTGCTGACAACGACCATCTTCCTGTTCACGCGCGCGGCCGGCGATCCGGCCGCTCTGATGGCGGGCGTCGACGCAACCCAGGCCGACATCGCGCGGCTCAGGACCGAACTCGGCCTGGATCGCCCCCTGCCGCAGCAGTTCGTCATGTACGTCACAAGCTTGCTGCGGGGGGATCTTGGCGTCTCTCTCTATTACAAAGTGCCGGTCCTCGATCTGATCGTGCGCCGGCTGCCGGCAACGCTTTGGCTCATCACGGCGACGTTTCTTCTCTCCCTCGCCGTTGGCATCCCGCTCGGCATCTACACGGCAATCCGGCCGGGCGGTCTGGCCGACCGCTTCGGCAACCTCTTGGCGATGTTCGCGATGGCCGTGCCGGGCTTCTGGCTCGGACTGGTGCTGATTCTCCTTTTCAGCATTACGCTGCGCTGGCTGCCGTCCGGTGGCATCGGCGGCGTCACGTCGGTCATTTTGCCGGCGATCGCCCTGTCCGGCTATTTCATCGCCTCGCATCTGCGCATCACCCGCTCCGCCATGCTCGATGTGCTTGGGACCGGGTATATCCGCTTTGCGCGAGCCAAAGGACTTTCGGAATGGCGCATCGTCACTGTCCACGCACTGCGCAACAGCCTCATCCCGATCGTGACGCTGGCGGGCATCAATCTCGCCCTCATCCTCAACGCCTCGATCGCGGTCGAAGCCGTCTTCAACTGGCCCGGCCTCGGGCTGCTTCTTTATGAAAGCATCTCGCTGCGCGACTTCCCTGTAGCGCAGGGGATCGTTCTGTTCGTCGGCGCGCTCGTCATTCTGTTCAATCTGGTGGTGGATGTCCTCTACGGAATCATCGATCCGCGCGTCACCCTCAACGCCTGAGCGGGCGCTGCGTCCATGGTCGGCCCTCGGCGGTGGACCCCTGGTGGCGCTGCTGATCATGGCAGTGCTGGTCCTGTGTGCACTGGTGCCGAACCTGATTGCCCCCTACGACCCGCTGAAGACGGACTTTCTGGCCCGCAACTTGCCGCCGCTCACCGAGGCACGAGGCCGCCTCTTTCTGCTTGGCACCGACCATCTGGGCCGGGATCTCTTCAGTCGCATCGTGCACGGCGCGTCCGTGGCCCTGTACGTGTCCTTTGTGGCCGTCATCGTCTCGGGAATCATCGGCACGAGCCTTGGGTTGGTATCGGGCTATTTCGGCGGGCTCATCGACCAAGCCGTAATGCGTGTGGCCGACGCCTGGCTCGCCTTACCAACCGTCAGCTTCGCGATCTTCATCGGCGCACTGCGGGCGCCGAGCGCGACTAACATCATCATTGTGCTGACGCTCGTCTATTGGACACGCTATGCCCGCATCGTGCGGGGCGAGGTGCTCTCGCTGCGCGAGCGCGATTTCATCAAGCTCGCGATCACGGCAGGATCCTCGCCTCTCCGCATCATGTGCGTGCATCTCCTGCCGAACGTCATGAATAGCGTGATTGTTCTGGCCACTCTGCTGATTGGCAGCGTTATCCTGGCCGAGGCCGCGCTGTCGTTTCTTGGCCTCGGCGTGCCGGCACCGCATCCGGCGTGGGGGCTGATGCTCGCCGATGGCCGGGACGGCCTGATGAGCAACAAGTGGTGGCTGACGGTCTTTCCGGGTTTGGCGATCGTACTCGTCGTGTGCGCCGCCAACATCCTCGGCGACTGGCTACGCCGCCACCTCGACCCGAACCTGAAGGGCCTGTAAGTGGACCAGATTACGCGTGCTCCTGTGTTGTCTGTGCGCCGCCTCACGACGCGATACGCCTCGCGCAGCGGCACGCTCTATCCGGTTCGCGATGTCAGCTTCGAGCTGAAGGCAGGAGAGACGCTTGGCGTGGTCGGCGAGTCCGGCTCGGGGAAAACCGCGCTCGGCCTGTCGCTCATCCGATTGCTTCCTCACGCCGGCCGCATCGAAAGCGGCGAGGTCGTCTTGGATGGGGAGAACATTCTCAAGCGCGGTGAGCGCGACATGTGTGCCATCCGCGGCGCAAAGATCGCCTTGATCCCGCAGGACCCGATGGCGTCGCTCAACCCTCTGTTCCGGATCGGCGCGCAGGTCTCGGAAACGCTGGCCGCACATTCTATCGTCGAGAAGAACAGGCTTGCGGCTGAAGCTCTGTCTCTACTGCAGAAGGTCAACATCCCGCATGCGAGCCGGCGCCTGCGTTCCTATCCGCACGAGTTGTCCGGGGGAATGCGTCAACGCGTTGTCGGTGCCATCGCCATCGCCTGCGTTCCGTCTGTCCTGATCGCCGATGAGCCCACAACAGCTCTCGATGTCACGATCCAGGCTCAATACCTGGCGCTGCTGGAGCGTCTGCGCGAGGAGACCGGCGTCGGCATGATCCTTATCACGCACGATCTCGGTGTCGTGGCGCAGCTCTGCGACCGCGTCGCCGTCATGTACGCCGGCTACATCGTCGAGCAAGGGTCAATCGAGCGCATCTTCGATCGCCCGGCCCATCCCTATACAGCCGCGCTTTTGGCGACCCGGCTCGGCTCCGACGCGGCCGATGGCGAGCTGCCGAGCATCCCGGGCCAGCCGCCCGATCTGCGCCGGCTACCTCAGGGCTGTCCCTTCGCGCCGCGCTGCTCCCGCACGACGGATCAGTGTCGCCAACACATGCCGCAGGACACAACCGCTGCCAGGGGAGGAACCGTCCGCTACTTTCATCCCCTGCAATGACAACGCTCCGGCCGACAAATCCGCAGGTCGATGCACCTCTGCTCGAGGTTCAGGATCTCGCCGTGCGCTTCGGTGGCGGCGGATTGCTGCCGTTCCTGGCGCGCCGCGACGCTGTGGTGGCCGTCAAGTCCGTGAGCTTCGCGCTCGGTTCAAACCAGACGTTGGGCCTGGTCGGCGAAAGCGGCTGCGGCAAGACCAC
>JBLNBZ010000002.1:0-7114 GCA_050260355.1 Bacteroidota bacterium | reverse complement strand
AATACTGGCAGTCGGCTTTGGTGTACATCAGTCCAACTTCCCGGGCGCGAGCCCCATGGCGCGCAGGTCGCGTATCGGCCGGCGCCCCTTGGAGTTTCCGCGCCATGAGTATTTGGTGCATATCGTGCAGCGCACCTGGCGCTTCGACCGCTTGCGCTTGTGGTTCATCAGTCCGGCTCCGAGCCTAGGACGCCGGCCGCCGATGCTGTCAAGAGCACCACGGCTCGAGCAGCGCCGGCCATGACGGATGCCCGATGAGCGGCACCGGATGCGGCGGCGGATAGTGGTGATGCACATGCTCCGGCCGCGCCTCCAATTTCTTCACCCTGCGCTCGAGTTCTTCGATGCGCTTAAGGGCGCCCGTCGCCCGCGCCAAGACCTGCGCGGCCTCACGTATCGCCTTCACAGACTTCGGGCCAACGCCTTGCAGCCGCATCAAGTCCACATCGTCCCGAGCACATAGCTCCTCGATGCGTTTCATCGCTTCGTCGAGGGTCATGCGAACACCCGCAGCCACGAGTTCGTCCAGCGGATATACCTGCGCGGCGCCCACTTGATGACGTACCACGCATTCCACTTGTTCCATGCGGGCGGGATATTCAGCCCGTAATGAATGTGCCCGGGGTCGCCGACGCGGCAGTACGAGCAGGTGCAATCACGCTCGTGCTTCTCCACGAGAATCGTCATCTTCTTCTCCGTTGAAAGGCTGGCAGCGCATAACGCTGCCGGATGCCCGGCCTACACTTGGCAGGCGGGCGAAACTACTGCTGGAAAGCGCGCCCAGGTTGAGCCCTGCCCGCCGGCTCCGTCGGCGGCTTCATCATCTGCCGGGCGCCGCTCTCACGCGAGAGCTGCAACTGCGTCCGCAGTTTCATGCTGGTGTCGGCGAGTGTGCGCTTGAGCTCGGCGAGATCGCCGGCCTGCGCCACCGCCTGATCGACCTGCGTCTGCCACATCTCGAGCGCGCGGTCCTTGGCGTTTTCCTGTTGCTCGAAGGCAAGGTCCATCTGCTTCAGCCGCTCGTCGACCTGCGCCTTGAACTGCGCCACGGCGAGACGCGGATCCTGCGGCCCCTTCGCCATGTTCTCGACGATCTGCTTCCACTCCTCGTCGTCGTAGTCCAGCTTCTCCGGGTCGATGCGGCGGGCGCGCAGCGCCTCGTTGATCCACTTCTTCGGGTCTTTTCCGAACACCGGATTCGTCACCAGTCCGCCCATCTGAGCGAGCTCCTGGCTCTGGATGTCGCGCTCGACCAACACCGTCGAGGCCCGGGCGTCCACCACGAACAGCCCCTTTTCTTCCTCGTCCTCGCCGTACTGCTGCAGCCACTCGTAGTACCGGGTGACGTGCGGCTCGATCACGCTGTAGTCGAACATGCGCGCGACACGCCGGCGGGTCGTCGATGCGTTCTGATTGAGGATTTGCAGCCCGCCCACGGTGTCCGGGGCTTTCCCCTGCTGACCCTGAAGAATCAGAGGCATGCCGGTGATGTCCTCGGCCATCTTCAGCGCGAACTGAATGATGTTGAGCAGCTCCACCTGCCGGCTGTCGATCGTGATGGCCTGTATCGCGTGCTTCGCCTCGGCGACGTCCGCATCAGCCTTGACCGTGAACACCTTGCCGCCGTACAGGTTCCAGTTCCCGTCGACCGGCTCGAGCACCTTGCGCAGCACGGCGAGCATCGGCCTTGCAGAAAGCCCGGCGTTCTCCATCAGGGCTCGGGTGCAGGCGGTGATAATGCGCTGCGAGGGCCGGATCTGCCTTGCAATCCCTTGCCCCCACGGCATGCCGGCGCGCTTGCGGCACACCATGAAGTCGTAGGGGAACTTGCCGTTGTCCAGCGGGTTGAGCGAGGCCCGGATCACGCGGTCGTTGACCATCGTCAGGATGGCGGGAATCGCCACGTACTTGCCGTCGATCTCGCTGCAATCACAGCCGGCAGCCTCCAGGTCTTCGCGCTCCACCGCCCCGGTGTAGTACCACACCTCGAACGGGGTATCTTCGCTGACGCGCGTCTCGGCCTTGCGCTGCTCGGCCGGGGCGATCGCCTTGATCGGCCCTTCCTGAAGGCAGGCTTCGATCTGGCTGTCGATGTAGTCCGGGGTGCCGCGGAGATCCTGCAGGGTCTTGCAGGTGATGTCGTCGCGCTCCCAGAAATACGAGCCGTTGTGGATGTCCTCGCCGCAGGACGGGTCCGGGTAGCAGTTCCACGGGTCGATGCGGCGCGAAGCGGGCTTGATCTCCTCGTTGACGATGAGTTCCTGCACGCCGTCCTCGCGCTTCTTCCAGACGTTCTGCTTGCGCTTGACCGGGAACGGCCCTTTCAGCACGCCGGTGCCGATGCGCGCGGCATCGTCCAGCATGCGTCGCACTTCGCCGTGCCACTGGCATTCGGTGAGCCAGTCCTTGATGCGCGTCTCGGCCTTCTCGGCGCACTTCTTGGCCTTGTCCATCTCCGCGGTCGCGCGCTTGACGGCTTCCGCGGCGGCCGTGAGCTGCTGCCCGGGAATCTGCACCGGCTGATCCGGCGCCATCTGCTCCAGTTGCTCGACCATCGACACGAGCTCGGGCATCGGCGTCGGATCCAGCCCGAACGGCCAGTCGTCCGAGGGCAGCAGCATGTCCGAAATGCTCGCCGCCCAGATATCCACGTAAGGGCCGGTGATGTTCGGCAGGATGACCGAGCGCGTGACGTCCGGCTTCGGCGCCTCGACCAGCGTGCCGGAAGTCGAAGACGGCTTGTTGAACCGCACCCGCCCGCTCGCTTCCTGGTGGCGGTTCGCGTCGTCGATACCGTCATAGGCGTCCTCGTCCTCGAGCCACACCTGCTCGATGCCGGACTGCGCGCGGCCGTTGATCGCGGCCTTGCGCTTCGCCGTGAGCGCTTGGCCGAGCGCGTCCAGCCGCGCCAGCCGTTGCAGTTGCGCCAGTTCCTCGGGCGACTGCTCCTCGGGCATCGCGCCGACGGTCTGATCGTTGTAGATGGCGTCCATGCTGTCCTTAGAGGCCCATGCCGTTGTCGAGCGGGGCATAGGGTGTGATTTCGGGCATCGGGTCTTCCTTCGCCGGCCATTGCAGCGTCAGTTCGGGCTCGGCAATGCGCGCCAGGTCGTCCAGCATGTCGTCATGCACGGGCACCGGGAACGCCATGTATTCCTGCTCGACGAACTCGTGAACCATGTCCTTCGTCTCGCCGTCGGCCGTCGTGATGTGCAGCGAATGCGGCAGGATGATGCGATTCGCCTCGAACAGCGGGATGAGGCGCTTGATGCGCTCCTCTTTCCGCACGCGACCGCCGACCTTCGTGATCTTGAAGCGGTACTTCAGCCGGTCCATCTCGCCCTGGATGTGCTCGATGTCGGCCTGCAGCCCGTATTCCTCGTAGCGCGTCTCGATCGGCTTCCACTTGCGATGCAGCGCAATGACGCGCGCCGTGCGCTCGGTGAGATTCAGCCGGTCGCGCACGATGTCCAGCACATAGAAGTTCTCGTCGGGGCCGAGTCCCACCACCCAGATCGCGGTGTAATCGGCGCTCGCCTTCTTCGAGTTGGCGGGATCCACCAGCAGATACTTGTTGAGTCCCGCACCCTTGTCCGGCGTCCAGTACTGCAGCCACTCACGCCGAAAGCCTTGCGTCGCATCGGCCCGTGGGTTCTGCATCATCTGGCATCCAAAGGTGTAAACGCCCATGTCGCGACGCTTCTTGACCAGCGTCTCGCGGTCCAGCAAGACCGGCTCGCCCGTCACCTCGCCGTCGACGGTCGCCGGGTAAATGCGCGGCTTGGCCGTGCCCCGCTCCATCACGGTGCGGTACGTGTCGTTGAAGTGGTACCGCGTGCCGACGAACCGACGCACCCCGCCGTCACTGCCCAGCGAGTAGGAAAGCTCGAGGGCTTCGGTCGTCTTCTGGATCATGTCGGGCGTGTTGACCGATTCGCGCGTCACCACGTCGTCGTAGATCAGCTCACGGAAGTGCTTGGACGTCGGCTGCCCGTCCACGAGCCCCCAGGCTTCGACCGTCGCCTCTTTCGGGTTGCTCTTGCGCCGGACGATGATGCCTTCGTCCTCGGACCACTTCGGCGCCTCGGTCTTCGGGTTCTGCCACAGCACGCCCGGGTAGAGCGCCTTCAGCGTCTCGTTCGACTCGAACTCGCGCTTGATCTGGCGCAGAAACGCCTTTGCGATCGGTCGCGTGTGCGAGAAGATGCCGACCGTCACCTCGGGGTCGCGCAGGATGTCCTGAATCGTCAGCGCGAAGGTGATGATCGTGGACTTGTAGTGCTCCCGCGACCACAGATCCAGGTGATCGTCGGGTGACCTCTCGACCTCTCGGCACCGGGCATACAGCCACGGGTGTACCGCGTCCTCGCGCTTGAGCAGCCGCACCAGCAGGTAGAACAGGTCGCAGCGCCCGAGCTCGGCATACAGCCAGTCGTCGCCCATGTGGGCGTTCTTACCGCCTTCTTCGACCCAGCCGTAATACTCGATCGCCTGCTTCATCGACGCCGTTTCCAGCGCCGCGAGCATGTCCTGCAGGTACGAGTAGTTGTAACGCTCCTCGTCGACCACAACCGTTTCGGTCATGGCTTACGCGCTGGCGGTTTTGCTCCGCCCCTTGATCGGCTCGAACTTGACGGTTCGCACGCCCGGCATCAGCACGGCCGCTGCGGGCTTCTGCTCGTTGTCCTTCTCGTACAGGCCGAGATACTTCATGGCCTTGTCGATGGCGCTATTCTTGTCCCACAGCTTCACTTCCTTCGTGTACATCGGGACGTGAGATGCGCCGGCCTCGCCACCAATCGCCATGCCACCAGCCATCTCAACAACCTTGACCGACGCGATTGAGCGAGCAACGCTGTCCGGCCAATCCTTCGGGGCCAGCAACGCGCCGGACTCCGAATTGAACGCGCCGCGCAGGTCGCTATGCACGATGCCGGCGAGCTCTTTCAGCACGCCGCGTATCGTCAGTCCAGTGCTTTCTTCTGCCTGCGCAATGGCTTGCGCGCGGCGGGTTTCAATCTCGGCGCTGATGTGGACATCCGTGGACAGGCGCGTGCCTATCCTGCGCGCCGATTTCTCACTGTACCCGGCCGTAATCGCAGCCTGCGTCGCGTTCCCGCCATTGGCGATATACGCCTCGACGAACAGCGCGCGGCGCTTGGCGGCTTCAGCCTTGGACGTGCCGGCCTTGGGGCGCTTTTTCGCTTTCATACCTCGACCGCCTCCTCCCACAGATGGGCGCCGTGGGCGTCCAGGGATTCGGCGGGTGCCGTGTACTGGAACTCGGGCATCACCGAGACTGCGGGCGCATGGTCATTCGGCAAGCGCGCAACGGGTGCCGGGCGCATGTGGCACGGCGCCGGGATGTCGTTCGGGGTCAGCACACGAACTCTCCGAGGCTGACCATTGAGCCATACGCAACCGTCTCATGCCCGCACTCGGGGCATACGTGGCGGTAGCCCTGCCCCGGCGGGATATAAAGCGCCGTCGGGAAGCTGTGATTCGGCGACACGCAAAACTTGCGCTGCGGCAGCGGGAAATACCCGCTCTCCTTCTTCTCGTTCACGCTCACCTCTTTTTATCGTTCACTCGCCCACTGCCGGGCGGTATTGAGTCCCGCTATCGCGGAATCTCCTGCTTCAAGGAGTCCTGCAACTCCTGAATCAAACGCTCGTAACGCTCGATCAAGGTCGGCCCGCTTGTAGCAGGCGACTTCAGGACTTCTGGAGCCGGCGCCGGCGGGGGGCACAAGGCCGGTACTGGTACGGGAGTCGCGCATGCTGACGTAAGCAGCGTGCAGGCGATCCAGCTCACGCTTGTGAGTCGCATCGGCTCTCTCCTTGGTCTTGCGGTCTGCCGCCTCTTTGGCCTTGGCCGCGGCTTCGGCGGCCTCGCCCGCCGCCTTCACCTGGGCCACGAATGCGGCATGAGCGGCCTTGCAGGTGTCCAGGCGATCGGTCTGCACCTTCACCGCGGCGCCGAGGCCGAGGATGACCACGGCGGCGCCTGCGGCGGCGTAGGCAGTTATGGGGAGCACGTCAATGCACCTGCGCGAACAACCACGCGCCGAAGGCGTAAAGCGCCGACACGATCACCGCCACGCCGATCACTAGGACGCCAATGCCTTGCAGAATCCTCGCCATTACCGCCCCTCGCACATCGCCCGCTCCTGCGCCCGGCGCTTCGTGAGCCCCGGAAGCGGCTTGCCCTTGAACTTGTCCCACCGGCTGATCTCCGCGCACGCGCCGGAGTAGTCGCCAGCATTGAGCCGCTTCACCAGCGTCGAATTGCAGAACGCCGTCGGGCCGATGTTGTAGGCCAGCGAGGCGTAGGCGTCGTACTCGGACTGATGCAGCGGCACCGTCACGCACCGCTTCAGCGCGCCCTCATACTTCGAGAGGTCGGTCAGCGCGCGAGCCAGCGCCTTCGGCGGGGTTGTCCGGTCGCCCATCTTCACGCCCTCGGTCGTGCCGAAGCCGAGCGTCGGGACGTCGCCCTTGACCGGCACCACGGCCACGTCGGTATAGCCCTCTTGCAAGGCGATTCCGACGAAGCCCGCCGCGCTCAGGGAGAGCGCCGCGACGACAATGCGGCTGTTCATTTGCTGCGAGACTCACGGCGCCACTTCCACAGCAGGTATGAAAGCTGGGCCACGACATAGATGCCGGTGAGCACCATCACGACATCGTTGATCGTCCAGTTGCTCAGGTGCGCGAGCCCCATGATCGTAATCGGAGGGGCGGCCTTGACCGCCTCGGAGGTGATCTCGGTCTTCATGGTCACAACTTCCTCTGCCCCTTGACCGGGATGAAGCCCGAGTCGCCCGTCTCGTCCACGATCAGCGAGCCGTCGTCGATCGCCGACCAGCATGCGTCCAGCGTCTTGCCCTGCCACAGCACTGAGGCGGAGCGGAAGTCGGCTACGATCTCGGCCGGGATGAACCGCAGCACCTTCGCGCTCGAGCAGGGCTCAGCGAACAGGGCGACGGCCACGTTGCTGTCGCGGTGTACCGCTACCGGATCTCGGGTCTGCACCGTCGCGCAGCCGTTGGTCAGCAGGATCAGGCCGAGCAGCATCGCGGCGAGAAACCATGTCAGGGCGCTTCGTGGCATTG
>JBLNBZ010000001.1:0-5095 GCA_050260355.1 Bacteroidota bacterium | reverse complement strand
CACAAGACTCGTCGAAGACGCAGCAGACCCCGGCGTTAAACCCGGCGCTTCTCCACCAGCACGCCGGCCGCCAGCAGCTTCTCGATCGCGGCGTCGTCGAACCCATGCTCCTTCAGCACCTCGCGCGTGTGCTGCGAGAACCGCGGCGGCGGCGACTTCACGCCCCCCGGCGTGCGTGACAGCTTGATCGGCGTGCCGGTGCCCTTGTACCAACCGTGCTGCACCACCATGCCGCGCGCGGCGGCGTGCGGATGCGACAGCACCTGGCCCGTGTCCAGCACCGGGCCGCACGGCAGCCCGGCCTTCAGCAGCTTCAGCGCGAACTCCATGCCGTCGACGGTGGCGAGCTTGTCCGAGATGATGGCGTTGAGCGCCTCGCGGTTGACGATGCGATCGCCGTTGGTCTTGAAGCGCGGATCGTCGGCAAGCTCGGGCACGCCCAGCTCCTCGCACACGCGCTTGAACGCGCGGTTGTTGCCGGCGCCGATCATGACGCGGCAGGTGCGCGTCTTGAACATGCCATAGGGCGCCAGGTTGCCATGCGTGTTCCCGGTGAGGCCCGGGACCTTGCCCGACAGGAAGTAGTTGGCGAAGTGCGGATGCATCAGGCTCATGGCGCTGTCGTAAAGTGCCATATCGATGAACTGGCCCTCGCCCGACCGGGCGCGCTCGTAGATCGCCATCAGAATGGCGATCACCGAATAAAGGCCGGTGGAGATGTCGACCACCGGGAGGCCGATGCGCATGGGGCCGGACTCAGGGGAGCCGTTGACGCTGTAGTGGCCGGCCATGGCGCCGACGATGGCGTCGTACCCCGGGAAGCCGCCGAGCGGTCCCTCGGCACCAAAGCCCGAGATCTTGCAATAGATTAACTTGGGGAACTTGCGCTTCAGCACATCGTAGCCGATGCCCCAGCCCTCCATCGCTCCCGGCTTGAAATTCTCGATCAGCACGTCCGCGCCGGGAAGGAGCTTCAGCAGCACCTCGCGCCCCTCGGGCTTGGCGAGATCGAGGCCGACCGAGCGCTTGTTGCGGTTGATGCCGATGAAATAGGAGGCATCGCCCTCGTTGAAGGGCGGGCCCCAGTCCCGCACCTCGTCGCCCTGCGGCGGCTCGAGCTTGATGACGTCGGCGCCATGATCGGACAGAAGCTGCGTCGCAAACGGTCCGCCCAGCACGCGGGTCAGATCGATCACTTTGAGCCCTGCCAGCGCCCCGCCCGCCCCAGCACCTGCCGCCTCAGGCCGACCCTTATCCGCAGTCTCCTTCGCCATCTAACGTCTCCTAGCGCACTCCCCGATGCTTGCCTGCCACAGGATTGGATGGGATAGCAACTCCCGAAGCGAATCCCGGCAGGCCGCCGCCGCTTGGCACGCCCGCGGCGGCGCAATCTCCTCGCAGGCCTGAGTTCGAGACAAGCGGGTGGACTCCTGCGCGGGCTGGCCTTGGCGGCACACGGACGGCTAAGGTGGCGTGAGACCGCGCTCAACAGACTGGTGGAGCCCCGCGTGAAGAAGCTCATTGCTGTCATCGCTCCTGGAGCCATGGGCGCCGCCGTCGGCGCGCGGCTCGTCCAGAACAACGTCGACGTCGTCACATCTCTGGCGGGGCGCTCGCCTGCAACCGCCGAGCGCGCCGCCAAGGCCGGCATGCGCACCGCGACCGACGCCGAGATTGCCGGCGCGGAGATCATCCTGTCGATCCTGCCGCCCAAGGACGCGCTTGGCCTTGCGGAGCGGCTGGCGCCCGTCCTGCGCAAGGCAGACAAAAAGCCCGTCTATGTCGATTGCAACGCAGTGAGCCCGCCGACCGCGCAACGCATCGGCGCGGTGGTGGCCGGGACCGGCGCGCCGTTCGTCGATGGCGGCATCATCGGCGGACCGCCGCGCGAGGGCTACAATGGCCCGGTCTTCTACGTGTCGGGCGAGCATGCGCACAAGGTCGAGATGCTGGGCCGGCATGGCCTCATCGTGCGCGTCGTCGACGGCGGCATAGGGGCTGCCTCCGCGCTCAAGATGTCGTATGCGGCCATCACCAAGGGGCTGACGGCCTTGGGGACAGTGTCGATCCTGGCCGCCACCAAGGGCGGAGCCGCGCAGGCGCTCTACAAGGAGCTATCGGAGAGTCAGCCGCAGCTCCTGACCTATCTCACACGCAGTGTGCCCGACATGTTCCCGAAGGCCTACCGCTGGGTGGCTGAGATGCAGGAGATCGCAGACTTCACGGGCCGCGACGAGGGAAGCCGCATCTATGACGCGATTGCCGACCTCTATCAGGGCATTGCGCACGACATGGAGGGCGCCAAACGCGACGTCGGCACGCTGGCGGCCTTCTTCAAGAGCAAAGGGTGAGATGTCGTCTGCCCCCAACCTCGGGGCGGCAAGCCATGCTTCAGGCGGCCTGCCTGACCTTCCCGCGTATGGCGTCCAGCTCCTCCCGCACGGTCAGCGCCGCTGTGCGGATCTGAGCCGGCGTGTGCTCCGACGTGATGAAGAACCTGAGTCGGGCCGCCTTCATGGGCACTGCCGGGTAGATGATGGGCAGCACATTGATGCCGCGCTCGAGCATGCGCTGTGCCAGCTTGGCCGCGTTGATCGAGTCGCCGACGATGACGGAAACGATCGCGTGCCCCTCGCTGGTGGCGGTGTCCAGTCCCGCCGACTTGGCCAGCGACAGGAAGAGCTTGCCGTTGGCCTGGACACGGGCGACCCGCTCCGGCTCGGCTCTCAACACAGCCAGCGCCGCTGAAGCAGCAGCCGTAAGAGGAGGCGACAAGCCGACGGAGTAGACCAGGCCGGGCGCCTGGTACTTCAAGACATCGATCAGCTCCTGCTTGCCGGCAATGTAGCCGCCGCAGCTCGCCAGAGTCTTGCTCAGCGTGCCCATCCAGATGTCGACGCGGCTGGGCTCGACGCCGAAATGCTCGGCGACACCCTGGCCGGTGCGCCCCAGCACGCCCAGAGAATGCGCCTCATCGACCATCAACCAGGCGCTGTGCTTGTCCTTGATCTCGACCAGCCGCGGCAGGTCGGCGACGTCGCCGTCCATCGAGTAGAGGCCTTCGACGACGACGAGGGCGCGTACATGGTGCCCGCGATGCTCCGCCAGTATCCTCTCCAGCGCGTCCAAGTCGTTGTGACGGAATGGAATCGCCGTCGCGCGAGACAGCTTGGCGCCGACAAGCACGCTGTTGTGGGACAGCTCGTCATAAACGACGAGATCGTCCGACGACATCAACGTGCCGATGGTCGAGACGTTTGTGGCGTGCCCGCTCACGAATGCGATCGCGCTCTCGACCCCGTAGAAATCGGCAAGCGCCCTCTCCAGCTCGCCGTGCAGCGGCCGCTCGCCGGCGACAATGCGGCTCGCCGATACGGACGTGCCGTAAAGATCCATGGCCGACTTCGCGGCCTCCTTCACGGCCGGGTGCTGGTTGAGGCCGAGGTAGTCGTAGGACGCAAAATTGATGTAGCGCCGGCCGTCGATCTCGGTCTCGGCACCCTCACGCAGGCCGTGACACTTGTAGAAGGGATCGTCGATGCCGAACAGACGGCCCAGCTCGCGATGCTTGACGATGAACTTGTACTCGGAGGAATCGGCGAAGCTGGATGACGGCGACACGCGCTCGCGCCGCACAGACTGCTGCGGCCGGCGATCGGCGCAGGCATCAGCCAGCGCCTGCGCGGCCGTGCCGATGGCTGTCCTGAGATTGAGGCCCGCTCGGACCATCGATCGCTTGAGGCCGGGGACCAAACCTGCCGGAGCCGGTTTGACCTGCGTCGCCCGGCCGTTGATTGTCGCGTCCGCCATTCCTTACCTCACTCGTACATGTTGCTGGCTGATTATGGCTGGCCATGCCAGGTAAACATGCGACACAGCGAGGCTGCGATGTTCACACGAGCTGGACGCACAACCGTATTAAATGGATGTTATAGATGGCAAATGGGATGGGACAATTGGTCCGCTCCGTTGTGATCACAGGTGCCAGCGCCGGACTGGGTGAAGCCCTGGCGCTGCTCTACGCGGCTCCCGACCGCGCGCTGGGGCTGCTAGGGCGCAATTGTGACCGACTTGAGGCAGTGGCTGCCCGTTGCCGGGCCAAAGGCGCCCGCGTGGAGGTCGGCAGCATCGATGTAACGCAGCACGGGGCTCTCGAGCCGTGGATGCGCGCGTTCGATGCACAGAATCCAATTGATTTACTTATTGTTAACGCTGGCGCCTTCACCGGCAACGGAGCAAACGGCGCAGCAGAGAGCGTTGACGAGATCACATGGCTGCTGCGCACCAATCTGGAAGGCGCGGCGCTGACCGTTGCCGCAGCCTTGCCGATGATGCGCGCACGGCGCAGCGGCCGCATTGCGCTAGTCGGATCGCTCGCCGCTCTGCAGCCACTCGCAGACGCGCCGGCCTATAGTGCCAGCAAGGCCGGCCTGATGGGCTACGGCGAATCCCTGCGCGAATGGCTCATGGCCGATAACATCTCGGTATCGTTGATCTATCCGGGGCACATCAAGACTGCGCAGGTCGCTCACCACGTCGGCGCGCTGCCGCTTCTCGTATCGGCTGAGACCGCTGCGCTGCGCATCAAGAAGGGACTCGATCGCGGACGGTCTTTCATCGCATTCCCGCAGCGACTCCTGTGGCTGATCCGCGCTGGCCGGCTGCTTCCCTGGCCGCTCCGCGCGCTGCTCGGCAAAGGCTTCCGCTTTCACGTCGCAAAGGGCGAGCCTTGAGCTTCTCTCAACGCTGATGAGGCCTGCACCGGGCTTCACGTGCATCTCGGACCGCGGACCTCGTTGCACTTCCGCGCTCCTGGTGCACGCGCGCCACGGGGAACCGAATACGCAGCCGTGCTATGCAGCGACGCCGCAGCGAGCGAGATTGAACCGGTCGCAGCGCGGTGCTATGGCTGCGCGCATGAGCACGAAACCGACAACGCCCGACGAGCCGGTCAAGGTCTTCTGGCAGCCCGGCTGAACCAGCTGCTTGCGCACTAAGGAGTTCCTTGGCAAGCATAAGGTTCCGTTCCTCTCGCGCAACATCCTGTCGGATGAAGGCGCGCTCGAGGAGCTGTTGGCGCTTGGCACGCGGCAGT